>NZ_PIRO01000001.1:0-604603 GCF_003048905.1 Campylobacter concisus
TAGATATAGTTGGTATGAATATAGTATCATGGCAAGTACATTAGTAATGTGTATCATGTTTTTTTGAATGAGCGAGCAGCGACATGACTCTAAACGGAAGGAGTCGTCGGCAGCGTAAGATAGGTATAAGAGACAGGATATGAATAATGACTTGCGTCAAAAGATAGATAGACGCTTAAGTGAGCTTAGTGCGTTACCTAAGATGAAAAGCAACTCGAGTATTGCGCAGCTTTTAAAAGAGAAAGGCTTTACGAGGCGTGATTTTATGAAGTGGGCTGGTGCGATGACAGCTTTTATGGCTCTACCAAGTGCGATGACACCGATGGTTGCTCGTGCTGCTGAGCTTAGCGATAGGCTTCCTGTGATATGGCTTCATATGGCAGAATGCACAGGCTGTAGCGAGAGCTTACTAAGAACTGATGCTCCAAGTATAGATAGTCTTATATTTGACTACATAAGCCTTGAATACCACGAAACTATCATGGCAGCTTCTGGTTGGCAGGCTGAAGAAAATTTAGAGAGTGCGATCGAAAAATACAAAGGTAGATATATCCTATTAGTTGAGGGCGGTATCCCAACTGGTGCGACTGAAAATTTCCTAACAGTTGGACCTCATGGCACAACAGGTAAAACTCATGCTGTAAATGCTTCAAAAGACGCAGCTGCTATCTTTGCGATCGGCACCTGTTCTAGCTTTGGTGGCATTCAAGCTGCAAGGCCAAATCCATCAAATTCAGTGGGACTTTCAAAGGTAACTGATAAGCCAGTTATTAATGTTGCGGGCTGTCCACCAAGTGAGAAAAATATCGTTGGTAACGTGCTTCACTTCTTGCTTTTTGGCACACTTCCAGCACTTGATGTTTACAATAGACCAAAATGGGCTTATGGTTTAAGAATTCACGATCTTTGCGAAAGACGTGGTCACTTTGACGCTGGCGAATTTGTCCAAAACTTCGGCGATGAAGGCGCAAAAAATGGCTACTGTTTATATAAAGTAGGTTGCAAAGGTCCATATACATTTAATAACTGTTCACGCGAGAGATTTAACCAGCACACATCATGGCCAGTTCAAGCAGGTCACGGCTGTATAGGCTGCTCAGAGCCAGACTTCTGGGATACGATGGGACCATTTGAAGAGCCTATGGCAGATAGACTCTTTGATACTGTTTTAGGTCTTGGAGCTGATAATGTTAGCGACAAAGTCGGCATTGGAATTTTAGCTCTTACAGGCATTGGTATAGCAGCTCACGCTGTTATAGCTTCTATGAGTAAAGATAAAGAATAAGGCGAAAAAATGAGTGAAAAAAGAATAGTAATAGACCCTATAACACGTATCGAGGGACACTTAAGAATAGAAGTTGTTGTAGATGAAAATAATGTCGTAAAAGAGGCGTATTCTGGCTCAACTCTTTGGCGTGGCTTAGAACAGATCGTAAAAGGTAGAGATCCAAGAGATGCTGGCTTTTTTATGCAAAGAATTTGTGGCGTTTGTACATACTCACACTACCGAGCAGGCATTATCGCAGTTGAAAATGCTCTTGGCATCAAGCCTCCACTAAATGCAGAGCTAACTAGAACGCTTATGAACGCAGCTTTATATCTTCACGATCACATCGTGCATTTTTATCAGCTTCACGGCATGGACTGGGCAGACGTCGTCTCTGCACTAAGCGCAGATGTGCATAAAGCTAGCGAAGAGGCGTTTAAATACACCGACTTGCCATTCGCCACTGGAGCTGACAAGCTAAAAGAGGTAAAAGAGAGGGTTGAAACCTTTGTTAAAAAGGGCAACCTTGGACCATTTGCCAACGCATACTGGGGACATAGCACATATAAATTTACGCCAGAGCAAAATTTAATTGTCCTCTCTCACTACTTAGAGTGTCTTAGAATCCAAAGAACAGCAGCTCAGATGATGGCTATCTTTGGCGCGAAAAACCCACATCCACAAAGCCTAACAGTTGGCGGTGTGACCTGTGTGATGGACCTTATGGATCCATCTAGAATGGGCGAATATATGAGCAAATTTGCCGAGATCAAAGAATTTGTTGATAGAGCTTACTATCCAGATATCTTGATGGCAGCTAAAGCTTATGGTAATGAGCCAAGCGTTCTAAACGACGTTGGTGTGGCAAATTTACTCTGCTACGATGAGTTTTTGATTGGCAAAAATGATCATCTATTTAAAGGTGGCTATATCTTAAATGGCGATCTTAACAAGGTTTATGATATCGATGAAAATAAAATCACCGAAGAAGCTACTAGGTCTTGGTATAAAAACGACAAAGCGCTTCATCCATATGATGGCGAGACAGAGGCAAACTACACAGGCCTTATTGACGGCGAGAGCATAGACGCCGAGGGCAAACTAGCTCATAGTAAGCTTTTTGATACAAAAGGCAAATATAGCTGGATCAAAGCACCAAGATATGATGGCATGCCTATGCAAGTGGGTCCAATAGCAAGTATCGTTATAAACTACGCTAGAGGCAATGAGAGAGTTAAAAAAGTAGTTGACAAATTTTTAGCAAAGAGTGGCTTGCCACTAAATGCAGTTTTCTCAACTCTAGGTAGAACCGCTACTCGTATGCTTGAGGCAAAAGTGGTTGCTGAGCACACAATGGACGCATTTAATGCCTTGGTAGAAAATTTAAAATCAGATCAAGAGACCTGCGCAAAATATGTAATCGATAACAAAAAAGAGTACAAAGGAAATTTTCAAGGCAATGCTCCAAGAGGTGCGCTTAGCCACTGGTGCCGCATAAAAGATGGTGTTATCACAAACTGGCAAGCAGTCGTGCCAAGCACATGGAACGCCTCTCCAAAAGACGCACAAAATCAAATGGGAAGCTACGAAGCGTGCTTAGTTGGTTTAAAGATCGCTGATCTTTCAAAGCCACTTGAGATAATACGAAAAATTCACTCTTATGATCCTTGCATCGCATGCGCTGTGCATGTTATGGATACAAAGGGAAATGATTTGAGTACTTATAAGATAAATCCAAATTTGTAAGGAGAGAATATGTCACATAAAAATGCTGATAGAATCAGCGAATACGAATTCTCCATCGGTGTTAGGTTGACACACTGGATTAGATTTGCAGCGATCACACTTTTAGTTGTGAGTGGCTACTATATCTCATACGTTTTTGTGAGTCCAGAGATCACGAGCGAGCCTACAAATTTTATGCAAGCAAAGTGGCGTATGGCTCACCAGATCGCTGGCTTTGTGCTAATAGTGGCGTTTATCTTTAAATTTTATCTATTTGTCTTTGATAAACATAGTAAAAAAGAGTGGATGAGTGTGGTCGATTTTCTAAATCCAAAAATTTGGATCGCACAGATCAAATACTATCTTTTTATGGGGCCACATCCGCATTTAAGGGGCGTTTATAATCCTTTGCAGTTTGCCTCATACTTCTTCTTTTATCTTGTTTTGACTCTTATTTGCCTAAGCGGTCTTGTGCTTTATGTTCATGTTTATCATGAGGGACTTGGCGGAGCGCTTTATGAGCCAGCTAGGTTTTTTGAAGAGCTTATGGGCGGACTAGCAAATGTCAGAACGATACATAGAATTTGTATGTGGGTCATTATGATATTTGTGCCGATTCATGTTTATATGGCAGTATTTAACGCTGTTAAAGGCAAAAATGGAGCGATGGATGCCATCGTTAGTGGCTATAAATTTGTAAAAGAACACTAATGAGAGTGCTGGTTCTTGGCATTGGCAACGTGATGTTTGCCGATGAGGGCATAGGTGTTCATTTTGTAAATTTGATGGCTAAAAACTATAAATTTACAAGTTCTAAAAACGAGCTTACTCTAATGGATGGGGGCACTTTAGCCCTCGCTCTAACTCACATCATAAGCGAATTTGACTATCTTATCGTCGTTGATTGCATTAGTGCAAATGGCGCAAGCGTGGGCGATGTTTATTTTTTTGATTTTCTAAATGTACCAAATTTTATCAGCTGGGACGGCTCGGCTCACGAGATAGAGATGCTCCAGACCCTTCATCTAATGGAGCTTGCAGGCGATAGGCCTACGACTAAAATTTTAGGTATCGTGCCTAGCCGTATAGAATCATCAAATTTTAGCCTCTCAGATGAGGTTATAAACGCTTCTAATATTTTAGAAAAAACGCTGCTTGATCACTTAAAAGAGCTTGATTTTAAGTGTGAAAAAGTAGCAAATTTTACCCTAAACGATATCGTTGATGAATACGCCAAAAAAGGTTTAAAATGATACTTGCTTTTAAATTTACTTGTCACAAAGACGCTTCGTTTCTAGCGCCATTTTTACGCTTGCTTGCTGGTGATCTATCTCATAGTCTAAAGTGCAAAGAAGATGAAATTTGTCTAAAGGTAAGTGGAGATGCCAGTGAGCTTGAGAGCGTGGCAAATAAAGCAAGTACGCTCTTGCCATTTAGTCTTTTTATAAAGCACAGTGAAGTCTTGGCTGCAAGTGAGCTTGACGAAGATAGCAAGATAAATGAGATAAAATTTGGCGGCCTAACTCCGACTCAAGCGAGTACATTTTTGGCTAGCGAAAAGGCTATCTTAAATGAAAGTGGTGTGCTGTGTGAGAGTAAATTTGAGGGCGAGATAACGCTCGATAATTTTAATGAAAAGCTTAAAGCTTGCCTAAATTTGTTAAAAAACGGCAAGGGCGTTTGCATAGAGCAAGATAAAAATTTATATGAAATTTCTCTTGGTGTAAATTTTGACGCAAATTTCTTGATGCCTGTAAATTTAAAGCAGCTACCAAAAATTTTTATCGCCGATGATAGAGTTTTGACATTTCTAGCTAGCTTTGAAAAGCCACTTTTAGCACTAAAGACGACAGCCATTTATAGACAAAATCACGAGGATGCGCCGCTATTTTTTGACGTGATGGCACCAAATGACCTTTTTCTTTACGCCATTTGCGAGCAGCTAAATAAAGAAAATTTTAGCTTTTTAAGCGTTAAAGTAAAGGAGCAAAAAAACGCTCTTTCAAGGCTTACTTTGCTTGAAAGTAGCGCAGTTTTAAGCCCATTTTTCTATACAAAAAACGAGGAATTTGAGCTTAGTAATTTTAGCGATATAGCTTTGGGGCTAAAATTTAGCAAATTTAGTGATGACGAAATTTGCCTACTTTCAAAATCAAGCAAAACACAGCTTCTATTTTTGCCAAAATTTAGTAGCTTTGAAGAAATTTATGAGCTCATAAGAGCCGAGGAGGGCGGCGAAAGGCTACTTGAAAATTTCAGCAAAGAGCATACTTTACCAAGTGGTAAATTTAGCTCAAATGCTAGCTTTTTCTCGCTGTTTTGCATAGCTGGGCGCATACTTGGCTTAAGTGATGACTTTAAAAAAGCAGGGGAGAATTTGCTCCTTATGGCAAGTGATTTTAGCGGTCAAAAGGGCGTTAGGATCGATTACAAGATGAAAGATGACTTTGGTTTAGACGGGGTTAAGTTTGTAAAAAGTATCATTTCGTTTGTCCTTGCTGGCGCTGGAGAGAAGAACATCAGCTTTGGTTGCACCGAGTCTTTGGCGCACTTTTTGAGCGATTTTAGCTATGAAAAACGAGATAAATTTAATATCAAAAATGTTACTTTAAGCGGGGATTTATTTTATAATAAGGTAGTTAGCAACTTGATAAAAAAGCACCTAAACCCAAATATAAAAACAAATTTTGACCCCGGATTTGGCGTTGAGATCAAGCTTTAGATATGAGATCAAGGGTTTAGTTCAAGGTGTGGGCTTTAGACCTTTTGTCTATACTTTGGCGCATAATTTTAAGCTAGTTGGTGAAATTTACAACGACGACGAGGGCGTGAAGCTAAATTTTAGCGGCGAAGAGGCTAGCTTTTTGGCTTTTGAAAAAGAGCTTTATGAGAAGCTACCAGCCCTTGCTAGGATCGATGAGCTTAAGAAGATTAAGATAGATAAAATTTATGAAAAGCTTGAGATCATCGCCTCAAAGTCAGCAACTAAGCAAGCGCCTATCTTGCCTGATTACGCACTTTGCGATGACTGCTTGCGCGAGTTTTATGACTCCACAAATCCACGCTACAAATATCCATTTATAAACTGCACCAACTGCGGACCAAGATTTTCCATCATCAAAGCGTTGCCTTATGACCGGGTAAATACGACGATGAATGAGTTTAAAATGTGTAAATTTTGTGGGGGCGAATACAAAGACCCACTTAATCGCCGCTACCACGCAGAGCCGATCTCTTGCCCAAACTGCGGACCAAAACTCTATCTAAAAGATAAATTTGGTAAAGTCTTGGCTAGTAAAAACGAAGCAGCCAAAGAGGCGGCTAGGCTCATAAACGAGGGCAAAATTTTAGCCATTAAAGGGCTTGGTGGCTTTCATTTGGTTTGTGACGCGACAAACGAAGCCGCAGTTTGCGAGCTAAGAGCTAGAAAACACCGTCCAAGCAAGCCCTTTGCTCTGATGAGTAAAAATTTAGAGAATGCTAGAGAGATAGCGCAAATTTCAGAGGCAGAGGCAAAGCTACTTAACTCAAATTTAAAGCCAATCGTCTTACTTGAAGCAAAAAACGGCTCAAATATCGCAAAAAGCGTCGCACCAAATTTAAACAAGCTTGGCGTCATGCTCGCATTTAGTGGCATACATCTTTTGCTTTTTGATTATTTAGAGCACGACATCATCGCAACTAGCGCGAATATCTCAGGCGAAGTTGTGATAAAAGATGAGAGCGAACTAAGAGAAAAGCTAGGTGATGTCATAGACTTTTACCTTGATCACGACCGAGAAATTTACTCACCGAGTGACGATAGTATCGCATTTTGCGTTGGTGATGAGACAATTTTCACAAGAACGAGCCGTGGCTTAAATCCAAATTTTATCCATACAAATTTTAAGCAAAAAGGGACATTTTTAGCCCTTGGAGCGGAGCTAAAAAGCTCATTTTGTATTTACAAAGACGGCCTTTTAATGGTTAGCCCATATATAGGAGATCTTAAAAATGTGGCGACTTTTGATAGGTTTAAAGACATTTTTAGACTCTTTGAAACGACTTATGATCTAAAAATCGACAAGGTCATAGCCGATCTGCATCCAAATTTTTTAAATACAAAATGGGCAAAGGATCAGGGCTTTGAGCTAGTTCATCTTCAGCACCACTACGCACATTTGCTAAGCGTGATCTTTGAAAACGATCTAGCAGATAAAAAGTACATTGGCTTTTGTTTTGACGGCACTGGATACGGGGAAGATGGCAAAATTTGGGGTGGCGAGGTCTTTAGGCTAGATAAAAAGAATTACGAGCGAGTTTATCATTTTGATGAATTTAGCCTATTTGGGGGCGAAAACAGCATCAAAAATATTTATCTAATCGCATATTCTATTATTTTAAAATACTCTCTTGAGGACGAAGCTGGTAAATTTTTAGTAAATTTTGATGAAAAAATGCTTGCAAATTTTAAAAAAATGGAGCAAAAAGGATTAAACTTAATAAAGACTAGCTCGGTTGGTAGGATATTTGACGCATTTGGAGCGATTATTTGTGGGCTTTTTCACTCGAGTTTTGAGGGCGAGAGTGGTATGAGGCTTGAAGCGCTTTATGATAAAAATTTAGATGTGTGTTATAAATTTAGCCTAGACAATGGAGTGATCGGCTTTAAAGAGGCTTTTAAAAGTGCTTTAAAAGATGAGCCAAGAGTGGCTGCAACGGCATTTATAAATGGCTTGGCTGATATTATTTTTGAAATTTCAAAAAAAGAAAAAATGGAAATTTTACTAAGCGGCGGAGTTTTTCAAAATAAGACTTTACTCGAACTTATTTACAAAAAATTTACTAAAGTAAATTTGAAATTTCATATCAATAAAAAATTCTGTAGCAACGATTCTAACGTAAATTTAGGGCAAATTTATTATTATTTATCCACATTTTCTAATAAGTGATGTATAATGATTATAAACGGTAATCAAACGAGAAAGGAGCAGAAAATGGATAGTGTTATACGTTTTAGTGTTTCTTTACCTAGTCAGTTACTAGACGAACTAGATAAAAAGGTTAGCGAACAAGGCTACGCTTCTAGGAGCGAATTTACGAGGGATTTGATACGCGAAAAGATCGTAAGTGATAGCTGGAAGGACGCTAGTGAGGAGTTGATCGGGGTTTTGACGCTCATTTATATGCATCATCACAACGATTTGGTGAATAAAAAGATGGATATAGAGCATAGCTCTGATGTGAAAATCATCTGTACAAACCATGTTCATGTCGATCATCATAACTGCTTAGAAACGATTTCAATAAGAGGCGAGGCTGGCAAAATTGAACGCTTTGCTGAAAGGATCGCCGGCTTAAAGGGTGTAAAATTTTCTAAACTCACAAGGGCAGCTATTCCTAGGTTTTAGTTTTTTAAGGGTCTTTATGTGTTTTAGGAATTTTTGGGATTTTTTTATAGGTGAAGCTAGCGGTGGTATCTTTCTTATCGCTGCTGCTTTAGTGGCATTTATCTTTGAAAATATTTTTTTAAGCAGTTTTTATAACTCATTTTTACAAATCGATACAAGGCTAAATTTTGGCAAATCGCCGATACAAAAGCCCCTTATCCTTTTGGTAAATGATAGTTTGATGGCCGTTTTTTTCTTTTTGCTTGGGTTTAGATTTAAGCGAGAAATTTTAAAAGTAAAGCTTAGGGGTCTGGCCCAAGCTACCTTGCTAAAAATTTTTATCATCGGTGGCATTTTAGCTTCTGTATTTTTTTATATTTTAAATCACAATTATATTTTTTTGTTGAAAGACTAAGGCAGTGTCAATGGACATAAATACGGCATTTAAGACACTGGCTAGAAATTTGGTATTTTGTATATCTTATAAAAGAGAGTGTGAATAATGAACTTTTTAAATAGAATTTTTCTAGCAAAAGAGCTGGATCGGTGGCAAAGCGACGGTATAGTCGATAAAGAGACCGCTATAAAAATAGCAAATTTATACGACATCGATCCTGATGCTCATAGTGACAAGATAAGTTTTGTCTTAAAACTCGTAGCATATCTCTTTTTTGCGCTAGCCTTTTTTACGCTCGTTGGTGCAAACTGGGAAGAGATACCAAGACTAGGACGTTTAGCACTTGTGTTGTTTGTACTTGGGCTTGTAAATTTTGGTGGAATTTACTATCTTGCAAAGGGAAAGGAAAATCTATCAACGGCGATGTTTTTTCTTGGAAATTTCTGCTTTGGTGCGGCGATTGCACTTATTGCCCAAATTTATAACATTAGCGATGAGCCAAGCGGTGGTATTTTGCTTTGGAGTATCGGAGCATTTGCGGTTTCTTTTGCTATTAAAAAAGGTGTGCTAGTAGCCCAAAGTCTTATCTTTGCGACAGTTTGGTTTTTTATGATAGCTTATCAGGGCGACTTTGGTTTTGGCTTTATCATTTTTATAGTACTTGGCGCATATACGCTTTACAAAGACGACTCAAAATGGCTTGCTTTTGTGCTTTTTATAGATATCTTTATATACATCATTTCATTTTGCGGTTACATTAGTGGTATTAGGGCGATATTTGATTATGGATTTTTGTTTGGACTTCCGATGGTTGCGATCGTATCGCTATCTTATGCGCTTTTACTTATTAGTATTTCGCCGCTACTAGATAAATTCAGAGCAGGGCTTGGCGCATTTACAAAAGAATTTGGTAAAAATTTTGGCGTTTTTGTGTTGCTATTTTGTCTATTTTTATTTGAAGAAAGAAATTTATTTGAGGTTGGAGATGAAGAGTTTTGGTTTGTGAAGTCGTTTTTTAAAAGCAATTTTGGCTTTGTCTTTATCCTATTTAGTGTTGCTTATTTTGCACTATTTTTTAAAGAAAAAAACAAGAGTGGTTTGCTGCTTGGGGCATTGCTCGTGTCGTTGCCATTTGTCTTTAGCTACGGGCCTGGCTACGCAAATATATTTTTTTCGCTCGCAAATATCATAACAGCTGCAGTCCTTATCAAAAAAGGTGAGTTAAAACTAGGTCTTTGTATGATATTTTTGGTTGCGGCCGTGAGGTATTTCCAGCTAATAGGTGATTATATTGGTGCTACGGCGCTATTTATGGTATTTGCTTTCATAGTGCTAATTGTCGCTAGAAAAGGACGTAAAAAATGAAGATAAAAGTCTTAATAGTAGCTGTAATTTTTCAAATTTCGCTTATTGGCATTATGCTTGGCTACGCGCTTATGCCACTTTATTTTGGACAAGAGGTAAGAGTAAGGGTAAGTCTTTACGATCCAAGAGATCTTTTTCGCGGAAATTATGTTGATTTAAACTATGAATTTTCAAATTTTCATTCAAGAAATTTTGACGAAAATGATAAAGATGACCGCTATATCGACCAATACGATGAGAGAGTAAGAGATGGGGCTAGAATTTATGCTGTTTTAAAGCCAGATGTTAATGGCACCTACAGCTTTGCTAAATTTAGTATAAGCAAGCCAGATAATGGAGTCTTTTTAGCTGGCAGATATGACGGTTACTCGCTCGTAAAATACGGCATAGAGCACTTTTATATGTCGCCTGATAGTGCAGCTAATACTGAAGATGAAATGAGAGAAGAAGACGTTGATGCGTATGCGGTTTTGATGGTGATGGATAATGGCAAAGCTAGACTAAAGGATCTAATAATCCAAAAGAATGCCCAAAAAAATAGTAAAAAACTACTTGGTGATGAAAAATTTTGATAAGTTGGATGAGATTAGGCAAAAAGAGTAAAGTAAAATTAGTCAAAATTCTTGTGCAAATTTCATTTATATTTTTAAATTTAAATAAAAATTTAAATAAATTAATTAATTTTGATCTATTTGCAAAAACTCCTAAATTTTAATTTTATTTTTAAATTTAAGAGTTAAAATCTCCATAAATTAATAAAAAAGGATGAAAAAATGTGTAAAGATTGCGGTTGTTCAATGGGTAATCACGCCCACGTTCACACTCACGCTGATGGCACCACTCACTCGCACCCACACACTCATGATGGATATACAGATCACGCTCATGACGCGCACGAACATAGCCACGAGGCTCACGCACACCCTGTGCTAAACGAGAGTAAAACCATAGACGTGATAGAGAAAATTCTCTCTGAAAACGATAAAGAGGCCGCCCACAATAGAGCTCATCTTGATGAGAAAAAGATACTTTGTGTA
This sequence comes from Campylobacter concisus, assembly GCF_003048905.1. Lineage (NCBI taxonomy): Bacteria > Pseudomonadati > Campylobacterota > Epsilonproteobacteria > Campylobacterales > Campylobacteraceae > Campylobacter > Campylobacter concisus. The sequence continues at coordinate 11,161 of NZ_PIRO01000001.1, forward strand.
AATTTAATGAGTAGTCCTGGTGCTGGTAAGACCACGCTTTTAGAAGCTATGATAAAGGCTGGTAAGTTTAAAATAGGCGTTGTAGAGGGCGATTTAGAGACAAATCAAGATGCTGATCGCATAGTAAAAGCTGGCGCAAAGGCTCATCAGATAAGCACAGGTCAGACCTGTCACTTGGACGCATTTATGGTGCATGAAGGGCTTCATCATTTGCCACTAAAAGAGCTTGATCTAGTCTTTATAGAAAATGTTGGAAATTTAGTTTGCCCTGCAAGCTACGATGTTGGCTCGCACTTTAATGCTGTACTTCTTTCAGTGCCAGAGGGTGATGATAAGGTGAGCAAATATCCAGTGATGTTTAGGGCTGCTGACGTGCTTCTCATTACAAAAGCTTCGCTTGCACTACACTTTGACTTTGACATCGAGCGAGTGAAAAATGACGCTAGAAAGCTAAATCCAAAGGTTGATATCTTTGTGATAGACAGCAAAACAGGCGAAGGCATCGATAAGTGGATAAGCTATTTGGAATTTAAAAAAGAGCTAAGATAATGTGCCTCTCGATCCCTTCAAAAGTAATAGAAATAGATGAAAATAACGTTGCCACCGTTGAGACTCTGGGTGTTACTAGAAAGGTAAGCCTAGATCTCATCTCTGAAGAGGTAAAAGTTGGCGAATATGTGCTGATCCACGTTGGTTACGCTATGCAAAAGATCGATACGCAGTTTGCGCTTGAGAGCTTAGAGGTCTATCAAAAGATCGCTGATGATATGAACGCGGGGAAAATTTGATGGATCTTATCAATGACTTTCGCGATAAAAATTTAATCCTAGCCCTTTCAAAGCTCATCCAAAAAGAGAGCACAAAGCCACTAAATATCATGGAAATTTGCGGCGGACACACGCATAGCATTATGAAATTTGCACTGCCAAGCTTAGTTGGAGAGCATATAAATTTCGTCCACGGACCAGGCTGTCCGGTCTGTGTGATGCCAAAGAGCCGCATAGACGAGGCCTGTAAGCTAGCTAGTATGGAGAATGTGATCTTTTGCACGCTAGCTGATATGCTAAGAGTGCCTGGCTCAAAGACAAGCTTGCAAAAGCTTCGCGGCGAGGGACACGATATAAGGGCACTTTACACGCCACTTGATGCGCTAAATATCGCTAAGCAAAATCCAGACAAAAAGGTCATATTTTTTGCGATCGGCTTTGAGACAACGACGCCGATGAGCGCAAACTTAGTTGAAAAAGTGGTGCAAGAGGGCATTAAAAATTTATATTTTCACATAAATCACGTAACCGTCCCAGCACCAGTTAGAGCTATAATGAGCGATGAAAACGTGAGGATAGACGCATTTTTGGGACCAAGTCACGTGAGCGTCATCACTGGAAGTAAAATTTATAAAGAGTTAGCGAGCGAATTTAAAAGACCAATCGCCATTAGTGGTTTTGAGCCACTTGATATCATGGCAAGTGTGCTAAATTTAGTCCGTCAGCAAAACGCAGGCACTTATGAAGTCTATAACGAGTACGCAAGGGCGGTCAAAGAAGAGGGCAACCTCAAGGCAAAAGAGCTCATAGCTAAGTATTTTGAGCCGTGCGACTTTGTCTGGAGAGGACTTGGCGAGATAGCGCAAAGCGGCATGAAGCTAAAAGATGAGTTTGCCTATCTTGATGCTAGAGTGCAGTTTGACTGCAGTGTAGAGAGCGCTGGCGAGAGCAAGGCTTGCATTTGCGGGCAAATTTTAAGAGGGTTAGCAAAGCCAACAGAGTGTAAAGTCTTTGGTAAAGTTTGCAATCCGCAAAATCCGATAGGATCGTGCATGGTCTCAAGCGAGGGCGCTTGTGCGGCATATTTTAAATATGCAAGAGTTGGTTAAGGAATTTAATGAAAAAGATAATGCTAAGCCACGGCGGCGGCGGCGAGGAGATGAACTCGCTTATAAACGAGACGATATTTAAAATTTTTGATAACGAAATTTTAAGGCAGAGCAACGACTCAGCGATACTAAATTTAAACGGCAAGATCGCATTTAGCTCTGATAGCTTTGTGGTAACTCCTATTTTTTTTAACGGCGGCGACATCGGTAAGATCGCGGCTTGCGGTACGATAAACGACCTAGCGATGGTTGGAGCAAGTGCAAAATACCTAAGCTGCTCGCTCATCATCGAAGAGGGGCTTAGTATAGAAGAGCTCGAGCGTGTGCTTGGCTCGCTTGCAAAAACTTGCAAAGAGAGCGGCGTGAGCGTGGTTTGTGGCGATACAAAGGTCGTGCCAAAAGGCAAATGTGACAAAATTTTCATAAACACAGCAGGTATCGGCGAGATAGTTTGCGAGGGCGTGGAGCTTAAAAATTTAAAAGCAGGGGCAAAAATTTTAATCTCTGGAGATGTTGGCAGACACGGAGGCGTGGTGCTTGCTGCAAGAGAAGAATTTGAGCTTGGGCTTGATCTAAAAAGTGACTGCAAGAGCCTAAAAGAGGTTGTCTTAAAGCTATTTAGCGCTGGCATAAAACCACAAACTATGCGCGATGCGACTAGAGGCGGACTAAGTGCGGTGCTAAATGAGTGGGCTAAATTTAGCAAATTTGACATCTTGGTTTTTGAAGAAAATATCAAGGTCGCAGACGAAGTGATGGGCGTTTGTGAACTGTTTGGTTTTGAGCCTTATGAGCTTGCAAATGAGGGTACTTTTGTGATGGCGGTTGATGAGAGCCAGGCCGAGGATACACTTAAAATTTTAAGAGAATTTGATAAAAACGCGATGATAATAGGCGAGGTAATGGAGGCTAAAAACGAGCGCGTCATCATCGAAAACGCCTATAAATCAAGAAGATTTCTCGAGCCGCCAAAGGGCGAGCTACTACCAAGGATTTGCTAATGCACGAGCTTAGTATCGTTCAAAATTTAGTTAGCCTTTGCGAGAAAAATGCCGCCAAAGAAAACGCAAAAGAGATAAGCAAGATCGAGATAAAAGTTGGCCGTTTAAGCGGAGTGGAGCCTCATTATTTGCAGAGTGCATTTGATGTTTATAAGGCTGGCACGATCTGCGAAAACGCTGAGCTTGTCATAAATTTACAAGGCATTGTGATCGAGTGTTTGGAGTGTGGATTTGGCGGGGAGCTTAATGAAAATGACTTCACCTGTCCAAAGTGTAAAAGCCAAAATTTAAAGGTAACTGACGGCGAGGATATGTATCTTATGCGCCTTGAGATGAAGTAAATTTTGCGTATTATAATACGCAAAATTTTATGCTTTTTGTCAAAATATTTTAATAGCACTAGTATCAAAAAATAGCTACCAAAACCTTGATCTTTAGCTTTCGATATCCTTTTTACGCGCTTTGCGAGCCGAGGATAATAAAAATAATCAAAAATGAGCACCACTCTTGGCTTTAGAAGCAGCCAATAATTTTTCTATAATTTCCATGCGTTGCAGATTTAAACTACTCAAATATCAAAAACGGAGCCTGAATCACGTTTCTTATTATCTTTAGTGGCGAGAGCAGGGCGTCTTGCAAGATCTGCGTTGAGTACTCTGGCTTATCGGTAGTGCCACGTATGGCGATGACGGTTGAGAGCGAGCGGTCCTTGCCAAGGATTATTTGATTTACTAGTGGAATTTTATCAATGATACTGCTAGCATCTTTTAGTAGCTTTAGCTCAAGGTCGATGTTTATCTTTTTACTCTTTAGATCGATCGTACCACGTCCGCCGATATCAGCACTTGTGCCTATCATTTCAATCGCTAAAAACTCGATCATATCGCCATTTCTAGTGAGTAAAATTTTACCATTTTTAACGGTAAAGCCTTTGTCGTTAAAATCAGGTGTTTTAAAGCTAAGAAGCGATGGAACCGAGTTTAAAAAGCTAAGCAGTCTTTGATAAAAGATATAATCTTTTAAAAAAGTATCAAAAAATCTCACCTCAGCCTTGAAATTTTTCGTATTTTCTCCAAGCATTTTTAGGCGAAATTTACCGCCTTCAAAGCTCTTGATGCCAAAAAGGTCGTTGATAAATTCTCCGCTTATGTCGGTTGCGTCTAAATTTATACTCTTTTCATCGTTAAAATAGCCAACTCTTCCTTGCTGCGCCAGCCCATTTAGCGAGGTACTTTTGCCCTTTTTCTCGGCGCTAAAGCTAGCAAATGGCAAGGTCTTGTTTAGATCCCTTAAAATGATATCGCCATTTTTTGCTAAAAGCTCAAGCGGCGTACTTTGCTCGCTGGTTTTGTTATCGTCAAGCACTAGCAAATTTAGATCTTTAGTTTTTACGTTTATGGCTTTTTCTTTTATGTCTAGGCTTAGCTTTTTACTTGCGCTATCTACCTTCACACCAGCTTTTGAGACTAAAATTTTAAGATCATCGTTTTCATATTTTGAGCCATTTTTATCTAAAAACGGCAAATCAAAGTTTGCCTCTTTGGCAAAAATTTCAAGATCAGTAAAATCCTTACTTTTTATACTAAGCTCATCAAAACCACGCACGCCGTTTTGCTTTAAAACAGGTGAGCTCTCTATGAAAAATTTACTATTTTTTGTTGATATTTTACTTTCACTGCCAAAGCTCATATCAAGCCCAAATGGCTCTATCTTAAGCAAAGTTTCACCAGCCTTGCTAAAGTCTAAAAATGCGCTAAATGGCTCATTTTTAAAGGTTAAAATTTCATCATTTTTCTCTTTTAGATCAAAGCTTTCTATCACGCCTTTTATCTCGCCAGTACTTTTTTGTAAATTTATATCAGCCTTAGCATTTGCTTTAAAAAACTCAAGCCCAAAGCCAGTAGCATCGATGTTTAAATTCGTCGTATTTATGAGCTTTACAAGGGCGCTTTTAGCATTAAATTTACTTCCAACAATCTCTAAAACCGCGTCACTTAGCTTAAATTCTCCATTTGCAATGACGCTTTTTTCATCAAAATTTTCTAAGCTTTTCTCATCAAGCTTTATCAAAATTTTTAAGCTAGCATCCATTTTTCCGCTAAGCTGCCTTACTGGCACGATGATTTTATAGGCTTTTAATATCTCATTTATAGCTTCATCATAAATTGATTTTGTCTTTATAAGTAGCTCTAAATTTGCGCTTTTCTCATCAAAGATATTATTTATCACAACGCTTGAGCCATCAAGTTTTTTGCCCTTGTAAATAGGCGAAATAAGATCAAATTTAAGCTTTGAGTTTTTAAGCGTGATATTTGCCTCGCCTACATTTACGGCAGGCAAGTCTTTTTCAAATTTAACAAGCAAATTTTTAGTATTTGCGGTGGCATTTAGATCATTTAGATAAAAGTCATTTTTAGCTAGATCAGCCTTGCCATTTATCTCTTTTAGCTCGTAATCATCAGCAACGATGTATCCATATATCCAGTTTTTAACTTCACCATTTAGCTCTATGCGTCTATCAAGCTCATCAATGAAGTTTTTAATGCTTCCAGCCTCGACATCGTAAGCTTTGTAGGTTAAAAATGTATCTTTTAGGGCAAAATTTAGCTTACCATGCAGCTCATGAGAAGTGAAATTTCCCTCAAATTTATAGTCATTTTTATCAAAATCTGCACTCCCTTCGCCGCTAATGCTGACGTTAAAATCCTTAAAGCTTAAATTTCTAATACTAAAAAGGTCTATTCCGTCTTGCTGTTCGTTTTGGAATTTAATATCCACATTTAAATAAGGGCTATCAACAAAAAATATATCATCTAAAAATAGAATTTTTAGTTTAAAATCATCTCCTATTTGCACATTTTCAAGTGAAATTTCTTGAAAAATCGTATCTATAAAATCTACGCTTTTACTAAGATTTAAAAGGCGCTCATTGCTGCTTTTTTGCTTGCTCTCTTTCTTAAAATTTGGAAGCCTTATCTGCTTTGCTCTTGCAATTATTTTTTTATCTAATTTTATATATAATTGCTCCAATTTTACGCCGTAAAACTCGAAATCGTTAATTTTTATGCCGTATTTTAAAAGTAAGATAAATGAAAGAATCAAGATGATAAAAAATTTTATGAAAAAGCCATATTTAGACATTTTTTTTGATATCGTAGCCATCATTTTCCTAAGTATTTTTGTCTATTTGGCACGCCCTATAAACACAAGCAAGGTCGTTTTTATACCAAAGGGAAGTGTGGGCGAGATTATATCTTATTTAGCTAATCGCAACTTTAACTTAAGCGTGATAGACAAGTACGCTATACTTTTTATCGGCTCTCCGCAATCTGGCTGGATAGAGATCGGTCAAGATAAAATTTCAAGGGTTGATTTTTTAAAAAAACTCGCAAAGTCAAAAGCGGCTTTAACCGAGATAACGCTAATACCAGGCGAAACGACTATCGTTTTTTTAAACCAGATCGCCGCCCAGCTAGGACTTGACGGAGCAAAACTAAATAGCGAATATAACGCCCTTGCTCCAGTGAGTGATGGCTTTTTGATGCCAAATACATATAAAATTCCAATAGGTATCAGCGAAAGGCACCTTGCTTTTTATCTTGTAAATTCATCAAAAAAGGCTCAAAGCGAGATCAGCAATAAAATTTTTGGCGAATACAACGAGAAAAAATGGTTTAAAATTTTAACGATCGCTTCGATCATTCAAAAGGAAGCGGCAAACGACGCTGAGATGCCACTTGTGGCTTCCGTCATCTATAACCGCCTAAATAAGGGCATGAGGTTGCAAATGGACGGCACATTAAACTACGGAATTTATTCACACGATGTGATCACGGCTGAACGCATAAGAAGCGATATGAGCGAGTTTAATACCTATCTAAACGACGGCATTCCACCAAGTCCAGTCTGCTGCGTCTCGATAAGTGCGATCAAGGCGGCGATAAACCCTGCAAAGAGCGATTATTTATACTTTGTGCTTGATAAAAAGGCAAAAAAACACATTTTTTCAAAAACCTTAAGCGAGCACAACCAAAATATAGGAAAATAGAGCTAGAATTTGCAGCAAATGCCTAAAATACAACGAGATTTAATAAAGAAAGTGATAAATTTTAAAAAATTAAAAGGGCTAAAATGAGTGACATTATCTGGACAAAAACTGACGAAGCACCGCTTTTTGCAAGCTACTCTCTCTTTCCTATCGTAAAGAGCTTTTTATCACGTGCCGGCATTAGCATAACTAGGGCCGATATTAGCCTAGCTGGGAGAATTTTATCTCTTTTTAGCAAAGAGCTTGGACTAAATAAGGCCGATGAGCTGGAGCTTTTAGGCGAGCTGACCAGTCACAAAGAGGCAAATATCATAAAACTGCCAAACATCTCAGCCACGCTCGTTCAGTTAAAAGCGGCTATTGAGGAGCTTAGAAGCAAAGGCATAAACGTGCCTTTTTATCCAGATGAGATCATAACAGACTACGACGAAGAGATCGCTAAAAAATACCAAAAAGTGCTAGGAAGTGCAGTAAATCCAGTGCTTAGGCAAGGAAACTCAGATAGAAGAGTCTTGCCACCGGTTAAAGAATTTGCCAAGAAGTATCCTCACAGCAATGGCGACTGGGATAAGACAAATAAGACAAAAATTTGCTACATGCAAAAGGGCGATTTTTATGAGAATGAGCGCTCAATTATCACTAGTAAAGATGAGAAATTTTATGTAAATTTCATAAGTGCGGATGGCAAAAAAGAGCTTTTAAAAGAGCTTGCCATCCAAAGCGGCGAAATAGTTGATGCCACATATTTAAGTGTAGATGAGCTTGATAAATTTTATGAAAGCTGTTTTGAAGAGGCAAAAAAAGAGAGTGTGACCTTGAGCTTGCATCTAAAATGCACGATGATGAAAGTTAGCGATCCAGTCATCTTTGCTCACGCGATAAAAAGCTATTTTAAAGAGGTTTTTGAGCTATTTGGTGAGGAGTTTAAAGCTCACGGTGTGGAGGCTAAAAACGGCTTAAAAGATATGTTTTCTAAAATTTCGCAGCTTAAAAATAAAGATGAAATTTTGGCTAAATTTGATGAAATTTTGAGCAAAAAAGCAAAAATTTGGGCGCTAAATGAAAATGCCAGCAACTTTGATGTGCCAAATGACGTCATCATCGATGCCTCCGTGCCTGCGCTCATTAGAAACTCTGGCAAGGTAAAAGATAGAAGTGGCGAGCTAAATTTCTCGCTTTGCATGATCCCAGATAGAACTTACGCTAGGGTTTATGAGGCTTGCGTAGCGGACTTTAAGGAGCATGGTGCGCTTGATGTAAGCAGCATAGGCAGCGTAGCAAACGTGGGGCTAATGGCTAAAAAGGCCGAGGAGTACGGCAGCCACGATAAGACTTTTATCGCAAAAGAAGACGGAGAATTTGTAGTTTTTGATGAGGCTGGCGAGAACGTTTTTAAATTTAGCGTCAAAAAGGGCGACATTTTTAGGATGACGCAGGCAAAAGAAGATGCGATAAATGCGTGGTTTGAGCTAGCTTTAAAAAGAGGCGAAATTTCAAAAGATGAGCTTATTTTTTGGCTAGATAGTAGCCGTGCTCATGATAGAAATTTGATAGCTAAATTTGAAAGATTTAGAGAGAAATTTGCTAGCGCTGGCGTAAAATTTGAAATTTTAAACTACGAGCAAGCAACTAAAAAATCGCTTGAAGCAATAAGAGCTGGCAAAGACGTCATAGGCGTCACTGGCAACGTTTTAAGAGACTATCTAACCGATCTTTTCCCGATATTTGAGCTAGGTGGCAGTTCAAAAATGCTCTCAGTAGTGCCTTTGCTTGCTGGTGGAGCGATGTTTGAGACGGGAGCTGGTGGGACGGCTCCGACGCTTGTAAAAGAGCTAAAAGAGAGAAATCACCTGCTTTGGGATAGCTTAGGCGAGTTTTTAGCGCTTAGTGCTTCGCTTGAACATCTAGCGTTTTTTAGGCAAAAAAAAGAGGCAAAAGAGCTAAGTGACGCGCTAAATAGAGCCGTTGCTAGCTATTTGGACGAAAACAAAACGCCAAACGCTACTCTTGATACCAGAGAGTCGCACTTTTATCTAGCGCTATTTTGGGCGAGAGAGATGGCAAAAAGTGGCGGAATTTTAAGCAAAATCTTTGAAAATTTAGCAGACGAGCTAGAGAAAAACGAGAGCGAAATTCTAAAGCAGATCAGAGAAAAAGATGGTGTAAACGTGGAATTTGGCGGATACTACCTACCAGATGAAGTAAGAGCTAATGAGGTCATGAGACCAAGTGAAATTTTAAATCAAATAATAGGATGAGAAAATGAAAATAAGTATAGTCGGAGCAGGAAACGTCGGTGCAAGCATAGCTTATGCGCTTTGTATGAGAGAAGTTTGCGATGAGATCGCGCTTGTAGATATATTTGGTGATGTGGCACGTGCAAAAGCAATCGATCTAGCTCAGTCAAGCTGCGTTTTTAATGCTAAAACTATTGTTTGTGGTGGCGATGACTTTATGCTAATAGAGGGCAGTGATATCGTAGTGGTAACTGCTGGAAGCCCAAGAAAAGAGGGTCAAACAAGAGAGGACTTGCTCCTTAAAAACGCCGTAGTCGTAAAACAAACAGCTCAAAATATCGCAAAATTTGCACCAAATGCGGTGATAATCGTCGTGACAAATCCGCTTGATGTGATGGTCTGGACGGCTCATAAATTTAGTGGTTTTAGCAAAAATAAAGTGATCGGCATGGCTGGTGAGCTTGATGGGGCAAGATGCAGATATGAGCTAGCGCTTCTAAAATATAAAGATGCAAAAGAGCTAAAGACAAAGATAATTGGCGCTCACAACGACGAGATGATCGTATCTGCTAGTAACATTAGCGAAAATTTAAACGAAAATGAGCTAGCAACTCTTAAAAAAGAGACAAGCACAGGTGGCGCAAAGATCGTTAAGCTCCTTGGCACTTCAGCTTACTACGCACCAGCAGCTGCGGTTGTGAAGATGTGTGAAGCGATAATAGGTAAGAGTGATGAAATTTTAAGTGCTAGCGTGCTTCTTGATGATGAGCTAAGTTGCGGCAGGCTAGTAAGGCTTGGACGCGAGGGCTTAAAAGAAATTTTAGAGCTAAATATAAATGAAAGTGAGCAAGAGCAGCTAAGTAAAAGCGAAGCTGATATTAGAAAAAACATTAAATTTTTAAAAGAAAATTTGGATTAGGAATATAGATGATAATAAAAGAAAATGTACCTGTTTGGGTCGATGAGAGCAGGTGTAAGGCCTGTGATGTCTGCGTGAGCTACTGTCCAGCTGGTGTGCTAGCGATGAGGCTTGAGCCAAAGGCGGTGCTTGGTAAGATGATAGAGGTCGTCTATGCTGACTCATGCATAGGCTGTCGCGACTGTGAGCTTCACTGTCCTGATTTTGCCATTTATGTGGCTGAAAAAGGCTTTAAATTTGCAAAGCTAACGCCTGAGAGCAAAGAGCGAGCTGTTGCCGTAAAGGCAAATAAATTTGCAAAGCTTGGAGAGAGCGCATGAGAGAGCTAGTATCAACTGGAAATGCCCTAGTAGCAAGGGCTGCGGTCGAGTGCGGCTGTAACTTCTTTGGCGGATATCCGATCACTCCAAGTAGCGAAATTGCCCACGAGCTAAGCGTGCTTTTGCCAAAACATGGCGGCACATTTATACAAATGGAAGATGAGATAGCTGGAATTTCAGTTTCTCTTGGCGCAAGTGCGAGTGGTGCTAAGGCAATGACTGCTAGTTCAGGCCCCGGAATTTCACTAAAGGCTGAGCAAATAGGCCTTGGCTTTATCGCTGAGATACCGCTTGTCATCGTAAATGTAATGCGCGGTGGCCCTTCAACTGGCTTGCCAACCCGCGTCGCACAAGGTGATATCTTGCAGGCTAAAAACCCAACTCACGGCGATGTAAATATGATAGTGCTAGCGCCTAGCAGCCTAGAGGAGTGCTATACGCAGACAGTTCGAGCGTTTAACCTTGCAGCTAGGTTTATGACGCCAGTTATGTTATTGCTTGATGAGACGATAGGCCACATGCAAGCAAGGGTGCGTTTGCCAGAGATTAGCGAGCTAGAAATTTATAAAAGAAGAGAATTTAATGGCGAGCCAAAAGAGTATAAACCTTATGAGGCCGCACCAGATGAGCCAGCTACGCTAAATCCTTTCTTTAAAGGCTATCACTACCATATAACTGGGCTTCATCACGGCGCTACTGGCTTTCCAACAGAAGATGGAAAAATCGTTGAATACTCAATGAATAGGCTATTTGATAAGATAAATTTACACACCGATGAGTGCGAGAGTTATGAAGAGTTTATGCTAAATGACGCTGAAATTTGTATCATCGCTTTTGGTAGTGTGGCTCTCTCAGCCAAGCAAGCGATATTAAATTTACGTGAAAAAGGGCTAAAAGTAGGGCTGTTTAAGCCACTCACACTTTTTCCAGCTCCAGCTAAAAAGCTAAAAGAGATATCAAATAAATTTAATAAAATTTTAGTCTGCGAGCTAAATTTAGGTCAGTATAGTGGCGAAATTTCAAAGATCATCTTAAGAGATGACTTTGCAAAACTGCTAAAAGCAAACGGCAGACCGATAAGCCCAAGCGAAATCGAGGCGAAGATAGGAGAAATTTATGGCTTTTAATTACGATAAATATTTACGAACAGATAAAATGCCTACTCTTTGGTGTTGGGGCTGTGGCGACGGCGTCATACTAAAGGCGCTCATCCGCGCGATCGACACCATGGGCTGGGATATGAACGACGTTTGCGTAGTCTCAGGCATAGGCTGCTCTGGCCGCTTTAGCGGATACCTCGACTGCAATACCATTCACACAACTCACGGCAGAGCCGTAGCCTACGCCACTGGCATAAAGATGGCAAACCCAGACAAGCACGTCATCGTGGTAACTGGCGACGGCGACGGACTAGCGATCGGAGGCAACCACACGATACACGGATGCCGCCGAAATATCGGGTTAAATCATATCCTCATAAACAACTTCATCTACGCGCTAACAAACTCACAAACCAGCCCAACCACGCCAAAGGGCATGTGGACGGTCACAGCGCAATACGGCAACATCGATCCCAGCTTTGACGCCTGTAAGCTCGCAACTGCTGCAGGTGCTAGCTTTGTCGCGCGCGGTAGCGTCATCGAGCCAGAGAAGCTTACAAAGCTCTTTGTAGAGGGCTTTAGCCACGATGGATACAGCTTTTTTGATGTATTTTCAAACTGCCACATAAATTTAGGCCGCAAGAACAAAATGGGCGAGGCGGTGAAAAATTTAGAGTGGATAAAGGGCCGCACGACTAGCAAGGTCAAATTTGACATGTTAAGCGATGAGGAGAAAAAGGGCATTTTCCCACTTGGCGTGCTTCACAAAGATGAAGAAAAGATCGAATACACCAAGGCTTACGACAAGGTAAGAAAAGCTGCTATGAGTGGTGAAGCGATAAATTTTGAGGAGCTAGCATGAAGTCACAATTAAGATTTGTCGGCGTTGGCGGACAGGGCGTCATACTAGCAGGCGAGATCCTCTCGGCTGCCAAGATAAAAGCAGGTGGATACGGCGTGAAGGCCTCTACCTACACATCTCAGGTGCGTGGGGGTCCAACGAAGGTCGATATCATACTTGATGAGAAGGAAATTTTATACCCTTATGCAAACGAGGGCGAGATAGACTTTATGCTTGCCACCGCGCAGATAAGCTACGATGCCTTTAAAAGTGGCGTAAAAGAGGGCGGTGCAATCGTTGTCGAGCCAAATTTGGTAAAAGTAAGTGACGAAGATAAAAAGCACTGGAAAATTTATGAAATTCCTATCATCTCTATCGCAAAAGACGAGGTCGGAAATGTTATCACTCAAAGCGTTGTGGCTCTTGGCGTGGCGGTGGCTATGAGTAAATGTATGGATGAAAATTTAGTGCGTGAAGAGATGTTAGCAAGCGTACCAGCTAAGGTCAAAGAAGCAAATGCTAAAGCTTACGAGCTAGGTCTAAAATACGCAAAAGAGCTTTTGAAATAAATTTTTGGCTAAATTTAAATTTAGCCAAAACCTCCCAATATGGATCAAATAAAACTAGAAAATTTCCGCAAAGAATATGGCTTTGAGATGCCGATAGTTAGGAGCTTGCCATATGATGAGTGCTTAAAGATAAGAGAAAATTTACTTCATAAATTTAGCCTAGATGATATAGATGAGTTTTTTAAGATAGATAAAATTAGCAGGCTTGATAGCTTTAATGCGGACGAAGCAAATTTTGATCTCAAGACCGCTTTTAGCGAGCTTAGCATCGCCACACCAAATGAAATTTGCATAAAATTTTAATAAATTTGAGAGCATTGATATTTTGCGCTTTGATGATCTCTCTAAATTTTTTAGCGATATCTGGTATCCCTCCCTTAATGACATTGAGATATTTGATATAAATTTAAACTGGATCATCTCAGTCAGACACTACGGGGCTATCTATCATTTTACTCTCTAGCTATCAAAAATTTACAAATTTATATGATTTTTGATAATCATACGATTTTTATCCCATTTAAATTTATTAGTTTTAATTATTTATTTAATTTTAAGTAATATCCTCAAAGATACGTAAAATTAGCTATTTTATAACATTTTATATATTTTCATTAATATATTTTGCACGATAATATTATTTTTATCTTTATCGAAATAATAAATTTATAAGTAGTAGCTACAAATACGATAAAATGGTCTTTTACTAAATGATTTTAGCTATCAAATCTCACTATATAACCTAAAATAAATCTTTATGTTTCTTTTAAGTAAATTTAATGTAATCTTTTATTATTAATTATTTAATTAATATAGTTGTTTTAAAAAATATTAAGAAATGAACTGGCGGTGCGTTTTAAACGCTAAAAATTTACTAAGATAGGAAGTTATCAATGAGTGAAAAATTTACCAGAAGAGAATTTCTACAAAGTGCCTGTATCAGCGTAGGTGCGCTAGCTACAACAGCTGGTACGACCAATGTTTTTGCTGGTGAGTTGCCAAAAGGCAATGAAAGTGGCTTACCATCTGTTGATGTGCTAATAATCGGCTCTGGCGGTGCTGGACTTCGTGCAGCAACAGCCGTTCGCAAGCAATATCCAAACTCAACCGTTGTTGTTGCTACAAAGATGATGCCATCTCGCAATGCGACCTGTATGGCAGAGGGCGGCATAAACGGAGTTACCGACTTTAGCAATGGAGACAGCTTCAAGCTTCACGCTTATGACACAGTTAAAGGTGCGGCTTATCTTGCTGATCAAGATGCAGTTGTGAAATTTTGCGAGGCAGCAGGCGCAGTCATCCACGAGCTAGACCACAATGGCATGCTCTTTTCTCGTATAGATAATGGTGACGTGTCCCGTAAAGATAATGGCGATGTTGCGTTTCGCTTCATGGGTGGCGCTAGCAAAAAACGCTGTAACTACGCAGCTGATAAAACTGGCCACATTTTGATGCACGCCTGTCTTGACGACGCTATCACAGCTGGTGTTAAATTTCTAATGGATCATGAGCTACTTGATATCGGTCTTGAGGATGGCAAAGTAGAAGGCGTCGTTCTTCGCAACATTCAAGATGGTCAAATTTACCCAGTTCTTTGCAAATCTCTTGTCATCGCAACTGGCGGATACACTAGAATTTTCTATAACCGCACATCAGTTCCATTTATAGCAACAGGCGATGGCATAGCTGCTGCGCTTAAAGCAGGTCTTGGTTTTGAAGATCCTGAGATGCTTCAGTTTCACCCAACTGGCGTTCAAAATGGTGGCACACTAATCACAGAAGCTGCTCGCGGCGAGGGCGGATACTTGTTAAACAACAAGGGTGAGCGTTTTATGAAAAACTATCACGAAAAGATGGAGCTAGCTCCTCGTGACGTCGTCGCTCGTGCGATCGAGACAGAAATTCGCGAAGGCAGAGGCTTTGGTGAGGGCATGAGCGCTTATGTGCTTTGTGACGTTCGCCACCTTGGCAAAGATACTATTATGAAAAAGCTTCCAAAAATTCGCCATACTGCCATGCTTTTCCAAAATATCGATCTAATCGGGCAACCAGTGCCTATCCGTCCAACAGCTCACTACTCAATGGGTGGCATAGAGGTAGCTAAATTTGATGATATGAGCACAAAAATTCCTGGAATTTATGTAGGTGGCGAGGCTTCATGTGTATCCATCCACGGTGCAAACCGCCTTGGTGGAAACAGCCTAACTGACGCAGTTGTAACTGGCGATCTAGCTGGCAATGGTGCTGGTGCTTACGCTCAAAATGCAAAATTTGCAAGCGGCAAGAAAACTTCTGAGCTAGCAAAAATGTGGCAGGATAAATTTAAATCTATCGCAACAGGCGAGGGCGGCGTAAATAATATGTACGCACTTCGTGAAGAGCTTGGTAAAAACAACTGGGATCTAATGGGTATCTTTAGAACTGGTGCAAAATTAGATCAGCTTTCTAAAAATTTAGAAACTATCCAAGCAAAATATGACACCCTCAAAGTGCCAAATCAAAACCCAGTCATGAACACAGCATTTACTGACTATGTCGAGCTTGGCAACCTTATACTTCTTTCTCGTGCAGCATGTCTTGCAGCGCAAAATCGTCTTGAGAGCCGTGGCGCTCACACAAGAGAGGACTATCCAAAAAGAGATGATGTAAATTTCTTAAAACACAGCATAGTCACACTAAAAGACGGCAAGCTTGAACTTAGCTACAAAGACGTTGTGACAGGCATATTTTCACTTGACGGCAAGAAGCCAGAGTAAGGAGCTAGGATGAAAATTATTATCGACCGCTTTGACGGAACTAAAAAATATGAATCAACTTATGAGCTAACAAATGAAGAGATCAAAGGCAAAACTCTTTTAACAGTGCTTCTTGATATCAAACAAAAAAAGGATGCGACATTAAATTTCACAGCATCTTGCCGCTCAGCGATATGTGGAGCGTGCGCTGTTAGAGTAAATGGCCACTCATATCTAGCCTGTGATACAAAGATGAATGAGCTTTTGGCGGAGTATGACAACCCAGAGAGCATAAGAATCTCTCCACTTGGAAATTTCAAAGTGATCTCAGACCTCATGGTGGACTGGGAACCAAGTATTGAAAATTTACGCAAGATTAAGCCTAGTATCACTGCTAAGTCAGAATTTAGCGCAGAAAAAGGCTGTAAGCAAAGTCAAAAAGAGTATGACAAAGTAGCTCTTGAATGGGACTGCATACTTTGTGGAGCCTGTGCCAGCGAGTGTAATAAACTAGAAGCTGATGCGAGCGACTATATGCAGCCATTTGTATTTGTTCATGCTTATAGAGCGGCATTTGACTCACGCAGTAAAGATCCTATGCCGCACCTAAAACCAGCTATAGATAATGGCCTTTGGATGTGTGTAAAGTGCCAAGAGTGCGCTGATCGCTGTCCAAAAGGCATAAGCGCATGCAAAGACATAACTGATCTTCGCATCATGGCTATACAAAAAGGCTTTGATGATGGCATGGGACCAGATCACGCTGAGGCGTTTTTAACCGATCTAGTTGATGGCTCAGGCAGACTAAATGAGATCAAGCTTGCGCTTCGCTCTGAGGGAGTGTTTAAAAATATGGGCAAAATGGATATCGCTGCAAATTTAATGCTTGCAGGTAAGATGAATCCGCTTCATATTTTCGGCGAAGAGGACATAGAAGGACATGATGATCTAGTAAAAATGATAAATGCGGCTCGCAAAGCTGCTAGTAAGGAGTAATTATGCAAAACGAATTCGCTTTTTTTCCAGGATGCGTACTCTCTCAAGCAGCTAAAGAGGCTAAGATGTCGCTTGAGGCTATCGCTCCGATACTTGGCTGGAAGCTTCACGAGATAAAGGGCTGGAGCTGCTGTGGTGCCCAACAAGCACAAGACGTCGATCCTATCGCTACGCTTGTGGCAAATGCTAGAAACATAGCGCTTGCAGAGCAGATGAATATGCCTATGCTTACGACATGCTCAACTTGTATGCTAACTCTAACAAGAGCTAAAACTACACTTGATAAGGGTGCAAAGGACCGCATAAATACTTTCTTGGCTGAGGGTAATATGAAATACAATGGCTCAACTGAGATCACAAGCCTTCTTTGGGTGCTTTATCAAAACGTAGAAACGCTAAGAGCAAAGATTGTTAAGCCACTTAGTGGGCTAAAAGTAGCGCTATTTTACGGCTGCCATAGCCTAAGACCTGAAAAAGATCTTCATAACAGAGAAAGCTCAGTCAATCCAAAGAGCTTTGAAACCGTTGTAGGCGCACTTGGCGCTACTATTGTGCCATTTGAGAAAAGACTTGACTGCTGCGGATTCCACGCTAGCTACCCAGCTGGCACATCTGTAAGAAAAATGTCAAGCCAGATCGTAAATAACGCCGATGAAAACGGCGCTGACGTAGTTGTCACACCATGCCCACTTTGTCAAATGCAACTTGACATCTACCAAGAGAGATATCAAGATGAAAACCACTCAAACGTGAGAAAACCTATCATTCACCTCTCTCAGCTTGTAGGTCTTGCACTTGGACTATCTGTTGAAGATCTTGGACTTGATCTAAACATCATCGACGCTACCAAGATAGCGTAAATTTTGTCCCACGTCTTTTGGCGTGGGAAATTCTTAAAATTTATTTTTCTATTACAAACAAAGCAAATTTGGCATTTTATAAAAATTTTTAATATAAAAATGGATCAAAAATAATAAAATTTATTATGTAAATTCTTTTATTTATATAAAATATTTTTTAGCTATAATCGCGTGAAATTTTAAATGGATTGATTATTAAATTTAAAGGACTAAATATGCAAAACGTTGGTATAGTCGCAAAAATAAGTGGAAAAGTATTTGTAAAACGCAATGGAAAGTTGATCGCACTAAAACAGGGAGATGAGATATTTTTAGGTGACGAGATCATAACACAAAATAGTGGTGATACAGTCGTTATAAATTTCTATCACGCTTCGCCTATTGCGCTACTTGAGCCCCAAACTATCGTGATCACAAAAGAGCTATCAAAAGCAAATTTTAATACGCAAGGCAGTGAAGCACAGATAGAAGAAGATAAGAGAAATTTTCTTGTTGAGAATGAAGAAACAAAAAACAAAGGCGAAGACGACAGCCCTCATAACGCAAGTCATAGTTCTCATGGCTCAAGTCACGGTAGTAGCTTTGCAAGCATAAATGGTTTAAATTTTGATACACAAGGTCACATCTCAAATATTATTGGTGTTTATGGTGATGCAGTTGTACTGCCAGTCATATTAAAAGAGTTGGCATTGGCACATAGATCTATTAGCGGCGCGGTAGCAGCGGTAGAGCAAAAAGAGAGTGTTCCAGTTATTGCAGCGCCAAGTGTTAGTATTTTAAAAGACATTGATGGCGACGGCTATATAAATATTGCAGAAGCAGACGGCGATGCAAATCATACTGGTATGGCGGTTACTTTTAATAATGACTTCAAGCCAAACGACAAAGTGACATTGGAAGTCGTAAATAACGGTGTAAAGACTATACTTGTTTATAAAGTTGATCAAGCTGGTACAAGCGTGATAAATATAAATAATCCAAGTGAAATTTTACCTATTTCGTCAAATGCTATAAACCCAGAGCAAAAAGAATTTATCATTCCAAGTGTCGCTGTCACTCCAAATGCTATATTTAGTGTAAATTCTAGTATCACTTTAGCAAATGGTACTAACTCATCTGTGGCAAATATAGCCACAAGTGTTGATACCATCACTCCGACTCTTGGCTTTAAAAAGGTCGTTTTGGGAAAAGATTTAAACGGCGATGGTGTCATAGATGCAAGCGAAAATAGCTTTAATCCAGTAGTTAGTACACCAAGTGATGATGCGAAGGTCATCTTATCGCCAAATATGAAAATAGGTGATAAGATAAAGCTAACGACTACCGATCCTGACGGAACCTTGTATGAAAAGGTACTGGTTAAAACATCACAAAACACGCTTACAGATAAAGAGAGCGGCGAGAGCTATCCGCTCACAAGTGAAAGTGGTGAAAATGTCGGTTTTAACGTAGCAAATGCGGTTAAAATTTCATCTTCAACTCCAACAAATATAAATATCCAAATGATAAGTAAGTCGGGCAATCCAGGTGCAACTGAAACCATAACCATAGCAAACAACAATGATCCAATCGCTGTTTTTACCCTTGATGATAATAAAGATGGGATTATAAATTTAGCTGAACTTACAAAAAGTGGTGGTACGGCCTTATCGATAGATATTTATATACCAAACAATGCCGTAGTTGGCGATAAGATCCGTATAAAAGTTGATGATCCAGCTAGCACACCAACAAGCGTAACAAAGACATATACCATCTCATCTGACGGACTTACTGCTACGCTTGATGGTGGAACGGAGATTATCCCTATAGAAAATGGCAAGATTACTATTGCTGATCCAACAAACTCGAGCGATCCAAGCATAAAAAGGCTAAGTACGACGATTATTGATGGCACGACTGGCACCCCAAAAGCTTCAAGCGTGAGTGAAATTTCAAGCGATACAGTTGCACCTATTAAATCCCCACATGTACAGTTTGCAAAAGATAACGATAAAGATGGTGTTCTAACCAGTAAGGAGAGCGGCTTTAGCCCTGATGGTGTAAAGACACCGATAAAGATAAAAATTCCAAACGATGCAAAAGATGGTGATAAATTTGAGATAGATATCGCAGGAAGTGATGGTAAAACAGATAAAATCACTATTAAAATTTCTCAAAACGCATCTGGTGTATATAGTGCCACGAGAGATGATGGTGCGCCTATTAGTGTAAATAATGGTACCATAGAGACCACCACAAGACTTTATGGGCTTACGACAAATTTTACAACTACATTTACTGACAAAGCTGGCAATAAAGCAGCCCCAGTCACAGACAAGATAACTCTAGATAATAGCATAAAGGTGCAGTTTGCAAGGGATAATGATGGTGATGGACTGATAGATAGTATCACAACTCCTTCTGGCTCGTCATCAACTCAAAGCGATCTTGATATCTACCTGCCTAATAATACAAAACCAGGAAGCAGTATAAACGTCACGATATCAACTCCTACCATACCATCTGTTACAACAACTGTCAAATATACCATAAGCGACGATGGATTAACAGCCGTACCAAGTGATGGTTCGGTACCGCTTCCAATAGCCGGTGGTAAATTTAGCATACCAGACGTTCCTATTTCTATGGATCATTCTACGCCGGTTAGAGCGACTATCACAACACCTGGCGAGACTACGACGACTGATGGTATCCGTGGTAGATTATTTGACTTTGGAATTTTAGAGTATATTGACGATGTAAAGCTTGCTACGCAGATAGATGGAGGAGTTATAAATATCGCAAAATACTTAAGAGCAGGAGATAATGAAAAAGTTATTCAGAAAAATAACTTTGATAATGAGAGCAAAACTATAAAAGAGTACAATGTTTCGCTTACTAACGATGAGCAGCCAAATATAGTCTTTGGTGTAGACCGTGCTCCTGGAACCAAGCTTCGTTTAGCTCTTGAAGATGATCATGGTAATGCTAAAATTTTACCAAACGGACAAAACTATATGGATCTAGTTGTAGGTGCGGACAAGCGTGTAAATATGGACTTTGAAGCACTTCGACTAAAATTGGATGAAAGATACTCAAATATTAGAGCGACTGTTTTAAAAAGTGATGAAACAAAAGATGATGATCTCTTGGTTCGAGTCGATCTTGATGCTACTCCAGATGCAATAGCTACACCAAATGCCACGTCTAATGTTACTAGTGTAGATATTTCAGGCAGTATCGGAACCGACTCAAATGGTAACAACACTCTTAATAAAAATACCATAAATAAAGTTGATCTTTATGATTTGCTAAATTCTGTTCACAAAAGCTCGTCTCTTGATAATGCACATAGCTATTCTGAAAATTTTGCCCTATCAGCCAATAGTACTGGGGCAAATTTTATGATAAAAAATTCTGACGCCGCAGGAAACGTATCTATTAGCACTGTTACATTTATTGGCAATAGCGGTCTTGATGCTGATATGTGGTTTTACAACTACGTAGATCCGTCATGGAGAGCTAGAGTTGGTAACAATTCTGGTGTTTATAGTACGCGAGGAGGTAAGTCTATTTATAAAGACTATATGGAAATTTATTCCCCAAGTGCCTCTACTACCTATGATGTTGTGCAGTTTGCTTCAGGAACACACTATAAGACTTTGTCTAATCAAGGAAATATGCATGCAGAGGATTTAGCTAGAGTTGGTAGACATGGAGATAGTGCCTTATACGATGCGTCTAATCCATATGCACCAAAGAAATTTAGAAATGGCGTCGATACTGCTGCTGGCACTGGTGATAACATAGGCTTTGCAAATGGTGTTTTAAAAGGTAGACCCGGCAATTATACCCTTGGTGAGTCAAATCCTGTTGGATCTGATCTTGTTATGAAGATGAATGGCTGGATATATGTAAGTGCACCTGGAATATACTCTGTAAGAGCAGCAGACTTGCATAACTATGCAGAGCTTACTATAAATGGAACGACACAAAAATTTGGAAGTCCAACAACATATATAAACCCGACGACGGAAGCATCGTATGGTAAAAATGGCCAGTGGTGGAGTAGGGATTTTACATTTGATAAAGCTGGTTTTTATAAACTTGATATGGAGTATATGGACGGAACTGGTGAGATGAACTTATCTTTATATATGCTTCCAAAAAGTGTAGCAAACACTTATGGCCCCCAAGATCCGTATCCTTCATCTATGCTAGTTGGAGCTCAAGGTAGTGGTACGCATCTCTTTAGTAATAATTATGTTGAAGCACTTATTCAAAATGGACATCTAAAAAAGATAGGAACTACAAATTCTTACGAACTAAGCGACACTAGTAAATACGGCGAATCAAATTTTAGTGATCCAGTTTACCTAAGACAAGAGGGTGATATAAAAGGTGGCAACCTAGATGATGCCTTTGTTTATAGTAAGGGTAGAATGATAGATGGTAGAGGCGGCGTGGATACTCTGATAGTCGTTGATGATGTGGATTTTTCAAATTTAGATAACGTTAAAAAGATAAATAACTTTGAAAAGATCCAGCTAGGCAGTGCCGATCAAGCGGTATCTATAAAATTTAGCCCAGATGGTGTATTTGATATTATTGATAGCAGAAATACAAGGGACGCAAGCAATAGTACAGCTAGTGAGAGTGTAAATACAGTGTTAAAAGTCATAGGTGACAGCAAAGACCTAGTACAGCTCACACACGACTTTGTAAAAGCTACAAAAGCTGATGTTGCTACGCTAAATAGAAAACATAGTGTTGTCGGTGACATGTACAACAAAGTAGATGTCACAAGTGAGGGTGATGCAGTAAATCAAGTCTATAAAGCGACATTTAATCGCCAAGAAACCATCAATGGAAATACAATAAACACAAGACACACTGTTTTTCTTGAGATCCAAGATGGTGTACAGGTTGATCTATTATAGAAATTTAAATTTTATAAAGAAGAGTAAAGCCCAAAATTTCTATTGGGCTTTATAATTTTAGATAGCTTTTAACATAACTTTCGTTAGTAGCTCTGAAAATTTAGCTGGATTTTCTAGGCTCATGCCCTCATTTAGCCTTGCCATATCAAGAAGCAAAGGCGCTATGTCATAAACCATTGCCTCATTCTTTTCTAGTTTTGCAAAAATTTCATGGTTCGCATTGATCTCTAAGATCGGCTTAACTTTTGGAGCGTTTGCACCTTGTCCCATTTGTTTTAGCATCTCTTGCATAGCATAATCAGGATCATTTTTATCATAAATTAGCACCGCAGCGGAGCTTGAGAGTCTTGAGCTAAGCTTGACATCTTTGACTTCATCTTTTAAAATTTCTTTCATTTTAACAAGCGTATTTGCAATTTTGCTTTCATCTACTTTTTCATCACTTTTTATCTCATCATTGATATCAGCGTGTGAGACTGATTTTAGAGGTGTTTTGTCAAAATCATTTACCATTGGCATGACGATCGTGTCGATCTCTTCATCCATAATAAGAACCTCAATATTATTTTTCTTAAAGCTCTCAAGAAGCGGAGAATTTCTTAGCATATTTTCATTATTGCCACTTATGTAATAGATCGATTTTTGATCTTCTTTCATCGCCTCTTTGTACTCTTTTAGGCTGATAAGTCCATCTCTTTTTGAGCTTTTAAATAGACAAAGATCTAAAATTTGCTCTTTTTCAGCGTTAAAGCCGTAAAGTCCCTCTTTTAAAACCTTGCCAAATAGTTTGTAAAATTTTATGTATTTTTCGCGGTCGTTATCTTTTAACTTTGCAAGCTCGCTTAAAATTTTCTTCACGCTTTGCTCTTTGACGCTTCTCATAATCGCATTTTCTTGCAAAATTTCGCGGCTAACATTTAGTGGCAAGTCCTCAACATCAATGATACCCTTGATAAATCTTAAATATGGCGGCAAGAGTTCTTTTGCATCATCTGTGATGAAAACTCTTTTCACATAGAGCTTCACGCCACTTTGGTAATCAACTCTAAATAGATCAAACGGCTCGGTGCTTGGTACATAAAATAGAGTTGAGTACTCGATCTTACCCTCAGCTTTTGTGTGGATGTAAAGGAGCGGGTCGCTGCTATCGTGAGAAATTTGCTTATAAAAGTCGTTGTAGTCTTGCTCTTTTAGGCTGGCTTTATTTAGTCTCCAAAGCGCATTTGCCTTGTTTATCTGCTCGTTTTTGGTCTCATAAGTGCCTTCTTTTTCGCCTTCTTTTGGAGCGACATAGCTTTGTTTATCCATAAATATAGGATAAGGGATGTGATTTGAATACTTCTTGACTATCTCTTCTATACGCCAAGAATTTGCAAACTCATCGTCATTTAAATGTAAGATGATGTTCGTTCCAAAGCTCTCTTTTTGGGCATCTTCGATCTCATAGCTTTTTGCATCAGATGTCCATTTATAGGCTTTGTCGCTAAGTGCTCGTCTACTTATGACCTCGATCTTGTTTGCCACCATAAATGCTGAGTAAAAGCCAACACCAAACTGACCGATCAATGAGCTATCTTTTTTAGCATCACCACTTAAATTTTTCATAAAACCTTTTGTGCCGCTTCTTGCTATCGTGCCTAAATTTGCGATAAGCTCGTCCTTATCCATGCCGATACCATTGTCACTGATGGTTAAAGTCTTAGCCTTATCATCTACTTTGATGTCGATCCTTGGAGTGTAGCTTAGACTTTTATACTTTTCATCGGTCAAGCATAGGTAGTTTAGCTTGTCAAGAGCGTCGTTTGAGTTTGAGATGAGCTCTCTTAAAAATATCTCTTTGTTTGAGTAAAGAGAGTGGATCATTAAATTTAAAAGGTCATTTACCTCAGTTTGAAATTCAAATTTATCTGCCATTTTTCTTTTCCTTGTTTTAAAATTTTTGGCAGATTATAACACAAAGTGATAAAAATATACTTAACCTTGATAGCATTACTATCAAGGTTTTTAAATTAATTTTTTAAAATGATTTCAAAAAAGTTATAGTTTATGAATAAAATAATAATGATAATTTATTAATTATTATTAATTATGCATTATTGTATAAAGTTTATTTAAAATAGTGCTATAATCAAGGTGAAAATTTTTGGAAAAAGGAGACAAAATGAATTTACGAAGCATTTTGGTAAAAGTTTCAGCAACGATTGCTACGGTTTTGGCAGTATCTATGACATGTTTTGTTGTATATACATCAAATATTTTAGAGCGCGAGATAAAAGATGGTGTGCTTACAACAGTAGAACAAAACGTCCGGCTTGCTATGAATACGGTTAAATTATTTGAAAAAGATAATGTAAGTAGTGCGGAGCTAATAATGAGTGTTTTTAAAGAGATGATTGGAAAAATTTCAACTAATCACCAGATGAGCAAGACTGACAAATACGAGGCGATAGATCTAATATCTCAAAATGGTATTTTAAACAACAACTACGATATTCTGGATAAATTTAATAAAGCTACAAAAGGTGGAATTTCAACGATTTTTGCAAAATCAGGTGATAATTTTTTAAGAGTTAGTACATCGGTGACGAAGGCTGATGGTAGTAGAGCTGTTGGTACGATGATTGACAAAAACAGTCAAGCCTATAAAAATATCATGAATAAAGAGAGGTATATAGGCGTTGTAAATTTATTTGGACGCAACTATATGAGCATTTATGATCCTATTATTGAAAATAACGAGGTAATAGGAATTTTATTTGTTGGTTATGATCCTACCGAGGGATTAAACAATATGAAAAAGACTTTTTCTGAGATGAAACTTGGTAAGCATGGATATTTTTCTCTGTACAATACTAAAACTGGTAAATTTGACTTCCATCCAACTAAGGCAGATCAAGAGCTAAATAGTGAATTAAAAACTACTATGGATAATATTGTTAAAAAAGGAAAGGGCATTGAGCCTATTATAATTGATGGGGTTGACTGCATAGTTGCTTTTGAGTCATTTGATAAACTAGACTGGATGGTTTTAGGTTCAGCTGTTACTGATGATTTTTTAACACCGCTAAAAGTAGTTAGTAAAAATTTCATCATAGCAAGTATCATAGTTACCTTACTTTTGATAGCTGTTTCGATGTTCTTGCTTAAGAAGATGGTTGCAAATCCTATCGATAGACTAGGAACAAATTTAAATGCGATAACATCTGATTTTACAATTAAAATTCCTATTTATGGTAAAGACGAGATAGCTAAGATAAGTAAAGATATAAATGATTTTATTGAAAGAATAAGAGTATTAATAAGTGATACAAAGCACCTTTCAAGTGAAAATAGCTCTGTTGCAAATGAGCTTAGTTCTACATCTCTTCAGACAGGCAAACGTGTAGAAAAATCAACTGAAATAGTGGAAGAGACAAATCAAAGATGTAAAGTAATGCAAGAAAATATGAAAGAATCTTTAGCGGTAGCTCAAGCTGGCAAAGACGATCTTCAAAAAGCAAGCACGCATATAAAAACGGCAACTGAAGCTATAAGATCGCTATCGGCGCAGATTATTGATTCTGCTAATGTAGAAAATCAAATGGCTGATAAGATCGATCAGCTTAGCCGTGATGCCGAGCAGGTAAAATCTGTCCTTGTTGTTATCAATGATATAGCTGATCAGACAAATTTACTTGCTCTTAACGCAGCTATCGAGGCTGCAAGAGCAGGTGAGCATGGACGCGGTTTTGCTGTTGTTGCTGATGAAGTTAGACAGCTAGCTGAGAGGACTCAAAAGAGTTTAACTGAGATAAATGCAACTATCAATGTCATCGTTCAAGCGATCAATGATAGCAGTGAGCAAATGGGTATCAACTCTAAACAGATCCAAGAGTTAACTCACGTGGCAAGCGATGTTGAAAAAACTATAAATGTTATGAGTGAGACAATGAATAACGCTATAGCAATGTCTGATAAGACTATGCAAGACTACATCGCAACTGGCAAAAATGTAAATGAAATCATGGAAGGCATCTCAAATATCAACCAGATTTCATCTGAAAATGCTAGAAGTGTTGAAGAGATAGCTTCAGCAGCAGAACATCTAAATAAGATGACAGATGCATTAAATTCAAAACTTAGTGTTTTTAGAACTTAAGAACTTATCTACAAAACTAATATTTTTAGGTCTAGCTCTTGCTAGACCTTTTTAAATTTATTGATAAAAATTTCTAGTATATAAAATCAAATTTTTATAGATAATGATATAGAAGCAGGGGGGGCTTTGCAAATTTGCAAAGCCAAATTTATTTTCTATTTTCGTCTAGGACTTTTTGCATACTCTCTCTAGTCGCCTCTAGCCAGTTTTCTTTTGAAGTATCGACTATATCAAGACAAAAGAGCTTGATGTCTGCTTTTTTAAAGCTAAATTCTTTTACTTTCATCGCATCGCTTCCTACAATAACGATAGGCTGAACTTTTAAATTTAGCTTTTCAACTAATAGTTTTGCACCGCCCTTAAAAGGTAAAAGCTTATTAGTTTGAGATCTAGTTCCTTCGGGAAATATGGCTAAAACGCGACCATTTTCAACTCTATCTTTTGCTTCACTTAAAAGCTTTATTAGTGAATGTTTATTTTCACGCTCAACCGCTATCATTTTTGGCAAGCTTAAAATTTTACCAATTATAGGAATTTTACCGATCTGTGCCTTTGCGATCCAGCAGACATTTTTTGGGTGAAGCTCTTCGATGACGATGATATCAAGCATGCTTTGGTGGTTTATAAGTAAGATATTTGCCTCATCACTAAAATTGCCTATCACTTCAAGTTTATATCCACCAAAAAACCTTTGCGATCTTCCCCAAAATTTTCTTATGGCTCTATTTTTATCATTAAATAGCCACATAAAAAAGACGACAAGAATAACGCTGATAACAAACTCAATAGCAAAAAATAAAGCTCTAATTTTTGACAAGATTATCCTTTTTTACCCAGCCAATCTTACCATCAGCAAATAAAATTTTAGAGTAGTCACCTTTTGTGTCTAAAATTTCTACATTTTCATTTTTACGGGATGTGTAAAAGATGGTTGAGTTTTTTGTAGGCAAGATCGAAACGCTAATATCTGGTTTTAGAACGGCCTTGCCAAAAGGGTTGTAGGTATAAATTCCAAGTGCTATAAAAATGGCTGCTACGAAAAAGTAGCTAAGCCTTCTGCGCCAAATAGCTAATAATATAAAAATTACCGCACAAGAGTAGATCGTGACATCTTTATAGGTGCTAAACTCACTTTGTTTTGGATTTAGTCCGATCTGTGTGCTGACATCGTCATCTTCAACACTCACTGGCAAAGAAAAGCTTTCAAATTTAGCCTTTTTTAGGTTGTAATAATTAAAGTCAAGCGATTTTTTGTTTGGCTTAAATACTGCAAAATAATATGCACTTTGTGAGTTAAAGTCGCCATTTATCGTATCTACGCCTTGCTTTAAGATTGTCTTATTTTCTATATTAAAAGCACTTAGATCTACGTTGTTACCATAAATTTCTACAACCATGATATTGTTTATATCATCAAATTTTGTTGTCTTAAATTTCTTAACTTCAAGATTATCGGCCACGATATGGTTGTAGTTCTCATCGCTTCTAAGCTCTTTTAGCTTTGGTAAAAAGATATTTATACTTGAGCTTTGATAGTTTTCGCCATTTCTTTTTAGGGTTAAGCTAACTTTTAAAGTCTTTGCATCAATGCTTGTTGCCTCAAGATAAAAAGTACCTACATATTTGTTGTCTTCGCTTTTTACCCATTGAAAATTTTTCTTATTTAGCCATTTGATATTTGTTTCATCAAGCTGTGTCTCAAACTCAAACTCAAAGTCATTTTGTGTATCAGCCACTATCTCAACACTAAAAATTTCTCCTATAACAACATTTTTTGGTACATTTGTGGCTTTTAAAAGAAGCTCTTTTACTTTGATCTTATCATATACTTGATTGTCTGGGACACTAATATCTGGCTCGTTTGTTGGCACGATGTTTCGCATCTGCTCTGGAGTGATACGCTCTGGCTGTGGTGATACAAATTTTCTTGAAAAATCTTGTTCTTTTGGCGGTTTTTGAGTTTTTGGATTTGAAGTAGGGCTATTTACAAATTTATCCTCCCTAGCTTCGTCCATCATGTCAAAAACGCTTACTTCGTCGGTATTTACAGCAAATAAATTTAGTACGAGCAGGGAAATAAAAAGAAAATGTTTTACCAAACTAAACCTTTTAGCATCTTCATACCATCATCTGTACCTAAAATTTTCTCACAAGCACGCTCAGGATGAGGCATGAGGCCAAATATTCTTTTGCTTTCATCGCAGATTCCAGCTATATTGTCGACTGAGCCGTTCGGATTTATTTCGTTACCTGTAGCATCACAGTATTTTAGTAATACTTGATCGTTGTCATAAAGGCCTTTTAGAGTGGTTTCGTCAGTATAATAGTTGCCCTCGCCGTGAGCGATAGGTATATTTACTATTTCATTTTTGGCTAAATTTGCTAAGAATTTATTGTTATTTGATATTACCTTTAGGTGGTGGTATTTTGAGACGAAATTTAAATTTTCATTTCTTCTCATTGCACCCTTTAAGAGTCCAAGCTCAAGTAGCATCTGAAAACCATTGCAAATTCCTAAGATATAGCCGCCTTTTTTTGCATGCTCTTTTACAGCTTGCATAGCTGGGCTAAATTTAGCTATCGCAGCTGTTCTTAGATAATCTCCATAGCTAAAACCACCAGGCAAAACGACTAGATCAGCATCAATCTTATCTTCTTTATGCCAGATTATTTGTGTTTGGCAGCCAAGTAATTTAAATGCGTGAGCTGTGTCTTCTTCGCAGTTTGTGCCAGGAAAAAGTATGATCGCTACTTTCATAGTACGATCTCATAGTCTTCGATGACGGTATTTGCTAAAAGCTCTTCACACATCACTTTTAGCTGCTCATTTGCTTTGTTTTTATCGCTCTCATCGATATCTAAAACGATTTGTTTGCCTATTCTGACATTTGATACACCGCTAAATCCAAGAGAATTTAAAGCATGCTCCACTGCTTTGCCAGCAGGGTCAAGGACCCCGCTTCTTAATGCTATATTTACAACAGCTTTCATCTTTGTCCTTAAGAAAGAATTCTTCTTAAAACTTCTTCGTAAGCGACTTTTACGCTACCAAGGTCTTGTCTAAATCTATCTTTATCAAGTTTTTCATTTGTTGTTGCATCCCAGAATCTACAACTATCAGGGCTTATCTCATCAGCTAAAATGATATTGCCGTCTTTATCTATACCAAATTCTATTTTAAAATCAACTAGTTTTAGATCTCTTTCGGCAAAAAATTTAAATAATATAGAGTTAATCTCTCTTGCTGTATGTCTTAGAGTTTGAAGATCTTTTTCGCTCTTTACTAATCCCATAATGATACAGTGCTCATCTGTTACTAATGGATCGTGCAAATCGTCGTTTTTGTAGTAAAACTCAACAAGTGTAAAAGGTAAAACTGTGCCTTCTTTTATGCCAAGTCTTTTGCTAAGTGAACCAGTTGCGATATTTCTAACAACAACTTCAAGAGGTATGATCTCACATTTTTTGACTACTTGCTCAGTGTCGCTGATAGTCTCAACTAAGTCAGTCACGATGCCTTTACTCTCCAAAAGCTTAAAAAGCTGTGTTGAAATTTTATTATTTAATGCGCCTTTTCCAGCTTCGTTGCCTCTTTTTTGAGCATCAAATGCTGTTAGATCGTCTTTAAATTCAGCCACAAGCAGATTTGCATCGTCTGTGGCATACATTTTTTTACCTTTCCCCTCGTAAATAAGCTCTCTTTTTTGCATGGAGATCTCCTTCTAATTTATTGTTTTATTTTTAAAATTTTGATCGTATCAATTGCCGTTTTTAATTGAATATCTTCATCAACTTTTTTTTGCGTGATTATCTTTTTATCATCTTTTGCTTCAGTTTTATTGCCCTCGCTTGTAGGATTTATCTTATTTAGCTCGCTTTTTAGGTGCGCTTTTAACTCGCTCTCTTTGATACTAAATGCACTATCGTCGCTTTGTGGCACTTTGCCAGGATGCACGACTACATCAGGTGTTACGCCAACTGCTTGGATAGTTCTGCCACTTGGCAAGTAGTATCTTGCGATGGTTAGCCTTAATGCTTCGGTGTCGTCTATTGGAAGGATTACTTGAACGCTGCCTTTTCCAAAGGTATTTTCGCCGATTATTACAGCACGTTTATGGTCTTGAAGTGAGCCACTTACGATCTCACTAGCGCTAGCACTTCCGCCATTTACTAGTGCAACAAGCGGTAGTTTTGAAAGAGTTTTACTAGCACTTGCTTTATACTCTACATTCTCAGATGCGTCGCGACCTTTTTGAGAGACGATGACGCCGTTATCTACAAAAAGATCAACTAGATCGACAGCTTGATTTAAAAGTCCGCCAGGGTTATTCCTAAGATCAAGTATGATGCCACTTGCTTTTGGATACTCTTTGATCGCTTCTTTTACCTTTGTAACAACATTTTTGTCAAAATTTGTAACACGCACGTAAAGAATGTTGTCATTTTCTATCATTTTTGCATAGACAGATTCAACCTTTATTAGATCTCTTATGATCTTTACATCAAATGGTTTTTGCTCACCTTTTCGCAAAATTGTGATAGTTATTGGAGTTTTTGGCTTACCGCGCATTTTATTTACAGCTTCATCTATCGTTGTGCCGATAGTCGAGTTACCATCTATTCTTAAGATGATATCGCCCGATTTTATACCTGCTTTATCAGCTGGGGTATCTTCTATCGGTGAGATAACGGTTAATGCGCTATCTTTCATGCCAACTGTTATGCCAAGGCCACCAAATTCTCCACTTGTTTGCACCTGCATATCTTTGTAAGCTTTTTCATTTAAAAAGCTTGAGTGGGCATCTAAATTTTGCATTAAACCAGCAATGGCTTTATCGATGATCTCTTTAAATTTAATGTCATCAACATAGTATTTTTCAACGGTTGAAATTGTTTTTGTAAGCTTTGAAAGTGCTTCAAGCTTCGCACTTGCTTCGTCTTCACTCTTTGCAAAAAGTGCATTCACTGCTACACTTGAGATAAGCAAGGCACCTGTAATTTTTAGTGCAAAAAATCTACTAAATTTATTCAAAATTTCTCCTATAATTTTTGGCTCAATTCTATTAGCTTTTGGCTAAAAAAAGTATAAATTTAAGCTTATATTTTTGCTTTTGGATAGTTTTTTTGATACAAATTTATAACGGTAAATTTTAGCAATTAAATAAAAAGAGTGACAAGCATTATAAAAATACTTGACAATATAAGACTAAAGTTATATAATGGCGACCATATAAAATAATCCAAGGAGATTTAATGGCTGATATAACAGAAAATTTAACAGCTCAGATGCAAGAAACTCTTGAAAAAGGTATTAGTTTAGCGATATTTTCTAAAAATCCGCAAGTTGTTCCGCTTCATATTTTTTGGGCTTTGCTTGCAGATAGTAATTCTATTTTAAACCAAGTGTTTAATAAAATGAATGTAAGTAAAGATGCTGTCGAGCTTGAAGTAAAAAGTAAAATTTCTTCACTTCCAAGCAGCTCAAACGTTACAAAAGATAACGTTTCAGTTTCAAGAGAGCTTATAAACTCTCTTGAAAATGCAAAAGCTTTGATGGTAAGCATGGGCGATAGCTACATAGCTGTTGATACATGGATCATTTCATCTCTTGAGCTTAGTGAGATCAAACAAATTTTAAGTAAATTTTGTGACATCTTGGAGATCAAAAAGAACCTTGAGAGCATAAGAGGCGGCAAAAAAATAGATAGCCAAACTGGCGATGATACGCTCGATAGTTTAGAAAAATTTGGCATAGATTTAACGCAAAAAGCACTAAATAAAGAGCTTGATCCAGTCATCGGCCGTGATGAAGAGATCACTAGGATGATGCAAATTTTAATAAGAAAGAGTAAAAACAACCCTATCTTGCTTGGTGAGCCAGGCGTTGGTAAAACAGCCATCGTTGAGGGCTTGGCTCAAAAGATAGTGGCTCGTGATGTGCCAACAAGCCTTGCAAACAAGCGTGTTGTCGCGCTTGATATGAGTGCAGTCGTAGCTGGTGCAAAGTATAGAGGTGAGTTTGAAGATAGGCTAAAAGCTGTCATCGACGAGGTCAAAAAAGCTGGTAATATCATACTTTTTATAGATGAGATTCACACCATAGTAGGAGCTGGTGCGAGCGAGGGCGGAATGGACGCTGCAAATATCCTAAAACCAGCTCTTGCACGTGGCGAGCTTCACGCTGTTGGTGCGACGACATTAAAAGAGTATAGAAAGTACTTTGAAAAAGATGCGGCACTTCAAAGGCGCTTCCAGCCAATAGACGTCAAAGAGCCAAGCGTAAATGAGGCACTTCAAATTTTACGTGGTATAAAAGAGCGTCTTGAAGTTCACCACGGCATCACGATAACAGATAGTGCGCTAGTTGCCGCAGCAAGGTTAAGTGACCGCTACATCGCAAACCGCTTCTTGCCAGATAAGGCGATCGACCTTATAGATGAGGCAGCAGCTGAGCTTAAGATGCAAATAGAGAGCGAGCCATACGAGCTTTCAAAGATAAAACGCGAGATCGTAACGCTTCAAGTAGAAAAAGAAGCTCTAAAGATGGAGGATGCGGATAAAAATAAAGAAAGACTTGGCGAGATCGAAAAAGAGATAGCTGATCTAAATGAGAAGAAGCTAGCGCTTGATACTAAATTTGAAAACGAAAAGGCTGTTTTTGGCGGAATTTCAAAAGCAACAAAAGAGATCGATAGCCTAAAATCACAAGCTGAGATAGCTAAAAGAAATGGCGATCTTCAAAAGGCTGCTGAGATAGAATACGGCAAAATAGCTGACGCTAAAAAGCACAAACACGAGCTTGAAGAAAAATGGGAAAGTATGAAAAAAGAGGGCGTACTTCTTAAAAATCAAGTCGATGAAGAGCTTGTGGCTGAAATTTTGAGCAAATGGACTGGAATTTCAGTTAAGAAGATGCTAACAAGTGAAAAAGAGAAGTATCTGCGCATCGAAGAGCATCTAAGAGAGAGCGTTGTTGGTCAAGATGACGCACTACACGCACTTGCACGTGCTGTTAAGAGAAATAAAGCCGGCCTAAATGAAGGTCAAAGGCCGATTGGTTCGTTTTTATTTCTTGGTCCAACAGGGGTTGGCAAAACTCAGTCTGCTAAGGCTTTGGCTAAATTTTTATTTGACGATGAGAAGGCGCTTATCCGCTTTGATATGAGCGAATATATGGAAAAACATAGCGTGAGCAGGCTTCTTGGTGCGCCTCCAGGATATGTAGGCTACGATGAGGGAGGTCAGCTAACAGAGGCAGTTCGCAGAAGACCTTATTCAGTCATACTTTTTGACGAGGTTGAAAAGGCTCACAAAGATGTATTTAACATACTTTTGGGAATTTTAGATGACGGACGTGCGACTGATAACAAAGGTGTAACGGTTGATTTTAAAAACACGATCATCATTTTAACTTCAAACATCGCTTCAAATTTCATAATGGAGCTAAAGGGCGAAGATCGTGATGTGGCTGTTAAAAACGAGCTTAAAAACTACTTTAAGCCTGAGTTTTTAAATAGGCTTGATGATACTATCATATTTAATCCTTTAAATGAAGAGGGTCTAATCTCTATCGTTGAGATCATGTTTAAAGAGCTTGAAAAAACTCTTCATAACCGCGGCATAAAGGCAGTTTTGAGCGAAGAGGCTAAGAAATTTATCGCAAAAGCTGGCTTTGACATAGTTTATGGCGCAAGACCTCTTAGAAGAGCGCTTTATGAGCTAGTTGAAGATAAGATCGCTGATATGATCTTAAAAGATGAGCTTGAAAGTGGCGATGAGATCACCATTGATAGCGATAGTGAGAAGATTATCATTAAGAAAAAATAACTTCAAATTTACTTGGCAGGTTGGATCAACTTGCCAAGCTCTCATATAAATTTTTATACAAAAAATATCTAAAAAATAGGGCGCTTTTTGCTACTTAAAAATATAACTAAACGCCTAAAAATTTAGCAAGGGCAAAATAAAATATAGCTGATGAGATAGCAGCTGCAGGAAGTGTGATGAGCCAAGCAAGGATGATTGGTTTTACCATTTTCCAGTTTGCATTTTTATTTACGATACCGATACCTAAAACTGCGCCTATTAGGATATGCGTTGAGCTAACTGGTATGCCAAGCTTTGTAGCTAGAAGTATGACGATACTTGAGGCAAGCTCGGCGCTAAAGCCAGTCGTAGGTAAAATTTCAGCTAGTTTTGAGCCGATAGTGGTGATGACCTCTTTGCCTAAAAACCAAAGTCCAACGACAAGCGAGATGCCAAAGGTCACCATTGCGATGCTAGGTATCGGCGAGCTTTCGTTTATAGAGCCAGTTTTTAACACATCAAGCACGGCGGCAAATGGTCCAACAGCGTTTGCGATGTCGTTTGCTCCGTGTGAAAATGCAAAAGATGAAGCGGTAAAAATTTGAAACCATGAGAAAATTCTATTGATACTCTTTTCGCTATCGTTTTTGCTCATGACATTTATGATAGCAAGGCTTGCAAGATACGCCAGAGCTCCGATAACAAAGATGATCCAGATAGTTTGGATGATACTAAAGGCTAAATTTATATGCTCAAGCCCTTTAAAAAGCATCATCGATGAGATCACCATTGCGGCAAATCCAGCGATGATTGGGATATGTTTTTTCATTGCTTTAAAAGTGTCTATCTCTTTTTCACCGTCTTTCATAATGCGAATTTTTGAACGGTACTCGCTGTATTCAGTGGTTTCGATCTCGTCCTCATCGATAACTGCGATCTTTGAAAGAGTAGCTATTTGCTCCTCAGCCGGCTTCGTTTTTAGTGCCTTTATAAAGCTTTCTTTATAAGCTTTTCGCTCAGCTTTTAGAGCTTTTAGATTCATTTTAAGTTCATGTGTTGGCTCAATAATCTTACTTTTTACGTAGCCAAATATAATGTAAGACATCACACCTCCAAGCAGTGGTGAGATAACCCAACTTACGGCAATCCTGCCAATCTCACCCCATGAGACCATGCTAAATGGTTCTGGATCTTTTATCATAAAGCCCATAGCAAGTCCTGCACCAACGATGCCGCCAACGATCGAGTGGGTAGTCGAGACTGGTAGACCTTTTTTGGATGCGTAAAATAGCCAAAGGCCTGAGCTAAGAAGGGCTGAGATCATGATGATGACAAATTTCATCGGATTTAGATCGCTTGGAAATTTCACGATCTCGTTTCTAATCGTATTTGTAACCTCTGATCCTGCAAATATAGCACCGCTAAGCTCAAAAATGGCTGCAATGATAAGAGCTTGCTTAAGCGTAAGAGTCTTAGCGCCAACACTTGTGCCAAAGCTGTTTGCAACGTCATTTCCACCGATATTAAAGGCCATAAAAAGACCAAACATGCCGGCGATCAAGAATAAAAAGTAGTTATTTGTCGGGATGTATTGATAGCCCCAAACGAAAAATCCAACGCTACAAATTACGAAAATAACAAATGCCAATAAGTTATCTCGAAGCAATCAAGCCCCCTTATAAGGTTTTTGATATGGATTATATCTTGAAAAATATTAAAGTTTTTAGAATTTTTCAACTTTAAATGATACTAAATTATCATATGTTAGAATCTGCAAAAATTTTTTAAGGATAAATTTTGGTTATAGCGATCGATCTTGGCTCAAACACATTTCGCCTAGCACTTGTCAAAAAAGAGCAAAATGGCTTTAGTAATGAGCAAATTTATGAAAAGATAGTAGGAGCTGCTAGAGGGCTAAATGAAAGTGGCAAGATAGCAGATGAGTCTAAAAATAGGCTCTTTGAAGCGATAACAGAGGCTAAAAATAAATTTGATTTTGATAAATTTAAATGCGTAGCAGTCGCAACTGAGGCTTTTAGAGTGGCATCAAATAGCGAAGAGATTTTTAGCGAGATAAGAGATAAATTTGGTATAAATTTTCATATCATCAGTGGCAAAGCAGAAGCAAAGCTTACATTTTTGGGTGTTCAAAATGCTTTTAAAAAGCTTGGAATCAGTGAAAATTTTAGTATCATTGACATCGGTGGAGCAAGCTCAGAGATCGGCGAAGATGGAAATTTTATGAGTTTTAAATTTGGCATTATTACATTTTTTGAGAAATTTAAAACGCTTGATTTAATGCAAGAAAATGCAAAAATTTACACAAAAGATGCAAGAGAATTTTTAAATAGCTTAAGAAATAGATTTATCGTGCTGACTTCTGGCGTACCAACTACTATCGCAGCGCTACGACTAGGACTTAGCTACGAGAACTATGATCCAAAAAAAGTAAACGGATTTAAGCTTAAAAATGACGATCTTGCCTGGTTTGTAAATGAGCTTTTAAAGATGGACGATAAGAGCGCTGATGTGGCGGTTGGAAGAAACAGAAAGTATCCACTCATCGCCGGAACCTTGCTTTTAGAGGAGCTTTTAAGTGGACAAGAAGCAAAATTTTTAGTTATTGACGATGGGCTTAGAGAGGGTGTTGGTGTGGCCTATCTGCAAGGAAAATTTCAAGAAATTATCACAAATTTTTAGTTAATATTTCAAAAATTTAAAGGAGAGAAAATGAGCATAAGAGAGCAAATTTTAGCTGATATAAAAGAGGCTATGAAGGCAAAAGATGAGTTTAAAAGAGATACTTTAAGAACGCTAAATGCAGCACTTAAGCAAGTTGAAGTAGATCAAAGGATCGAAATGACTGATGAAGTGGTACTTCCGCTACTTCAAAAGGAGATCAAAAAGAGGGCTGACTCGGTTGAGCTTTATATAAAAGGCACTAGGGAGGATTTGGCTAAAAAAGAGCAGGGCGAGATTGAACTTATTAAGGCATATTTGCCAGCACAACTAAGCGATGAAGAGCTTAAAGAAAAAATAAAAAAGATTATTGAAAGAGTTGGTAAAAATTTAGGCGCTGTAATGAAAATAGCAAAAGATGAGATCGGAGCAAGTGCTGAAGCAAAACGCATGAGTATGATCGCAAAAGAGCTTTTGGCTTAAAATCTACAATCTTATAAAACTTCTAATTTTGAAAACTTACTTCTAAATGTTGTAAGTTTTCAAAAAATCAAATACGACTTTCATTTTAAAAAGATAATTTTAAAAGCATAATACTTATATGAATATGTTAAAAGGTAAAATACAAGCTTTTTTATATATTTATATTGAAAACTGTAATTTTCAAATTGTTATTTTAATTTTCTTATTTTTTCTTTTAAATGAATTTAAATATTGATTTATAGGCTTATTTTGGATTTTATCTTTTGTATGATTTTAATTTATCCATTAAATTTAATGTAAAAACATTTGTAAAAAATCAGTTAAAATTTTACAATTTTCAAAAATAATTGTGGTAGAAAATTTAGCTACCCTATTTTTAAATTTAACTATTAGAAAAGTATGTGGACATTTAGTGTGTAGTTTTTAGGCATAAAGATCGGTGAGTCTAAAATTTCAAGCACGCCATCATCAAATGAGAGAGCGCCTATTATCAGTTTTTATGCTCATATCGGCTAGGTGCACTACCTTTACGATCTGCATTTTATCTGCCGTCCATTCAGAAAAAGCTAGAAATTTAGAGTCCTCTGAAAACAAAAAGCAAGCAGTCGCCCTTTCGCTAAGTAAAATTTGAAGCGCATCGTCACTTTAACTAAATTTTGATCAAAATTTGATAGTCTTTTTTTGTGGCTTGAAGGCTCATTTTTTAATTTTAGACAGTGCTTGCTATTTATAAAAAGTCGTAGCTCGCCAAGGGTTGGAGCGCCCATAGCGACCTCATAGCCTTCAAATTTGGCGCTAAATTTGCCATCACTGCTACACGCATTTGCCTCATAGTCCCAAGCCGAGCTCATAAATTTACCTATTAAATTTGCCTGCCATGGCTTTGTAGATATTTATCTCATCTTGTAAGAGCGTGTATTTTGCCTTTAGTAGCCCTATTTTGGCTTCTAACTCGCTATTTTTGGCTTCTAAAAACTGCTTTAACTCAACCTTGCCATAAGAGTATTTTAGCTCGTAAATTTTTGAAATTTCCTCGTAGTTTCTTATCTGCTCTTGGTAGTTTGTAAGTAGTGCTTCGTCGTTTAAGTAGCCTTTGTAAAATGCGTCTATTTCGTTTAATGCGCTATTTAGAGTGCTTATGTAGTTTATTTTTGCAAGCTCAAAATTTGCCTCACTTACTTTTAAATTTGACTTTAGCTTAGAGTAGTTTAAAAACGGTAAATTTAAAGCAATGTTACCATTTAGAAATTTAAGGCTAAATGCGCCCTCTTTTGTGTTTGAACTGCTTTTGAGGCTGGCTCCTAATGTGATGCTTGGATAGAACTCTTTTTGACTAGCTTTATAGTTTAAGATACCCTCTTCTATGCGGTAAATGGCCGCTCTTAGATCAGGTCTGTTTGCTATGGCGCTTGTTGGCACTTCTAGATCAACGCCCACTTTTTTTACAGGACTTAGCGTGAGGCCCTCAAATTTAAGCTCAAAATCTGGCCTCTCATTTAGCAAAATTCTAAGTGTTTTTTTAGCAGCCACAAGCTCTTTTTTGGCACTTTCTATCTTGTTTTGAGCGTTTAAAAGCTGTGAATTTATCTGTTTTAGGCTTAGCGCTTCCTCTTTGCCAAGCTCAAATTTAAGCCCAACTATCTTATTTAGCTCATTATAAATTTCTAAAATTTGTTCATAATTTTTTATACTCTCGTTTAGATATAAAATTTGAAAATAAGCGTCTGCTACGGAGTTTATCACACTTAGTTTGCCGGCTTCTAGGTCAAATTTAGTAGCATCTGCCTCAAACATCGCTGCATTTCTGCTATTTGCTAGCTTTTGCCAAAGATCAAGCTCGTAGCTAAGCCCTATATTTGAGCCAAAATTTCTGCTAGAAGCACCACCCTCTTTTATATTTTTGTTGCTTGATGCCTCAATGCCAGCGTTAAAGCTTGGGATCAAATTTGCCTCCAAAATGCCAGCTTGAGCGAGTGCCTTATTTACATTTATCGCTGCTTTTGCAAGGTCGGTGTTATTTTTAAGCGTAAGTTCTACAAGCTCATCAAGGTAGCTTTGATGATACTCTTTCCACCAAGAAGTGTTTAAATTTAGCTCCCTGCTAGCGTTATCTTCAAGTAAAATTTGCTTGTAGTTTTCATCTATATTTTTAACAGCGCAGCCGCTTAAAACGAGCACTAAAGCTAAGCTTAGAAATTTCATATTACTCCCTTGAAAGCGCATCTATTGGATTTAGTTTTGAGGCATTTTTGGCAGGCATGTAGCCAAATATGATGCCAATCGCCATCGATGTGACAAGTGCAAGCACGATCGAGCCGTTTGAAAAGATCATGCTAAAGCCATCTAAAAAGTTATTAAATATGTAGCCGATCGCGTAAGAAAAGGCTATGCCGATAGCTCCGCCAATTAAGCAAAGTAGCACCGCCTCTATCAAAAACTGCTGCAAGATGTTGCTCTGTCTGGCTCCGATTGCCATTTTGATGCCTATCTCTTTGGTGCGCTCAGTGACTGAGACTAGCATGATATTCATCACGCCTATACCACCAACTACTAGTGAAACTACGGCGATACTTGATATTAGAAGGCGCATCGTCGAGATCGTCTCTTCGATAGTCTGCTTGATGCTATCAGAATTTCTTGTAAAGAAGTCTTTTTTGCCGTGTTTTATCGTTAAAAGATCAGTCAGGCTCTTTTCTGCGATTTGAGCATTTACGCTTTCATTTACTTTTACGGTTATTGAGCTAATAAATTTATCGCCCGTTATCTTGTTTATCACAGTCGTATATGGAGCATAAATTTTAAGTGAGCTAGCATCGCCGATTTTAAACTCATCTTTTTGTAAAACACCTATAATGCGAAGTGGCTTTTTATTAAAAAGTATGATCTTACCGATAGGGTCTTCGTTTTTAAATATACTGTTTTTGGTGTTTTGGTCTATTAATGTGACAGAATCTGAGTTTAAAACCTCCTCATCATCGTAAATTCTTCCCTTTTCTAGTTTTAGTCCATTTACGTCAAAGCTCCCTACTCCACCGCCTTTTAGTGTCGCTGTTAAGGAGATATTTTCATACGTTAGTACGCCTGAAGTACTTGTGTTTGGAGTGACTGAGTCAAGAAATGACTGCTTTGAGAGCATATTCGCGTCACTTATAGAGAGCGTTTTTACCCTACCTGAGAGCATATCGCCAAAGCCTTTTCCTGGCATTATGTCGATCGTATTTGTGCCGATCTTTCTGATGCCAGCTAAAATTTGCTCCTGTGAGCCTTTACCAAGAGCTACGACGCTAATGACCGCCGTGATGCCAATTATAATGCCAAGCATCGTTAAAAGCGATCTTAGTTTGTGCGCTAGCATCGCATTTACCGACATTTTAAAGCTCTCTATGAGCTGGTCTTTATAGTAGGTAAATTTGCTCTTTTCTGGCTGAGTTTGCTTTTTGGCCTCGTAAATTTCACTATTTTTTACGTTGTTGCTTACGATGTTGCCATCTTTTATCTCGATCACACGACTCGCGTATTCGGCGATCTTTGGGTCGTGCGTGACGATGATGATGGTGTGACCTTTTTTGTAAAGATCCACTAAAATTTCCATCACTCTAAGACCGCTTTTGCTATCAAGCGCTCCTGTTGGCTCATCAGCCAAGATGATCTCGCCACCATTCATCAGCGCCCTTGCTATGGAGACCCTTTGCTGCTGTCCGCCTGAGAGTTTATTTGGTAAATTTTTAGCCTTTTCGCTAAGGCCAAGAGAGTCTAAAATCTCCATTCCTCTTTTTTCTCGGTCGCTCTTATTTGCCCCTGCGTAAATGCTTGGAAGTGCGACGTTTTCAAGAGCATTCATTGTGCTAAGAAGGTTATATCTTTGAAAGATAAAGCCAAATTTATCTCGTCTAAGCTTAGCAAGTGCGTCACTATCAAATTTTGATATATCTTTGCCATCTAGCAAGTACTGTCCGCCACTTGGGCTATCTAAGCAGCCAAGGATGTTCATCAGGGTTGATTTGCCAGAGCCAGACTGACCGATAATGGCTATAAATTCGCCCTTTTTTATCTCTAAATTTATGCCATGAAGAATTTCTATTTCATTCTCACCTAGCTTAAAGCTTTTTGTTATATTTTTTAGACTTATCACTTAAAACTTCTTATTTTCTTTTTCGATCATCTTGGCTATTTCGCTTGCTGAGCCTTGTGATGTGATGATCTCATCACCCTCATTTACGCCACTAATTATTTGCGTATCGAGGTTGTCTTTTATGCCAGTTTTTACCGCTGTTTTTACCGCTTTACCATCTTTTAGAACATAGACAAATGTGCCGTTTTCATCTCTTTTGATGCCGATGCTTGGTACTATGATAGCATCATTTACGTTTGCTATTAAAAGCTCATTTTGCGTAGTCATGCCTATTCTTAAAATTTTATCTTTATTTTCAACTATGCTTTGCGCGTAATAATAAACAGCTGAGTTGCTTGAAGTGCTTGAGCTTGTGGATTTGCTACTACTGCTAGAGCCGTAGTTACCATCGCTTAATGTCGTTAAGCCAGGGTCAATCGAACTAACCGTTGTTTGAAATTTTTTCGTTGGCTCAGATAGGATCGAGTACTCAACTGGCGTGCCAACTTTGACCTTTGTGATGTCACCCTCGGCTATTTGCATCTTCATCTTGACATAGCTAAGATCTGCGATTTTTACGATAGTTGGTGTAGTTTGGTTGGCATTTACAGTCTGTCCCTCTTCGACCTGCACGCTTACTACAGTGCCATATCTTGGGGCGGTGATCTTTGTGTAGCCTAAATTTATCTTAGCTGTGCTTAGCTCGATA
The DNA here is from genome assembly GCF_003048905.1 of Campylobacter concisus. Taxonomy (NCBI): domain Bacteria; kingdom Pseudomonadati; phylum Campylobacterota; class Epsilonproteobacteria; order Campylobacterales; family Campylobacteraceae; genus Campylobacter; species Campylobacter concisus. The sequence continues at coordinate 53,511 of NZ_PIRO01000001.1, forward strand.
TTTGTCTGCTTTATCTGAGCCTCGAGCTCCTTTATCTTGGCGCTATTTGTGCTATAAGTATTTTTTGCACTTTCAAATTCTTGTTTTGAAGTGGCATTTTTGGCAAAAAGTGCATTTTCTCTATCAAACTGCGTTTTTGCAATGTTTAGAGCCACTTTTGCACTTTCAAGTTGAGCTTTGTAGATAGCTAGTTGCGCCTCTTTATTATCGATGTTATTTTGCTGGGTCGAGCTATCGATACTTGCGATCATATCGCCTTTTTTGACCTGATCTCCAAGCTTAACGTAGAGCTTTTTTATCTGGCCGCTCACCTGAGCACCCACATCAACTAGCTCTGTGGCGAAAATTTCTCCAGTCGCATCGACTTTTTTACTGAATGAACCTTTCTTTGCCTTTTTGGTGATAAATTCCACCTTTTCATCTTTTATCTTAAAAAAATTATCATAGATAAAATATCCACCGACGCCTAGAATAAGCAGGATTATTAAAATTTTAGATTTTTTCATTGCTTCTCTTTGTAAAAAATTGGTCAATTTTACTTAATAAGATTAAAATTCTCTTTAAACTTCCTCTTTCGCCATGCCAGCCTCTATCAAAAACCTACTTGGCTGATAATTCACCTTCTTTATCTTGTCGTATTTTGCATAGCTAAGATATAGTTCGTCTTTTGCTCTGGTTACTGCTACGTAAAAGAGCCGTCTTTCTTCTTCTAGGCTGCCACCCATGCTCATTAGCTTTAAATTTGGAAAGCGGTTTTGTGCAAGATCGACGATAAAGACCTGGTCAAACTCAAGCCCCTTGCTCGCATGCACGCTGAGCAAACTAACGCCCTGCCCTTCGCTCATCTCGTTGCTGCCAAGGGCTAAGAAGTTGTAAAATTTACTGATATCTTGATATTTTTTGGCTAGCTCGCTTAGCACCACACTCTTTGCCATTATGCGCTCTTTGACCTCTTCTTTTAGCGCAAGATCGACGTTGCCGTTTTTTAGAGTTGCTCTTTTTGTGCTGAGATTTTCAACGATTAAAGAGTAAATTTTGCTAGTTTTTATCTCATTTATCATCGTGGCTGGCTTTGAGATATTTCTCATGCCTCTTAAAAAGTTGTAAATTTCATATAAAAACTGCGCCCCACTCTCGCTTAGCTTTTGTAGTTTTAGCACAGGATGACCTAGGAATTTATCGCTAAAGCCAAGCTTGGAAAACCTTGAAATCTCGGCAAATTCGTCAAGATCGTCAAAAAGGCCCAGCTGGTAGTTTCGCCTTTTGTTTGATGAGATATTTACGCTTTCATCTGGCTCAACTATCCCTTTTATCAAATTTCCATGTCCAAGCTTAAGAAGCGCGTCAAAAATTTCCTTGCTAACTGCGCTACCAACGCCCTTTGCATATTCGCAGATGTGGATAAATGCCATTATATCTTTTGGATTGACATAAATTCCCATGATATCGATGAGTGCCTTGATCTCACGGCTTTCAAAGAAGCTCACCCCGCCCTTTCGCTTTGAGCTGATACCTCGCTCTTTTAGCGCGACCTCGATGCCATCGGCTGATGAGTTATTTCTAAAGATTATGGCGATATTTTCTCTATTAAATGGCGAAAGTGAGATAATGTCAGCGATGTTTTGATACTGATCAAAAAGCTCGTTATAGACAAGCAGCCTTGGGGGCTTGAAATTTCCCTCGCGGCTAACGGTTAAGTGCTTTTCATAAAGCCTTGGGTTGTTGTTTATGACCTTATTTGCAAGGGCAAGTATGCTTGAGCTTGAGCGGTAGTTTACATTTAAAGCGTAGATGTTTGCGCTTGGGAAGCGATCTTTAAATGAGCCTATTATCTCGATATTTGCGCCGTTAAATGCGTAGATGCTCTGGTCAAAATCGCCCACGCAAAAGAGGCTATTTGTCCTAAATGCGTCTATGAGGCTACCTTGAAGCGTGTTTGTGTCTTGATACTCATCGATCAAAATTTCATCATAAGATAAATTTGCACCTTTTTTTAGCTCGTCGCGCATTTTTATGAGAAGATCATTGAAGTCAGCGTAAGAAAATTTGGCCTTTTCAGCCTCAAACTCCTCTAGCACGTCTTCATAAATTTCAGCATAAACGCCCTGCTCTTCGCTCTTATCGCTTATCCATTTGCCAAATGTTGTGCCTTGCTCGCTGTTTTGAAATAGCGAATAAAGGTCATATAGATAAGCCCCGCCATAAGGTTTGACGTCGCTTAAATGATAAAATTTTCGCCTCTCAACAAGACTTTTTAAAAGCGTCTTTAGCTCGCTTGGCTGCTTTAGTGTGACGCCTTTATCAAGGCTTTTTAAAAGCGAAAATGAGACCGAGTGGAAGGTGCCTGCAGTGATTTTGGAAGTTATTGATTTATCAAAATACCTATTTAAACGCTCTATCATCTCGCTTGCGGCCTTGTTTGTAAATGTTAGAAGCAAAATTTTCTCTGGCGCAACACCTAAATTTAGTAAATGAGCGATGCGTGCGACAATAGTGCTAGTCTTGCCAGTGCCAGCTGAAGCGATGATGAGATTGTGTCCAAATGGCGCAGTTGCGGCGGTGTATTGTTCTTTGTTTAACCTAGATAAGGGCATTGTTTCCTCTTTTTTAAAAAGGGCTAATTATAGCTACTTAAACTTTAACAGCTATAATCACGCCGATGAAAAAGTTTAAATTTCTAAAATTCCTTGCTCTATTTTTGGCTTTAGTGGTCGCTATATTTTTAATATTTGATCAAATTTATCCACTAAATTTAGAGGCGCTTAAAAAAGATGAAGCCAAAATTTTGCTTGATAAAAATGGCAACATTATAAATATGAAGCTTAGCAGCGATGGAATTTGGAGATTTCACGAGCAAAGCTTCCCAAACTCGCTAAAACAATGCGTTGTGCTTTTTGAGGATAGGTACTTTTACTACCATTTTGGGGTAAATTTTGCCTCCATTTTTAGAGCATTTTTTCACAATCTAAGAAGCGACAACCGAATAGGCGCTAGCACTATCACGATGCAAGTAGCCAGGATGCTGGAGCCAAGTGATCGAAGCTATAAAAACAAGATAAGAGAAATTTTTAGAGCATTTCAGCTTGAGCTTCACTTTGGCAAGGATGAAATTTTAAATTTATACCTAAATTTAGCTCCATATGGCGGAAATATAGAGGGTGCAAAGGCGGCTAGCTTTTTTTATTTTGGCAAAGAGCTAAATGAGCTTAGCTACGCTCAGGCTGCACTTTTAAGCACGATACCCAAAAATCCAAACAAAAATAGACTTGACCGCGTTTCAAACATAAATGCTCTAAAAAACAGGGTCATAAAGATGCTTTATAAGGCAAATTTAATCGATCTTAGTGCATTTAAAAGAGCTCAAGCTGAGCCATTTAAAAATGTAAGGATAAGGGCTGTTGTAAATGCTAGCGACTACGCAAATGTCGCTTTTAAAAACCAAATTTCAAAGGTGAGTTTGGATCTAAATTTACAAAAAGATATGCTTAAAATTTTAAAAGATACGATGTTTTCGCTAAAGGCTAAAAACGCAAATAATGCCGCTGCCGTGGTCATCGACAATAAAAAAATGAGCGTTGTTGCCTTCATCGGCTCACATGATGAGCACGCGCGTGACGGCAAAAACTCAGCCCTAAATATGAAGCGAAACACCGGTAGCACGCTAAAGCCTTTTATCTACTCGCTTGCGCTTGATAGTGGGCTCATCACGCCAAACTCGCAGCTAATTGATACGCAAATTTATATAAAAGAGTATGCTCCAAAAAATTTTAGTAATGATTTTTTAGGTATCGTAAGTGCGAAAGATGCTCTAAATTTTAGCCTAAATATCCCAGTTATAAATTTAAACTTAAAACTAAAAGACAATTCGCTTTACGAACTACTTGAAAAGGTAAATTTAGTAGATGAAGATAAAGAGTATTATGGAGCTTCTATAACGCTTGGAAGTGCTGAAATGAGCCTGCTTGATCTTGCTCACCTTTATACTATTTATGCAAATGACGGTATTTATAGGCCGCTTGAGTTTGCTGGCAAAAACTACAAAAATGAAGAGAAAAATATAACCCTCATTTCACCTCAAAGTGCCTATTTGACCGCTAAAATGCTAAGCGAAGCCTCAAGATCATATCTAAAAAATGCTTGGCAGTACGCCCAAAATACGCCAAAGATCGCTTTTAAAACTGGCACAAGCGCAAACTCACGCGATCTTTACGCCATAGGCGTTGATGAAAATTACACAATCGCTATTTGGATTGGAAATTTTAATGCCGGTAAAACTGATAAATTAACAGGACTAAATGACGTATCAAAGAGCCTTTTTGATATGTTTAAGATAATTGCTCAAAAAGAGAAGTTAAGATTTATGAGTGAGCCAGATGGTATAGAAAAGCTGCCAACCTGCCTTGATGCTTTTAGCTATGAAACGTGTAAAAAAATGGCGCTTGATGATAGGATAAAGGGTGTAGATTTAAAAGATAAATGCGAAAGTTTAAGAGGCGAAGAGCTTGATTTTTTGGTTAAAAATGAGCTTTTGGATAAAGATGAGATACAAAAAAGTCCTTGTGCTGAAATTTTTAAAGATAAAAAACCAGTTTTTGCCTATCCGTATGACAATGAAGAGATAGTGACAGATGAAAATATTACACAAGTTATGGTAAAATGCTACGCGTTTTTAGGCGATGAAATTTACCTAAAAATAGATGATTTGAACTTTTCTAAGATAGAAAATGCAAGCGAAAAAAAGTTTGATCTAAATCTTGGCGAGCACAGCATAAAATGCCTTGATCAAAACTCAAATCAAAGTGAAATAACAATAAAAATAAGGAGATAAAATGTGGCAAAAAGTAGCGCTTCTAGCACTTTTGGGAATGACAAATTTATATGCTTTGAGCCTAAATGGTACAGCACAGATAAAATCACCCCTAAGCGTAGAGTTTGGACTAGAAGATAAAGTAGATAAAAATTTTGTTGGTATGCTAAGCGATAAAAAGCTACTTTTGTGCCAACCAGCATTAAATGGTACGGTTAGATTTAATAATCAAAGCTTGCTGCTTTTTACAAAAGATATGCATGCTGGTTTGGATTATAGCTGCAAGCTTGAAAATGGAAGCACTGCTAGTTTTGCTACGAAAGAATTTGAGCTAACAAAGATAGAAAAAATAAGCGATAGCAAATATATACTTAAATTTAATAATGAAGTAAATATTGATACGATCAAAAATATTGCCGTAAAAGATGCGAAATTTAAAGTAATTGAGCTTTCTAACAATAGCTTTGAGCTTAATCTTGATAAAAATTTAAGCAATCCAGTTTTTGATTTTGGTGAAAAATTTGAGAGCAAATTTGGAGCAACGCTTTCAGGTGAAACGATAGTAAATTTTGCCGATGAAATAAGCGAAGAAAGCGTAAATATAAATGATAATGCAAAGAGTCTTGAGATATCAGAAATTTATCCAGTAAGCCTTGATAATGGCATCTTGGGCTTTAGAATTTATCTAAAAAATTGGCTTGATGACGACATTAACTTAAAAAAATTTATAAATATTAAAGGTGTAAAAAACTTTAGCATTAGTGACGTTAAATATAGTGACAACTACGAAGAAAACTCAGAGCTTAGCGAATATTATTACTACATTGATATTACAAGTGACGATTTTAAACCACAAAATAGTTATGAAATCACCATTAAGCCCGGTTTTGGCGATGATAGAAATGTAGTAAGAGAAGAAAGTAGCTATGAAGTAGTAGCTGGCAATTTCACTCCGTTTGCAAATTTTATAAATAATGAACCATATATCTCAAGTGTCGGTGAAATCGGTATCAGAAGTGCAAATTTGCCTGAGTTAAATGTAAGCATTGAAAAGCTAAGTGATCAAAATTTTAGATATTTCTTAAATTTTAATGACAATAATGAAGAGTTAAGTAACTTTAGCACAAAAGTGGCAAGCAAAAGCTATAAACTTGATGGCGCATTAAATGAAATTTCTCTAAATAAAATCAAACTTGACTTTGCTGGAGCTGGAGACGGCGTTTATAAGATCAATTTAAACTACGGCAAAGATAAGAGCGTCTCAAAAGTAGTCTATCTAAGTGATATCGCCGTAAATGCAAAGCTTGGCAAGGATGAAATTTTCGTATTTGCAAATCGTCTTGGCGAAAATACAATGCTTCCAAACGCAAATGTGAAAATTTATGGCAAGAAGAACGAAGAGATCGCAGTTGGTGCGACAAATGATATAGGTGTTTTTAAATTTAACAAAAAAGATATTTACAAAGATATTTCTTCGGTGGTTGTCTCTCTTGGAAAAGAGCAAAATTTTCTTATTTTAAAAGAAGATGAAGCGCTAAATGAAGCGAAATTTATGAGCCAAAATGCCAGTGAGAGCATCGATGCATACGTTCATTTTACTTCAAATATCATAAGACCAAATGAGAGTTTAAAGGGTGCAATCTATCTAAGGGATAGAGATTTTAATCCTTTAAAAAATATGCCTGTAAAGATAAAATTTTTCGATCCACAAGGCAAAAGTAGTGCTGAAATTTCAAAAAATACAAATGACGTTGGCATGGTAAATTTTGAAAAAGAGATACTAAGCGATCTTAGCGGTAGATTTAATATGCAAGTAATTTACGCAAGCAAAGTGATCTCAAATGTGCCATTTTTTGTTGAGAGTTTTATGCCAAATAGGATAAAAAATGAGATAACGCTTGAGAGAGATAAATTTTTTGCAAATGAGCTTGTTAGAGCCAATCTAGCTAGTAACTATCTCTTTGGTGGCGCTGCTAGCGAGCTTGATGGCAGCATGCAGGTTAGCTTTTTTGATGATGAATATAAAAATAGCGAGTTTAAAGAGTATAAATTTAAAAACAATACGCTAAAACCAAGCGCTTATCCATCTTTTGAAAACGATCTCACTCTTTCAAAAGAGGGCAAATCAAGCCAAATGATAGATCTTAGCTTTAGCACTAAAAATGCCTCTTCTATCATAACAGGTGTGATAAATTTCAATGTAAATGATGATGGCAAAAACGTAAGCGATACAAAAAGCTTTACGCTCTATCCTTACAAGGATATGGTCGGTATCGCAGCAAGCACGACATTTGCTGAGCCAAACGAAGATGTAAAAATAAGAACGGTTGTGGTAGATATGTCAAGTCAAAAGGCCGTAAAATCAAATTTAAAATTTGATATAAAACGTGTCACTTGGCAATACCAAAGAGATGCAAATGGCTATATAAAGTGGTTTCAAACGCTAGAAGATGTGGATAATTTTTATAAAGACAATGGCGAGTTTAGCTATAAATTTACACAAAGTGGCTCATATGTGATCATCGCTACAAATCTAGTAAGTGGAGCAAGCACAAGCCTTGATATGGACGTAAGTGGCTACAATTACTCGACTCTAGCGCCTACAAAAGAGCTTAGTAAATCTCAAATCAAACTAAATAAAAATATCTACAAAAAAGGCGATGAACTAAGTGCTGATATAAGCTCAGCTATAAAAGAAGGCATCGCCCTTGTTACGCTTGAAGATGGTGGCGTGAAAGCCTACAAGGTTGTTAAGATAAAAAATAACTCAGCAAATGTGAAATTTAAACTTGATTTTGATTTTAGCGGACTTTACGTGAGTGCAAATATCTACCGCATGACAGACGGTGGATTAACTCCGTTTAGAACTTACGGTAAGGTTTATGCTAAAGCTGATAAGTCGTCAAGGATACTCGATCTAAGTCTTGACGCACCAAATACGGTAAAAAGTGATGAAAATATAAAAATTTCTCTAAAAACAAAGCCAAAAGCTTATGTGAATTTATTTATCACAGATGTTGGCGTGCTTGATATAACGTCACAAAGACCAGCCGATCCACTTAAATTTTTTGACAAAATTTTACCAGATGGCGTCTTTGACTATGACATTTATAATATGCTCACAAACTATAAGGTCGAGGGCAAAACTTTAAGCTTTGGTGGCGATATGGCGGCACTTGCTATGGAGGCAAAGATGGCTAAACATGCTAGCCCAGTCGATAGCAAAAAAGTAAAAACATACGCAAATTTAGTAAGCCTTCAAGCTGACGATAATGGTGAAATTTCATACGAGTTTAAAACGCCAAATGGCTTTAACTCTGCCATTAGAGTAGATGTCGTGGCAAATAATGAAAATAGTATGAACGCTGTAAATAAAGAAATTTTAGTAAAAGATGATGTGATTATTAAGCCAAGCGCGTTAGTTTATCTGCTAAAAGGCGATGAGCTAAATGCAAACTTAAGGCTTATAAACACAACAAATGAGGATAAAAATTTAACCATAAAAGTGGCTAGCAGTAAAAATTTAAGCATTAAAACAAAAGAAAATGTGACTTTAAAGCCGCTTGAAAATAAAGCCTTTACATTTAAAATTTCAGCTCTTGAAGCTGGAGCTGGCGAATACAATATAACAATAAGCGACAAAAACAGCTCAAAAACGGCTCAAAATTTACTTGATGTGGTTAATCCTTATACGATAAGCACCTATGCAAAAAGTAGCGTCTTTGACAAAGAGAGCATGATCTCGCTTCCAAAAGGCTTTCACAATGTTAGTATAGATGCGTCAAGCTCGGTCTCAAGCGTACTATTAGCAGCTTCTAAAAATTTAGTCGAGTACCCTTACGGATGTGCGGAGCAAAGGAGCTCAAGGTTGCTTGCGCTTTTAAATTTAAAGCCAAAAGATGAGCTTGAAAAAAATGACCAAAAGAGATTTATTGTAAGCGGTATGAGTGAGCTAATTAAGATGCAAAAACCAGATGGTAGCTTTGGTTACTGGAGCGATCTGGGTAGCACAAATGCATTTGCTTCGATCTATGCAACTGATGTGCTACTTGATCTTGAAGAGGCTGGATATGAGCTAAATAAAAATGTAAAGCAAAGAGCATTAAATTCGCTCTTAAAGTATACAAACACAGACATTGAAGCTCTATATGCTATTTATGTAAGCTCCCGCGCAAATGTTGCTGATAAATCGGTGCTAAATAAAATTTATGACCACAAAGCTTACAATACGACCGCACTTAATAAGTATCTAATGGCAGCGGCTCTAAAGCTAAACGGCTTAAATGACGAAGCAAAGGTGGCGCTAAAAGATATTAAAAAAGCTCAGGCGGCTGATTATAGCAGGGATTATTCTAGCTTTGGCTCAAAGATGAGAGACAATGCATTTATCTTGTATCTGCACGCAAAATATTTTGAGAAAAACGACTACTCAGATGATCTTGCAAATTTCTTGATCACAAATTTAAATGAGCTAAGCTCTACGCAAGAGCGTGCATTTACCCTTAGAGCGCTAAATGCCTACTTTGGCAAAGATGTTGGTGAGAAAAATAATAAATTTAAGCTTAGCTACAATGGCGAAAGCAAAGAATTTGACGGCCTTTTAAGTGTATCATTTACAGCAAAAGATGGAAATTTTACCATCACGCCACTTGGCGAAAACAAGCTATATGCCTCCATCTTAAGCTACGCTTATGTGCCACTTGAGATTAAGCATAAAATAGAGCCAAAAGAGCTTGATATTTATAGAACGTTTGTCGATGAAAAAGGCAAAGAGCTAGGTCTTGACAGCCTAAGAGTAAATGATGTTGTCTATTCAAAAATAGTGATAAATTCTAAAGCTATGGTTAAAAATGGTGTAATAAACGAGATAGTAAGTAGCTGCTTTGAGCCAATAAATGAAAATCTAAGTGGTTTTAATAAGAGCCTTAAAGATAGCATTGAGCTTGAATATCAAAGCATAAAAGATGATCGCGTTTTAAGTTTTTATGCACTAGATAGCGACAAAAGAGAGGCTGTGCTTTATACACCTTATCGTGTAAGACTTGGTGGCAAATGCTCGCTTGGCGCGGTCACAACTGAAAATATGTATAACGAAAGACAAAACGATTACGACCTAGCTCAGCGAAGCTTTACTGTCAAATAAGCCATATAAATTTTGGGGCATTTAACCGCCCCAAGCCCATATTTCCCCACTTTTGCAAAGATTTTTTTAAACAATTTTTAGATAACATTAAGCATTTTTTAAACGAAAGAGGACACAAAAGTGGCAGAATTTTACAATGCAAAAGAGATAGAAGATAAATTTTATAAAATTTGGGAAGAACGCGGATACTTCGAGATAGACGCGAACAAAGATATCCAAAAAGATGGACGTAAATTTTGCATTATGATGCCACCTCCAAACGTGACTGGCTCGCTTCACATCGGACACGCCCTAACCTTCACACTCCAAGACATCATGACGCGCTACAAAAGAATGGATGGCTACAAGACACTTTGGCAGCCAGGACTTGATCACGCTGGCATCGCTACTCAAAATGTCGTTGAAAAGCAGCTTTTAGCCCAAGGCATCAAAAAAGAAGAGCTCGGACGTGAGAAATTTGTAGAAAAAGTGTGGGAGTGGAAGGAGAAAAGCGGCGGCATGATCGTCCATCAGATGCGCAAGCTTGGCATCACTCCGGCTTGGTCTCGCCAGAGATTTACCATGGATGAGGGCCTAAGAAAAGCTGTAAAAAAAGCCTTTGTAAATTTATACGACAAAGGACTGATCGTTCAGAAAAACTATATGATAAACTGGTGTACGCATGATGGGGCGCTTTCTGACATCGAGGTCGAACACAAGGAAAACAAAGGCAAGCTTTATCATTTGAGATATTATTTTGCAGATAAGCCAAGTGAATTTGTTGTAGTGGCGACAACTCGTCCAGAAACATATTTTGGCGATACCGCCGTAATGGTAAATCCAAACGATGAGCGCTATAAAAATTTAATCGGCAAAAAAGTGGTGCTACCTATCATAAATAGAGAGATCGAGATCATCGCAGATGAGCATGTTAATATGGAGTTTGGAACGGGCCTTGTTAAGGTCACACCTGCACACGATCAAAACGACTACGAGGTTGGCAAAAGGCACGACCTTGAGTTTATCACTGTCTTTGATGAAAAAGGCATTTTAAACGACAAGTGCGATAAATTTGCAGGTCTTGAGAGGCTTGAGGCTAGAGATATCGTAGTAGCTGAGCTTGAAAAACTTGGCAATGTCGAAAAGATCGAGGACTATGAAAACCAAGTAGGATACTGCTATCGCTGCAAAAACGTCGTCGAGCCATACATCTCAAAGCAGTGGTTTGTCAAAAAAGAGATCGCAGATGAGGCGATACAAAAGGTCTCAGAGGGTCTTGCTAAATTTTATCCACCGCACTGGATAAACAGCTTTAACGCATGGATGAGAGAGCTAAGAGATTGGTGTATCTCACGCCAGCTTTGGTGGGGACATCAAATTCCAGTATTTTACTGCGATGATTGCGGTCATATATGGGCTGACGAGGGAGAGCCATGCGAGTGCAAAAAGTGTAAAAGTAAAAATTTTCACCAAGATCCAGACGTGCTAGATACGTGGTTTAGCTCTGGTCTTTGGCCATTTAGTACGCTTGGCTGGGGCAATGATAATGAGCTAAAAAATGAAAAATGGTTCGAAGGCGACTTGGCTGAATTTTATCCAAACAACCTTCTTATAACTGGCTTTGATATATTATTTTTCTGGGTTGCTAGGATGATGTTTCAGGGTGAAAATGCCCTTGGTAAGTTGCCATTTGACGATATCTATCTGCACGCGCTTGTAAAGGATGAATTCGGCAGAAAGATGAGCAAGAGTCTTGGTAACGTCATCGATCCGCTTGATAGCATAAATGAATATAGCGCCGATATATTGCGCTTTACGCTAACACTTCTAGCCGTTCAAGGACGCGACATCAAACTAAGCGACGCCAAGATGAAGCAAGTAAGAAATTTCACCAACAAGCTTTATAATGCGAGCAAATATCTCATGCTAAATGAGAGCAAATTTGAAAATTTAGAAGCCATCAAGCTTCAAACAAAGCTTGGAATTTATATGAATAGCCGCTTTAACGAGTGCGTGAGAGAGGTACGCGAAAACATCGACGCTTACCGCTTCAATGACGCAGCAAACACACTTTATAAATTCTTTTGGGATGAGTTTTGCGATTGGGGTATCGAGCTTAGCAAGGCTGATAAAGCGAGCGTAAAAGAGCTTGGTAGTATATTTAAAGAGGCGATGAAGCTGCTAAATCCTTTTATGCCGTTTCTCTCAGAGTATCTATTCCAAGAGCTTAGCGGCACACAGCTTGAAAACGCAAAATCAATAATGGTGATGAGCTATCCAGAGGTAAAAGAGCGAAATTTAGAGGTTGAGAAGAAATTTGAACTAGTTATCGAGGCGATCGTGGCTATTCGCCGTGCAAAAGCTACTATCGATCTTGGCAACTCAAAGATCGCAAAAGCCTTTGTTAAATTTAATGAAAAAATAGACCTTGACGAGGTAAAAGAGTATATCAAACTGCTTGCAAAATGCGAAGAGATCGGCTTTGTAGATGAGAAAATAGAAAACTCAATAAGAGATGTGAGCGAAAATTTAGAGGCATTTGTCCCACTTGAAGGGCTTGATATGAGCGGTATCATCACAAGGCTAAGGTCTCAAAAGACAAAGCTTGAAAAAGAGATAGCCAAACTCTCAGGTATGCTAAATAACCAAAATTTCGTGGCAAACGCACCAAAAGAAGTTATAGAGACGAATAAAGAGGCGCTAGAGAGCGCTGAGGCTAAAATTAAAAAAGTATGTGAAGAATTAGAAGCTCTTGGAGAAAAATAGTGATAAAGATAGAAAATTTAAGCAAATTTTATGGTGATACGCAGATCCTTTTTGATATAAATTTAGAGGTTGAAAAGGGTGAAATTTTTGCTATTGTAGGACACAGTGGTGCTGGTAAATCAACGCTTTTAAGGTGCATAAACGGCCTGGAGAGCTATCAAGGTGGGAGCTTAAAAGTCTTTGATCAAGAGATAAAAAATTTAGATGAGATGCAACAAAGAAATTTAAGGCGAGATGTCGGAATGATATTTCAGCATTTTGCCTTGATGGCTAGAAAAAATGTCTTTGAAAACGTCGCTACTCCGCTTAAATTTTGGGGTTATAAAAGCGACGAGACCGAGAAAAGAGTGAGAGAACTTTTAAATTTAGTCGGTCTTGAAAACAAGGCAAATAGCTATCCAAGCGAGCTAAGTGGCGGACAAAAACAGCGTGTCGCTATAGCTAGAGCGCTTGCTTTAAATCCTAAAATTTTACTAAGCGACGAGGCTACTTCGGCTCTTGATCCAAACACGACAAATCAAATTTTAGAATTGCTTGAAAAGATAAACAAAGAGCTAGACATCAGCGTCGTCATCGTCACGCACGAGATGGAGGTAGTAAAATCGATCGCAAAACGCGCGATTTTACTTGAAGGCGGCAAGATAATAGGCTCTGGAAGCATTGAAGAGCTATTTTTAAAGCCAGATGAGAAGATGAAAGAGTTTTTGGGTGAAGTGGAAATTCTGCCAAGCAGTGGCACAAATATCAGGCTATTTTTTCCAAAAGAAGTGGCTCAAAACAGCGTGATTACACACATGGCTAGAAGCCTAAATATCGACTTTAACATAGTTTGGGGCAAGCTTGAGAAGCTAAACGAAAATGTTCTTGGCTCGCTTGTCATAAACATAGATGAAAAAGATAAAGAAAACGTACTTAACTACATCAAGCAAAGTGGCGTTTTATGGGAGGTTGCTTGATGTTTGGTATTGACTTTTCTAAATTTCCAGATGTATTTTCTAGGATACTGCTGCCAGCTATCGGCGAGACGCTATATATGAGCATAGTCTCCACCCTGCTCGCCTTTGCCATAGGCCTCATACCTGCGGTTTTGCTCATCCTTTCAGACAAAGATGGACTAAAGCCAAACAAGCAGCTTTATTTTGTACTTGATATCGTTATAAACGTGCTTAGAAGCTTTCCATTTATTATCCTCATTATTGTGCTCTTTCCGGTCACAAAAATGATCGTGGGCACAAGTATTGGCACCACGGCTGCGATCGTTCCGCTAACTATCGGAGCGGCTCCATTTGTAGCAAGGCTCATTGAAAATGCCCTAAAAGAGGTTGATAAAGGCATCATCGAAGCTGCTCAAAGCTTTGGAAGCTCGAAATTTCAGATCATCTTTAGAGTGATGTTTGTAGAGGCACTTCCTGGCATTATCTCGGCATTTACGCTAACGCTTATTGTAAATATTGGCTTTTCAGCGATGGCTGGTGCAGTTGGCGGTGGTGGACTAGGATCTGTCGCTATAAACTATGGTTATCAAAGATTTCGCCCAGATATCATGCTCTACACCGTGATTATTCTTATCATTATGGTTCAAATTTTTCAAGTTTTAGGTAACTACTTATATAAAATTTCTAAAAAATAGGCCTTTGTTTTTATCTGATTTTAAGCTTTTTTCCTTAAAATTGCCCGAATTAATTTTTAGCTGAAAGGATAAAAGATGAAATCAGATATGTGCCACATGTGCAGCCTAGTAAAAAACGCGTTGTCGAAAGACTGATCTCTAAGCATAGAATTTCTTTTTAAGTGCTTAGAACTAGCTTAAGCGCTTAAAAAGAAATTTAACCCTCTAGCTTAAATTTATCCTTTTTTGGCGCTTGGCAAATTTTAAAAGGATAATAAATGAAAAAACTACTTCTTACTTCTTTAGTTGCTCTTGGTCTTAGTGTAAGTGCAAATGCAGCTGATAAATCAAAAACAATAATCGTTGGTGCTACACCTATTCCACATGCTGAAATTTTAGAGGTTGTAAAGCCTATTTTGGCAAAAGATGGCTATACGCTTGAGATCAAAGAATTTAACGACTACACCACGCCAAATCTTGCAACAGAAGATGGCGATTTAGATGCAAATTTCTTTCAACACCTTCCATATTTGGACGAATTTAACAAAAACAAAGGTACTCATCTTATAAAAACAGTTGGCGTTCATCTTGAGCCAATGGGAGTTTATTCTAAAAAGATAAAAGATATCAAAGATCTAAAAGATGGTTCGACTGTATCTATCCCAAATGATCCGACAAATGAAAGCCGTGCTTTAGATATTCTTGCAAATGCTGGACTTATTAAGCTAAACGATAATCCGCTAAAAACTCCGCTTGATATAGTTGATAACCCTAAAAAGCTTAAATTTGAAGAGATAGAGACTGCTCAAGTACCAAGAACACTTGATGACGTTACTATCGCGGTTATCAACACAAACTATGCTCTAAATGCTAATCTCAATCCGGTAAAAGACGCACTTGTGCTTGAAAGCAAAAATAGCCCATATGTAAACTACGTTGTAGTAAAGTCTGGCAACGAAAATAGCCCTAAAATAAAGGCTCTTGATAAAGCTATAAACTCATCAGAAGTTAAAAAATTTATCGAGATCAAATACAACGGCGCTATCCTTCCAGCATTTTAATTAAAATTTTAAATAAGCGACGTAAAAGCTTTTACCTTTTTAGCGTCGCTTAAATCAAACAAAAAAGGAAAAACAATGAAATTTATCAAACTTTTAACCGCATCTTTAGTTGCTCTAAGCCTTCACGCAGCCGACAAGGACCACACTATCGTAGTTGGCGTTTCACCAGTACCACACGCTGAAATTTTAGAATTTGTAAAGCCAAAACTAAAAGATAAAGGCTACGACCTTGTTATCTCTGAAATTTCAGACTACTCTATCCCAAATGTCGCCACAGAAGATGGCAGCTTGGATGCAAATTTCTTTCAGCATTTGCCATATCTTGAGGAGCAAAACAAGGCTAGAGGCTTGCATCTTGTAAGTGTTGCAAATGTCCATGTCGAGCCACTTGGCTTTTACTCTAAAAAGATAAAAAACATAAAAGAGTTAAAAGATGGTGCAAAAGTAGCGATCGCTTACGATCCATCAAATGGTAATAGAGCACTTAGAATTTTAGAAAAAGCTGGTCTTATCGAGATCGATAAAAACGTAAAAGTTGCAACTATAAATGACATAACTAAAAATTCTAAAAATTTACAGTTTGTAGAGCTTGAGGGCGCTCAGATACCAAGAACGCTTGATGATGTCGATATCGCTGCCATTAGTACAAATTTTGTCCTTGATCTTGGCATGAGCGTGGCAAAAGACGCACTTTTGCTTGAAGACGCCAACAGTCCTTATGCTAACATCATCGTCACAAAGGCTGGCAACGAAAATAACCCTAAAATCAAAGCTTTAGTTGATGCGGTACTTAGCCCTGATACTAAAAATTTCATCATTACTCGCTACAAAGGCGAAGTTATACCTGCATTTTAAAAATGGGGCGAGCTTTCGCCCTATTTTGCTTCTACTTTTATCTGGTTTTAATAAGCTATAAACTCTCTTTATTTTTGTCAAAAAGCTTAAGCTACACTTTGCTAAAATGGCTCACTTTAAAATTTTTCAGGAATTTAAATGCTGCATGATGTTATTGATTTTATAGTTGCGAGTGTAAGTAGCTGGGGTTATGCTGGCATATTTGTGATGATGTTTTTAGAAAGCTCATTTTTTCCATTTCCAAGCGAGGTCGCGATGATACCGGCTGGCTATTTGGCGCATAAAGGTGAAATGAGTTTAATTTTGGCCTTTCTTGCAGGCACGCTTGGTAGCTTACTTGGAGCTATTTTTAACTATTATCTTTGCTACTTTTTTGGTCGCGAGATCGTTTTAAAATACGGCAAATTTGTGGGAATCACTCACGAAAAAATGGATAAATTTGAAGCATTTTTCAATAAACACGGCGAAATTTCTACATTTAACTCACGTCTGATTCCTGGCATTCGCCAATACATCAGCCTACCAGCTGGGCTTGCTAAGATGAACATTTTTAGATTTTGTCTATTTACCACACTTGGAGCTGGGATTTGGTGTGCTGTTTTGCTTGGAGTTGGCTATTTTCTAGGTTCAAATCCTAGCAAACAAACACTTTTAATAATCACGATCGCTCTTTTAGCTGTAGTTACTGTAATAAGTGTGGTTTATATAATAAGGCAAAGAAAAGCCTAAATACATATAAAAATATGTAAAATTTAGTGTATTTTATAAAATTTTTATTTGTGGTATTTAGTTAGATTTAACCTAGCAGATCGCCCTCATCTTTTCTAAATGAGTTAAATTTCTTGAAATTTTATCTAGCTCAAATTTACTGAATACTTCATTGCCAGAATAGAAAAATCTAATTTTTGGGGCCTGATCTAAAGTAGAAATTTTTAGTCCAAGTTCACTTATAAGGCGATTTATTGTCCCTTCGTTGCCATCAATTATACTTATATTTGACGGCAAAATTTCTCTTAGGCTATCTTTAAAATAGTTAAAGTGCGTGCAGCCAAGCACTAAAAAACCAAATTTACTTAGATCAAATTTGGCTAACTCTTCTTTTAAATATGATTTCACATTCTCGGTATCAAATTCCCCATTTTCAGCAAAATTTACAAGGCGCGGCAGTGCAAGTAGCTCAGTCTTATCTTTTGCGTGTAAATTTGCGATCAGCTCTTTTAATTTTGCACCATTTACGGTGACTGGAGTGGCTATGACAAGCGTTTTTAAGGCATCATTATGGCTTAAGTCATGAGCCTTTTTTACGGCTGGCTCCATGCCGATTATAGGTACATTTAAATTTGCTCTAAGCTCTTTTATCGCTACGCTTGTTGCGGTGTTACAAGCTACTACAACGGCGTTTGCGCCATTTTCTATGAGAAATTTCACCGCATCAAAGCTAAATTTTAAGATCTCATCCCTGCTCTTTTGTCCGTATGGGACATTTTTCACGTCTGCGTAATATAAAAATTCATGTTCTCTAAGCTTGCATAAAGCTTCGTTTAAGACGCTTAGCCCACCAAGTCCTGAGTCAAATATACCTATCTTCATGCCCATCCTTAAAGCCTGCAATTATAGCAAATAATATCTTTGTAAGCCGTTTTTTATTATACTTTGGCACTTTTTAAACTTGGAGTTAAATTTTGGCAGTTGATAAGATCATTTTCTATCTTTGTTCGACTTTGATCGCTATAAGCATTATTTTTTCACTATCTTTGCCAGTTTTTACGGTTTTATTTTTTAATTACGACGAATTTCACTTTTTCATCCGCCAGTTTATTGTTGGTTGTATCGGAATTTTCATTATGTGGTGGCTTTCTAGGCTCAATCCCGAAAAAACGCTTGTTTGGATAGGGTTTGGCCTTCTTATATCTTGCGGTATCGCCATGGGGCTAATGCATGCATTGCCAGCTTCAATGGTAACTGACGCTGGTGGTGCTAGACGTTGGATTAGGCTACCTGGCTTTTCGCTAGCTCCAGTTGAGTTTTTTAAAATCGGTTTTGTCTACTTCTTAGCTTGGAGTTTTACTAGAAAATTTAGTGAGGGCAAAAGGACCCTGCTAGATGAGATTAAGATACTTATGCCTTATATTATTCTTTTTGGTGTTGCAATCTTTCTTATCGCTGTTATGCAAAATGACCTTGGTCAAGTGGTCGTGCTGGCGCTTACATTTGTGACGATGGCGCTTTTTGCAGGAGCAAGTGCGAGACTTTTTAGTATCGGTATCTTAGGAGCTGCTTTTGTTATGACAGTAGCGATAGTCAGCTCTGAACATAGAATTTTACGTATAAAGTCATGGTGGGGAACGATACAAAATATGGTACTTTCTTTCTTGCCTGACAGCGTTGCAGATGTATTAAGAGTGGCTGATGCGCCAGAGCCATATCAAATTTCTCACTCATTAAACGCTATAAAGCATGGCGAATTTTTCGGCGAAGGGCTTGGCGCTGGTATCTTTAAGCTCGGCTTTTTAAGTGAGGTCCATACTGACTTTGTATTAGCTGGTATCGCTGAAGAGGTCGGTGTATTTGGTATTTTGTGTATCGTAGCTATATTTATAACACTACTTTATAGAATTTTTAGAATTTCAGCCAGAAGCGAAAATAAGGTCTATCATCTATTTACGCTTGGCGTCGGGCTTATCTTATCGTTTTCATTTTTAATGAATAGCTATGGCATAACATCGATCACGCCGATAAAGGGTATCGCGGTGCCATTTTTAAGCTATGGTGGTAGCTCAGTACTCGCGATTTGTATTGGTATTGGCATGGTTTTGATGGTTAGTAAAAGGGCAAAATTATGATTGTTATTTGCGGTGGAGGCACTGGTGGGCATTTAGCGATCGCAAGGAGCTTTTGCGAGGAGCTAAATAGACGGGATATTAAGCCCATTTTTATTGGTTCAACTAGCGGTCAAGATAAATTTTGGTTTGAAAATGACGAGAATTTTTTACAAAAATTTTTCTTACCAAGTAGTGGTGTGGTAAATAAGAGAGGCTTTGCTAAGCTAAAATCACTAACAAATATCATAAGCCTAGCGCTAAAATGCAAGCAAATTTTTAAAGAAAATGGCGTTAATGCAGTCATTAGCGTTGGTGGCTATTCAGCAGCTCCAGCAGCCATTGCGGCAATCATCTCAAAAGTACCACTTTTTATCCACGAACAAAATGCTGTAATGGGCAAATTAAATAAAATTTTAAAGCCCTACGCGAAAGGCTTTTTTAGCTCTTATGATGAAGCTTCGCCCTACCCTTATCCCGTAGCAAAGAAATTTTTTGATAGTGCAAGAGTGAGAGATGAGCTAAAGACTATTTTGTTTTTAGGAGGCTCGCAAGGTGCAAAAGCGATAAACGAGCTAGCTATAAATTTAGCTCCATATCTTAAAGAAAAAGGCATAAATATAATTCATCAATGTGGTAAAAACGGCTTTGATGAACTTAAAAAAAGATATGATGAACTTGGCTTTAATGAAACGAATTTAGAAATTTTTGAATTTAGTAAAGAGATAGAAAATAAGATGAGCAAGGCTGACCTTGCCATATCAAGAGCAGGAGCTAGCTCGCTTTGGGAGCTTTGTGCAAATGCTTTGCCATCTATCTTTGCGCCATTTCCTTATGCTGCTAGTAATCATCAGTTTTATAACGCTAAATTTTTAAAAGATAAGGGCATTGCTGAAATTTGTTTGCAAAATGGAGAAATTTTAGACAAAGACGAAGTTATAAGAATGATAGAAAATTTTGATCTAAACAAAAGCAGCAAAGCTCTAAAAGAGATCCTTTTGCCAAATGGAGCAAAAGAGATAATTGATAAAATTTTAAACTAGCTCCTCGCCTATCGCACAAGCTTTTAGTTCTTTTAGCTCAAAGATTAAGTAGTGATAAATAAGCTCATTTGTATTTAAAATTTTTGCACTAAAGACTGGTTTTATCATAGTTATTATCTTGTCAGTTATGCCCGCGATCTCCACTAGCAAAAGCTCATCTTTGCGTTGCTTTGCAGCCTTAATACAATTATAAAAGAACGTATAAATTATCTTAAAATTTTGCAAAATAACATTTGAAACTATCCTAGAATGAATATGCAAAACATTATGTATACGCTCTTGTAGAGTATTTAGCTCTTCAAGTAGTAATTTTATTTGAGTAGTGTCTGTTGTCCTAGAAAAGAGATTTTTTGCTTTATTTTTGTTTTGTATTTGATACTCTGCTACTAAAATCTCTATTATATTTAAAATGGCGACATAGCTTTCTTGTAAATTTTCATTTGCCTTAAAGCTCACACCGTTTTTCTCAATTTTATAATTTAAGCTTCTCTTTATCTGCTCCAAATAAGTACTAATGTTTTCATAATAGTCCTCTGTGTTGAAGACACTTTTAAAGAAATCGCTTTCACCTTTTAAATTTGTAAGCTTTTTTTTAAGTTCATCAGCGTTTTTATTAAACTCAACAACCCCAACTGCCAAGCCGATCTCATGTTCACTATTTTGTTCTAATGCCGTCAAACTTTCTTTTAGTACCGAAATTTGTTTTTGAATATTTTGAAAATCCATTTTTTCTCTTTTAATTTTTTTGCTTATTTTACTATAAAAATTATGAAGTTTGTCATTAAGAATTAAAAAGATGGTGCGCCCGAGAGAATTCGAATCTCTGACCTTTTGAACCGCAATCAAATGCTCTATCCAGCTGAGCTACGAGCGCACAAGAAAGTTAAGTCGAGATATTAGCCAAACTTTCCTTAAAGAAAAATTGTATTCATTTTAATTTTATAACTGTTTTAGTAAAATCCGATAAAAACAAAAGGAGTAAAAATGAATGATTTTTTCGATAGTTTAAAAGAGATAAAAAAAGAACTTACTAAAGAACAAGGTGAGATCAAAAAAACTCAAAAAGAAGCCGTTTCTCATACAAAAGAAGAGGCGATCTTGTATAAAGAAAATAAGCTAAAAAACGAATTTGCAGAGTACATTAAAGGCCAAGATATAAGAAAAATATAAATTTGGAATGCTTATTGCTAAAACATGTCATATTTTATGTGGAGTAAGCAATGAAAGTTACGCAAACATTAGAATCTCTAAGCATTTTAACTGATAATGACACTTTGTTTCGTGAGCTTAGAGATATGATAAGCAGAAATTTTACAAAAATTTTATCTAATAAAAATAAGGTTATTTCGTTTTACGAAGAGAGCGAGATCCCACAACGCAAGTGCTTTTTAAAATTTATAAAAAAACTTTATGAAAAGCAAAGTGATGATAAGCTTGATATTCGTTTTGCAAACTATAAAACCATAAAGCTTGGCTTTGTTCAAAAAAATACCCTAACTCCAGTCATTAGTCTAAACGTAAATTTTGTAAAAAATGAAGTCAAATTTGAACTAAAAGATACACTTTGCAGAGATTTTGCTAGCTATATCAGCGAGAGTCTAGTAAAAAGCAATGTTGCTTTTGGCAAAAATGATGATTTTTTAAACATCACCATCTCAAACGACAACGACATAAACACATTAAACAAACTATTCTACAAAAGAAGCTACCCAAAATTTAGCGTAAATTTTATCTATGATGAAAAAGACTACAAAGCCTTTAAACAAGGCATAAAAATAAAAAGCTCATCTAAATTTGTAAGCAGATTTTCTGTGCTTGCAAATTTACTTGAGGAAAATTTTGGGATTTTGGGTTGCAAAAAAGATGATGACTTTGAAACTATCAGACAAAGCTATCTTTCACTCGTAAATATCTATCATCCAGACAGGCACGCCAACAAAAATCCTCTCATACAAGAAGAATACGCAAAGAAATTTAAAAATATTCAATCTGCTTATGAGAGCCTAAAACCATACTTTAAAAATCAAGAAAATTTTGTGATGGTTGGCTAGAGCACAGCTTACCACGAGAGCTATTAAAGAGAGCAAAAATGAATGGTGAAATGTTTAATATATGCGCCATTATAGTTGCCACAAAGCAGGCCATAAAGTCAAATTCTTCTATCCTATATAATGGCACTAACTACGAAAATAGTATAAATTTTCACTTTCTCTCAGGCCATAGGACAAATGGCGTAAATGAGTGGTTTGAGCACGCATTAAAACTTGGATTAAGCGATGTAAGACTTACTGCAAATTTAACTGGCTCATCAGATGAACGTTTATTGCTTAGCTTTTCAAACTCTACCGCAAAATCGATCATTTGTATTTTTAAAGAGAACATGAGCTGCTTCGTGCCCTACTGGAAATACAACAAAGATCAAAGAGGCTGGGACATAACATATAAAGAATTTGGTCTTGAAAAAGATATAAATTTAGAAAATTTTAGCGACAACACAGAGGCTTTTATGGCCATACTTACCAAGATAGCGGCCTTTGCAGATGAGATAGAGTGTGAGAATTTTGGTGAGTGTTTTCGCAGGGCATTAAAATCACTTAGATCTTCAAGCAATGATGATCAAAAGATATTTAATGCACCGCTTATGCCAAAGAAAAATTTAGCCCTTTTTGCTGCGGCAAGCTTGGCTGATGTCTTTGGTGGTATGGGCTATTGGAACGACGATGCAGCGGGCATGGCACAATATAAAAAACGTGGCAAAGAGTACGAAGAGCTTAGCAACGAGCTTTTTGCGCAGATGCGAAAGGTCATACTTTTTGCTGTAAATGAGTGGTAGTTAGCCGTTTATCTGATAGACTCTTTTTCGCTGGCTTGAGCTGCCAATGTTTAGAATTTTGCGGTATTTTGTGATAGTTCGGCGAACGATTTGGATGTTAAATTTAGCTTGTATGAGCTTTTGGATTTTTAGATCAGAAAGTGGCTTTTTGTGGTCTTCGCCTTTAATGAGCTCTAGTAAAAATTCCTTTATCGCAGCGTTTGAGATCTCCTCGTCAAAGCCAGTTGAAAAGAAATTTTTAAGTGCGACCATGCCTCTTGAACAGCTTAGATATTTGTTTGCGATCGCTCTTGATATGGTTGATGGGTTGCGCCCAAGCTCGTCTGCTAGGTCTTTTAGCTTCATTGGCTTTATGTCGCCGCCCAAGAAGTAGTCATACTGATACTCAACTATCATAAGCCCTATCTTATAAAGCGTCGCTTTTCTCATCTCAAGTGCGTCTATGAGCTCGCTCGCCTCTTTTATACGTGAGCTTACAAAGGCCTCTTTCTCGTCTAATCCCTCGGTATCAACCAAAATTTCTGGATAGTACTCATCATTTATCTGCACACTTATGCCACTGCTTGTGCTTAGCACGAAGATATCAGGCACCGCCTCTTTTTCATCTTCGAGATACTCAATGGCTGGGGGATTTTTAAATTTTTTTATGATCTTTAGCGCGTCGTCGTAAAATTTTAGCTTTCTAAGCTTTTCTATGTTTTCAAAATTTAAGATGATCTTTCTTGCGCACTCTATGATCTCATCACTCGCCTCTATCTCATTTAGCTGAAACAAAAAGCTCTCTTTTACATCCTTTGCGCCAACGCCACAGGGCTCAAGGTAGGCAAATCTTGCCCTAACCCGCTCCACTTCGTCCTCATTAAAGCCAGCAAAAATTTCATCATCATAAGAAAAATATCCCTCATCATCTAAGCACTCGATAATCTTATATGCGATATCTTGTGACTTTTGCGTGGGGAAAAGTGGTGGATTTATCTGGCTAACGAGCTTTTCATAGAGGCTTTCTTTGTAGATGCTTAAAGCCTCGATACTCTCAGTAACAGAATTTCTACTGACCTGCTCGAAAAAATTTCGTTTTTTTTCGCTTTTTTCTAAATTTTTATGTTCGATCGTGGCAAATGGATTGTCTTTTATAAAAGGCTCAAGCGTCTCTTTTAGCTCATCAAGCCCGCTTTGAAGGATAGGAAGCCAGCTTCTTAGCGTTTGGTTTAGTTTGATCTTTGGTGCTAAAGTTTGCTTTTGCCTTAGCATCATCTACTCAAGCAGCTTAAATTCTTCGCCAAGATAGTGCGTTCTAACGAGCTTGTTGTTTGCTACTTCACTCGCACTGCCACTTGCTAGAAGTGAGCCATCTTTGATGACGTAGGCCCTGTCACAAATAGCTAGTGTCTCACGGACGTTGTGGTCAGTTATCAAAACGCCGATGCCTAGCTTTTTAAGGTCTCTAACGATACTTTGGATGTCGCTAACTGCGATAGGATCGACGCCTGCAAATGGCTCATCGAGCAGTAAAAATTTTGGCTTTATGATGAGACTTCTAGCGATCTCACAGCGTCTGCGCTCGCCACCACTTAGGCTAACGCCCTTTCTTAGACGAATAGGCTCAATGTTTAGCATATTTAGCATCTCATTTACTTTTTTAGAGATCTCTTCCGTATTTTGGTCTAAAATTTCAGCTCCAAGAAGTAAATTTTCTTCTACACTTAGCTCTTTAAAGATGCTTGACTCTTGCGGCAAATAGCCAATACCAAGGTGCGCTCTTTTGTGAAGCGGGACATTTGTGATCTTTTCATCATTTAAAAAGACATCTCCGCTAGTTGGCGAGATGAGCCCGCAAATCATATAAAAAGTGGTAGTCTTTCCAGCGCCATTTGGCCCAAGAAGCCCCACGACTTCGCCGCTATTTACCTCTAAAGATATACCTTTTATGATCTCACTTTTCTTAATCGTCTTTTTTAGATCTTTTACTTCTAGTTTATGCACTTATAACCTCGTATTTTCTGCCATTTTTGCTAGGAGAAATTTTTACTAATGTATAGCTCTCGCCGTTTTTCTTTAGAGCTTTTTCTAAATTTTCATCGCCCCACTCTACTAGATGAAGCCCATCTTCAAATAAATTTTCAAAAAGACCATTTTTTGCCATCCCGTCAAATCCGATCTGGTAAATGTCGTAGTGGTAGATATCTTTACCATAAATTTGCATCAAAGAAAATGTCGGCGACGTCACGCTCTCATCTATGCCATGAGCCTTGATGATCGCCTTTACAAGCGTCGTTTTGCCACTTGCTAGATCGCCACTTAGTAGCACCACGCCACTTTTTGGCAGCACCCGCACAAGCCTATCAAGCTCATTTTCTAAAAGCTCAAAAACCATCAAAGCTCTTTTACATATTCGCTTTGAGCGCTTTTTGGTATGCTTTTTGTAGTTGGGATCGCTAGCACCTCATATCTCGCCTCGCGCGTTAGAAATTTGATGCTAACCACATCGCCAACCTTAACATCTTTTGCCGCTTTTGCCTGCACGCCGTTGATGCTCACAACGCCGCTTTTGCACATATCTTCGCTAACGGCACGCCTTTTGGTGATATTTACTACGTTTAAAAATTTATCTACTCTCATGCGGCGGATTTTAACAAAAATAGCCTTAAATTTTTAATCCTTCAGATATTTTAAAAGCTCTTTTAAATTTAGAGGTATGACGCTGCCGTGCGTCTCATTTTTAAAAAGCTCAAAGTGAGAATTTACGCCACTTTGCTTTAAAATTTGGGCTAGATCGCTCGCCTTTAAAATGTCAGCTTTGTCAGTCTTGCCCTTTCTCTTTTCAAGCTCGCCAACGCTAAGAAAGACGAATTTAGCCTTTAGTTTCTCTTTAAATTTACCCTCGCTCACGTTTTGCTTTAAAATTTCAGACTCGCCCCACCAAAGAGATGGTGAAGCGATAAAGAAATTTTGAAAAATACACTCATTTTTAAGCATGGCATAAAGCGTGAAAAGACCACCAAAAGAGTGGCCATAAAGGCTTTTTTGGCTATTTTGCACGTTAAATTTCTCATCGATTAGTGGGACTAAATTTTTAGTTAAAAAGTGGTAAAACACATCTGCGCCACCACCTTTGCTAAACTCCTCACCATCTGCCTTTGTCGTGAGATCTCTTGTGCGTTTTTCTACATCGTAACTTTTGTCTGTATCATATCCTATGCCTATTATTAGTGGGGCAGATGAGCCGTCAAATTCATTTAAAAGCATATTAAACTGGGCATTTGCATCAAGCAAGAAAAGCACGTTCTTAAACTCATTTTGCCCCTTTAGCTTGGCTGTGAAAATTTTATAAATTTCATCATTTGCACTCATTTTAAAGGTTGAAATTTCAAATTTACTAGCAGCTTTCTGGCTAAGTGGCTCAGGCGTTTGGCTAGGTCCTGCATGCAAAGCCTGCGTTACACCAAGCGTAAAAAGCAAAAATTTAAACGCTCTTACCATTTTGCAGCGACCTTAAACCAAAATCTCCTGCCCTCTTGTGGATACCAGTAGTAGTTGCCGTCGTCTGCAAGCGCCTCATCGTATCTTACTTTATCAAAGATATTATAAGCATTTAGGCTAAGCGTTAGATGCTTGTTTGCATCCCAGCTTACGCCTGTATCAAATGTGAGTAAATTTTTATTATTTTCACTCACCTTATTGCCAGGGCCAAATTTCACACTAGTAAGCTTACTCTCATAGTTTGTGGTGAAGAATGTTTTTACACTCTTAATTGGTTTATAAGCAAGTGTTGCATGAAATGCATGCTCTGGGGTTGCTGTTAGGCTTTTGCCGTCAAGTCTGGCTAGATTTGTCTCACTAAATTTCATAGGGCCTCTTGGCGTATTTATAGTTGGGTTGCCAGTTTTTATCTTTGACTTATTATAGGTATAGTTTGAGCTTAGATTTAGATTTGAAAGGATGTCATAGTCGCCGCTTAACTCAACGCCCCAAACAGTCACACCTTCTATGTTAAAGTAAGTTCCCCAGCCAGGACAATTAACACTTGGCGCACCTGAGCAAGTGCCAAAGGCTGGAATTTTATTTACATTACTGTTGTCGGTGTCTAGGATCTTGTCTTTAAATTCATTTTTAAAAAGCGTTACCGAGCCTCTAAAATCAGCCTGATTGTCATAATATGCCCCAACTTCATAAGTCATGCTCTTTTCTGGTTTTAGATCTTTGTTACCAAAATCAACTATTTTCCAAGCATTTTGGATAGTGCCTACTTCTGGAGAAATTTGATTAACATTTGGCGTTTTATAGCCAGTTGCTACGCCGCCTTTTAAGCTTAGCGTATCTGTGGCATTATAGACTAGGTAGGCTCTTGGCGAGAGGTGATTGCCAAAGAATTCGTTGTGCGTGAGTCTTGAGCCAAGCGTTAAAAATAGCTTCTCATCTAAAATTTGCCACTCATCCTCGATAAATCCCGCATGCTCACTCATCGAGTAGCTTTTTGGATTTTTAAGACCATTCCTTGAGGCGTTTGAGACGATGAAGGTCGTACCAACATTTTGCTTGCTAAAGTCATAGCCAAAAGTTAGTGCGTGAGCACCAAGAAAGGTTGTAAATTTTGAATTAAAGTTGTGATTTTTGGCTTTTGCAGGTATGAGGCTGTCAAAAAGACTCGTTCTTTGTGTCTCATCATAAATGTAGCTAAGATCGGCATTTAGATTATCAAATTCGCCAAGATAGCCCACGCCATAGCTCTTTTTCTCATAGTCATAGGCGTTTAGAAGTCTATTTGTTCTAGTAGTGGCTGACTTTCCAACAGTTCTTGAGTAATCATGCCTTTCATTTGAGCCAAAGATAAAAAATTTATTGTGCTCATCTGGTGTGATCCAAAGTTTTGCACTTAAATTTCTCTTATCGCTCTTTTGATATCCGCCTTTATAGTTGTCCTCATCTCTTAGCTTTTTATAGCCCCAAAGCTGGAGTGCAAAAAGGTCTTTATAAAGAGGTAGATTTAGATAAAAGTCACCTTGCCTGCCATCACCTATGCCTTTATGCGTGTTTATAGTGGTTGAGATGCCGACATTGCCACTAAATTTTGAAAAATCTTTTTTAGTGATGATATTTATCACGCCACCAACTGCGTCGCTACCATAAAGCGAGCTCATAGGACCACGGATGACCTCTATACGCTCGATCGCCTCGGCTGGTGGGATGAAATTTGAGTTCATATCCCCTGCTCCACCCTTTGGGTTTGCGCTACTTGAATTTACCCTTTTGCCATCAATTAAAACTAGCGTTTGAGAGCTTTCCATACCGCGTATCGAGATACCGCTAGCTGGACCATCCTCGCCACCGACGACATTTACGCCTGGCACTTTCTGGGCGATTGAATGAAGTGAAGTAAAGCTATCTTTTGTAAGCTCATCACCACCTATCACGCTTATGCTCGCAGGTGCTTCTTTGATCTGCTGCGAAAAGCCACTCGCACTTATTACAACGCCATCAAGCCTTGTTTCGTTATTGTCTTTATGCTCTGCTCCAAAGAGCGAATTTGCCACGCAAGCGCTAAGGCAGATGGCAATAAATTTTGTTTTTCTCACGACTATCCTTTTAAAAATTTAATTTGAAAAAGTTTGAAATTTAACAAAGTATCTTTTAAAACAATATTAATTATCATAATTTTAAATAGTATTATTTTTTATAAAATTTTCTAAGAAAAAACTTACATTATTTATTAAATTAGTTTATTAAAAATTAATCAATTTAGGCTAAAATACGACCATTTTAACAAAAGGAAGAGCTATGAAAAAAGACGTAAAAAAAGTGGTTTTAGCATACTCTGGCGGACTTGACACAAGTATCATTTTAAAATGGCTTCAAGATGAATATAACTGCGAAGTAGTCACATTTACAGCTGACATTGGCCAAGGCGAAGAGCTAGAGCCTGCACGCAAAAAAGCCCTAGCACTTGGCGTGAAGCCTGAAAATATTTTTATAGAAGATTTAAGAGAAGAATTTGTACGTGATTATGTATTTCCAATGTTTAGAGCCAATGCGGTCTACGAGGGTGAGTATCTGCTTGGCACATCGATAGCGCGCCCACTAATAGCAAAACGCCAAAGTGAGATCGCAAGACTTGTTGGTGCTGATGGTGTGAGCCACGGAGCAACAGGCAAAGGCAACGACCAAGTTCGCTTTGAGCTTGGATACTACGCGCTTGGCGACAATCTAACTATCATAGCTCCTTGGCGTGAGTGGGATCTAAACAGCCGTGAAAAACTTTTGGCATACGCTGAGAAAAACGGCATAGATATCACTAAAAAACCAGGCAAAAGCCCATACTCAATGGACGCAAATTTACTTCACATAAGCTATGAAGGTCTAGTGCTTGAAGACCCAAGTCACGCACCAGAAGATGATATGTGGAGATGGACAGTAAGCCCAAAAGATGCTCCAGATAAGAGCGAGATCATCGAGATCGGCTATGAAAAAGGCGATCCAGTAAGCATAAACGGCAAAAAAATGAGCCCAGCTGAAATTTTAACCGAGCTAAACCGCCTTGGCGCAAAACACGGCATCGGCAGACTTGACATCGTAGAGAACCGCTCAGTTGGTATGAAGAGTCGTGGTTGCTACGAAACACCTGGTGGTACGATAATGCTAAAAGCTCACCGCGCGATCGAGAGCATCACGCTTGATCGCGGTGCAGCTCACTTAAAAGATGAGATCATGCCAAAATACGCCGAGCTAGTTTACAACGGCTACTGGTGGTCTCCTGAGCGAAATATGCTCCAAGCGCTCATCGACAAGAGCCAAGAACACGTAAATGGCTCTGTAAAAGTTGAGCTTTATAAAGGCAATGTGATCATCCTTGGCAGAAACAGCAAAGATGATAATCTATTTAGTGAGGCATACTGCACATTTGAGGAAGATAGCGTTTATGACCAAAAAGATGCAGCTGGATTTATCAAACTAAACGCACTTCGCTTTATAATCGCACGCAAAAATGGGCGAAAATTTGACTAAGAAATAAAATTTAAAAAGGATAAAAATGAAAGTATTATTAATAAAAGATGTAAAGGCACTTGGCAAAGCTGGCGAGATAAAAGAGGTAAAAGACGGCTACGGCAACAACTTCTTAATCGGCAAAGGCTTTGCAAAAGCAGCTACTCCAGACGTTCTTCGCCAATATGAAGTAGCTCAAAAAAGAAAGGCCGAAGAGCTAAAATATGAGATCGCAAATTTAGAAAAGCTTAAAGAAGAGCTTGAAAAAGTAACAGTTGTTATCAAAAAAACTCTTGGTGCAAATGGCTCACTTTTTGGCTCAGTCTCAAAAGAGGAGATCGCAGCAGAGCTTGAAAAAACTCATCATTTAGTTGTCGAGAAAAAAGCGATTGACATGGATACACATCTAAAAGCAGTCGGCCTTTATGACGTTCATGTAAAGCTTGGACACTCGATAAATGCGAGCTTGAAGGTTGATGTGCAAGGAGAGTAGATGTTTCATGCGACAACCATCTTAGCCTACAAAGGCAAAAATAAAGCTGTCATCGGCGGCGACGGACAAGTGAGCTTTGGCAACACCGTCTTAAAAGGAAATGCCGTAAAAATTCGCAAAATTCATAACGGTAAAGTCCTAGCTGGTTTTGCTGGTAGCACTGCTGATGCGTTTAATCTTTTTGATATGTTTGAGAAAAATTTAGAGCATACGAAGGGTGATTTGCTAAAAGCAGTTATAGAATTTAGCAAAGAGTGGCGCAAAGACAAGTATCTAAGAAAGCTTGAGGCGATGATGCTTGTGCTTGATAGGGATAAAATTTTCTTACTTAGTGGCACTGGAGATGTTGTCGAGCCAGAAGATGGCAAGATAGCAGCTATCGGAAGTGGTGGCAACTACGCACTTTCAGCGGCTCGTGCCTTAGATAAATTTGCCGATATCGACGAAGAAGAGCTAGTCAAAGAGAGTCTCAAGATCGCCGGCGAAATTTGCATCTATACAAATACAAACATCAAAACTTATGTTTTAGAATAAGAGAGAAAATGAACTTAACACCAAGAGAAATTGTTAAATTTTTAGATGACTATGTGATCGGTCAAAAGGACGCCAAAAAGATCATAGCGATCGCGCTTCGCAACAGATATCGCCGCATGAAGCTTGAAAAAAGCCTGCAAGATGACATCATGCCAAAAAACATTTTGATGATCGGCTCAACTGGCGTTGGTAAAACTGAGATCGCAAGGCGTCTTTCAAAGATGATGGGACTACCATTTATCAAGGTCGAGGCTAGTAAATATACTGAGGTTGGTTTTGTCGGCCGTGATGTTGAGAGTATGGTAAGAGACCTTGCTACGGCATCATATAATCTCGTAAAAAACGAGCAAAGCGAGAAAAACCAAGACAAAATCAACGCCTACATCGAAGAAAAGATTGTCTCAAAGCTACTTCCACCACTTCCAAAAGGTGCTAGCGAAGAAAAGCAAGCAGAGTACGCTAAGAGCTATGAAAAGATGCTAAATAGGCTAAGAAACGGCGAGCTTGACGAGCTAAGTATCGAGATCGAGGTACAGCAAAATCCGCTTGAAGCTGGCTCAAACGTACCACCTGATATGGCGCAGATGCAAGAGAGCTTTATAAAGATAATTGGCATCGGCGGTAAAAATATCAAAAAAGAGATGAAGGTAAAAGATGCCAAAAAAGCCCTTCAAAGCGAAGCAAATGATAAAATTTTAGACCTTGAGAGCATAAAAACTGAGGCTTTAAGAAGAGCTGAAAACGAAGGTATCATCTTTATAGACGAGATCGACAAAGTAGCCGTTGGCTCAGGTAGCTCAAATAGACAAGATCCTAGCAAAGAAGGCGTGCAAAGAGACTTGCTGCCTATCGTTGAAGGCTCAAATGTAAATACCAAATTTGGAAATTTAAAGACAGATCATATTTTATTTATCGCTGCTGGTGCCTTTCATATAAGCAAACCAAGCGATCTCATCCCTGAGCTTCAAGGCCGTTTTCCACTAAGAGTCGAGCTAGATAGCCTTGATGAGGATGCGCTTTATCAAATTTTAACTCAGCCAAAAAATTCGCTTTTAAAACAATATATCGCACTTCTTTCAACTGAAAATGTTGAGCTAGAATTTGACGATGAAGCGATAAAAGAGATAGCTAGGATCGCTCACGCAGCAAATGAAAAGATGGAAGACATCGGTGCTAGACGCCTTCACACGGTGATCGAGCGCGTGATAGAAGATATCAGCTTTGAGGCTAGCGAAAAGAGTGGCGAAAAGATAAACGTGACAAAAGAGCTCGTAAAAGAGCGCCTAAAAGACGTGGTTGAGGATCAAGACCTAGCGAGGTATATACTTTGAAATCAGGCTTTGTTAGCATCATAGGACGCACAAATGCTGGCAAAAGCTCGTTTTTAAATGCCTTATTAAACGAAAAAATCGCCATTGTCTCGCACAAGCAAAACGCAACTCGCAGAAAGATAAATGGCATCGTAATGAACGGTGAAGATCAGATCATCTTCACCGACACGCCAGGACTTCACGAGAGCAACAAGGCGATAAATCAACTACTAATTAGCCAAGCAATAAAATCGATGGGAGACTGCGATCTCATCGTATTTTTAGCGCCTATTCATGATGGCACAGAGGACTATGAGAAATTTCTAGCTCTAAATCCTGAAAAACCGCACATCTTAGTACTAACAAAAGTCGATGAGAGCTCAAACGCTAAAGTATTAGAAAAGATCACCCAATATCAAAAATTTCAAGATAAATTTACAGCTTTGCTTACCTTTAGCACCAAGCAGCCAACCTATAAAAAGCCGCTTCTTGATGAAATTTGTAAGCTTTTGCCAGAGCATGAGTATTTTTACGATCCGGAATTTCTTACTTCAACAAATGAAAAAGAAATTTTTAGAGAATTTATACTTGAAGCGATCTATGAAAATTTAAGCGATGAGATCCCTTATCTTAGTGATGCAATCATAAAAAGCGTAAAAGAAAAACCTGGCATTACTGAAATTTTTGCAAGCATCATCACTGAGCGTGAAATCCATAAAAGTATGATCATCGGAAAAAATGGCGAAACCATTAAACGAATAGGAATTTTTGCAAGAAAGTTAATACAAAATTTAACCGGATCAAAGGTCTTTTTGAAACTCGATGTAATCGTTAAAAAAGGCTGGAGTAAAGAAGAAAAGAGCCTTAATAAAATAATTGGATGTTGATTTTTTATTTTAAAAATATTAAAATACGGCCCAATTAGAGCATTATGAGGTAAATTTTTATGTTAAAGCTTAGAAAGATTAACGATAATCCAATCGTTACTCTAGATCCTTATGAATATGAAGGTTTTAGATTTTCTAATAGCAATGTCGATTCGCTAAGTCTTTCAAAGAATATTTTAAAGCGAGACTTCTTTATATCTTACATTGAGTACAAAGATATAATAACAGCTACCATAAATATCTCAAGAACAATAGATGATGAGGATATTGAAAATAATATCTCAATCAAAATTTACGAAGAGCTCTCTCTTGATCCTGCGATTGACTATAAAATAGTTTATTTTGAAAGCAATGTTGAAAAAGAAGACAGAATTTTTAATGTTTTTATTGCTACAAATGAAACTATAAATAAAATTTTTAAAAATATTTCTAAAAGAGTACCTTTTATAGATTATGTCGTTGTAGAGCCGCTTTTATATAGTGCTATATATAAAAAAGGCTTACTTCCTAGTACTCAGAGTGATTGTTTTTTGACACTTAGGGCCGATGAAGCATTTATAAGCATTTATGTAAATGGGGAATACCTTACATCAAGGGGTTTAAGATACACACTAAATTATCTAAAAGATAAATTTATAGAGCAAAGCGGCGAGAGAGTAAGCCTAGAAAGCTTTTTGGATATCCTAAAGACAAGAGGACTTTTAGATAGCAATGAAGAATGCTTTAGCTACGATCTAAATACTGTTTTTGAAGACTATATATTTTACGTAAATGACACGATAAATGTTGTCAATAGAATCTATAGCATAAATATAAAAAATATCTATATTGACTGCGACTATAAAATAGAGCGTTTTGAAAAATTTATCAATACAAAACTTGGAACAAATGCTACGAAATTAAATACAAGCACTGTAATAAATTCTAAAAATTTGGCCATTAGCGAACGATATAACATGATGGCTTTATATGCAAATTTTTACAAAAAAGAGGCCTTTAATGCCGATTTTAACTTCTCAAATTTACTTAGGCCTGATCCGTTTACAAAGAGAAAAAGCGGTAAATTTATACTGACATGTGCCTCTGCTTTTTGCCTAAGCATGTCCTATCCACTTTATAATTATATAGCTGGTAGTATTTTAGAAACAGATTCGCAAAGACTAAACGATGAGCTTGATGTACTTAATGCACAAGCGGCACAAATAAGAAGTACTCTTGAAAGACTAAAAAAAGATCAAAATGATATAAAAGGATTAACTGACAAAGAGGAAGAGAAGTTAAATTTTAGAAAAGGGTTGCTTCAAGAAATTGAAAACAAAAAAGATCATTACGTAATGAAAGGCTTAAATCTTTTTGAAATTACCGATATGATAAATAACAATAGCATTTTTATAACAAATATTAAAAATAACGATAAAAATTTAACTGTAACGGTTGTTAGCGATAATGAAAAAAGGATTACGCAGCTAATAAAAGATATTAGCAAGATGCCTAAATATTCAGTAAATACAAAAAAAATTAAAGAAGATAGGCAAAACAACGAGTATGAAAGTAATATAAGTATAGAGATTAGACAATGAGACAAGATGTTTTAAGTAAAATAGATAAGTATTTTGACGCAAAAAAACAAAGCGAAACAAATATAATTTTTTTGGGTTCAGCCTTAATTATTATTTATATTGTTTATATGCTTTGCTTTGATCCGTCGCAAGATTTTTATGATGAAAGATTTAATTCGCATACTAAAATTAGCAATGATCTTTCAAGAACAAGAGATTATTTAAGATCGACCAGCTCACCTAGCGGGGATAAAAATTTTAAAATAAATGAAGAGTCAAAAATACTTGAAACGCTTAAAGGCAAATATTCTAGCGTTTTAAAATTTAATGCTCATTTTGATTCAAAGCTAAAAGAACTATCATTTTTATTATTTAACGATCAAAATTGGGCAAATTTTTTAGACAACATCGTATCTTTAGCAAAGCAAAATAATATAAAAATTTTAGAGTTAAAAAGCGATATAAAAGAGCCAAATTTCCAAAAGATTGAGCAAATCTTAAATATTGACTTGACATTTTTGGGAGGTTTTAAAGATATGCTTTCATATATAAATGGCCTTGAAGAATCAAAGCTAGTAGTTGATCTTCATAAAATGGATATAAATTCTACCCAAAAAGAGCTTGGCGCTAAGATATCAATATCTGTTTGGGGTATGAAATACTAATGAAAATAAAAATTTTATTGGCTTTTTTATTTTTAAATATTGCTTTTGCTAATCAGCTTCAAGAGGAAATGGACTCTTATGATAAAATTTTTGAAAAAATAAAGGAAAAAAGAAGCGGTCTTAGTGATATTGAGCTTTCGAGCATAAAAAATCCTTTTAAACAAGAACCTATAAAGGCGATAACAGATCAAAATTTATCAATTATCACTCAAGCTTCAAAAGGGCTTAGTTTAAAAGCAACTTTATTAGACAAAGCAAATATTGATTCCAAATGGTATGCTGTCGGTGATATTGTTGATGGTTACAAAATAACTAACATTACTAAAAATAGCGTTTTTTTAGTAAAAGGCGATGAGAAACAAGAGCTAATTTTAAAAAATGGAAGTAAAAATGTTGAGATTAAGATTAAATAAAATATTAATAATAGGTGCACTCATTTGCTTAAATATGAATTATACTAGTGCCAATGAAAGTAGTTGTTTAAGCAAGAATTTTAATATGAAAATTTCAGATGATGTTGCGCTAGTAGATGTGTTAAATCAGCTTTCAGAGATGTGTAACTTTAGCATTGTTGCAAAGGACACTTATAGTAAAACAGAGCTAAAAGATAAGGTTTTTGGCGTTAATATCAGAAATATGAGTCTTAGTGAAGTTTTTGACCTACTTTTAAGTGAGAAAAATTTAAGCTACGAGTTTTCAAATAATGTATTAAAAATTTCATCTTTAAAAACTCAAATTTTTAAACTAGATTATATAACTTCTATTAGAGAAGGAACTGCTGTCACCCAAGCTTCAGTGGATGCTACTCCATCTGAGATTTCTAGTGGTTCAAGTAGTAGCGATAATTCCCAAGATGATAGCTCTCAAGGCTCAAGCAACCTTATAAAAACTACTGAAAGGTTTGACTTTTGGGAAAAACTAGATGCTGAGCTTAAAGCTATTTTAAATAATAGTAGCGAACATATCACAGCGCCTGATCCTATCATAAATCAAAACGCAGGCCTTATCACTGTTACGGCCACTCCTTCTCAACTTAAGCGTGTCGAAAAATATATAGATGAAATGCAAAAAAGACTAAAAAAACAAGTAATTATTGATGTTTCTATTATTTCAGTTGAATTAAATAATGAATACAAACAAGGCGTTGACTGGAGTAAATTTGAGCTTGGATTTAATACATACATTGGCAATTCAAGAAACAATCCGAGTTCAAGTGCAACTTGGACAAATAAAGGCAATAGCCTAAGTGATGGATTTGGACGCACATTAAATATCGCAGCTAATTTAAATTTCAGCCTTGATGGAATGATAAATTTTCTTGAAACAAATGGAAAGACAAAGGTTATATCAAGCCCAAAAGTAACAACACTTAATAATCAGCAAGCACTAATCTCAGTTGGCGATAACATAAACTACCGTGTTCAACAAAAAACTGACAATGGAAACAGCAATAGTGATAGGCTGACAACTACTTACAAACAATACTCTGTTTTTATTGGCATATTATTAAATTTATTACCAGAAGTTTCTGATAATAACAAAATCATGCTTCGAATCAATCCATCACTTAGTAACTTTAAATACGCTGAAGACGACACAAGACAAAATGCGTTAAGAGAGATTGCTCCAGATACGGTGCAAAAGAAGCTATCAACTGTTGTTCAAGTTGATAGCGGTGATACTATTATTCTTGGTGGATTAATAGGCCAGACAAAGGGTAAAAATAATACTTCTGTACCTCTTCTTTCTGATATCCCCCTTATAGGCGGAGTCTTTAAAAGCACAAGAGACAATATAAAAACAACAGAGCTTATCTTTGTCATCACTCCTCATGTAGTTGATTTTGACAAAAAAAAGCCACTTAATCAATCATTAAAAGACTTAGGTTTTTCTAAAACGATCTATGAATAACAAGAATATTTATACAGATATAAAAAATATCTTTATCAACGAAGACGAAGTAGCTGATTTTGTTAATCTAGATAACTCAATCACTTGTTACAATAAGATCGTCTCGGCTCTAAAAAAGCCATTAAAACTTATACTTTTTTATGGCAAGCCTGGCAGTGGAAAGACCTTTTTGTTAAACAAGATAGCCTCTGATCTTCAAAAGGATAAAAAATTAATTTTTTTCCCGCATCCTTTTTTTAGCGAAGCTACATTTATAGAAGCTCTTTGTGAAGATATATACGGAAATAAACTTGATAATATAAATAATTTTGAAAGTTTTGTTACACACTACTCAAAAGAATTTAAAAATAAAGATGAAATTTTACAAAACCAAATAGTCGTCATCCTGGATGAAGCGCAGCTTTATCCTACTGAATTGATCGAAAAAATAAGGCTTATGGCCGATACAAGATTATTTAAATTTCTATTTACTATTCATAAAACTGAAAATGAAGATGTGTTAGCAAAGGACTATTTTCAAACCAGAATTTGGGAGAGTATAGAGCTTGGAAGTGCAAACACGAATGAAATCATAGTCTATTTACAAAGAAAAATAGGACAAAAAGGCTACGATAAATACCTAAATTTTCAGAAAAAAGACTATGACAAAGCCTATGAACTTTGTTGCGGAAATCTACGCACACTAAATAAAATTATGTATAAATTTTATGAAATTTGTGAATATTACGAACAAAATCAGCCATCAAAATTAAGTAGCGAGGACGCAAATATTAAAATTTTGACAATGTCTGCACTTGATACAGGAATAATTCATGCTTGAATTACAAGAAATTCAAAGACTAGAAAAGCTCTATGAAGAGTACGAAAAAAAGAATAAAAATAGCTTTTTAAAATTTTTGTCAAATAAAAAGCTAGGTCTTTTAATAATTACAACCTTGCTAATTGCTTTTATCTTTGGTATTTTTTTATTTTTCTCAAATACCAAAAACAAAAAAGAGACAACCAATACTCCAACTTTAGTTGAGAAAAATTTGACAATACAAACAGATATAAAAGAAAAAAATATAGCCTTTGCTGAAACTAATGTCAGCAAAAATATTTTAGAAGATGGCAAACAAAAAAGTGAGCAGGCAAAAGAGAGATTTGAATCAGATAAGAAGCAAGATGAGCTTGCCGAGAAAATAGCCAAAAAGCTAGAACAATCCATAAAGCTAAATGAAGATAATAAAGAGCAGGCATCAGATAAAAAACAAAGAAGTGGTGGCGGTTGGCTAAAGCTAAATTTACCAACTGAAAATGAAAATATACAAAACGAACAGCATCTACCAAATGAAGAGGTAATAGAATTAGAACCAAAGGCAAAGCCAAAAATTGATATTCAAATTTCAAGTGAAAACAATGAAATTTCTATGCTAAAAGAAGATTTTAATAAAAATAAAAATCCAGAAATCGCCCTTAAAATAGCAAGAAAATGCTATCAAGACAAAAGATATAGCGACACTATAAAATGGGCACTATCGGCAAATAATTTAGATAGTAGCATTGAGGATTCTTGGGTTATGTTTGCTAAGGCAAAATATATGCTAAAACAAAAAGATGACGCATTGCGTGCATTAGAAGAATATAATAAAAATAAAAATAAGCCAGAAATAAATGAGCTAATAAATAAGATAAAAAGTGATACCTTGTGAAATTTTTACTTATTATATTTTTATCTTTAAATGCCTTTGCGCTTGGAGCGGCTGACATTAAAAGTTATTTTGAAAAGGCTGAATATCCTAAAATTTGTAATCAAAAAATACAAGATCTTTTAAAAGATTCACAAAATGAAGAATTTCTTAATATCTTTGGCATATCTTGCTTAAAAACAAATGATATAGATAGGCTCGCTCTTCCAGCAAGCAAACTATCAAAAACACAAAGTTCAAGAGAGAATGCAGCATATTTTGCTGATATATTGCTTAAAAAAAAGCTATTGCTTCATGCTATCTTGAATGGGGCTGATATAAGCTATATTAGGCTTCCAAAGAGCGATTACATTCTTTCATTTATATTTGATAAATTTGTCAAAAAAGAATACGTTGAGGAGCTTGGCGTATTTATTTTTGAAGAGCCAAATTCAGATACAAGATATGAGCTTAGTGCAATCGCTGGCTCAAATTTTGCAAAAATGATTTTAAAAATTTTTAAAAATGACGATCTTACTTCGCAGATTGAGTATAGATAAAGAGAAGAGATGAATAATTTAGAAAATTTAACGCTAAAAACATTAGAGCAACTTAATAAACTAAATGATGAGCAAATTTTAAAGATTATAGAGATAAAAAAGATAAACGAAAAAAGTCTTTTAGCTATTTTGCTTGAAGAAAATATGCTAGAAGAAGAGATTTTTTTTGAAATTCTATCTGATATTTATAGAAGAGGACACACTGACATTGATGAAATTTCGACTAGTCTTCAGATAGATCAAAAGCGCTTTATTCAATATGTATGTGATAAATTTAAAATTACATTTTTTGATCTTGATGATATAGATATCGACTACCGTATCAGTGAAAAGCTAAGCACCTCACAGCTAAAATCATATAACGCCATACCCGTAAAAGAAGATGAGATAAGCGTTTATGTAGCTTTTAAAAATCCTTTTGACGTGATCATTCAAGATAAAGTTCAAAATTTATTTAACAGAAAGCTATTAAAAGTAGCTTGCGCCGATCCAGCCCAGATAGAAAAATATATAAACAAAATAGCTCTTAATGAAAGTATAAAAGACGTTATTACAGAGATCAGAAAAGAGCTTTCAAGCTCTAGCAGCCAAGGGCAAAGCACAGAAAGCTCTGGAATTTTAAAGCTAATTGAGATAATTTTAAAAACATCTATTCAAAGCAGAGCGAGCGATATTCATATCGAGCCAACCGAGACAAACTGCATAGTAAGAAGCAGGATAGATGGTATGTTAAGTGAGACATTTATATTTGATAAAGATATCTATCCGCCGATGGTAAGCCGTATGAAGCTACTTTCAAATATGGATATCGCGGAGCGCCGCCGCCCACAAGATGGTAGATTTTCAGCTCAAATTTTAGATAAAGAGTACGATTTTCGTATCTCTACGCTACCTATCTTAAATGGCGAGAGTATAGTTTTAAGAATTTTGGACAAATCAAAAGTTATCATAAATATTGAAGACCTTGGTATGCATCCAGATAACTTTGCTAAATTTAAAAAGAGCATGAAAGCGCCTTATGGCATCATACTAGTTACTGGCCCGACAGGATCAGGAAAAACAACTACACTTTATGGTGCATTAAATGATATAAAAAGTGTAAAAACTAAGATTATTACTGTTGAAGATCCAGTCGAGTATCAGCTAAATATGATCCAACAAGTACATGTAAATGAGAAGGCTGGGCTTACTTTTATCTCGGCTCTTCGCTCTATTTTAAGGCAAGATCCAGATATTATTATGATAGGTGAGATCAGAGATCAAGAGACGCTTAGAATCGCGATTCAAGCGGCGCTAACTGGTCACTTAGTCTTTTCCACACTTCATACAAATGACGCTATTAGCGCTTTGCCTCGTATGGTTGATATGGGTATTGAGCCATATCTAGTAAGTGGTGCACTAGTTTGCATTGAGGCTCAAAGGCTTGTAAGAAAGCTTTGCCCGTATTGCAAACAAAAAGTCACGCTATCTCAAAAAGCTCTTGATGAGATTAAGAAATTTCTCCCTGAAGATTATCAGTTTTATAAAAGCGTAGGTTGCCAGCACTGCTCACAAACTGGATATCTGGGGCGTGAAATGATAAGTGAAATATTATCTATCAGCGATCATATAGCAAGTATCGTAGCAAATAACGCCTCAAAAGAAGAGCTTAAAAAGGCTGCCTATGACGAAGGCTTTATAGATATGTTCCATGATGGCGTTATACGCGCAGCAAATGGTGTAACAACAATCGAAGAAGTATATAGAGTTGCCAAGATATGAAATTTTATGAAATAGAATATATAAAAGATGGCAAGCGCCAAAAGATGAGCCTAAAGGCCAATAGTAAAAATGATGTAAAAAATCGTGCAAATATTCAAGGCATGATAGTAAAGATCAAAGAAACTCAGGTTTCAAATATTAACAATGATTT
The DNA here is from genome assembly GCF_003048905.1 of Campylobacter concisus. Taxonomy (NCBI): domain Bacteria; kingdom Pseudomonadati; phylum Campylobacterota; class Epsilonproteobacteria; order Campylobacterales; family Campylobacteraceae; genus Campylobacter; species Campylobacter concisus. Next base: position 94,902 of record NZ_PIRO01000001.1, read on the forward strand.
TTTGGACTTGCAAGAAAAATTTAACAAAATATTCTCTTCTTCAAAAGTAAAAATTCCAGCTCTAGTTGCTACCATAAGGCAACTTAGCGTTATGACTAATGCTGGTATATCAATACATGATGGCATAAAAGAGACAGCAAATGCTACCGAGGATAAAAGGCTAAAAACAATATTTCAAACACTAGATGAAGACCTAAATCAAGGTGCTAGCTTAACTCAAAGTATAGAAAATTTTCAAGAAGAGCTAGGCGATGTCACTGTTGCTATGGTAAGGCTTGGAGAGAGTACTGGTAATATGGCTGATGCATTATCAAAGCTAGCTGCTATCTTGCAAGAAGTCTGGGATAACCAGCAAAAATTTAAAAAAGCCATAAGGTATCCAATAACCGTAATATGCTCTATAATTTTGGCTTTTATTGTGCTTATGACATCAGTTGTTCCACAATTTCGAGAAATTTTTAGTCAGCTTAATGCCGACCTCCCCCTTCCTACTAAAATTTTACTAAACATTGAATACATAATGAGCAATTATGGCATATATATAATAGTTGTTCTTGTCGCATTTGCTTTTTTGCTAAAAAGGCAATATTCAAATGATGAAAATTTTAGGGATAAGGTCGATAAATATCTACTAAAAGTCTATCTTGTGGGCAAAATAATATTTTTTGCAAATATGAGTAGATTTAATCTAATCTTTACAGAGCTTGTTCGCGCAGGACTTCCTATCGCTGATGCACTAGATACTGCCGTCGTCACCGTATCAAATCAAGACATACGAAACAAACTAACTGCCGTAAAAGTACTAGTTGGTCGTGGCATAAGTTTAACAGAGGCTTTTAGGCAAACGGGACTTTATGAGGGTATGCTTATACAAATGATAGGAGCTGGTGAACAAAGTGGTAGCTTAGATGACATGACACAAAAGGTTACTGATTATTATAGAGTGAAATTTAATGATATTATTGATAATATTTCAAACTATATTGAGCCGATACTACTAATATTTATCGCAGCTATGGTGCTTTTGCTCGCCCTTGGTATATTTATGCCAATGTGGGATATGGCAAAAGCTGTTAAAAATTAAATCTATATTTAAAGGAGTAAAATGTCTATAGAAAAAGAATATGGCGTTGATGAGAACGCATTTTTAGTTTCAAAAACGGATACAAAAGGAAGGATTACTTATTGTAACGAGCCTTTTTTAAATATCGTAGGAGTAAAACAAGGTGATCTCTTGGGAAAACCGCACAATATAATAAGGCACACTGATATGCCAAGAGTTATTTTCAAGCTACTTTGGGAACGTATACAAAATAAAGAGGAAATTTTTGCCTTTATTAAAAATAAAACTCTCAATGGTGGATTTTACTGGGTATTTGGCAATATCACAGCCTCGCTTGATCAGCAAGATAATATCGTTGGATACTATTCTGTTAGACGTAAGCCAAACGCAAAAGCGATAGAGACCATAAAACCACTTTATGCAAAACTACTTGAGCTAGAACGAGATGGCGGTATTGAAGCGTCTAAAAAATATTTATTAAAATTCTTAGAAGAAAAATCGACAAGCTATGATGAATTTATAAACAACTTACAAAGGTTCTAGATATGTTTAAGAAAAAATCAAATGCAATAAATGAGATTTTAAGTGTTGTCAAATCGGCAAGAAATGGCATACTAGAGCCTCGCATTGTAAATGTTGGAGAAAAGGACGAGATGTATGAAGTCGCCCTTGGTATAAATGATCTATTAGATCAAGTTGAAGCGCTTCAACGTGAAATTTCAACCTCAGTCCAAGCTGCACAAAACTCGAAAACATATAGAAATATATTTGTAGAAGGGTTTAGAGGCGCATTTAAAAGAAATGCTATATCTATGAGCAATGGAGTCATTGGCATAAAAGAAGGACTAAAAAGCAAAATCAGAGGTCTTCTCTCAAGTGAACTTGACAAACTTGGAAATGGCATAAATGGCATAAATGATGTAAGAGATGATCTAAATGAAAGTATCAAAAATTTAAGCCAAACAGCAACAGATGCTGGACAAACTGCACAAATAGCAAAAGAAAATATGTCAAATATCGTCGAGCTTAGTCAAAACATGGGAGAGCTTGATGGTCTAGTACAAAGCTGCTCGAATGCTACTGGCATGCTAAGCACTAGGGCTTCTGAAATAAGCTCTGTTTTAAATTTAATAAAAGATATTGCCGATCAAACAAATCTGCTTGCTCTTAATGCCGCCATTGAAGCTGCTCGCGCAGGAGAGCACGGACGTGGTTTTGCGGTAGTTGCTGATGAGGTAAGAAAACTAGCTGAAAATACACAAAAAGCCACAAGCGATATAGAGGTCAATATAAAAACACTTCAGCAAGAGGTGAATGATATCGATGAAAATTCTAAAAAAATCGATGAAATTTCTAAACTAACGACACAAAATGTAGAAAATTTCAAAAAGGTATTGAGCGAGTTTAATGCGAACGCACAAAATACTGCTCAAACATCAAAATATGTCGAAAATAAAACCTTTGCCATAATCGCAAAAATTTCGCAAATTGCCTACAAAACTAAAGTGTACTCTGATCTTATAAACGAGCAAGGATACAGCGAGGAAATACGTGATTTAGCGCAAAGCCTGCTAGATTGGTATGAGAACGAGAGTATAAGCGAACACAAGCAAAATAAAAATTTTGATAAGTCAAAAGAACTTACAACGTCGCTAAATAATGAAATCAAACTCTTGCTCGAGAAGTCAGCCTCTGGCTATAACGAACAAAATTTGAATTATTTTGTTGATAAGTCTAAGAAAATAGAAGATCTAAGCGAGCAAATTTTTACTTCATATAATGAAATTTTTAAAGATAAAAACTAAAATATTAAATTATCTTTGATGTTTTTTGGGGTGGTCAAAAAATAACGCTTTTGCACCGCCCTCTTTTAACTCACTAAATTTACATCCAAACTCAACACAAAATATTCCAGAAGTTGGGATATTGTCTATTGATGAATCGCTTAAATACTCGCAAATTTCAGTTATGCTTGGATTGTGCGTGATGATAAAAATCTCATCCAAACTCTCATCTATATTTTTGACAAATTTTAAAAGATCTTCAAAACTTATATCATAAAGCTCATCTATAAGACTGGTCTCTTCTTTAAATTTTAAAGTTTTGGCAATAATCTTTGCTGTTTGCTCGCACCTTTTAGCGCTGCTTGAAAAGATAGCCCTTGGCATCACATCATACATTTTTAGCCTATTTGCCATAAATTTAGCGTCTTCTTTGCCTTTTTGACTAAGCTCCCTTAAGGCATCTTTAGCTCCGTCCTTATTCTCATCAACCGCTTTTGAATGTCTTATGAAATAAATTTTACTCACTATCTCTCCTTTGAGAAATTCTTTATCAAGCAAAGCTCTTCTTTGCTAAATCCAGCTTTTAAGCGATCTTGCTCATTGATCTCTCTAACATTTTTAAATGAATTTGGATACAAACTTAAGATAATGCCAAAGTAGCTATTTTCGTCAATACCCTCTTTTTTACAGGCAAATTTAAACCACTTATCGCCCTTATAAACATGAGAGATTTCTTCTTTTAAGATGACTTTCAGGCACTCAATGAGCTCTTCATTTCCACCCTCGCCTTCAAGCCTTTTTATAATATGAGCGTTTGCATCAAGCCCATTTGCCTCCATATATCTTGGCAGTAGCGCCATACGGCTAGTTAGACTACTTGAAGTCTTTTGAAGTGCGATAAAAAGCCCATCATGCACACTTAGCTCGCCGTATCTACTGCCATGCTTTAAGAGCAAATTTTCTATCATACAAAAGTGTCTGATCTCATCTTCAGCTACTTCTAGCCAGTCTTCATAAAATTCTCTTGGCAAATTTCTAAATCTATAACAAGCATCAAGCGCGATATCAATAGCACTAAATTCAATATGAGCTACCGAGTGGATAAAATTTAAATTTTTATCCTTTGGCTTTACTTTTTTGTTTAACTCTTTCATGCTAACTACTTCACAAAATTTTGCGTAGCTTGGCGTTATTAGCTCGTTTGGTTTAGAGCTTTGGTAAAAATTTATATTAAAATCTCGTTTAAATTTCTCATAAAATAGCTCAAATTTTAAAAATTTAAGCCCAATCTCGCCTTCATTTAAAATTTCCCAAATTTCATCAAAAAAATTCATATTTTCTCTTTATTTAAATCTGCATTTACAAGTGTAAATTTATATAAATAATGCTTAAAATTTGAGCCTAGTGTTTGTTTTAAAAGGTTTTTAGTAAAAATTTCTGATTTATTTTGCTTTGCCATATCCAGCAAATCTATTTGCTGCCAAGCAACTTGAGTTTGAACACCTTACAAGGTAGCTATTTATCTCTTGGTTTCCTTTTAGATGCACATTTTTTTGTTTTAGATTCATATAGCTATGAATTATCTTTCCGCCAGAATTATGTATAAATTTTACTGTCTCATCGCCAAGAACAGCTGTAACTATGCCAACATGAGTAATATTTTTCTTATCTTTATTTTTCTGAACACCCTTGCCAAGAGTATTTGAGAAAAATACAAGATCGCCTATTTTTGGATTTTTATGAGTAATTAAATTTTTACTTTCATAAAAATTATAGATCGCTTTTGACTTTCTACCGCCATTATCGTAGTAGCGATTTATTGTCTTTTCATCAAAATACATATTTTGATACTTTGCATTTACGATAGAAACAAATCCTGAGCAATCACCGCCCGCTCTTGTATTTAGGTATTTTTTAAAAAAAGAACCAAATTTTTTATCTTCTCTATCATTATCTTCATCTATGATTTCACCAATCATTTGCTCACTAAAATCAACACTTGAAGTTACGGTTTGATTTGTTTCATTTTGCGGAGTTGTCGGTTGATTAGAAGTAAAAGAACAACCTGTAAAAAATATAATGCTAAGTATAAAAAAGATTTTTTTATTTATTGAATTTGACATATTTATATCCAAAATTTTAGTGTTTGCAATTTTAACTTTTAAACGTAAATGAACCGGAAATAGTGCTTTGCTTTCTTTATTCTAAGTTAAAAAGCAATATAATATCGGCAAAAAACATATTTTCTTAAGGCAAAAAACAATGATGCACTATTTAAAGATAAAAGGAAATGCCAAATTAAGTGGCGAAGTAAAAATAAGCGGTGCCAAAAATGCTGCTCTACCGATCATCGCCCTAACCTTACTTGCAAAAAAAAGTGTAAATTTAACAAATATCCCAAATGTCGCTGATATAAAAACGCTTTGCCAACTGCTAACTAACCTAGGAGCAAAGTGCGAATTTAAAGATAAAAACTCACTAAGCATAGACACAAGCAGTGTAAGCTCGACGACTGCAAATTATGACATCGTTAGAAAAATGCGCGCTTCTATCTTGACACTTGGACCGCTTCTTGCACGTTTTGGTCACTGCGAAGTGAGCCTACCTGGAGGATGTGCGATCGGACAAAGACCTATCGATCTGCATCTAAATGCACTCGAAAAAATGGGCGCAAATATAGAAATAAAGCAAGGCTACGTCGTCGCAACAGCACCAAATGGCCTAAAAGGCGCAAAGATTGTTTTTGATAAGATCACCGTAACTGGCAGCGAAAATATCATCATGGCTGCAGCTCTAGCGCACGGTACGACAGAACTTTTTAACGTAGCGCTTGAGCCTGAAGTGGTGCAAATTTGTGAAATTTTGGCTAAGAGTGGCGTTAAAATAGAAGGCATCGGCACAAGTGAACTAAAGATAACTGGAAGCGGCCAAAAATTGCTTGAAATTTGCGATATTGAAGTAATTCCTGATAGGATCGAAGCTGGCACATATCTTTGTGCTGGTGCCATAACAAATAGCAAAATTTCAGTTACTAATGCAAATGCTGCGCATATGACAGCCATCTTAAACAAATTTGAAGAGATGGGCTTTGGCATTGAGATAGATGGTGACAAGATCACGATATTGCCAGCAAAAGAGATAAAACCAGTAGAGATAAGAACCACTGAGTATCCGGGCTTTCCAACAGATATGCAAGCTCAATTTATGGCACTTTGCCTTGCAGCAAATGGCGTTAGTACGATAGATGAGAGACTTTTTGAAAACCGCTTTATGCACGTTAGCGAGCTTGCTAGAATGGGAGCGGATATTAAGTTAAATGGGCATATTGCAAGCGTTTATGCGCCAGCTAAGCTAAATGCAGCCGATGTGATGGCAACAGATCTTAGAGCAAGCTCAGCGCTGATACTAGCTGCTCTTATAGCAAATGGCGAAAGCTTGGTACATAGAATTTATCACCTTGATAGAGGATATGAAAATTTAGAAGAGAAATTTCAAGGCCTTGGTGCAAATATTATTAGGCTTGAGGAGTAAAAATGCTGCTAAATGATGCATTAGATGCGCTTAAATCCAAATTTAAACTAAAAATAGATAGTGAAATTTTGCCTATCAGCATGGCTCTTGGTAGAACATTAGCAAATGATGTAGTGGCAGTAAAAAATCTGCCATGTTTTGATAACTCAGCGCTTGATGGCTTTGCGGTTAAATTTGACGAGAAAGATAAACCTTATAAGATCATCGCAAGTGCCTTTGCAGGCGATAAAGAGCAGCTAGCTATCGGCAAAAACGAGTGCGTGAAGATAATGACAGGTGCAAAGATGCCAAAGGGCGCTGACACGGTCATGAGGTTTGAAGATTGCGTAGTTGAGGGCGAGTTTGTAAAAGCGCCAGCTAAGCTTAAAAAAGGCGAAGCTTACCGCTTTAAAGGCGAAGAGACAAAAGTTGGTGAAATTTTACTAAAAAGTGGTGAAATTTTAAACACAAGAAGCGTGATGATGCTAGCAGCTCAGGGTATAAGCTTTATAGATGTGAAAAAGCAGTCTAGTGTTGGAATTTACTCAAGCGGAAACGAGATCATCGAGCCTTGGCAAAGAGCTAGCGAGGATGAAATTTACAATGCAAACGCACTTGGCATCACCGCACTTTTAAGCTCAATCGGTCAAAAAAGCTCATATCTTGGCATCATAAAAGATGAGCTAAGCGCTGTAAAACAGGCATTTTTAAATACTACAAACTATGACATCATTGTCTGCTCTGGCGGAGCAAGCGCTGGTGAGGCTGACTTTATGAAGATAGCCCTAAGTGAGCTTGGATATAACGAAATTTTCTCACACCTTGACATAAGACCTGGCAGACCTTGCAAGGCTTATGAAAAAGATGGCAAACTAGTCTTTGTGCTCCCTGGAAATCCAATGGCAGCTTATGTTTGCATGATGATGCTTGTTTTGCCTCTTTTAAGAGAGGATTGCTTTGTGATGCAAAATACTACAAATGCGCAAAATTTAAAGGTAAAATCAGGTAGGATCAATGCCATTTTTGGAAATATTGAAAATGATAAATTTATAGCAACAAATGGTGGAAAATACGGCTCTGGCATGATAGATCATATTTTAAAAAGCACTTTTATGTTTTTAACTAGCCCAGATCAAAGCGAAATTTTGCAAAATAGTGAAATTTCTCTTATAAAACTTCCATAAAATCTTGACAAATGAAAAACAATCTGATAGAATGCGGACTTCATTTTAACTGCGGGAATAGCTCAGGGGTAGAGCACAACCTTGCCAAGGTTGGGGTCGCGAGTTCGAATCTCGTTTCCCGCTCCATCTTTTTTATACTAATTTTTTTATTTTCCATAAAACTTTTTGCAAATGAAGTCAACATCTATCCAATGTATTGCGTTATAAATGATCAAATTTCGCTTAGTACTTTTGGCTTTGATGGCGAAGACAATGAAATTTTAAACCTAGAGGGCAAAAGAGCAGCCAAGATAGATAGCAAAAAACTCTATGAAATTCTAACAGCAAATTTTAAAACATATAATGACAAAAGTGGCGGAAGCGTTGCTTTTGTAAAGAACTGCTCTATTATGGATGAGATTCAAATGCGATTTTTAAGATCAATTAGCGATGAATATCCTGGTATCAGCATAAGTGACCTTAGTATTAGCCCACAAAATAAGCTTCCAGTAAATTTCAAAGAACTCGTTCTAAAAAATATCTTTTTAGGTGATCAAAATAGTCAAAAAGGTACATTTAGAGCATCATTTGAGGATGTTGACCTGAGTCTAAAAAGCATCTATTTTAAATTTAGCTTTAACGCTAAGATGCCAGCCTTCATAGCAATAAATTCAATGAATACAAACCATATTTTAAGCCTACTTGACTATCAGCCAACGATGATCGAGTTTGGCAAATGGCCAAAAGATGCACTTTCTAACTCAAATAGCTTAGCTCTTATAACAAAAGTGCAGATAAAAAGCGGCGAAATTTTAACCAAGCGTCAGTTTAATGCCATAAATTTAGTAAAAAAAGGTCAAATGCTAAATGCAGTCTTGAGTGAGGATGGGGTTAAGATAATAGCTGAAGTAAAGGCACTTGAGGATGGAAATTTAGGTGATATGATAAAGATAAGAACAAAAGATAATAAAATTTTACAGGCCACAGTTTCAGGTAAAGACGAGGCAGTGATAAGATGAAAAAGATAGTATTTGCAGCCACTGGAGCAAGCGGAGCTGGACTTTTTCTAAAGCTAGTAAATGCCGCCAAATATAGTTGCGAGGCGCACGTCATAGTTAGTAAAAATGCCATGAAAGTCTTGGAGGCTGAGGAGAATTTGAGGCTAAATTTAGATGATCTTGGCGTAAAAATTTATGACGACCAAGATCTTAGCGCAGGCCCAGCTTCTGGCTCATTTGGCACGGATGCCATGATCATAGCACCCTGCTCTACTAATACTTTAGCAAAAGTTGCAAACGGCATAAGCGACACGCTCATCACAAGGGCCGCAAGTGTCGCGCTAAAGGAGAGGCAAAGGCTAGTTTTGGGAGTTAGAGAGATGCCGTTTTCTGCGATCGCACTTTCTCAGATGCAGCTACTCTCATCTCTTGGGGCCATCATCGCACCCCCAGTTTTAGGCTACTACACAGGTATAAAGAGCCTTCTTGATATGGAAAATTTCATCATCGGCAAGTGGCTTGATGCCTTAAAAATTGAAAATAATCTTTACAAAAGGTGGCAAATTTGAAAAAATCTTGCATCTATCCAGGTACATTTGATCCCATTACAAACGGCCATTTGGACGTTATCATAAGAGCTACGAAAATTTTTGACAAAGTGATCGTCGCAGTCGCAAAAAGTGACAGCAAACAGCCGATGTTTGCACACGAAAAACGCATCGAAATGGCAAAAGAAGCAGTTTGCGAGCTAAAAAACGTAAGCGTTCTTGGCTTTGATAACTTGCTTGTTGATTTTGCTAAATCGCACGGCATAAATACCGTCATCAGGGGGCTTCGCGCGGTTAGTGACTTCGAGTACGAGCTACAAATCGGCTATGCAAACGCTGCACTTTGGGATGAATTTGAGACGGTTTATCTTATGCCAAGCTTAAATAACGCCTTCATCTCAAGCTCGATCGTCCGCTCAGTCTTGCGCCACGACGGCGATGTGAGCAACCTAGTGCCAGCAAAAATTCTAAAAAATTTAAAGGCGTAAAATGTATGTTTTGTTTGAAGGCATTGACGGCGTTGGCAAGAGCACACAGATAGAAATTTTAGCTTCTAAATTTAGTGATGCCATCGTCACAAAAGAGCCAGGCGGCACGCAGCTTGGTGAAAATTTACGAGAAATTTTACTAAGCTCGAGCATAAAAATCGGCAAAAGGGCTGAAATTTTGCTTTTTTTAGCTGACAGGGCTGAGCATTTTGAAAAGCTAGTCGCTCCAAATTTAAGTAGGCTAATACTTAGCGATAGAGGCTTTATCTCTGGCATCGCCTACGCTTTGGCAAATGATGAAAACTTAGATGAAAGCGTGCTTTTAGAGCTTAATAAGTTTGCACTAAATGATAAATTTGCAGACAAGATCATCTTTTTTGAAGCAAGCCATGAGCTTATAAGCTCGCGCCTAAAAAGTAGAGGCACAAGCGATAAGATAGAGGCTCGCGGTCTAGAGTATCTTTTAAAAGTGCAAAGCCTGATGAAGCAAATTCTTATCAAAAATGGCTTTGAGACGCTTTTTGTAGACGCATCTAAAAGCATAGAGCTAATTTCAAAAGAAATAGAAAATTTTATAAATTTTAAGTAAAATCACAAAAAATAAAAAAAGGATAATGCGATGATAACGGCACTTCGTGGCATGAAAGATATACTTCCAGCTCGCGCGAAACTTTACGCACAGATAATAAAAACCTGCGAGGAAGTCGCAAAAAACTACGGATATGAGCAAATTTTGACCCCGCATCTCGAGGAGACGGCGCTTTTTAAAAGAAGTGTCGGCGAGAGTAGCGACATTGTGGGCAAAGAGATGTATCAGTTTGAAGACAAAGGCGGTAACGACGTTTGCTTGCGACCTGAGGGCACGGCTGGCGTGGTTAGAGCGTTTATCGAGGCAAAACTTGACAGGGCAAATGTGACAAAACGCTGCTTTTATCACGGCTCAATGTTTCGCTACGAGCGCCCACAAAAAGGCCGCTTAAGAGAGTTTCACCAGTTTGGCTGTGAGTGTTTTGGTGAGGGCAGCGTCTATGAGGATGCGAGCATTATCTTGATGGTGAGCGAAATTTTTAACAGGCTAAATATCAAAACAACCCTAAAAATAAACTCCCTTGGCGACGAGAGCTCGATGAAGTCTTACAAAGCAAAGCTTGTCAAATTTTTAGATAAAAATGACGATAAAATTTGCGAAGACTGCAAAAGACGAAAGCTTTTAAATCCTATCCGCGTGCTTGACTGCAAGGTAGAGAGCTGCCAAGAAATTTATAAAAATGCCCCAGTTATCACTGATAGCTTAAGCGATGAGGCGCTGGCTGATTTTGAAAAACTGCAAGAAATTTTAACGGCAAATGGCGTTAAATTTGAGATAGACACTAAGCTAGTTCGTGGGCTTGATTATTACTGCAAGACGGCGTTTGAGTTTATTAGCAATGAGATCGGCTCACAAAGTGCAGTAGCAGGCGGAGGCAGATACGATAGGCTTGTTGAGTATCTTGGCGGTAGAGCAAGTTATGGCGTTGGCTTTGCGATGGGCGTTGAGAGGATAATGGAAATTTTAGGTGAGGCCGAGGATGAGCGAGACGGAGTTTATCTTTGCGCGCTTGATGCAGCGAATGTTGATTTTATCTATAATCTTGGCTCAAAACTTCGCAAAAAATATCAGGTTGAAATTTCTTATGAAGCCAAAAAACTTCAAAAACATCTACAAAATGCCGACAATAAAAATGTAAAAATTTTCCTTTGCGTAGGCGAAAACGAGATGAAAAAGAATAAAATTTGGTATAAAAATTTAGAAAATAAAGATGAAAAAACGATAAATTTAGATGAGCTTGAAAAGGAGCTGGGATGAATGATTTTGGACTTAGCATTTGGGGCAATTCAAATTTTGTTATAGAAGATGGCAAAGTCTGTATAAATGCAGCCAGCAAACCAGCGATCATAGACATCGTAAAAGAGATAAGAGACGACGGATATAGAGGGCCACTACTGCTTCGCTTTCCGCACCTTATCCAAAAGCAGATCGAGCAGATCCACGCAAGCTTTGCAAAAGCAAAGAAAGAATTTGCCTACAAAGGCAGCTTTAATGCCGTTTTTCCACTTAAAGTCAATCAATATCCTGGCTTTGTAAAAAATTTAGTGCGCCTTGGCAAACCCTACAACTACGGCCTTGAAGCTGGCAGTAAGGCTGAGCTACTTTTAACTATGGCTTACAATAACGAAAAAGCTCCCATAACCGTAAATGGCTTTAAAGATAAAGAGATGATAAATATAGGCTTTATCGCCGCTGAAATGGGGCACAACATCACGCTAACGATTGAGGGCTTAAACGAGCTTGAAGCGATAATCGCCATCGCAAAAGAGCGCTTTAAACCAAAACCAAAGATCGGACTTAGGGTAAGACTGCACTCGACAGGATCGGGACTCTGGGCAAAAAGTGGTGGCATACACTCTAAATTTGGACTAACATCAACTGAACTGATAGAAGCTGTAAAGATGCTAAAAAAGGCAAATTTGCTTGAAAATTTCACGATGATACACTTTCACATCGGCTCTCAAATAAGCGAGATCCACCCTCTTAAAAAGGCACTCATCGAGGCTGGCAACATCTACGCTGAGCTTAGAAAAATGGGTGCCTCAAATTTAAAAGCGATAAATTTGGGCGGCGGTCTAGCGATTGAATACTCGCAGTTTAAAGAGGAGAGCAGCAGAAACTATACGCTAAATGAATACGCAAACGACGTTGTTTATATGCTTAAAACCATAAGTGAGCAAAAAAAGGAGATCGAACCAGATATTTTTATAGAGTCAGGTCGCTATATTGCCGCTTCTCACGCGCTTTTGGTCGCTCCTGTGCTTGAGCTATTTTCTCAAGAATACACCGAAGAGAAGCTAAATTTAAAGAAAAATAATCCAAATTTAATAACCGAGCTAGTTGATCTTTATAAATCAATCAAGCCTTCAAACGCCCTAGAGTACCTGCATGACGCCATCCACCACACCGAGAGCATACTCACGCTCTTTGATCTAGGCTATGTCGATCTGCAAGATAGATCAAACGCAGAGGTGCTTTTAAGGCTAATTAGCAAAAAAGCTGTCGTGATGCTTGGCAACAAGAGCAACTCAAGCGATCTAACCAAAATTCAAAAAGAGGTTCAAGAGAGATACTTGCTAAATTTCTCGATCTTTCAAAGCTTGCCAGACTTTTGGGGACTAAAGCAAAATTTCCCTATCATGCCGCTTGACAGGCTTGATGAGCGCCCTACCCTGCCAGCTTCGATCTGGGACATCACCTGCGATAGCGACGGCGAGATCAGCTATGATGACGAGAAAAACCCACTGCTTTTGCACGACGTGGATGTGGAGAAGGAGGATTATTTCTTGGGATTTTTCCTAGTTGGCGCATATCAAGAGGTGATCGGCATGAAGCACAACCTCTTCACTCATCCAACAGAAGCTACGGTAGAGATAACAAGTGATGGCTACAAGGTCACAAATTTACTAGAGAGCCAGTCGATCCTTGATATCATGGAGGACATGGACTACGATATCTATGAGATCCAAGACACTTTAAATGAACGCTTAGAGAAATCAACTCTGATAAACGAAACGCAAAAGAAGCAAATTTTGGGCGAACTTTATCTATTTTTAAATGATAATAGCTACTTAAAGACAATCAACTAAAAAGGACGAAAATGCAACTAGCAAACAGAATGCAAACATTAAGTGAGTCAATCACAATCGCGATCAGCACAAAAGCCAAAGAGATGAAGGCTGCTGGCATCGACGTGATCTCGCTTTCAGCTGGTGAGCCTGACTTTATGACTCCAAAAAAGATAAGAGATGCTGTAAAAAACGCACTTGATAACGATAGCAAAAGCGGCAAATATACGCCGGTACCGGGCCTGCCTGAGGTGATAGACGCCATTAGAGCAAAGCTAAAAAGAGATAACGGACTTGACTATAAAGCAAGCCAAATCGTCACAAACATCGGCGCAAAACACTCACTTTTTAACGTATTTCAAGCGCTTATAAACCCAGGTGATGAAGTCATCATCCCATCTCCATACTGGGTGAGCTACCCTGAGATCGTTAAATTTTGCGGTGGTGTGCCTGTCTTTATCGAGGCAGACGAGAGCACAAATTTCAAAGTCACAGCCGAGCAGCTAAAAAAAGCGATCACACCAAAAACAAAAGTCTTTTCACTAAATCACCCGACAAACCCAACTGGAGCTGTATATACAAAAGAGGAGATCGCGGCATTTGGCGAGGTTGTAAAGGGCACTGACATCATCATCACAAGCGATGAAATTTATGAAAAAGTGATCTACGGCAAAGAATTTCACGCAGTGGCCTCAGTTAGCGAGGATCTTTTCAAAAGAACGGTCACGATAAATGGACTAAGCAAGTGTGGAGCGATGCCTGGCTGGAGATTTGGCTACATAGCAAGCTCAATGGACTGGCTAATCGCTGGCATCAAAAAGCTTCAAAGTCAAAGCACAAGCAACATCAGCTCGATCGTGCAAATAGGCGCTATCCCGTCACTTCTTGGCGAAACTGACGAAGATATCGAAAACATGAGAAAAGAGTATGAAAAAAGACGCGATGTGGCAGTTGAAATGATAAATGCTATCCCTGGATTAAGCGTAGTTAAGCCTGATGGCGCGTTTTATCTATTTGTGAAGTGTAAAGAAGTAGACGGCAACTCACTTAGATTTTGCCAAAGAATGCTTGAAGAGGCGAACGTAGCAACGGTGCCAGGAGTGGGCTTTGGCATGGAGGGATACTTTAGAATTTCTTTTGCGACAGACATCGAGAGCATAAAAAAAGCGATCGAGAGGATCGCAAATTTTGTAAAAAGCTACAAAATTTAATGATCAAATTTAGAGTAAATGGCAAAATTTTCGAGCTTGAAAATGATATAAATGTTTATGATTTTTTAGCTCAAAATGGCTATGAGCTTAAATTTATAGCCCTTGAGCGAGACGGAGAAATTTTGCCAAAAAAGCTTTGGCGTGAGCGCTTCATGAGCGAGGGCAAAGCTTATGAGATCGTCACTTTAGTTGGCGGTGGATGAGGAGAAAATGATAGAGATTGTATTAAACGGCACAAAATTTAAGGTGCCAGTAAAAAGCCTTAGCGAGCTAAAAGAGCTTGCACTTGGCGATAAAGAGAGTGAAATTTATAAATTTTTAGAGAAATTTAACGCAACTAAGCCAGACATTTTTATCGTTGATGGCTTTGCTATAAAAGAAAATAGCGAGCTAAAAGATGGCTCAAATGTCGTATTTATAAGGCGTGGCGTGATGCCTGAGCGTGAAGTTTTACGCGCGATGATCGCTTCAAGAAACAGCCCTGAGCTAAATTTAGCCCTAAGTAAGGCAGTAATCGGCGTGGCTGGACTTGGCGGCCTTGGCTCAAATATCGCGCTAAGCCTTGCAAGAGTTGGCGTAAAAAAGCTAGTGCTTGCCGACTTTGACGTGGTTGAGCCAAGCAACCTAAACCGCCAGCAGTATTTCGTCCGCCACATCGGCATGAAAAAGACGCAGGCGCTTAAAGAGCTGATAAATGACGTCAATCCATTTGTCGAGGTTGAAACTCACGATATATTTTTAGATGAAAAAAACGTGGCTAGCGTCTTTGGCGAGTGCGAAATTTTATGCGAAGCCTTTGACAACGTTGCTGGCAAGGCGATGATACTAAATGAAGCTGGTGCTAGCCTAAAAGATAAAAAAATCATCGGCGCCTCTGGCATGGCAGGATACTTTAGCTCAAATCTCATAAAAACCATAAAATTTGCCAAAAATGTCTACCTTTGCGGCGACCTCACAAACGAGGCGAAGATCGGTCAAGGGCTCATGGCACCACGCGTTGCAATCTGTGCAAATCATGAAGCAAATTTGGTCATTAGACTGCTTATGGGCTTGGAGGCGTAAGTGCAAAGTGATAGCTTGATCCTTGGCGGCAAGGAGTTTCAAAGCCGCTTTATCCTTGGCTCTGGCAAGTACTCGCACGAGCTCATCGACTCAGCCATAAACGAGGCTGGCGCGCAAATTTTAACCCTTGCTCTTAGGCGCATAAACGAAAGTAAAGAGCGAAATATACTTGACTTTATCCCAAAAGGCGTGACGCTTTTGCCAAACACAAGTGGCGCTAGAAACGCCAAAGAGGCTATTCGTATCGCCCAGCTCGCACGTGAGCTTGGATGTGGCGAGCTTGTTAAGATAGAGATCATTACTGACTCTAAATTTCTCTTTCCAGACAACGCTGAGACGATAAAAGCGTGCGAAGCCTTGGCAAATGACGGCTTCGTGCCGATGCCATATATGTTTCCTGATCTAAATGCTGCAAGAGCGATGCTAAGTGCAGGAGCTAGCTGCATAATGCCTCTAGCTGCGCCAATTGGCTCAAACCAAGGACTAGTTTTTAAAGATATCATTGAAATTTTGATAAACGAGCTTGACGCGCAGATCATCGTAGATGCAGGCATAGGCAGGCCATCACAAGCGTGCGAAGCGATGGAGATGGGAGCGGCTGCGATCATGGCAAACACAGCTATCGCCTCATCTAAAAATATCCCGCTCATGGCAAGAGCCTTCAAAGAGGCTATCATCGCTGGTCGAAACGCCTATCTAGCAGGCCTTGGTGCAAAGAGCAAAAGCGCAAACGCCTCATCTCCGCTCACTGGGTTTTTAGACTGATGAAATTTACTAGAACCGACCACATGCAGCTATTGCCTCACATGCAGGATGTTGGCAGTGAGATAATGGATGAAATTTTAAAAGAGCGTGCTAGCTACAAGCCAGAAATTTATAGCGAAGCGGACGTAAAAGCAGCTCTTAATGCAAAGCACTGCTCACTTGAAAATTTAAAAGCCCTACTCTCGCCTGCAGCAGCGCCATTTTTAGAGCAAATCGCCCAGCTCGCCCAAGCAAAGACAAGGGCAAATTTTGGCTCAAACATCACGCTTTTTACGCCACTTTACATAGCAAATTATTGTGATAATCTCTGCGTTTATTGCGGTTTTAACGCTAAAAATAATATAAAAAGAGCAAAGCTAAGTGACGAGGAGATCACAAGAGAGCTAAGAGAAATTTCAAAGAGCGGTTTAGAAGAAATTTTGATCCTAACTGGCGAGAGCGAGACTAACTCAAGTGTCGCTTACATCGCAAACGCCTGCGCTTTGGCAAAGAAATTTTTTAAAGTTGTTGGGGTTGAAATTTACCCGCTAAACTCTGAGGACTACGCCCTACTTCACAAAAGCGGCGCAGACTACGTGACCGTCTTTCAAGAGACCTATAATCCTACAAAATACGAAAAAATCCACCTTGGCGGCAATAAAAGAATTTTCCCATACCGCTTAAATGCTCAAGAACGAGCGCTTCTTGGAGGCATGAGAGGAGTTGGCTTTGCAGCACTTCTTGGCATAGATGACTTTAGGCTTGATGCCTTTGCTACGGCACTTCATGCAAGCTTAGTTCAAAAAAAGTATCCGCACGCCGAGATCGCATTTTCATGCCCAAGGCTTCGCCCTATCATAAATAACGACCGCATCAATCCGCGTGACGTGGGTGAGCGCGAGCTTTTGCAAGTGATCTGCGCTTATAGAATTTTCATGCCAACAGCTAGCATCACCATTTCAACCAGAGAAAAGGCTAAATTTCGCGATAACGCCATAAAGATCGCCGCAAACAAGATAAGCGCTGGTGTAAAAGTAAGCATAGGCGCTCATGGCGAAGAAAAAAAAGGCGACGAGCAGTTTGAGATAAGCGACGATAGAAGCGTGGACGAGATCAAAGCTATGATAAAAGCAAATGGCCTAGAGCCCTTAATGAGCGAATATGTCTATGTTTAAAATTCTCTGCATTTCCGACTTTGACAGCTATGAGGGCGATGACTTTTTAAAAAGGATCCAGCTACTTTGCAAGGCTGGCGTGGATGAAATTTTGCTTCGTGCAAAGATGCTAAGCGAGGCTCAATTTTTTGACCTTGCTAGGGTTGTGGCTCAAATTTGTGAAAACTACCGCAAGAAATTTATCATTAACCAATTTTTTGACGTAGCTTGCAAGCTAAAAAGTGACTTTTGGCTCACTTCAGCACAACTTGATTTTTTTAAAAATTATGGCATTTTTTTAGATGAATTTAGAAAAACAGCAAAAATTTACGCTCCAGCTCACGATTTAGAGCAAGCTAAAATTTCAGCCTCTATCGCTGATGTGCTCGTTGCTTCTCATATATTTGCCACCTCTTGCAAGGAAGGCCTAGAGCCAAAAGGGGTAAATTTTATAAACGAGCTAAAAAGCTTTGATAAAGAAATTTACGCACTTGGCGGACTAGATAGTGGGAACTACAAAGAGGCCATAAAAGCTGGCGCAAATGGCATTTGCTTCATGAGCCTAGCAATGAGCGGCGATATAGAGCTTATAAAAAAGATAGTAGAGAGCAAAAACGGCTAAATTTAGTATAAATTACATAAAATAATACGTAAAATTTTACTCATTTTTGCTAGCGATATATGTTTTTATATCAAATATAAGTAGCGTCACAAGCGATGGCAGCATATAGGAATTTAGCACTAAAAGCAGCGACTTTGTCAAATTTGACTTTATTAAAGTCTCTATGTCAAGGTTGTTGTTGTAGTTTAAAAAATATAGCAAGGCAAAGTCGCCAACAAGAACTATGCGAGAGACCTTTAGCAAGATGTCATTTCCCAGTCTTGCAAATTTATCATCGACCACAAGCGACAAAGTGATCCATCCAAGCAGCCAAATTGCGCAGGCTAAAGCATAAACAGTAATGCTTTCATCAAATTTTTCAAGTAGTAAAAATACCAAGGGTTGCAAAAATACAAGGCTAGCGATAAACCAAAGAAGTGAGCTAAAGGCTAGCAGGCAAACACAGCCAAAGATAGAAATGGCAGAGATAAAGCCAAAAACCTCTAACCCAAGATAGTAGGCCAGCGCATAGGATAAAAAAGAAAAAACAAGCCAAATTTTAATAACAAGTCGCCACCTATTTGCAAAGGCAGTGGCTTTTAAATTTAGGCTATCTGTCAAACTCATTTACGAGATTTTCTTTTGTTTTGGGCGGAAAACTTTCATCACGTTTTCATCAGTCTCGATAAATGCACCCTCTATAAGATCAATACAGTATGGCACCGCTGGAAATACCGGCTCCAAGCACTCTTTTATCGCCTTTGGCTGACCTGGTAAATTTATGATAAGCGCGTGGCCTCTAATGCCTGCTGTTTGGCGTGATAGGATCGCTGTTGGGACATATTTTAAGCTCGCAGCTCTCATTAGCTCGCCAAAGCCTGGCATCATCTTCTCGCAAACCGCCTCAGTAGCCTCTGGCGTAACGTCTCTCACCGCCGGTCCTGTACCACCGGTAGTTAGCACAAGGTCGCAGCCAAGCACGTCTACCATGTGAACTAGTCTCTCTTTTATCAGCTCAAACTCATCTGGTATAACCTCGTAAAAGTACTCTCGCTCACTCACGATCCAGCTATCAAGAACCTCTTTGATCGCAGGACCCGACTTGTCCTCGTATGTGCCCTCGCTTGCGCGGTCTGAGAGTGTTAGTATGCCTATTTTTGCTTTCACTTTTTCTCCTTTAATAGTTTTCGTTTAAAATTTTTGCCAGCGTCTCTTTATCTACGCTCTCGTATGCTAGCAGATATGAGCTTATCTTTGCGATTTGCTCATTTGTGCCTTTTAAAAAGGATGTGATCTCCTCTTTTGCTTGCTTTAAAATTTCTTCTACATCGTTTGGATTTGGCACAAAAGAGCTTCCCATGCCATATTCATAAACCATCTTTGAAGCGATCTCTTTGGCTAAATTTAGGTCACTGCTTGAGTTTGAAAAGATATCATTTTCATCTATCTCAAGCTTGCACATACCAGCAATGAGCACTTTGACGCGAGAGAGCATCTGTGACTTTGACTCGATCTCTTGCTCTGTAGCCATAAACCTATCTTCTATAAGAGAAATTTTTTCAAATTTCACATCAAACCAATAAGCACTTAGTGCCTTTGCTCCTTGATAGATAGCTTGAATTTTCTTCTCATTTTCGCTATAGCTTAGCACCTTTTTCTTGCCGAGCAAGACCTTGTTTAAAACAGCCTCAAAATCCCTTATCTTAAGCACGCTCTCACCGTTTCTTAGGGCATTTATCGCAGCTTCATTTACAAGCGTACTAAGTGCTGCACCTGAAAAGCCAACGCTCATTTTGGCGATATCCTCAGCGGCCACTTCGCAGTTTTTATCTTTTAGATATGTGTTTAAGATCGCCACTCTGTCGTTAAAATCAGGCATAGAAAGAAAAATTCTCCTATCAAAACGCCCTGATCTAAGTAGCGCCTCATCGATCATCTCAATCCTATTTGTAGCAGCTATGACGATGACGCCTGAGTTATCTTCAAAACCATCCATCTCAGTTAGCAACTGATTTAGCGTAGCTTCTCGCTCGTCGTTTCTAGTCCCACCCCTGCTCTTGCCAACGGCGTCTATCTCGTCGATAAAGATGATTGAGGGCGCATAGGACTTGGCTCTACTAAAAAGCTCTCGTACTCTCTTTGCGCCCATGCCGACATAAATTTGCACAAAGCTTGCACCGTTTTGATAAAAAAATGGCACATTTGCCTCGCCAGCAACTGCCTTTGCTACAAGCGTCTTACCAACGCCTGGAGGGCCGATCATTAGCACGCCTTTTGGCATTTTGATACCAAAATTTCTATATTTTTGTGGATTTTTTAGAAAATCAACTATCTCGCTAAGCTCGCTTTTAACCTCACTAATGCCTGCCACATCGCTAAATCTCACATTTGAGATGACTGGCATAGTGTTTTGATTTAGCACGCTTTCTATCTCAAATGCACCCTCTTTTTTGCTAAGCAAGCTCTCCTCTTTTTTCCTAATACTTCTAAAGATATAAGCATACCAAAGCACAAAGCAGACAAAGATGATAAATCCCCAGATCATGCCAGGAGTGATATATTGCTTAGTCTTTTCAACAGGCACTTTTTTAATAAGCTCTTTTAGATCGATGCCCTCTTTTATGATTGAAAAACGATTGTTTTGCGCATAAAGCACGACTTCATCGTCATCGATTACAGCGCGGTCTATAAAATTTCCATCCATTAGCTGCATATATTGCGAATATGTGATATTTCGTGGCTCTTTGCTAACGGCAAATAGCAGCACGCTGATTAATGCGACAGCTGCGATTATTAGGATATTTTTCTTATTAAATTTAAATTTTTGCATAATTGGCATCTGGCTTAACTTCATATTCGCTTACCTCCACCCACTCTTTTGTTATATCTTTTTGGCTTAAAATTTTAGCTTTGTTGTAAAACTGATCAAAACCCTCGTAAAACTCACCATTTTTTTGCTCGACTAAAATTTTCAAAGCTCCGTTATGCTTTTTTCTAAAATTTTCATTATTTTGCAAAGCTATGCCTTGTAAAATTTTTAGCCTACTTTTTGCCACATCGCCGCTAACATCGCTTTTTAGCGTAGCTGAGTGCGTATCACGCCTTGGCGAATAGACAAAAGCATGTAGATGTGTGATAGGAAATTTTTTAAAATTTTCCACCGCCTCTGCCCAAATTTCCTCACTCTCGCCTGGATGACCCACGATGTAGTCCGTGCCAAGCGCAAAGCCAAGAGAGCTTAGCTCATTAAAAAGCTCCAGATCACTAAATGCGTCATTGCGTCTTCGCATGATCTTTAGCATCGCTTGGCTTGTGTGCTGAAGTGCGATATGTAGATGACGCTCTAGCCACTCTTCTTTTAAAATTTCTCTAAAGCTCTCATCTATTTGACTTGGCTCAATACTTCCGAGCCGAATACGTCTTATGCCAGAAATTTTACCCAAGTTTGCCAAAAGCTTACCAAGAGAGCTATTTGTATCTTTACCGTAACTGCCTATATTTGTGCCAGTCAGTACTAGCTCATTATAGCCGTTTTGAGCTAAAATTCTTGCCTCTTTTAATATCATGGACTCATCCATACTTCTAGCCTTGCCACGAACCGAAGGGATGATGCAGTAGCTGCAGCTAAAGTTGCAGCCTTCTTGAATTTTTATAAAAGCCTTTGTGTGATTTTCGTAATTTGTAACTATATTTTTATCGACTGAGTTTAAATTCCCAAGCTCAAAAAATGGTTTTTCTTGCTTTAAAAGCTCATTTAGATCGCTCTTTTTACTAGCTCCAAGCACACCAAATATACCGCTATTAAATAGCTCTTTACCTTTACTAACCGCACCACACCCAGTCAGCACCACCTTTGCCCCGCGCCTTTTTACGCCGTTTATGTAGTTTCTGACACCACTATCAGCAGAATTTGTAACAGTGCACGAGTTTATGACCACAATATCAGCGCTCTCTTCATCATTTGTGATCTCGTAGTCTTTGATGTAGCTTTTTAAAAGCTCAGTATCATAGATATTTGTGCGACATCCAAATGTTTTAAAAAATATCTTTTGCATTAAGAATTTTCACTCTCTTGCTCGCTGTGAGCGGTGTGATCGCTTGGATTTTCTTTTTTGCCTATAAACATAGTTTGTGTTGGATAAGCGATCTTTATATCATCTTGAGCTAAAAATGCTTCTATAATCTCAGCGCTAATAGTACTTCTAAGAGCCAAAGTCGCATAAGAATTTGCCATATACCAGCATGAGACATTTATACCATAAGGCTCAAAAAATGTATAAATTCTTGGCTCTACATTTGGATTTTTGATGCTGTATTGACTTCTTAGTTTATTCATCTGGCGTTTTGCGATATCAGTGTAGCCTTTTGAGTATTTTTTAACGACATTTCTTGCTAGATACACAGCTTTTTTATGATTGCTATCAAAGCTTATAACGATATCTATACCATCCCAAACGGTCTTCATGCCATAATGAGCATAGTTTGCGATGAGGTCGGTAAAGATATAGTTATTTGGCACAAAGATAATTCTACCTGCACGACGATTCGTCTTATAAGTCGAGTAGCTAACATCCTCAAAAACGGTCAGCCTAAGCAAAGAGATATCAATCACATCGCCTACAAATTCACTACCATCATGAAGTACTCTGATCCTATCACCAACATGTATAGAGCCACCAAACATAATAACCATCCAGCCAAGCATACTCATAAACATATCTTTCATCGCAATGGCGATACCAGCTGAAGCAAAACCTAGCACGGTTACTAGATATGTGACGTTTTCGATGTATGAAAAGAGTAGGATTATAATGATAACGGTGATATTTAAAACGTTTAAAAATTTATTGACCGTGTAAAATCTCTCATTGTCAGTAATTGTTCTTTTAACGATAAATTTAGCGATGAATGTTAGCCCGATCGTCAAAAGGATGATGATAGCTGTATAGCCCATACTTAAAAACTGAGCTTTTATATCAGAGGTGGTTAAATTTATAGCCTCATCAGCTCTTTTTTCATAGACATTATAAGTTGTATCAGCGATCTGTTTTGCCGCTTTAAAGTCGCCTATTTCTTGTTTTACCAAGTTTAGGCTTTCCCTATTTTGCTCATTTTCTTCGATCAAATTTAGTCTATTTAGTAAATTTTCTTTTGTTTCAAGCTTTTCTAAAAGCGTATCGAGCTCTTTTATATGCCTTTGATACTCGATCTTATCACTCTTTATCTTTTTGATATACGAAAAGCCAGATATAAGTGCAACAGGACTTGTTATCCTTGGTGGAGTATCCATTTCAGGAGCTGCTAGCATATTTGAAAATGGCGTTTTTTCATACTCTTTTAGTAAATTTATCTGCTCTTTTAGAGTTTGGATTCTCTTTATGATATCGCTGCCTCTTCTTGAGCTTTTGTCCAGTTTCTTTAGTTCATTTTCATTTTTTTCAAGCTCATCAATAAGCCTTTGATAAGTGTTATAGTTAGCATATCTTGTGATCCAGATATTGTTTTTTAGGGAGTTATCTAGATTTGAAATATCTTTTATAAGCTCATTATTTTGTAAATTTTGCGAGCCATTTTGCTCAAGCGTAACGTTTTCTTCAGCATAAAGGGCAAAGCAAAAAAGTAGTAAAGCTATGATCTTTTTCATTTAAATTCTCTTAAAATTTTTAAAACGTCTTCTTTTTTGACGTCATTTTTGATAATCGCACTGCCGATTTTATCTGCAATGATGAAATTTATCTTATCATCTTTTGTCTTTTTATCCATAAAAAATGCCTCGTAAAATGCATATTCATTTTCTATTTTGTAGTTTACTGGAAGGCCAAATTTTACCAAAACCTGCCTGATCTCTTCGGCATTCACCTCGCTCATGAGACCTAGTTTTACGCTTAGGCGATTTGCCATATTCATACCTATCGCCACCGCTTCGCCGTGCAAAAATTCTTTGTAATTTGTCTCATTTTCTATAACGTGAGCAAAGGTATGTCCGTAGTTTAGGATGGCTCTTAGCCCTTTTTCTTTCTCATCTTGTTCAACCACTTTTGCTTTTAAAATTACCGACTTTTCAACCAGCTTAGCTAAGTTTTCATCATCTAAATTTATGCTCTTTAGCCAATCAAACATCTCTTTATCAAAAGTTATCGCCATTTTTAAAGCCTCAGCCACGCCAGCTGCAAATTCTCTCTTTGGCAACGTCTTTAAGAAATTTATCTCGCAAAAAACTGCCTTTGGCTGATAAAAAGAGCCTATTAAATTTTTACCAAATTTATTATTCACACCCGTTTTTCCGCCAACACTTGCATCGACTTGCGCTAGAAGCGTGGTTGGGATATTTATGAAATTTATTCCTCTTTCATAAATGCTCGCCGCAAAGCCAGTCATATCGCTTATGACACCACCACCAAAGGCGATTAGCGTAGATGAGCGATCAAATTTACTAACAAAAAGCTGCTCTAAAATTTGCTCTACCGTTTCAAGGTTTTTATACTCTTCGCCGTCAGGCACACTTATGATAAATTTCTCATCACACTTCAAAATACTAAGTAGCTTTTCAAGATGAAGCCCCGCTACTTTGGCGTTTGTAACGATGCCAACCTTGCCTTTTAGCTCTAGTCTTTCAAGCTCATTTATATAAATTTTATAGCTTGATGCTTTTTCTTTAAGATTTAAATTTGTCTGCATTTTTACTCACTTACTGGCACAAAAAGCTGTGCATTTTGGCTTAGTTTTTTATAAAGCCTATTTAAATTTGTCGATAAAAAGGCAAATGCCCCACCATTTGCCACGCTTTTAGTAAACATTACAAAATGAAGCAAATCTTTTGTATTTTTTAGTTTTACAAGTGGATTTTTTAGATTGTGATTTTCTATCTTTATACGTTTAGAAAATAGCGCACTAATGCTCTCAAAATGCTCTCTTAACGCTTCATCATCGCTATGCTTATTATCAAAATAGTAAAATTTCATCTCCAAATCAAGCTGTGCACAGCAGTCTGTTATCACGGCTGATTGATTCTCCACTTCTTGACTTTGATCGCCAAGTATCACGCCCTCTTTTATATTTGAAAGCAAAATTTTGCCTGTTTTTAGCACTGGAAGTTTTAGCTCATAAAATAGCTTTTTAAATTTAAAAAAGTACTTATCATCGCTTAAGATTAGACCAATATCGTGCTTTAAAACATCATATTTTATAGATTTGTTATCACTATTAAAATAATCCATCAAAACAATGATATTTTTCTCTTTTATCGCTTTTAAAGTATCTAAATTTTCACCTAAAGTTGGATTTATCACTCTAAAAAAAAGGCGTTTATTATTTAGCTTTGAATGCAAATACAAGCTATCCTTTATAAGCTTGTTAACACGCTCTTTGTCCATTGAGATCATATCGATCAGCACATAGATGTTGCTACCAAATGGACTTGGAAACTGCCCACTTTCACGCTTGATCGAGCGGTAAACATTTTGAAGCACATTTGGATCACCAACGATTAGTAATATATCGCTTGGCTGTATCATTACATTTGGCTTTGGCAAGATGATCTCGCTGCCTCGATATATGAGGGCTATTCGCCATTTTTTTTGAGCTACTGAGCTAATGTGACGATACATATAAGAGCTACCTATTGGCACCTTAACTTCCATGATCTCGCCCTCACTAAGCCCGATATTATCAGCTAAAACCGGCAGATCTGGTAAATAGTCCATAAGCCTTGATGCTGCAATATCTCTGATATCAACCACGCTTAAGTGTTTATCGCTTGCAAATATTTCTTTACATTTTTCATCAAGCTCCCATGAGCTCATAAAAACAGTCTCGGTCTTTGTGCTGATCTGTCTTAAATTTTCATAAACAGCAATCGCCTCATTTTTATCATCACAAACTATACAAAACTGACTAAAATAGCCATCGCTCACGCTTTTTAGCTTTGAGAGACTAGTTGGGTCAAACTGGTAAAATGTAAAATTTTCATAATTTGATTTTTGGCTGTAATCCTCACTTGAAACAACGATATAGTGATGCAAATTTGATTTTGTTTCAAGCAGTCTGTTTAAAAAATTTCTTGCGAAAGTTCCATCTGCGATTATTAAAATTTTCTTCATCAATTCTCCGTATTTTAAAGCTCACATTATAACAAAAGGTCTTTAAAATAAGCTATTTTGGCTATAAATTTAAAATTTACAGCCAAGAAAATTTAAGAGATTATTTCAGAGATTAGCGTATCGATTGCTAAATTTGTAGCCTTATTTATCGTATCAAAAATAGTACTTGAGCTTGGATCTGGACAAAAAATTTCTTTTGTGATCATGCCAGATTTTAGCGAAGTGTTTGCATTAAACAGCTCATAAGCTAGCGAGACTTCGGCTTTGTCGCCTCTTATCTGAAGAGAGATAATGCTAACTTTTAGTCTAAGATCCTTTGCATTTGGCGAAAATATCGGCTTAGCAGCACAGTTTGAATAAAGCCCTTTTACAAGTGACTTATAGACCATTTCGCTTGGTTCAGATACAAATTTAG
This sequence comes from Campylobacter concisus, assembly GCF_003048905.1. Taxonomy (NCBI): domain Bacteria; kingdom Pseudomonadati; phylum Campylobacterota; class Epsilonproteobacteria; order Campylobacterales; family Campylobacteraceae; genus Campylobacter; species Campylobacter concisus. The sequence continues at coordinate 121,399 of NZ_PIRO01000001.1, forward strand.
CGTCGCTTAGATATCTAATTTTATTATTTTCAGCTACGATCAAAATTTTTCTAGTATCGACCATATCAAGAGCGCTTACATTTTCGATGAAGACATTCTTTAGCTCTTTTTGCTTATTTTCAGCTGAGCAAGCCTTATTTGAATAGTGAATTTCATACATCGTTGCAACTGGCACATCTGTCTTTAGCGAGCAGCCAAGAAATAAAAGCGTAGCCGTTAGAAAGATTAAATTTCTCATTTTTTATCTCCTTTGTCATTTGGCACTGGATTTGTGAAGAAAAACTCGTAAGGATTGTCTTCAAGCCTTTGAAGCGCGCCTCTAAATTCGCGAAGCGTCTTATCAAATCCATTTAAAAAATCACTCGCTTCTCTTAATAACGGCCCAACTGTATTTCTAAGGTCGTATTCACCATCTTTAGCCTTTTTAGTGATGAGATCTTGCAGCGAATTATATCCGGTGATAGCCGAATTTGCCGACACAAAGACTTGGTTCGCATTTGAAATTAGTCTATTTAAATTTTTAACCAGTTCTTTTGTATCGGTTTTGTTTAAAGTATCTGTAAAATTTTTCACATTTTTAACGATACTATCAACCTCGCTTAATCCCTCTTCGTCTGTTAAAACTTGTGTAAATTTATCGATATTTTTAAGGACTGACTCTACGTGAGCAATATTTTCAGGCGAGAAAAAGTTATCGACTTTATCAAGTGTTTGATTTATCTTTAAAGTAATGTTTTCAGCGTTGTTTCCAAGCTTTGAAAAGAGGCTCTCTTCAAGCTGTAAGATAGGCTTTTGACCTGATGCAAAGTCTTTCGTGCCACGGCTTATATTTATACTAGCCACACCGCTAATAGCTTGAACTTCGATACTTGCTACACTATCAGCCTTTATCGGCAGATCCTCTCTTATCTTCATAGTGATGTTTATGAGAGCGTTTTTATCATCGACAAAATTTATATCGCTAACACTTCCTGCTGGCACACCGATAAATTTAACTGTTGAATCAACCTTTAATCCACTTGGTAGCTCGGTTGTGTGGATGTAGTACTCTTTAAAATCAACCTTTGTATTATTTTTACTAGTCATCCACCAGATAAATATCGCAAATGCTGTAAGGCAAGCCATAAAAAACATGCCGACAATAGTATAAGAATTTCTATTTTCCATCTATTTTTTCCTCATTTTAAATAGCTCTTCAAGTGGATTGTTTTTAAGATATTCAAGCTCTTTTATATTTCCCTCAAAGGCTATTTTTTTGTTATCTATTATCAAAAATCTATCCAAAATATCAAAAATACTATCAGCATCGTGCGTTACCATGACAACGGTCACGCCGATACTATCACGAAGCTCTTTTATGAGTGCATCCATCTGACGTGAGCTAACAGGATCAAGGCCACTATTTGGCTCATCTAAAAATAGCACCCTTGGACTTAGCACCAAAGCTCTTGCTAGCGCAGCACGCTTTTTCATACCGCCACTTAGCTCGCTTGGATAGAGCATCGAGACCTCTTTTTTTAGCCCCACCTTTTGTATCCAAAACATCGCGATCTCATCGATCTGGCGCTTGTTAAATTTAGAGTACTCATGAAGCAAAACACCCACGTTATCAAGTATCGTCATCGAGCTATAAAGTGCGCCAAACTGAAACATCGTTCCACTTTTTAACTTTATCTCTTGCTGCTCATCTTGACTACTTTTCCACATATTGACGCCATCAAAAAATATATCGCCCTCGCTTGGCTTTTTTAGATATATCATCGTCTTCATAAGCGTCGTTTTGCCAGCGCCACTACCACCTAAAAAGCCATAAATTTCAGCCTCTTTGATGCTCCAGCTCACATTATCGTGCATTATCTTATCGCCATAACTTGTCGTTATGTTTTTTCCAACTATTATCTCGTTCATATCTTTAGCCACATAAAAATTATCGCGAAAAACGCATCAAGCGCGATAACCCAAAATATCGCATTTACAACGCTAACTGTTGTCATTGCTCCAAGGCTTTGGGCGTTTTGGCTCACACCAAATCCCCTCATACACCCAATGATCGCTATCACCGCGCCAAAAAATGGAGCCTTTATCATACCAACAGCAAAGTGCCTAAGCTCAACCATCTCGCGAAATCTATTTAAATAGTCGCTAAAGCTGATATCAAGTATCGTTTGGCAAATGATCATCTGTCCTAAGATGCTTATCGCGTCAGCTATAAAGATAATGACAGGCACACAAAGCACCATGGCGATGATGCGTGGCAAGACCAAGAAGTTAAATGGCTCAAAGCCCATTGTCTTCATCGCGTCTATCTCCTCAGTTAGCTTCATAGCGCCAATTTGAGCAGTAAAACTAGAGGCTGATCTACCCGCGATGACGATAGCAGCGATGAGTGGGGCCACCTCTCTAAGCGTTAGCATACCCATGATCTCTACTATAAATATACTTGCCCCAAAGCTTGCAAGCATCGCACTGCCAAGATAGGCAAGCACAACACCTATCAAAAAAGCAGTGAGGGATACGATAAAAACGGCATTTACGCCGCCATCTTTTATATAGTTACTAAATTCCCTAAATCTAAGACTGGCTGGATTAAATAAAATTTTTACGCTTTTTATTAAAAATTCGCCCAAGAACGTGCCAAACTCAGCTAAATTCACAAAACCTTCACAAATTTTTTCACCGAGTCGTGAGAAGAAATTTAGACTATTGTGCGGCGGCATATAGTTAAAATCAATCTTTTCATCATTTAAAAGATCGCCCATTGCCTTTATCTTTTCATCATTTGTAATGATCTCAAATTTCTTACCATTTAGTGCATTTCTTAAAAGTATCAAAACAGCGTAATCAATGCTTTTTAGCTCACTAAAATCAAATTTAATATTGCCGTTAAGTTTTTGGATTTTTTTAAAAATGCTTTGTAAATTTTTTGCGTCTTTATAGCTAAACTCACCTATAAATTTTATAGTCTGAGCGCTATTTGCGACTACAAAAATGATATCATTTTTATTTTGCAAAAAGTTCCTTTGCCTTAAAATTTCTAGATTATATTATAAATTTTGTTAAAATAAAAAATCAGAAAATAAGGGATAACAATGAAATTTGAAGTTATAAAAAAAGATAAAAACGCAAGGCGTGGTATCCTAACAACTGCCCATAGCGTGATACAAACGCCAGTTTTCATGCCAGTTGGCACGGTTGGTGCGGTTAAAAGCTTAGACGCCTTTGATATGAGTGAAATTTTAGACGCAAAGATAATCTTAGCGAACACCTACCACATGTATCTGCGCCCCGGAAGCAAGGTCGTGCGCGAGTTTGGCGGGCTTCATGGATTTTCTAAGTTTGAGCGCTCTTTTTTAACAGATAGCGGTGGATTTCAGGCATTTTCGCTTAGGTCAAACACTAAAAACGATGATGGTGGGATAAAATTTAAAAGCCACATCGACGGCAGCACGCACTATTTTACGCCAAAGTCCGTTCTTGATACGCAATACGATCTAGGTAGCGACATTATGATGATACTTGATGATTTGGTTGCCCTACCTGCTGAGCCAAAGAGGATCGATCTAAGCATAAAGCGAACGATAAAATGGGCAAAAGAGGCGATTGATTATCATAAATTTATGCAAAGTAAAGGCGTTGGCTTAGAGCAAAACATCTTTGGTATCGTTCAAGGAGGCACTGATTATGAGGCACGTAAATTTTGCGCCGAAGCTTTAAATGAGCTGTCATTTGATGGCCTTGCAATAGGAGGACTAAGCGTTGGCGAGAGCAACGAGGCGATGTATGACACTGTTGAGGCGGTTATGCCATTTATGGATGAGCTAAGGCCGCGTTATCTAATGGGCGTTGGCACGCCAGAGGATCTCGTAGAAAACGTGGAGCGAGGCGTTGATATGTTTGACTGCGTCATGCCAACAAGAAACGCAAGAAACGGCACGCTCTTTACTAGCTTTGGCAAGATAAATATAAAATCAGCTAAATTTATAAACGACCACGCGCCAATTGACCCGCAGTGTCAGTGCTATACCTGCAAACGCTACTCCAGAGGCTATCTAAATCACCTTTTTAAGGCAAGAGAGCTCACATTTTTTAGGCTAGCAAGCCTTCACAACCTGCACTACTATCTAAATTTGATGAAAGAGATGAGAGAGGCAATAGAAAGAGGCGAATTTACTAAATTTAAGAGAAATTTTTATGCTAAAAGGGTAAAAAATGAGCTATAAAAGTTCAGTTTGTGGATATTTTTATGGCGATGAATACGACTATATTTTGCTTGTTTCTTTCACGCAAAAACAAAGCTATAAATTTTTATTTAAAAATGGCAAAATTTATAAAGAAGACTTTGATCACGAATGTGATAAAAACGAGTTTGAAACAGCTCTTAAAAAGCTATGCAATGAATATGTAAATAAAATTTTAGAGCATCAAGAAGAACTAAACGAGTATGAAAAAATTTACGCTAGTCGAAAAAACTTTAACAAATTTATCAAAAGACACCACTTCTTAAAATACGAGATTAGAAAATTTCAAAACAAGATATCTCACTTTTATGAGACCCTTTCGATTTGTCAAAGCGAGCAACAAAATTTAAAAAAAGAGCTTAAAAATAGTACTCATGAGGCAAATGTTTTTAGAACAATGGCCAATGAGTATGCCTGCAGAATAGATGATATTTATACATTTATACAAAGTATAAAAAATGACAAAATCAATCAAAATATTTACATTTTGACAATGATATCAGCTGTAATGCTACCACTAAATCTGATAACTGGGTTTTTTGGCATGAATACACAAGGCTTGCCATTTAATGAAACTAAAAATGCTACTATGATAGTTGTATCAATAATGTTTGGAGTAATTCTTTGTTGTGTTATTTTTTTATTTTGGTATACAAATAAGAAGAAGTAGAAAATAAATAAATTTAGTATATAAGGTATCTGAAACTTTATATAGAAATTTTTATATATTTTAAATTTTTATAGCCTAGCGGTAAAAACAATAAAAATAAATAGATCTTTATTAATATTAAAATGATAAAAATATTTAAAAAAATTAAATTTAATAAAGAATATTAAAAGTCCTGAATAGACTTCAGGACAGATAGTAAGACTACTTTCTAAGTTCGCGAATCTTAGCAGCTTTACCACGAAGGTCACGTAGATAGAATAATTTAGCTCTTCTAACACGACCTTTTCTAAGAACTTTTATCTCTTCAATTGAGTCACTAAAAATTGGGAAAATTCTCTCAACGCCAACACTATTAGCGCCAATTTTTCTAATGATAAATGTTTCGCCGGTACCGCTACCACGTCTAGCTATACAAATACCTTCAAAATTTTGAATTCTAGTTTTATCGCCTTCGTGAATACGAGTAGCAACACGCAATGTATCTCCTGCACGGAAGTCAGGAATATTTTTACTAGCAATTTGAGCATTTTCAAATGCTTCAATGTATTTATTTCTCATGTTTTTCCTTATTTATGTGGCTTAAGCTTTTGATATAAATCAGGGCGAAAGAACCTTGTTTTGCAGTGAGCCATCTTATTTTTTAAAGTGTGGATTTTAGCATGGTTACCCTTTAAAAACTCTGAAACCACAAAGATTGATCTAAAATTATCAGGCTTTGTAAAAGATGGGGCTTCAAGCAAATTATCCTCAAAACTCTCAACTTCAAGGCTCATATCGTTTCCTAAAACTCCAGGTACATTTCTTGATATTGCATCGCTCATACAAAGCGCAGGAAGCTCTCCACCAGTTAAAACAAAATCACCTATACAAAAAACTTCATCTGCCCAAAGCTCAACAACTCGTTCATCAAGACCTTCATATCTACTGCAAACAAAACAAATGTGATCTTTTTTAGAAAGCCTCTTTGCATCATTTTGATTAAATCTTTTACCAACTGGCGTCAAAAATATCACGTGAGTATTTTTATCTTTTGCTTTTAGAAATTTGATCGACTCATCCAAAGGCTGTGGAAACATCAAAAGCCCTGCTCCGCCTCCGATCATATAATCATCAACTTTATTATGCTTATCTTTAGTAAAATTTCTTGGATTTATAAAATCGATTTCAATAAATTTATTACTAATCGCACGTTTTAAAATAGAATCACAAAAATAAGGTTTAACTAAATTTTCAAAAAGTGTAATAAATGTAAATTTCATGAATTTTCTAAAATGGATATAGCACCTTTTACCAAAATCTCTTCATTATCTAAATTTACACTTATAATAAAATGCTCTAAATATGGAATGTAAAAATTCTTTGGATTGCCGCTCATAATAAGCTTTTCATCTGTTTTTATGTATAAAAGTGAATTTGCAAAATTATCTTGGATATCTTCTACAATACCCAAAATTTCACCATTTTCTATAACTTTTAAGCCAATAATATCAAACTGAAAAAATTCATTTTTTTTTAATTTGCAGTTTTTTCTAGTGAGCTCTTTTGTGGTGTATATAGTTCTATTTACAAGCGCTTTAGCAAGATCTAAGTCATCAAAATTTTCAAACAAAACCAGTTCTTTTTGTCTATTGTAGTCTTTTATAGTCAGCTGATCATTGTTTTTGTCAAAAAAGGTTGCACCTTTTTTAAACTGTTCTGGGAAGTCGCTCTTATTGTGAAGCTTTAAATAGCCCTTTAAACCAACACATCTTCCGATGGTAGCGACTTCAACAATATCACTATTCAATAGCTTTTACCGTTACTCTATAGCTTGTATTATCTTTGGCTTTACAACCAATAATAACAGTCTTTATAGCGTTTATCATTTTGCCATCTTTGCCGATAAGTTTTCCCGTATCAACCTTATCAGCACTTATAATTATCTCAGCAAAATTTTCACCAAGTTCGTGGCGATCAACACTTACTTTATCAGGAAAATCAGCAATTAACTTGGCGTATTCGTATAAAAAATTTTTAACCATTATTTTGTAATTTGTGCAACTCTATCGCTAAGTTTAGCACCAACGCTTTTCCAGTAATCTAGTCTCTCTTTGTTGAAATTTATAACATTTGGCTCAACCATAGGGTTGTAATAGCCAATACTTTCTATCCAGCCACTATCACGTCTTTTTCTGCTATCTGTAACAACTATACGATAAAAAGGTCTTTTCTTACGTCCCATTCTTGTTAGTCTTACTACTGTTGCCATATTATATTTCTCCTCTTGTTTTTAAATAAAGCTTAAATTTAGATAACAAATATCCAAATTTAAACCCTTTTATCAAACAGGTCTTTTTAAATTTGCTTGAGAAAGCATATTTGTAAGTCCTTTTACTCCACCTTTTCCTGAAAATTTCTTAGCAAGTTTTGAGGCACTTTCAAACTGCTTTAAAAACCGATTTACCTCTATCTGAGAAAGTCCAGAGCCAACCGCTAAACGTCTTTTTCTACTATTATTTAAAAGTTCAGGATTTTCACGCTCCTTTTGCGTCATAGAGTTTATCATAGCCTTAATATGTAAAATTTCTTTTGAATTATCAAGATCTATATCTTTTATCTGATTTGCAATATTTGAAAGACCAGGTATCATTCCCATCAAAGACTTCATGCTGCCAAGCTTTTTAACACTCTCCATCTGATCTAAAAAGTCATTAAAGTTAAACTGACCTTTTTTTATCTTTTGTTTTAGACGTTTTGCCTCTTTCTCATCTATAATAGTCGATGTTTTCTCTATCAAAGTGGCCAAGTCACCCTCGCCCATTATACGGCTTACAATGCGGTCTGGTATAAAACTCTCGATATCAGCTACTTTCTCGCCAGTACCGATAAATCTAAGTGGAATATTTAGCTGTTTTGCAATACTAATAGCTACGCCACCCTTCGAGTCAGAATCAAATTTAGAAAGGATAACTCCAGAAATTCCCAAAATTTCATTAAAACTTGTAGCTGTTTTTACAGCATCTTGACCACTCATAGCATCAGCTACGTAAAAAATTTCATGTGGATTTATCGCATTTTTTACATCTTTTATCTCTTGCATCAACTTTTCATCGATCGCAAGACGACCAGCGGTATCCACTAAAAGCACATCATAAAGACCACTTTTTGCTTTTTCTAGTGCTTCTTTTGCTACTTTTATAGGGTTGTTTTCGTTTTCTATATAAAAAAGATCGATCTCATTTGCAACGCAGAGCTGTCTTAGCTGCTCAACTGCCGCTAATCTTTGCAAGTCACAAGCTGCAACTAAAACTTTTTTCTTTCTTAGCTTTAGATAGTTTGCAAGTTTGATAGTTGTCGTTGTTTTACCGCTACCTTGCAAGCCAGCCATCAAAACAATGGTCGGTGCAACTGGCGCATAGACAAAGCCTTGGTTGCCTGGAGCTGTTAAGATAGTTGTTAAATTTGACTTGATCGCATCTAGAAAATTCTTTTGACCAACGCCAGTTTGCTTTAGTTCGCTTTCAATAGACACAAGTAGATCTTTAGTGACTTTGTGATGAACATCGGCTTTTAAAAGAGCTTTTTTAAGCACGTCAAGTGCGTTTTTTAGAGCTTTTTCGTCATCTACAAAACGTATCTTGCTAACTGCTAATCTAAAAGACTCGCTAATTTGTTCGAACACTAATCACCTTTCTAAGTTGTTATTAAAGGGCGTATATTACTAAATAATTTCTTTATTGCTCTTTAAATTTCAAATTTATTAGATAGCTCAAATCCAAGAGAGTTAAATTCTTTTTGGATCGGCGCTTTAAATTTATAGTTTAAAAGAGCGATAGAATAAGCATGCAAAAACATTCTATTTGCCCTATTCTTGCCGTATTTCTCATCGCCAACGATAGGTAAATTTAAGCTAGCCAAATGCACTCTTATCTGGTGCGTTCTGCCTGTTTTTATGGCAACTTTTACAAGCGTTTTTTTACCTGTAACCATGAGTGGTGAAATTTCGCTGATCGCCTCTTTGCCATCTTTTGATATCTTTGAAAAAGCGCCATTTTTATTTTTTATCGTTAAGATTGGCTCATTTACGACCACTTCCTCGCTCATGATACCTCTAACTGCGGCCACATAAATTTTCTCAACCTTCATCTTTTTAAACTCATTTATAGCAAGCACTGCGAATTCATTATTTTTTACAAGAAGTAGCACGCCACTCGTATCTTTATCGAGCCTATGAAGGAGTGGAAATTTATAAATTTGACTGATTTTTTCGCTAGTTATAGCAGCAGGCTTGTTTATGGCTATTAAATTTTCATCTTCAAATATAACGCTTGGCTTTGGCATCTCTTCGACGCTAAATTTGGTGTTTTCGCTCATTAGTGCACGAGCGATCATCACCTTTTGGCCCTTAGCATAGACAAGGCCACTATCTATTAGCTCCTTTGCCTCATTGTTTGAGATATTTTTTTGTTTGGCTAAAATTTTATACGCTTTTTCTTCACTCATAAAGTGCTCCTTATATCTTCTATGATTGCATCAGCGCTAGCCTGTACGGCGATCTTGCTCTTTTTGGCACTACTATCTATTATGCCGCCGATCTCGCTAGCTTTTGCGATGTAGATGTTTTCAACTAGGCTAAATAACGCCTTTTGGTTAAATATAAACTCACCACTTAGTATTACCGGGTTAAATTGTGCGCACTCGATTGGATTATGCCCACCGATATTTGGCACAAAACTGCCTCCAAGCACGACTATATCGCTAATAGCATAGACATTTACAAGCTCACCTAAAGTGTCAAGCAAATTTACTTTAGCTTCAAATTTATACGTTTGACTAAATTTCGCAAAGCTAAAATCATACTTTTTGGCGTACTCTATTGCTATCTTCTCAACCTCTGCAAACCTTTCAGGATGGCGTGGTGCGATGATTAAAAGATCGTTTTCTTTTAAATTTAAATTATCTAAAATCATCTCTTCTTCACCAGCATGCGTGCTTGCTAGCACGATCACTCTAGCTTTTGGCTTTTCATAAATTTTATTCACACTTGGTAAAAACGCAGCTTTTATGTTGCCAACGACCTCTATTTCACCTGCACCAAGCGACTTTAGCCGCTCTTTATCAAGCTCGCTTTGGGCGTAAATTTTATCTATAAATTTAAAAAGATATCTGTAAAAAAAGCCAAATTTCAAGTAGCTTTTGTAGCTTCTATCTGAAATTCTAGCGTTTATAAGGATCACGCGACTGCCTTTTAGCTTCGCCATGAAAACCAGCATAAGCCAAAGCTCAGCCTCAAAAATGACTAAAATTTTGCTCTTTTTTAACCAAAATGGCAAGAAAATTTCAAATGGCAAAAATCTCGTGTTAGAGCAAATTTTGCTTGCCGCTTCAAAGCCCGTATTTGTCACAACGCTTATGGCTTTGCTGTCAAATTTTTGCATCAAAGGTTTAAGTGCCTGCACCTCGCCAAATGAACAAGCGTGAAAATGAACATCTGCATCTTGAAATTTAGGATTATTAAAGAGGAAAAAACGTGCTGGAATCGACTTATGATACTTTTTTTTAAAACTTAAAAAAAATAAAAAGATAGCCCCAAAGAGATAGAGTATTGAGGCTAGAAAGTAATATATTATTATCACGAAATGTGTTATTGCTCTTGTTTGTATAAAATTCTGCCACAATGCGGACATGTAACGATATCTTCGCCCTTGATAACAGCAGAAAAAGTTTTGTCATTTATCTGCATAAAGCAACCATAACAAGCTTGTTTTTTTACAGGAACAACAGCTGTGTTATGAGCCCATTTTCTAATTTTTTCATAAAATGCGAGAATTTTTTGATTCATAGTGGCGATAAGCTTGTCTTTTTTGGCATAAACTTCTTCACGTTCTTTCCCAATATTTTCAAGCTCAGATGAAGTTTTACTTTTTATATTTTTTAAATTCTCTTCAAGTTCAGTTTTTTTTGCACCAAGCTCATCTTTTTGACTATTTTTACTATCTATTAGTTTCTCAAGTCTAGTAATCTCTTCATTTGCAGCCTCAAGTTGCTCTTTTGCAATATCTTCTTCAAGACTTAGAGCTTTTATCTCCTTTTCGCTTTTTGCACTTGAGCTTTTTTTAGCTACATCTTTTATCTTAGCACTAAACTCGGCTATATGAGCATTTGTTCCTGATCTTTGAGATTTTAAGTCACTTACCTCTTCATCTAGTCTTTCTATATTAGCCGTTATGTTTTCGCACTCTTCTTCTATATTTTTATAAGCCTTTTCTATGTCTTGAATGCGTGGTATAAAGCCATCTATTTGTTTATCAAGATCAGATAATTCAACTAATTGTTGTAAGTATTTATTCATAATGTTTCCTTTTTTTGTTAGCAATATGTAAATGGATTTTTAGAATTGCGTATTATAACTTCAATTTTCAGATTTTGCAAATATTTTGCTAAAAAATCACCAAAATAACGTTCACTTTCATAGTGATTTATATCGATTAAATTTAGCCCGTTTTCCTTTGCATAAAGGGCTTGATGATACTTTAGATCACCCGTTAAAAAGACGTCTGCTTTTACATCTTGTATGAGATCTCCGCCACTTCCAGTACAGATACAAATTTTAGAAATTTCATCTTTTGCATGAACTACTCTTAATTTTTCTAGCCCAAGTTTTTCTTTTACAAATTTGCAAAGCTCACTAAATTTCATCTTCACATCAGCATAGATCAAAAAGCCATCTTTGCTTGAAATTTCAAGCCCCAAAACCTGCATCACAAATTTTTCATTTAAAAATGCAAGGTCAGCGTTTGTATGAAGCGAAATAAGCGAGATATTTTTTATCATCATCTCTCTTATGAGTGAGCTTGGATAAAAGCTGTAGTCTAGGCTTTTTAGCCCCTTAAAAATGAGCGGATGGTGAGTGATAATAAGCGAATTTGGCAAGACATTTTGCAAAAGTTCGCTATCTAAATCAAGACTCATATAAATTCGCTCAAATTCGCTATCAAATGAGCCAACTTGTAGGCCACTATTGTCCCAGGACTCTTGGCTCGCAAATGGGCAAATTTCATCTAAAATTTTATAAATTTCAGCTATTTTCATCAAATTTTACTTTTGTTCCAAGCTTTCTTTGTAGGTTAGTGCACACTCTTTTGCAAGCTCGCGTATTTTTAGGATGTAGTCTTGCCTTTGCGTCACACTGATCGCTCCACGCGCGTCAAGGACATTAAAAGTATGCGCTGCTAGCATACAATAATCATACGCTGGCAGTGAAATTTTAGCCTCCAAGCAACGCTTACACTCGCCAAATGCATTTTCAAACTGGTTAAAAAGCATATCGACGTTTGCCACTTCAAAGTTATATTTACTCCACTCGTACTCGCCTTGTTTGTGAACGTCGGCATAGGTTACGATGTTTCCATTTGTATCATCCCAAACGATGTCATAGACGCTATTTACATCTTGTAAATACATAGCCAAGCGCTCAAGTCCGTATGTTATCTCACCAGAGATCAGCTCGCATGCGATGCCGCCCACTTGTTGAAAATAGGTAAACTGAGTCACTTCCATACCGTCCAGCCAGACCTCCCAGCCTAGCCCCCAAGCGCCTAGCGTCGGGCTCTCCCAGTTATCTTCGACAAAGCGGATGTCGTGATTTTTCAAATTTAACCCAAGCTTTTCAAGGCTTTTTAGATAAAGCTCTTGGATATTTTCTGGGCTTGGTTTTATGAGTACTTGAAACTGATAATAAGCGCCCAGGCGGTTTGGGTTTTCGCCGTATCTACCGTCGGTCGGGCGGCGAGAAGGTGCTACGTACGCCGTCGCCCACGGCTTTGGTCCGAGGCTTCTTAAAAAAGTCGCTTGATGATAAGTACCAGCACCAGCTGGCATGTCGTATGGCTGAAGTATAACGCAACCTTGCTCTTGCCAATAGTTTTGAAGGGTTAATATTATTTGTGAAAATGTCATTGCTTTCCTTTTAAAATTTTACTTTACATAGTGTATAACTGCACCAGGTCCTAGCGGTAGATCAAAAATGTACCAAAATGACATTAGCGCTGTCCAAGAAATTAAAAATGCAACCGTATAAGGAAGCATAATAGAAACTACCGATCCGATTTTTAAATCCTTATTGTATTTTTGCATAAAAGCTACTATCAAAACAAAAAACGGCATCAAAGGCGTTATGATATTTGTAGTAGAGTCGCCTATTCTAAAAGCAGCCTGTGTAAGCTCTGGCGAGAGTCCAAGATTCATAAACATTGGTACAAAAATCGGAGCCATCATAGCCCACTTTGCAGAATCAACAGCTATAAATAAATTTATAAAAGCGATCAAAAAAATAAAAACTATGATAAGACTAAGTCCAGTTAATCCGACCTCTTTTAGAAAAATAGAACCTTTTATAGAAAGCACTAGCCCAATATTTGAGGTATTAAAAAGATATGTAAACTGGGCTGCAAAAAATATCAAAACCAAAAATCCTGATAGCTCAGAAATAGATTGCTCCATAAATTTTATGGCATTATTACTGCTTTTTATACTCCTGGCGCCTACACCGTAAGCTACGCCTACCACTATAAAAAGTAACATCATAAAAACAACAATAGAATGCATAAAAGTAGATTTCATAAAGCTTTCATTGCCTTTTCCTCCAAATAAAGAGCCAGAAGGCAAAATAGCCACAAGCAGTAAAATCACAAAAACAATCAACGCTATTAGTGAAAATTTTAAGCCACGTTTTTGCTCTGCACTTATCTCACTATGCTCTTTCAGGCTAAAATCACCCAAAAAATCAAATTTGCCAAGCCTAGGCTCTACGATTTTATCCGTTACAAACCAGCCAACAAATACGATCAAAAATGTCGAAGCGATCATAAAGTACCAATTTGCAGTTGCTAATACTACATAATCTGGATTTAACACGCTAGCTGCTTGCATAGAAAATGCCGCAAACATAGGGTCATTTGTACCGATTAATAAATTTGCCGACCAGCCACCGCTAACACCAGCAAAAGCAGCAGCTAGTCCAGCAATTGGATGGCGACCAAATCCAGCAAATAAAATAGCTCCGAGCGGGATTAGCACAACATAACCAACCGAGGAAGCAACATTTGACATTACGCCAAGAAAAATAACAATTGGAGTTACCCATATTTTGGAAGATTTTAAGGCAATCTTTGTCATAAGTGCTGATAAAAGTCCAGACTTGTCTGCAATACCAATACCTAGAATAATCGCAAAAACTACTCCCAAAGGATAAAAATTAGTAAAATTTTTAAGCACAGACAAAACAAAAGATCTAAGACTATCAGCAGAAAGCAAATTTATAACATTTGCATTAAGCTGTGATATTTGTCCATCTTTGATAGCCTGATAGCTTACACCAACGCCCATCTTTTCTAGCACAAACGATATTATTATCGTAATAATCGAAAGATAGATAAAAAGCATAGTTGGATTTGGCAATTTGTTACCAAAATTTTCGATAAAACTCAAAATTGAACTATTGTTTTTTTTATTCATTTTTTTCTAACCTAAAATAGATATAAAAATTTTTATCTCGTCGCTGCTGTAAAGCTCAAAATCTATTTCATAGGCTCTTTTTAGCTCGCTACTTTCAAAATATCTCCAAATTTCACCCCAAAATTTTGCAACATTTTGTGGCTCTCTTGCAAAACTAAAAACGGCATATTTGCCACTTTTTATCTCTAAAATTTCATCACTTTTGTGGCTTGATCTTGTGCCAATGAAGTTATCGTAATGTCCATTAAAATCGCTTTCGTAGTTGCAGTAAACGCTATAAATTTCACTCTTGCCATCATAGTATTCACTCATAAATTTAGACCATAAAGCTGTAATTTTACCCTCACCGCCTATCTCATCTTCATTTTTAGTACGAGTTTTTACTCCGTAAATTTCAAAGCTTTCCTCTAAATTTATAATCTTCATAAACTACTTTTGTCCGTTAAAATTTTCAACCGCTTGGTTCCACATGAGCTTGTATTTTCGTTTTAGAAATTCAACTTCATCCTGTGAAATTTTAAGCTGTTTTGTGAGCGTCTCGACCGTTTTTCTATCTTCGTCATAGAGCTCTTGCATCGAAATGAGTGCCTCTTTTAAAAATTTATTCTCATTTCTTAAGGTCTCTAGCGTCTCATCCTTTGCGTCAAGCACCTTTTCATGTAAATTTAATATCGTTCCGATCGTCTTTTCAACAAAGCTGATGCCATCTTGGCCTTGCGGCTGCAAGGATAAATTTTGCGAAACACTAGGCACCACGCTCATCGTTCCTTCGCTCGCTTCTATCAAAATTTCTCCATTTTCCTCTTTGGTTTTCAAAACGCCACGATTTATCATATCCTCGATAACTTCACGCTCTAAGTGTACAAGTTTGCAAAATTCATCAACGCCAAGATAGGTCTGCACCGCTTCTCCTTTTTACAGTATCACTTCAACCTTTGAAGAGTCTTCCTCTAAAGCCTTTATCTTCGCCTCTCTGTCAGCTTTTAGAGCACTTGCCAGACCATCATCTCCAAGAGCTAAAATTTGTACCGCCAAATAGGCCGCATTTATAGCACCAGCCTTGCCGATAGCCAATGTCGCCACTGGCATGCCACTTGGCATTTGCACAGTTGAGTAAAGTGCATCAACGCCGCTTAGAGCCGAACCTGCCATTGGTATGCCGATCACTGGCTTTGTAGTATTTGCAGCAATCGCACCAGCCAAGTGAGCCGCCATACCAGCAGCTGCGATAAAGACTTTTGCACCCTTTTTCTCAGCATTTGTGACGTACTCGCTAGTTCTTTTTGGACTTCTGTGGGCTGAGCTGATTATCAGTTCATATTTTACGCCAAATTTTTCAAGAGTTTTTGCCGCCTCACTAACTATCTCATAGTCACTCTTACTTCCCATTATAATAGAAACAAATTTCATATTTTCTCCCTCAAAAAGCTAAATTTTGGCAGCTTAATACCAAGACTTATCTCGTTTTCATTGCCGCTATGAATTTCACTCATAACCTTGCCTTTTTTGGTAATGAGCTGTTTAAATTTGATAAATTTCTTGCCATCTTGTGAATAAATCTTTGAGATTTCATTTTCACTATCTTCTATAACCGATCCAGTAGGAGCCACGATCTCGTAGCTATTGCCTGGAAAAATTTTATATTTGCACTTAAAAAACTCGCCATCTTCGCTTATTGCATTTACCTGATGTGTGCCCTCTTCTAGGCTGCTAACATGATTTTGTGTATCGGTTCGCTCATAAGGTCTATGCACCAAGTAGCCATCAGTAAAGCCACGATTTTTCAGCGTATTTATCTCGTTTTCATAAATTTGTGCGTCAAATTTATCATTCATAGCATCATCTATCGCCATTTTGTAGGCTCTTGCTGTGCAAGCTGCATAGTACTCGCTCTTTGTGCGACCTTCTATTTTTAGGCTATCTATTACACCACTATCAACGATCTCTTTGATGTGCGATATTAGGCAAAGATCTTTTGAGTTCATAATATGAGTGCCGTGCTCGTCTTCCTCTAGGCGGAAAAGCACACCACTCTCTTCGTTTTTGGCATAGAGTTCATATTTAAATCTGCAGTCGTTGGCACAGCTGCCGCGATTTGACATACGCCCGCTTTGCACTGAGCTTACTAAGCACCTACCAGAGTAAGCAAAGCACATCGAACCATGTACAAAAATTTCGATATCAAGAGTTGGAATTTCTTCTTTTATCTTTATGACATCTTTTAAGTTCATCTCGCGAGCGACAACTATTCGTTTTGCGCCCATATCATGATAAATTTTTGCATCAAGCACATTCATGACATTTGCCTGAGTTGAGAGATGTATCTCAATATCAGGAGCAATGGCTTTTGCTAGACTCATAACGCCTGGAGTTGCGATGATAAAGGCATCTGGCTTCATCGCCGAGATAGTCTGCAAGTGCCTTTTTAGTGGCTCGATCTGAGAGTTAAAAGGAAAGGCATTTATGGTAGCATAAAATTTCTTTCCCTTTGCATGCGTGTAGTCTATCGCCTCTTTGAATGTTTCAAGGTTAAACTCCCTAGCCGATCTAGTCCTTAGTGAAAAGCTAGCCACCGAGCCATAAACAGCGTCGGCTCCATACTCAAGGGCTATTTTAAGTTTTGTTAAATTTCCAGCTGGAGATAAAAGCTCAGGCCTTTTTAGCACTATTTTTTACCCAAACTTTCTATCAAGGCTTCGATATCGTCGTTGCTGACAAGATTTTCAGTCGTTGTATCACCAGCGATGTGAACAGCGGAGCTAACACGCTTATCATCATCAATTTTACCTTCAAATAAGGTATTCATATATTTACTTAGCGCTCTCATAACGTTGATAACACGCTCGATCTTTTGCCTATGGATGTCTTGATACTGCATCATGTCCATAGCCATCATGATCTCATCTTGTCCCATTTGTAAATTTCCGATGATATTATCGATTGTACCAAGAAGTGAGTTGTTTTTCTCCAAAGCCTCACTGAATGCAGCGATATTTGGAAATTTCTCGCTTAGCGTCTTAAATAGCTCAATGTTTGAGTTTATTGTGTCTTTTAGGCTATTTGAGTCACTCTCAGCGTCCATAAAAAAGTTATTTATCGTCTCAAGCTTATCAAACATCTGAGTAGCTTTTTCTTCGCTATCTCTTGTTACGTCATCAAGCTGATGAACCATTTTGTGATCTTCTGTTGGTGGTGGTGGTGGCCAAACGCCATCTGCACTCACTCTATAATTTTCTGCATTCTTTGAATTACTTTCTGATTTTGACTGTGGCTCATCTTTAGTATCAATTGCTTCTGCAACTTCTGTTACCTCGTCCGTATCCTCTTTGACGTCCGCGACCTCTTGGCCAGCATCTTCTTTAGCACTATCTAACTCATCATCTAGCCCACCTGCCATAAGTGCGTCAAGTTCCTCTTGGGTCATAAAAGCTCCTAATAAAATTTGGCTTGATTATATAGGATTTAAATAAAAAGTAAGTTTAAAGGCAATATTTTTATCTTTAAATTTATAAATTTTTAGATAGCATTTTTAAAAATAAACGACCTTAAAAGGCTAAAAATGACTGTCGATCTTCACAACCACACGCCACTTTGCAAGCACGCAGTTGGCGAGCCAAGAGAGTATGTACAAAACGCAATAAAAGCTGGCACAAAATACTTTGGTTTTAGTGATCACGCACCGATGAACTATGATGAAGCTTACAGAATGAGCTTTGATGAAATGCGAGGATATGAAGACAAAATTTTACATTTAAGAGATGAATTTAGCGGTGAGATAGAAATTTTACTTGGCTATGAGATGGATTTTTTAGATGGATTTATGGATGAGCGAGTTTTTGCTAGAAAGGTTGATTATCTGATAGGCTCTGTGCATTTTTTTAATGGCTGGGCATTTGACAATCCAGAATTTATCGGTGGCTACGAGGGCAAAGACTTGGATCAAATTTGGCAAGAGTATTTTGATCATGTAGAAAGATCGGCTAAGCTTGGCAAATTTGACATAATGGGGCATATTGATCTACTTAAAATTTTTAAATTTTTACCCAAAAAAGATATTAGAATTTTAGCACACGATGCGATAAATGCTATAAAAGAAGCAAATTTAGTTGTTGAGATAAATGCTGCTGGCTTTAGAAAGCCTATCGGCGAGCAATATCCAAGCGTAAATTTACTTGAACTAATAGCCGAAAAAGATATAACCATCACCTTTGGCTCAGACGCTCACACAAAAGAAGATATCGGTAAAAATGGTGAAATTTGCGAGCAAATAGCTAGAGATTTAGGTTATTCAAAATGTGCTATTTTTAAAAATAGAGATAGAGAATTAGTAAAATTTTAGATTGGGTTCAAATAAAATATAAATTTAATCTTAAATATTAGGTTTTATGATAGAATACGAAAAATTTAAAAATTAAAAGGAGAAAAAAGTGGGAAAATTCGTCCAAAATATAGATCATTTTTTTGATTTTTGTAAAGAAAATGAAGTCAAATTTGTAGATTTTAGATTTACTGATTTAGGTGGTGCTTGGCATAGCATTAGCTACAATATAAAAGCTGTTACGAAAGAAAATTTTATAAATGGCATCCCAATGGACGCTAGCTCTATGCATGGCTGGCAACCAATCGATAAGAGCGACATGATAATGAAGCCAGAAGCTACAACTGCATTTTTAGACCCATTTACTTCTGATATTACAGTTGTTGTTTTTTGCGATATTTACGACATTTACAAAGGTCAAATTTATGAAAAATGCCCTCGCTCAATAGCCAAAAGAGCAATGCAGTACGTAAAAGATAGCGGTCTTGGTGACGAGGCATATTTTGGCCCTGAGAATGAATTTTTTGTCTTTGACAACGTCAAAATCATCGATAGCCCAAACTGCGCGATGTATCAAGTAGATAGCGAGGAAGGCGAGTGGAACGATGCTACTGACTTCAAAGATAGCTACAACACAGGTCACCGCCCACGCAGAAAAGGCGGCTATTTGATGACTCAGCCAATCGACAGCATGGTAGATCTAAGAGCCGAGATGATGCAGGTTTTAGAGCAAGTTGGCCTTGAAGTCTTTTTAGGACACCACGAAGTCGCTCAAGGACAAGGTGAGATCGGCGTAAAATTTGGTAACTTAGTCGAAGCTGCCGATAATGTTCAAATCTACAAATATGTTGTTCGTATGGTCGCTCACCTAAATGGCAAGACAGTTACATTTATGCCAAAACCACTTTATGGCGA
This sequence comes from Campylobacter concisus, assembly GCF_003048905.1. Lineage (NCBI taxonomy): Bacteria > Pseudomonadati > Campylobacterota > Epsilonproteobacteria > Campylobacterales > Campylobacteraceae > Campylobacter > Campylobacter concisus. Next base: position 141,035 of record NZ_PIRO01000001.1, read on the forward strand.
CAACGGAAGCGGCATGCACGTGCATCAATCAGTCTGGAAAGATGGTAAAAATTTATTCTATAAAGAGGGCAACTACGCAAATTTAAGTGATTTTGCAAGATACTACATCGGTGGCGTTTTAAAGCACGCAAGAAGCGTTGCCGCCTTTACTAACCCAAGCACAAATAGCTATAAACGCCTAATCCCTGGCTTTGAGGCACCGTCTATCCTAACATACTCTAGCCAAAACCGTTCAGCAAGTATCCGCATACCTTACGGCGCTGGCGAGAAGTCAGTTAGAGCTGAGATGAGATTTCCAGATAGCACAGCAAACCCTTATCTGGCCTTTTCAGCGATGCTAATGGCAGGACTTGACGGCGTTAAGCACAAATATGAGCCAGTTGGTCCGATGGATGAAAATTTATTTAAACTTCATCTTGATGAGATCAGAGAGCGTGGCATAGAACAGCTTCCACACACACTTCGTGGTAGCCTTGAAGCGCTAATACGCGACAACGAATATCTAAAACCCATAATGAGCGATCTTTTCATAGATACCTATCAGCATTTTAAATTTGAAACTCAAGTTTGGCCTTACGAAGCGCGCCCAACCGCTTATGAGTTTAAAACTTGCTTCTCTTGCTAATCTAAAATTTTGCCTTGGCGCATATGCCAAGGCTTTTTATACCAAGCACAATTCATACAAAAATACAAAATATTTAACATAAAATTTTATGTATTTTTATTATAAATTTTAAATCTAGTCGGCTATGGATCGTTATAAAAAGGGATATTTTTTATTTTTTTGCAAATACACTAGGAATTTTATGCAAACATATAAAAATTTATCCGCCTTCATTAAACTAAAATAAAAAATTTAAAGCCAATTAAATATATAAATAATCATAAATTTATGCCTTTTTTTATAAAATCCTTGAACTTTATAAAAAGGATACCGCATTGCAAGCACTAGCTTTAAAATATCGCCCTAAAAATTTTGATGAACTTATCGGTCAAGAAGCAGTTAGTAAAAGTCTTATACACGCACTTGACGAGGGTCGTATAAGCCACGCATATCTATTTTCTGGGCTTAGAGGCAGTGGTAAAACTTCAAGTGCTAGGATATTTTCAAAAGCTTTAGTATGCGAAAAAGGACCTACTTCAAAACCATGTGAAGTATGCCCACAATGCATAATGGCAAATGAGTCAAGGCATATGGACATCATCGAAATGGACGCTGCTAGCCACAGAAAGATAGATGATATAAGAGAGCTAATAGAACAAACAAAATATGCTCCAGCAATGGCAAGATATAAAATTTTTATCATCGATGAAGTGCATATGCTAACCAAAGAGGCATTTAATGCTCTTTTAAAAACGCTTGAAGAGCCACCAAGCTATGTAAAATTTATCCTAGCGACGACTGATCCATTAAAACTCCCAACAACGGTGCTTTCAAGAACGCAGCATTTTAGGTTTAAGCAAATAAGCAGATACAGCATCATTAAACATCTTGAGTTTATTTTAAGCAAAGAAGGTATTAGCTACGAAAAAGAGGCACTTGAAATTTTAGCAAGAAGTGGCGGTGGATCGCTAAGAGATACTTTGACACTTCTTGATCAAGCTATCATTTACGGGGCAAATAATGTCACGGCAAATGGCGTAGCATCAATGTTAGGACTTCTTGATCCAGAAAAGATCGAAGAGATAATAACTCATGTTTTAAATCACGATAAGAATGCCATTAGAGTGCTCGTAAGCGAACTTGAAAGCTATGATCCAGAGATGATAATAGATGAAATTTTGGCAAATTTAAAGCAAAAATTTATAGAAAACGACTCAAAAATTTCTCTACTTGTTTATGAAAGATTTTTTAGGATTTTGGCACAAGCTAAAGGTATGCTAAATGTAAGTAGCGACAATGGCTTTGTACTAATGCTAATGCTTTTTATGATGATAGAAGCACTAAATTTACAAGATATCGATGACGCTATAAATGAAGTGATCTCAAAAAATAGCGAAAATTCCACTCAAATCACAGAAGTCATCACTCAAAAAAGCCAAGCAGCTCCTGCTAAAATGCAAGGTCCATATGAACTCTTTTTAACAAAAATTTATGATAGAAATTATGATCTTGGCGAGTTTTTTAAAGAATTTGTAGAATTTAGCTTTTTTAATAACAATGAGCTTGGACTGATAGTAAATGCAAAAGATGAAAATCTTAAATATTTTAAGAAAAATTGGAAAATTTTAAATGAGATATTGCGTACGCTTTTTGGACAAAATGCGAAAATAGTAAATGCAAAGAGTGATGAGCAAAAAGCACAAACTAAGACGCCTAAAGCCTCTTTAGAAAATAATGAAAAAAGCGAACTAGACGAGCTTGATGAGGAAATTTTAAGACTAAATGCAAATAACATTGAAACTAAAAATGAGCCAAAAACCGAGATAAAAAGCGAGCTACAAAACGAAAAAAATAACTTTGCTTTGATGCTAAATAAAGAGCCAAAAACGCCAGAAGAGCTTCAAAGACAAAGAGAACAAGGGGTTCTAAAAGAGGCCAATAGACTTTTTGGCGAGCCAACGATTGAGAGCTAAATTTTATCTTTATTAGATTTTGCTCTTTTTTTGAGAGCTTCTTTTTTGCGAAGCTCTAACTCATAAGCTTCATTTAGTGCCTCTTCATCGTCCAAATTTGCTCCGTCTAAAAATTTTCGGTAGTCCTCAAATTGTTTATTTTTTATCCCCCAAAGCACGCCAAAAAGCAAAAATGCTCCCATCAAAACTGAGATAAAAACCAACATCGCAAGTGTCGCGCTATCCATTATTTTTCCTTAAATTTTCTAACAATATAAAGCGAGTTTAAGATAACAATTAGCGAGCTAAGCGACATAAAAAGCGCAGCAAATAGCGGAATGACATAGCCACACACGGCAAATGGCAGAGCAAGAACATTATAAAGAAGACAAAAGAGCAAATTTTGCTTTATCGTTTTGTAAGTAAATTTTGAGATTTTTATGGCCTTTGCTAGACTTTTTAAACTATCATCAAGTAGCACTACATCGCTTCTTTCTAAGCTTATTGCCGCCCCACTTCCCATACAAATGGCAACATGAGCAAGGCTAAGCGCTGCTGCGTCGTTTATGCCGTCTCCTACCATTAGCACCTTTTTGCCCTGCTCTTTTAGTTCGCTTATAAATTTAGCTTTCGTTTCAGGCAACATCTCTGCTCTAAACTCACTCACGCCAAGCTCATCTGCCACGTTTTTTACCACTTTTTGCACGTCGCCACTTAAGATACACACTTTCATGCCAGAGCTCTTTAGCTCGTCTATCAAGGCCTTTGCCTCGGGCTTTACACTATCTTTTAGGTAAAATTTCGCCACTAACTCACCATTAAGCCCCACAAAAAAGCTCACATTTTCTTCAGCTTCATCAAAGCTAATACCATTTTCAACTAAAAATCGCTTGCTTCCTGCATAAAATTTTTTACCCGAAATTTCAGCCTCAACACCCTTTGCCACGCTTAAATTTGTATTTTTAAGCTCTAATTTTCTTGCGCCTTTTTGCTTTAGAAATTTAGCCACTGCCACGCTTATTTGATGATTTGATATAAGAGCTAGCGAATAAATTTCATCTAAGCTTATGCTCTCTTTTATGAAAAAATCACTAACTTCAAATTCCGCCTTTGTGAGCGTGCCAGTCTTATCAAAGACCGCTACATCGCACTTTGCAAGGCTCTCAAAAAATTTAGCCTCTTTAAAAAGCACTCTATTTTTAAAAGCCACACCAAGAGCGCAAACACTGCTAACTGGCGTGGCAAGTGCAAGCGCACAAGGGCAAGCGATCACGATGACGCTAACAGCCGTGACAATAGCTTCTGAAAAGCCAAATTTAAAGTACCAAAACCAAAATGTAAAAAATGCCAAAGTTAGCACGCTAAGAGAAAATTTAGAAGCGATTTTATTGACTACTAGCTCGATATTTGGTTTTTTTAGCTCTGCATTTTGGAGCAAATTTATAAGCTGATTTAGATAAGAATTTTTAAAAATTTCCTTTGCTTCATAGATGATTTGTCCATTTTGGCAAATGATGCCACTTTTCACCTCTTGCCCCACTCCCAAGGTCACAGGCAGGCTCTCTCCAGTTAGACTTGAGCTATCCACGCTTGCCTCGCCACTAAGCACTACTCCATCAAGTAGCGCCCTCTCGCCAGATCTTAGCACGATCTTTTCGCCTAAATTTACATCCTTTGGCTCTTTTAAAATGTCCTTGCCATCCTCCAAAACGCACACTTTTGCAAGCAACATATCGCTTAAGAAATTTGAGGTCTCAAGCGCCTTTTTCTTACCCAAAATTTCTAAAAATTTACCGATAAAGACAAAGGTTATGATCATCGCGACCGAGTCAAAATAGCTCTCCCCGCTTCTTGTAAACATCGCAAAAATGGAGTAAATATAGGTAATGCTAGCTCCGGTGATAACGAGCAAATCCATATTTGGCGAAGCGTTTTTAATGGCTATCTTTGCCCCTTTGAAAAACTCGCTACCAGTATAAAAAAGTACAGGCGTTGCTAATACAAACTGCGCAAAGCTTAAAATATCTTTTATATCGCCTCTTATGCCACTAAAATATCCACTATACTGAGCAATGGCTAGCCACATAATGTTCATCGTAGCAAAGATACCAACTAGTGCTTTTGTGTAAAAATTTCTTCTTTTCTTAGCTAGTTCATCCTCTTTTTGACTTGTAGCATAGGGCTTTGGAATATAGCCAACGGCATAAATTTTTTCAATTATCTGCTCTATTAAAAGCTCCTGCTCATCAAAAATAATGACCGCTTTTTGATTAAGCGAGTTGATATTTACCTCCAAGACGCCAGGCAAGCTAAAAAGTGCCTTTTCAAGTAGCCAGATGCAAGCTGAGCAAGTGATGCCATCGATTAAAAATGAAATTTGACTAAAGTCGCCCTCTTTTGTCACAAGCTCGCTAAAATTTGCTGCTAAATTTTTGATATTTGCACCGTTGCTTGCCGGTGTAAGTGTATTTTTGCCAAGACGTTCATAAAACTCGCTAAGCCCATTTTCATTTAAAATTTCATAAACGCCTTTGCAACCAACACAGCAAAATTTAAGTCCGCTTTCATTTGAGATCATCACGCTTTCATCAAATTTTAATCTACAATGAGTACATCTACTTTGTGGCATTTTTACTTTCTTTTATCTAAAATTTTTACCAATATTATTGCATCACATGCCTATTACACACCATATAAATTTATGGTAGGCAAACTGCAAAAATAGGCACAAATTTCTTCTTTTGTTATCGTTATAAAATGGCGAGATTATAGCAAATCAACCATTTTTGAGCAAAAATTTTATTTTATGCCATTTCTTGACAACAAAGTTTTATTTTTATAAAATGCCAAAACTTTCAAAAACTTCTTTTTGAAACTTAGAAATTCTGCAAAATTATCCCCGCATTTAAAGAGGAAATATGGAAAATAACCAAACCGAGCAAAGTGCTTCTCAAAACACAAAAACTACAAAAAAACATCAAGTATCAAGAACACACATACCAGTAGATGGACACAAGATCGAAGAGCTAAGAACGCTTAGTTTAGATGAGCTAGTACAGATTGCAAATAGCGTTGGTGTCGAAAATCCACGCGAATTTCGTAGGCAGGATTTGATATTTGAGATACTAAAAACCCAGACAAAACAAGGTGGCTTTATACTATTTACTGGAATTTTAGAAATCACAAACGAGGGCTACGGCTTTTTAAGAGCCGTTGATGCAAATTTAAGCGACAGCTCAAACGACGCCTACGTTTCAAACTCTCAAATCCGCAAATTTACACTTCGTGTAGGCGACATCATCACCGGCCAAGTAAGAGAGCCAAAAGATCAGGAAAAATACTACGCCCTTTTAAAGATCGAAGCGGTAAATTACATGCCTCTAGCAGACGCAAAAGAGAGGCCGTTATTTGACAACTTAACCCCACTATTTCCAACCGAAAAGCTAAATTTAGAGTATGATCCGATGAAGCTAACGGGCCGTGTGCTTGACCTTTTCACGCCTATCGGTAAAGGTCAGCGTGGCCTCATTGTCGCACCTCCAAGAAGCGGTAAAACTGAGCTTATGAAAGAGCTAGCTCACGGCATCGCTAAAAATCACCCAGAAGCCCAGCTCATGGTGCTTCTAGTAGATGAGAGACCAGAAGAAGTTACAGACATGCAGCGCTGCGTAAAAGGTGAGGTATTTAGCTCGACATTTGACCTGCCAGCACTTAATCACGTCCGCGTAGCAGAGCTAGTCATCGAAAAGGCAAAACGTCTAGTTGAGATGGGCAAAGACGTCATCATCTTGCTTGATAGCATAACCCGTCTAGCACGCGCCTACAACACAGTAACCCCGCCAAGCGGCAAGGTACTAACAGGCGGCGTGGACGCAAACGCACTTCACAAACCAAAACGCTTTTTTGGTGCAGCTAGAAACATCGAGCATGGGGGCTCATTAACCATCATCGCAACTGCTCTAATAGACACTGGTTCACGTATGGACGAAGTTATATTTGAAGAGTTTAAAGGCACTGGAAACAGCGAGATCGTGCTTGACCGCAATATCTCAGACCGCAGAATTTACCCAGCTATCAACGTGCTAAAATCAGGCACTAGAAAAGAAGAGCTACTTCAAAAGCCTGATGAGCTTCAAAAAATTTGGGCTATTCGCTCTGCAATCGCGACAATGGATGACGTCGAAGCGCTTAAATTCTTGTATGCAAAAATGTTAAAAACAAAAGACAATAAAGAGCTTCTCTCTATCCTAAACGAGTAAATTTAACTGAGCTTGAAGCAGTTGCTTTGAGCTCAAATTTTTTTACCTAAAATATCAAGCTAAAAATATCTTAGAAATTTTGAATTTTCTAACTCTTGCTATTATAAAAGAGATTACGATTTTTAAACGATTATTTACTAAATTTTTCTATGTCTTGATTGATCAAATTTTCATATTCGCAAAGCTCGTTGCAAGTCTTTTTACTCTGCTCTATAAGCTCATCAAATTTAAATCCAAGCATCACAATACGATAAAGGTTTGGCTTGTATTTTCGCCAGTTGTAAAGCGTAGCAACATCAACGTCTAGATGATAAGCCATATCACGTTTTGTCATCTTAGCCACTTTACACTCCTTTTTTTGAGTGATTTTATAAATTTTATTCTGATAAGAAAACAATTGAATTATTTTATGTTTTTTATATATTTAATTGAATATTTAAACTTTATTTAATCCAATAAAATTTAGAATACCAGCCAAACATTTTTAAATAAGGAGTAAAAATGAAAAATGTAGTTTTAAAAGTTGCTTTAGGATTAAGCCTGGCTAGTGCTGCTGCTTTAGCACAAGGAGCGTTCATTGGGATCGAAGGAGATTACTCTTTTAATTCAAAATTAACAGCAAAAAGCGATAATGACACAACAAAAGTCAAAAAAGCTCAACCAGGTATTGGACTAAAAGCTGGCTATGATTTTGATAGTTTTAGAGTTTATGGAGCTTACATATATGACTTTCAAGCCAAAAAATCACTTGGTGATGAAGATGGCACAGTAATAAAATGGAGTACGCATAAATTTCTAGTAGGCGCAGACTATACACCAGAATTGACAAAGGACATAAAACTAGTTCTTGGTGGCTACACTGGCTACTCAAAGCTTAAAATGGATGTATTTGACACTCATGATGGCTCGGAAAAAGCTAACACAAATGGCTGGATACTAGGTGCAAGAATTGGTACTGAATACTCTATCAACGAAAACAATGCAGTTGAGTTTGGTCTAAAAGCAGATAGAACAAAATATAGCTCTATAACAAAATATGATAATGCAAAAATAAAAGAGACAAATGTAGGTCTTTATTTGGGATATACATATAAATTTTAATCGCTCACAAGCTCAAATTTAAGAGTAAATTTGAGCTTTTTATTTAAAAACGAACTATAAATTTAAAAGTTTTTCTAAATTTTCGCCGTCCAAGCGATAGTTTCTCCACTCAAGAGATTGATTTTTAGCACCCATACTTTCATAAAATTTAATGCTTGGCTCATTCCAGTTTAGGCAGCACCACTCAAGCCTTTTTAAATTTTCATCATTACAAATTTGAGCTAAAAATTTAAAAAATGCCTTGCCGATGCCTTGATTTCTAAACTCTTTTTTGACGTAAATGTCCTCAAGATAAATTCCACCAAGCCCCAAAAATGTAGAAAATGTGTAAAAATAGATAGCATAGCCAATTATCACACCTTCACTCTCGCAGACAAGGGCTTTTGCGTGATTTTTATTAAAGATAGAGTCTGCAAAAATTTCATTTGTAAAAGTGACTTGATCGCTCATCTTTTCATAGCTGGCAAGCTCTCTTACAAGCTCGCATATCACGTCTATATCAGCTCTAGTCGCTTTTCTTATTTGAAATTTCATTAGTTATCACCAAAAAGTGCTTTTAAGTCTTTGATTGGCTCATTATTTTCTGCATTACTACTAGTTTTTGAGCCAAGTTCATTTAGCTCGATCTCATAGCCAGTTAGCATGCTTGCCAGGCGGATATTTATACCGTTTTTGCCGATCGCCTTGCTCTTTTGTTCGCTCGCAAGTGTCACGATTGCCTTATTTTCTTCGATCTTTACAGATGTGATGATCGCAGGCGCCATAGCGCGAGCCACCAAGATCGCTGGCTCTGTGGTGTATTCGATCGCATCGATGCTCTCACCGTGGAGCTCTTTACTTACGGCATTTATCCTAACACCCTTTGTACCGACTGTTGCGCCGACTGGATCAATGTTTGGAGTGGTTGAGATTAGCGCTACTTTAGCTCTTTCGCCAGGAATTCTCGCACTTCCTTGGATGATGATGCCACCGTCTTTTATCTCAGGCACCTCTGAAGTTAGCAGCGCTTCAAGAAATTTAGGCGAAGTCCTTGAAAGCTCAACCTTTATGCCTAAATTTTTATCTGTAAAAACTTTTCTAATGACTGCTTTTACCACGTCGCCCACTTTAAATTTCTCACCTTTTATACGGTTTTTGCGTGGCAAGATGGCACGAAGTTCGTCTATCTCGATAAATGTGTTTTCGTCATTATCGACTCTAACAACTGGTCCAAAGACCATGTGACCGCTCATTTCATTATATTTTTGTAAAATTTTCTCTTCAACTAGGCGCTGGATATGATACTCAAGCTCCTTGTGAAGCGTTTGAGCTGCGGTTCTGCCAAGGTTATCAAGGCTTAGCTCGTATGTGAGCTCATCTCCGATCTCTACACCACTATCTATCTTTTTAGCCTCTTTTAAACTTAAAAAGTGCTCATTATCCTCTTCAAGCCTCTCGTCATCATTTGCTACGATTGAAATTTTTTGATAAAGCTTTAAATTTTTATTCGCATCGATACTCACATCATACTCATAATTTTCGCCATAAACCCTTTTTGCAGTATTTATCAAGGCTCTTATAACGCGCTCTTTTACATCTTCTATCTCTAAATTTTTTTCATTTGCAATTGACTCGATGATATCTGAAATTCTTTCCATTTTTTCTCCATTGTAACGATAAATTTCGGGGATTTTTCGTGAAGTTTTGAAATTATACATAAGCCATACTTTTAATAACTTTAAGCTTATTATTAACTTTTATTTAATCCTTTTTTTATGATGTTTTGGATATATTGACCGATTAAAATTTAAGATTTTGAAAGGATTAAAAATGGAGCTAAAACTTGCAAGAGCTGAATTAGACGCAAAACCAAAAACGATTTCGCTAGAAAAAATAGAGGCAGCTGTCGAAAAAGAGGGTCAGAAAATTTTCTATTTTGATAAAGAAAACACACACAAACAACTAATCGCCTTAGTCGAGCACTTTGAAGAAAAAGGGCTAGGCGTCTATCACAGAACCGTAAAATACGGACTTGATGATAGCGACTACATGTATGAAGTGCATATACTTTAATGAGTAAAAAACTCTTTATCCAAACTTTAGGCTGTGCTATGAATGTTCGTGACAGCGAGCATATCATAGCTGAGCTCTCACAAAAAGAAGACTACTCCTTAACACAAAATATAGAAGAAGCTGATTTAATCCTTATAAATACTTGCTCGGTTCGTGAAAAGCCAGTTCATAAGCTCTTTAGCGAAGTCGGAGCCTTTGAAAAAGCCAAAAAAAGAGGTGCTAAAATAGGCGTTTGTGGCTGTACTGCAAGCCATTTGGGTAGTGAAATTTTTAAGCGCGCACCTTATGTTGATTTTGTCCTTGGCGCAAGAAATGTTAGTAAGATCACAAAGGCAGTAAATACGCCTAAATTTATCTCAACCGACATCAACCACGACGAGAGCGAATACGCATTTGGCGAGTTTAGAGGCTCACCATATAAAAGTCATATCAACATCTCGATCGGATGTGATAAAAAATGCACCTACTGCATCGTCCCACACACCAGAGGCGATGAAATTTCTATCCCTTCAAGCCTCATTTTAAAAGAGGTAGAAAAGGCTGCAAACAGCGGCGCAAAAGAGATATTTTTACTAGGGCAAAATGTCAATAACTACGGTAAAAGATTTTCAGGCATACAAGAAAATATCGATTTTAGCGACCTGCTAGTAAAGATAAGCGAGATAGATGGCGTTGAGAGGATAAGATTTACAAGCCCGCACCCACTTCACATGGATGATAAATTTCTTGAAATTTTCACTAATAATCCAAAAATTTGCAAGTCTATGCACATGCCACTTCAAAGCGGAAACACCAAAGTTTTACGCGAAATGAAGCGTGGATACACAAAAGAGTGGTTTTTAGACCGCGCGCTAAGACTTAGAAAGATGTGCCCGGACGTGAGCATCTCAACTGATATCATCGTCGCATTTCCGGGCGAAAGTGATAGCGAGTTCGAAGACACGATGGACGTGCTTGAACAAGTTAGATTTGAGCAAATTTTTAGTTTTAAGTATTCGCCTCGCCCTCTTACAAAGGCAGCTACTTTTACGAATCAAATAGATGACAAAACTGCTTCAGAAAGGCTCACGCGCCTGCAAAATCGCCACAGCGAAATTTTAGACGAGATCGTGGCGGCGCAAAAAGATAAAATTTTTGATGTATATTTTGAAGAACTAAGGGCAAACGGCGGCGTTGCTGGGCGAAGTTTTAACAACTTTTTGGTTCAAGTTGATGGCAGCGAAGAGCTTCTTGGCACTACGCAAAAAGTAAAGATCACAAACCCAAAACGAATGGTTTTGTATGGCGAGCTGCAAATTTAAAAGCACCCTTGAAAAGGTCGCCCTAAACATGGGCGTCTTTTTCATCTATATTTTGATGTGGCTCATTTTTTTAACCTGCAAAAAGAGCTACACTTCAAATTTCTTACCACAAAATGGTTGCGTCGTCGTCTTTTGGCACGGGCGCCTTAGCTTTATGAGCTTTGCTTATAGGCAGTGGTGGAGCAGGCAAAATAGAAAACAAGGTAAAGTGATAATCAGTGACCACAAAGATGGCGAGCTCATCACTAGAATAATCAAATTTTTTGACATCGGCACCATTAGGGGTAGCAGCTCAAAAGGCGGCGCAAGGGCGCTTATAGAAGCCTTAAGAGAAATAAAGCAAGGCCACGACGTCATCATCACGCCAGATGGCCCACGTGGACCAAGACACAGCGTAGCAGACGGAGCAGTAGTGATCGCACAAAAGTCATCTTGTGAAATTTATGCTCTAAATTTTGAAGCAAGCTCGTTTTGGGAGTTTAAAAGCTGGGATAAGATGATACTTCCAAAGCCATTTTCAACTATAAATTTTAGCCTCTCGGCCCCCTTTAGTGTGGCAAATTTGGAGCAAAAAGATGCAAAAGAGAAGATACAAAATGAGCTTTGGCAAGCCTCACAAAATGATGGCGGAAAGAGCATTTTACAAAACGAAGATGACTTTAGAACAAATTTAAAAATTTGGTGGAAAAAATATGCGCATAAAAATCCACAAATAAGCGATGAGATAAAAGAAATTTTGGACGAAATTTATGAAAAATAAGCTATCTATCTTTATAGCCATCTTTCTAATTATTTTATTTGGGCTATTTTTTTATAGCGACAACTCCTATAAACTCGCCCTTGAAGCAAAATTTTTATACGAAAACAAAGAATATGAAAAAGCCTTGAATTTAAGCCAAAAAGCACTTGATATAGATATTTATAACAAAATGGCAAATACTGTGCTAAATCAAAGCAAAGCTGCTATCAAATTTAGTTTATACATAAAAAATGGCAAAGAGTATCTTGAGCGTATCAAAAAAATGAGCCAAAGTAGCGTCAGCAAGGCTGATAGTGAGCGCATTAAAATGATGTGTGATGTGATGATAGAGGATTTTGACGACCTTAAAAACTCGGCCCTACTTGATAATGAGCTAAAAAATGAAGCTTTAAATACAAAAGAGATTTTCATTAAGCTTAAAAACGAGCTGTTTTAAACTTATTTAATCCCTTTTTAGCTACCATAACAAAAATTATGCACTAAATTTAGGAGATTTATGTCTTTTAGCGTTAAAAAGCTTTTTTCTAACCTTTTTTTAAGCGTCATGTTGGAGGGCAATGAGTGCATATTCTTCGGTCAGGTCTTTAGAAATGGCAAACTTTTAAAAACTATAAACACTAAATTTACAGATATAAATATCGATAATATCGATGAAAAAATCATAAAATATATAGAAGAGCAAGAAAAAACATATTTTGGTGTATATGTTTCAGTTTTTTTTAACGACGACTCGCAAGGCGCGCTTCCTAGTGTTAGCTTCGATGAATATAAAAAATTTAATATAAATACTAAAAATCTTACAAGCCTTATCATGCAGGATAGCTGGAGTATTTATGCAAATTTAAATGCTATAAAAAAATATAAAAATTTATTTGGACAAGATAGTGTAGATCTCATCTACTCACCTATTGCCCTACTCTTTCACGAGCTTTTAAAACGCGGAATTTCTCCAAAAACTACACTTTATCTTTATATCCATGCACATTCGTTTACGCTTGCGATCTTTAAAGATAAACAAATGAAGTTATCTACTTTTTTAAATATGTCTGGCATTGAAGAAACCAACCAGGAAGCTGAAAGCCTAAAAGAAGAAGATATAACAGATATTGATAACTTAATAATTAAAGAAGAAAATGACGCAACATCGCTTGATGATTTTAAAAGTTTAGATGATTTTTTAAGTGATGATAAGCCAAAAGAATTTGAAGATCTAAACTATGAACTAAATATGCCAGTTTCTACAAATGTAGAAAAATCGGTTGCTATTTTTGGGTATGACATGAAGATGTTTGATTACATCGTAAAGGCTGTAAAAGAATTTTACGAAAATCCTCTCTACGGCAGCGATTTTATTGAACAAATAATTGTTTTTGAAAACACAAAAACAAGTGCAACCTTTTTACAATATCTGCAATCTGAGCTTTTAGTGGAGACTTCAGTGTATCCAGTGAATACAAATCATATTATGAATGAAATCATGCAAGAAGAGATAATATTATGAGATTTAGCTTTATTGCTCCGGAACCAAGACCACTTATATCTATCTTTAGCAAAATTTGGCTAAGCCTTATAAGCTTTGTGTTTGTAGCTCTTTTGGCAATAAATTTCTTTATACTTTACAAAAACTATTCAATTGAAAAAAATATAAATTTTTTATCAAATGAGCAAAAAGAGCTTAGTCAAAAAATAGTCACAACAGATGAAATTTCAGCTAAGCTTGCCATACAAATAGAATCTGCAAATGATATTTTTACATCAAATTCTATTCTCAAGCAAAGCTTGCACAATCTTTTTGACCTAGTGCCTGACAGCATAACACTTGAAGAGGTTTTTATGGATAAAAACTCACTTATCATTCGTGGTATAACGCCAACAAAAGATGTATTTAATCAGCTTCTAGCTTCACCTTTAAGATCTATTTTTACGACTTCAAATACTAGCTTTTATCAAAGTAAAAACGGCTGGTACGGCTTTATAAGCACAAACAAAATTGATAATTCTGAGGGATATAATGAGTAAAAAAGATACGAGCTTAGAAAAAATAGATCCCGTCAAGCTTTTACTTTTTATATTTGCTTTTATTATAGTTTGCTTCATTATGATATTTGGCTTTATCGTGCCAAACATAAAAGAATTTAAAAGCCTAACTAGACAAAATTATTCACAGACCTCATCTTATACAAAAGTAAAAAATGAATTTGAAGCCAAATTTAAAAACCTTGAAGCAACTAAACAAAAAGATGGAGCTATCATTTCAGCTTTTGAGGCTAAATTTGATAAAGATAAATTTATAGAATTTGCCTCTAAATTTTTCAGTGAAGTAAGCCTTAGTAAAATAGAAGAAAGTGATAATAACGCTAGTGAAAAATTTTTTAGATTTCGTCTAAATGTAACTAGCTCTCTAAGGACGCCACAAAAATTTTATGACTTTTTAGATGCGCTTAGCAGCTATGACAGTATCGTAAAGACCGAATTTCCTATCGTCATGAAAGGCGAAAAGGATAAAATCCATACTACTTTTAATATAAAAGTTTTTGGGTTGAAGTGAAATTTTAGATTTTATTTAAAAAAGCTACAGATATATAACAGTTCTCTCAAGTTCTTAGTTATAGAAATTATATTTTTATAGATATAAATTTAGGTATTTCATCGGTATTGATATAAGCTCAACATCTACAAAAGTAGCGATACTAGATAATCAAGATAATTTTTGCAATCTATTTTGTTATCAAGTAGTTTTAGTGCCATAAAAATAGTACGCGATATAAAAGAAATTTTAGAACAAAAAGGCTATCAGTATGCCTCGATCGCAGCTACTGGGTATGGAAGAGCAAGTGTAGAAACGGATATAATAGCTTTTGAAAGCTGTACAGGAACTAAAAATTTAAAAAATAATATAAGCGCACAAGGCAACCTTGAAGAAAATATCGCCAAACGTTACTTAAAGACACCCCATCTTCTGTAATGTACAAAAACGACGCAATATCTGATGCTATTAAAAATTTGTAGATGAATATAAAGCAGATGGTGCAACAGATATCGTTTTAAGTGGCTATCACAATTATACAATAGAAACAAACAAGATAAAAGAAGCTAGCAAAGAAGCTGGTGCAAGCTATATGAGCATTGAGGACTGACTACCCCAAAAAAACAAGATGTTGTCCGGATTTGCACACATTTGAAGGCATTTTTAGAATTTCTCGAATAAAACATCAAATTTTAAAAGACTCAAGAAGAGCCTTTGTTGATTTATTACGAATTTTTAGAACAGTATTTTAACTACTATTACTTTCTATCCACACATTTGCCAAGTTGGCAGGCTCTTTTGTAAAGTGCGTCTGCCTTTACTTCATCTCCGCTTAGCTTTGCAAGCAAAAAGCATGACTGAGCATACTCAAGCTCGCAGCTCTTTGCCAAAAGCCTTAGCACTCTAGCCTCAGCCTTAGTTCTATCTATCTTATGAGTCTTTAAATTTTCGCTTTCGATGTAGGATTTTAGCCCCATAGCCTCATTATAGCAGCCAACGCCATCGCCACTATCACAAGCTAGTTTATAAAGTTTTAGAGCTTTTTCCATATCTTTTTGCTCATCAACAAGCCCTTGCTCATAAATTTGACCTAAATTTGAACAAGCCGTCGCAAGCCCAGCATTGCAAGCTTTTTCGTAGTAGCCTTTTGCCTTTACAAAGTCTTTTTCATTGCTAAAATTTACAGCTAAATTGTTGCAGTCGATGCTATTTCCACCCTCGCAGTTTTGCACCATCTTCTCTTTTTCAAGCTCAAGACGCTCTGCCCTCGCCTCTTCATCACTTTGCCAAAAGCCAAAGCTTACCATCTTTTGCCACGACCAGCAACCACTAAGCATAAAGCCCATAGCCAAAATAAGACCGAAATTTAAGACCTTTTTCACTTACATTCCTAGCTTTGTGCCTAGTCTTTTCATCTGCGGGCATGCCTTACTTAGCCCACGAAAGCAAGCAACTTTATAAATTCCATAAGCCCTTTTTTCGTCTTTATTGACACCAAGACCAAGCTCATACATCGCTCCGATATTGGCACAACTTGGCAAATCGCCAGCATTGCATGCATTTGTATAAGCTTGCATTGCTAAGTAGTAATCTCGCTTAACGATTTCGCCCTTTCTATAAGCATTGCCTAAATGATAGCAAGCTTGCATGCCTCCGCCATTGCAGCTTTCTTTATAAATTGAAATTGCCTTTTTTGGATTTTTTTTGACTCCAAGTCCAAGCTCATAAAGAGTGCCCAAATTTGCACAACCGACTTGCACCTTAGCATCGCAAGCTTTTTTATAATTTGTTAAAGCATTTTCATATTCTTTTAAAAGCTCGTAATTTACACCCAAATCGTTGCAAGCTTCCGCATCGCCTTCTTGGCATTTTGGTATTAAAATTTCGATCGCATTTCTTGAAATTTGCTCTTTATTTTGCACTATTTTTTCATCCTTTGGTTGCTGCCACGAATCATCTTGTTTTTGTCCTACACCAATCACGTTTAAGCAGCCAGTGAAAAATAAAGCCGATAAAAGCAATAAATATTTTTTCATTCTTTTCCTTTTAAAATTGTCCAAATAAGTCATTTAGTGCTTCACTGATACTTGGATGAGTGAAAATTTGATTTTTAAAGAAATTTGCGTTTGCTTTTAAATTCATAGCAATTGCGATTTCATTTATCAGCTCATTTGCATAGATGCAGTGAAAGCTAGCACCTAAAATTTCGCCACTTTGTGCATCAACAATAGCTTTTAGCATACCTATATCGTGATTTAGTACTTTTGCGCCTGGTACTGTTGCCATACTAAGCTTTAGCTCTTTAAAATTTAGCCCAAGCTTGCTAGCTTCTTTTGCATTTACTCCAACTCTTGCTAGTGGAGTATCGGTAAACAGCACATTTGCATGAATGCTTCTATTTTTAGTATTTCTCTTTTTATCACCAAAAATTTGTGAATAAACTATCCTAAAATCATCTAAGCTCGTATAAGTAAAAAGCTCTCCGCCGCGCACGTCGCCTACCGCATAGATATTTGGCACATTTGTTTGAAGGTTTTCATTTGTCTTTATAAAGCCTTTTTCATTTAGCTCAACTCCAGCAGCTTTTAAATTTAAATCATCTACATTTGCTACTCTGCCAAGTGCGATCAAAAATGCATCAGCTCTAAGGCATCTTTGCTCGCCATTTTGCTTGAAATTTAATATATTTTCTTTAATGCACTCTATCTCGCAACCCTCTAAAATTTCAACGCCTTGGACTCTAAGAGCCTCTTTTACGCTATTAGCTATATCATCATCTTCGTTTTTAAGTAGTTTTGAACGTCCTACAATAGTCACTTTTGAGCCAAAATTTGCAAACATTGATGCAAACTCTATACCGATAAAACCACTACCGATAATGACAAAATGCTTTGGTAAATTTTTTAGATCAAGCAGCGTTTGGCTTGAAAATACATTTGAGTTTACAACCTCAAAAGGAGCATCTGCCTCTTTTGAGCCGCTATTTATGATGATAAAGTCGCCCTCTATTATCTTTTTCTCGCCGCTTGGCGTTGTTACAAGTACGCTATTTTCACTAGCAAATGAGCCAACGCCATCGATCACATCGATATTTTCTTTATCATTTAGCATCGCATAGTTTTTAGCGTTCAAAGCTGAAATTAGTTTATTTTTATTTTCCACACTAAGCGTGTAATATTCGCTTTCAACGCTATTATTTACAAATTTTGCCTCTTTAGCGGCTGTTATTAGACGTTTGGTTGGTATGCAGCCAACATTTATGCAAGTGCCTCCATACATCTTTGGCGATCTCTCTACAAGAGCCACTTTTTTGCCAAGTGCGGCAGCTTTAACCGCTAGCGTTTTGCCAGCTTTTCCAAAACCAATAATTACAATATCATATTTCATTTTCAGTCCCTTATCTTTCCCATTAAATAATAAGTTGTTTCATTTATCTTTTTTAGCTCCATTTTATATTTATTAGCCCAGTTCTTTATAATCTCATCAACTCGCTCTTTTATTTCATTAACGGTAGCTACATTTTTTATCTTTAGTCTATCTTCACTTCCACTCATCGCCACAAAACAAAGATGCGGCTTTAAATGATCGTTTAGTTCAATTATGCTCTTTGGCAAAAGACCATCAGTATTGTTTAAAATTCTACACATTTGAGCAGTGGTCGTTTCATTGACGTTATAGCCAAGCTGGATTAAAAGTGCATTATGATCCATATCGTTCCTTTTGCTTAAAATTTGCGGGCATTATAAGATAAAATTGGATAAAATCGCCTAAATTTTCAAGGACAAATATGAAAAAATTTATCATTTTTGTGTTTAGTGTTTTGCTATTTTGGGGATGTTCGTTAGATCAAATTTCACAAAATTTTGGCCTTAGTGAGCCACCACTTGATCCAGAGGTCGAGCAAATAGCAGATGCCATCTATCTATACAATGAAGGCAACTATCCAAAGGCTTGCAAGAGATTTTACGACTACGCAAAAGATGGCAACGTCCTAGCCATGCAGCAAACTGGCATTTGTTTTCGTGATGGCAAAGGCTTTAGCAAGGATATCTTAAGAGCACTTTTTTGGTTTGAAACAGCTGGCAGATACGGCAATATAGACGGACTAAGAAGTGCTGGATATATCTACGAGTACGGCCTTGGGGTCAATAAAAATTTAGAAAAAGCGATATATTTTTACGAAAAAGCCACAAGCCTTGGCTCAAGCGAGGCCAGCTATGATCTAGGGCTTATCTATCTAGGTAAAAATAACTATAAAAAAGCGAGAATTTATCTTGATGAGGCTTGCTTTAAAGGCAAAGAAGAAGCCTGCACAAAGCTAAAAGAGATGAAATTTTAGCTCTCATCTCTTTTTATAAATTTATTACGCCTCAGCCTTTTGAGCGATCAAGACGCCTTCTATCATCTTTTTGATGTCACCATCAAGTATCGCATCAGTCTGTGAGTATGCCTCGCCGCTGCGGTTGTCTTTTACTTGCTGATATGGGAAAAGCACGTATGATCTTATCTGATGACCCCAGCCGATCTCGCTCTTTTCGACGCTGTTGCTCGCCTCTTGCTGCTTCATTAGCTCAAGCTCGTAAAGGCGCGACTTTAACATCTTCATCGCTGTAGCTCTGTTTTTGTGCTGGCTGCGGTCGTTTTGACACTGCACGACGATGCCAGTTGGTATGTGCGTGATGCGGATGGCAGATTCAGTCTTGTTTACGTGCTGACCGCCTGCGCCACTGGCTCTATAAGTGTCTATCTTTAGATCTTTTTCCTCGATCTCGATCTCGATATCATCATCTATCTCAGGGCTTACCATGACACTTGAAAAGCTTGTATGACGGCGCCCTGCACTATCAAATGGGCTTGTGCGAACGAGCCTGTGGATGCCATTTTCTGCTTTGAAGTAGCCATAAGCGTTTTCACCTTTTACTATAAAGCTCACGTCCTTTAGCCCAGCCTCATCGCCCTCTTGAAAGTCAAGAGTCTCAACCTTAAAGCCTTCACGCTCACAAAATCTAAGATACATCCTATAAAGCATGCTCGCCCAGTCATTACTCTCAGTGCCACCAGCTCCAGGATGGATCGATACGATCGCGTTTTTGCCATCATCTTCGCCACTTAAAAGCATAGAAATTTCAAGATTTACTATCTTTTCATCTAAATTTTTAGCGTCATTAAAGAGAGAATTTATAGTCTCTTCGTCATTTTCAGAATTTGCTAGCTCAAAAAGCTCCTTTGCATCGCTTACTGCCTGGTTGGCATCGTTAAATTTTGCAAGCATATTTGAAATCTTAGTTTTTTCCTTATTTAGCGCCCCTGCTTTAGCGATATCTTGCCAAAAATCAGGATCTTGCTCGGTGGCCTCGATCTCTTTTAGTCTAGCCTTTATCTCGTCAGGCTTTACGATAGAGCCTATGTTTTCAACTTTTGTTTGTAGCTTCTTTAAAAGCTCGTTGTATTCGTAACTATCCAAGTTTTTCTCCAAAATTTTTTGCCGATTTTAGCCAAAAGTTGCTTACATTTTTAAATTTACGCCCTTTTAATCCTTTTTTGTTACAATGCCAAGTTAAAATTTCAAACAAAAAGAGTCAAAATGCAAATCATAAGAACTATAAAAGAACTTGAAAATTTCGTCTCTAGCACAAGCGCAAAGATCGGTTTTGTGCCAACCATGGGCGCGCTTCATAACGGACACGTTAGCCTTATTAAAAAATGCGTGAGTGAAAATGAGATAAGTATCGTCTCAACATTCGTTAATCCAACTCAATTTTTACCAGGCGAAGATCTAGACAAATATCCAAGAAACGAGCAAAACGACATTAAAATTTGCGAGCAAAATGGCGTTAGTGCTATTTTTATCCCAGATGCTAATGAGCTTTACTTTGAAGATGAACCTCTAATCGTCGCTCCAAAGAAATTTTCAGCCATCTTAGAGGGCAAAACTAGGCCAGGCCACTTTGACGGCGTCTTAAGGGTGCTAAACAAGCTATTTCGTCTAACTCGTGCAAATAGCGTTTACATGGGCAAAAAAGATACACAACAATTAATCATCGTGCAAAACATGATAAAGACATTTTTTCTTAATACCAGCCTAGTGGCTTGTGATATCGTTAGAGAGCCAGACGGCTTAGCGCTTTCAAGCAGAAACGTCTATATCTGCGACGAAGATAAATGTAATGCTCTAAGGCTTTCAAGATCGCTAAATAAAGCACAAAATTTGATCCAAAACGGCGAAGAGGACGCAAGCGAGATCAAAACAAAGATGCTTGAAGTGCTAGAGCCGTTAAAGGTTGATTATGTCGCAATTACGGATAGAAATTTAAATGAAATTTCAAAAGTAGAAAAAGGCAACACTATCATCTTAGTAGCAGCTTATGTTGGCAAAACTAGGCTAATAGATAATATCTGGATATAAAAATGCCAAAACTTCACTTAATTTCACTTGGCTGTAACAAAAATTTAGTTGATTCTGAAATAATGCTTGGCAGATTACAAAACTACGATATCACAGACGATATCAGTGACGCTGACGTTATCATCGTAAATACCTGTGGCTTTATCAAATCCGCCAAAGAAGAGAGCATACAAACCATACTTGAGATGCACGAAGCACGTAAAAATGGCTCTTTACTAGTAGTGACTGGCTGTCTTATGCAGCGCTACAAAGATGAGCTTATGAAAGAGCTACCAGAGGTAGATCTCTTTACCGGTGTGGCTGACTATGACAAGATCGATGAGATCATCTTAAAAAAGCAAAATTTATTTAGCCCGCAAACTTATCTGCAAGCAAATGAAGAGCGTGTGATAACTGGCTCAAACTACCACGCCTACATCAAAATTTCAGAGGGCTGTAACCAAAAATGTAGTTTTTGTGCCATTCCAACTTTTAAAGGAAAACTAAAATCACGCTCGCTCGAAAATATCGTAAATGAGGTTAAAAATTTGGTCAAAAAAGGCTACTACGACTTTAGCTTTTTATCTCAGGACTCAAGCTCATATATGCGCGATCAAGGCGTTAGTGACGGGCTTATAAATTTAATAGACGAGATAGAAAAGATAAAGGGCGTAAGGAGTGCCAGGATACTTTATCTCTATCCAAGCACGACCAGCAAGGAGCTCATTTCGCGTATCATCGCCTCGCCTGTCTTTCACAACTACTTTGACATGCCTATCCAGCACATCAGCGAAGACATGCTAAAGATAATGAAGCGTGGAAGTGGTGCTAAAAAGATAAAAGAGCTTTTAAATTTGATGAGAAATGCCAAAAATTCATTCTTACGAACTGGCGTCATCGTAGGACATCCAGGCGAGAGCGAGGAGGATTTTGAGGAGCTTTGCAAATTTTTAGAAGAGTTTAATTTCGATAGAATTTCAGCCTTTGCCTACTCGAAAGAAGAAGACACAGCCTCTTTTGAAATGGAGCAAATCCTAGCTAAAATCATCTCAAAAAGACTAAACAAGATAGAAAAAATCACTAAAAAATCGATAAATGAGAGCTTGCAAAAAGAGATTGGCAAGCAAATTTATGCTTCTCTTGAGGGCGAAAGCAGCGAGGGCGAGATGTTTTACGCAGCCAAAAAAGACATTTGGGATAAAGATATAGACGGCGAAATTCTGATAAACGAGAGCGATGTAAAAGAGCTTGAGATCGGCTCACTCTACCTTTGTGAGGTCACTGACGTGGTCGATCAAAAACTAATCGCTAAAATCATCAAAAAAGCAAAATGATAAGCCAAAATGTGCGAGAAAAGCTAAACCCAGGTGCAAACCTGCTTGCATTCTCGCACGGTATAGATAGCACTGCACTTTTTTACATTTTAGAAAAGGCTGGGATCAAATTTGATCTAGCGATGGTTGATTACAATGTTCGAGAGCAAAGTAAAAACGAGATAAAAAGCGCAAAAGAGCTCGCAGATAAATTTGGTAAAAAAATTTATACCAAAAGCGTTTTTTTAGATAAGTCAAATTTTGAAAAAAATGCGCGCGAGGTAAGATATGAATTTTTTGGAGAAATTTGCCAAAAATTTGGCTACGAAAATTTAATCCTAGCTCATCAGTTTGACGATAAATTTGAGTGGTTTTTGATGCAACTTAGTAAGGGTGCTGGACTAAAAGAGCTCTTTGGCATGAGCGAGCTTGAAAAGAGAAAGCACTTTTGGCTAGTTAGGCCGCTTTTAAATTTACGCAAAAAAGAGCTTCAAAACTATCTTGATGAGAGAAATTTACGCTATTTTATCGATGAGACAAATTTAAAAGGTGAGTTTAAAAGAAGCTTCATGAGGCTAAATTTTAGTGAGCCATTTTTGGATAGATATTTTATTGGCGTGCAAAAGAGCTTTGAGTTTTTAGAAGCCGATAGACAAATTTTAATGCCAAATATCACAAAAATAAGTGATGAAATTTTTATCATAAAAAATGATAGTAATGCGATACGAGGTGTCGATATGGCGGCAAAAGAGCTAAACGTGCTTCTAAGCAAAGCTCAAAAAGATGAGCTAAGTGCAAATTTAGCAAAGCAAACAAGCGTGGTGCTAAGCGGCAAGATCGCTGTCGGATACGCAGATACTTACCTTCTAGTAACTCCATTTTGTAAAACCATAATGCCAAAATTTTTTAAAGAGAAGGCTAGAATTTTAAAAATTCCAGCTATAAATAGAGGCTATCTTTTTGCTATAAATTTTGATTTATCAAAAATTAAATTCTAATAAATATTGAAAGATTTGGCTTTTGCCTGAAATGCTCAAAACAAAAGCCAAGATTAATTAAAATAAGCTATTTACGCTTTCATTGTGATATACACGGCGTATCACTTCGCCAAATAAAGAAGCAGCACTTAGCACTTTTATACAAGGAAGCTCCTCTGCTAAAGGTATCGTATCTGTTACCACTAGTTCATCTAAAAAGCCTAGTCTTAGCCTATCGTAAGCTGGCCCGCTAAGGACTGGGTGCGTACAAAACGCCATAACGCTAGTTGCGCCACGCTCTTTAAAAATTTCAGCTGCTTTTACGATCGTA
Source organism: Campylobacter concisus (assembly GCF_003048905.1). Lineage (NCBI taxonomy): Bacteria > Pseudomonadati > Campylobacterota > Epsilonproteobacteria > Campylobacterales > Campylobacteraceae > Campylobacter > Campylobacter concisus. The sequence continues at coordinate 164,597 of NZ_PIRO01000001.1, forward strand.
CCAGCTGTATCTATCATATCATCAACCAAGATCACGTCTTTGCCATTTACGTCACCGATTATATTCATCACTTCGCTCTCGTTTGCTTTTTCGCGGCGCTTATCTACGATAACCATGTCAAGATTTAGATTTTTAGCCAAGGCTCTAGCACGAGCCACGCCACCTACATCAGGGCTTGCAACGATTGGATTTGGTAAATTTTTAGCTCTTACGTAGTCATTAAAAATGATACTTCCATAAAGGTTATCAACCGGAATATCAAAAAATCCTTGAATTTGTCCTGCGTGAAGATCCATAGTGACGACTCTATCGATACCTGCTGTTTGCATCATATTTGCCACTAGTTTTGCAGTGATCGGCACTCTAGGAGCTGCTTTTCTATCTTGTCTAGCGTAGCCAAAATACGGCACAATCGCTGTTATAGAGCTTGCGCTACTACGTCTTAAAGCGTCAGTTAAGATAAGTAGCTCCATTAAATTTGTATTTGTCGGTGCACATGTTGGCTGAATGACAAAAACATCTTTTCCACGCACGCTCTCGCCGATTTGCACGCTGATCTCTCCATCGCTAAATCTTTTTATACTTGCCTCGCTAAGAGGAAGTGAAAGATATTGCGAAATTTTCTTTGAAAGCTCAATATTAGCCGTTCCTGAGAAAATTTTATAGCCTCTCATAATGATAACCCTTTTAGTGATTTTTATGTTGGGATTTTATCAAAACGAGCTTTAATTTAAATTTATTCTTTTCAGGACTATTTTCTAGCCCTAGTTTAATTCTTATCGCCACAATCAAAAATTTGAGCTCTTACTCTATAACCAAGTGCAGACGAGCTTCCATCTGGGCAGGTTTTAATACCTTCAAAAAGCCAGTAGCAAAGCGCCTCTTCTTTTATAATGTAAAGCACAACTCTTTTATGAAGTCCTACTATTTCAACTGCTTCATTTTTTAGATCATTTATCGCACCTTGTCTAAGTCCTTCAATAGTTGGATTCATTCTACCATTTGCCTCATCGCTTCCTTCTGCCTCGCCTAAAACTTTGCAACTATAAGGTGTAGAATTTACCATAGCTATACCTTTTGAGTCTGGCGATAATGGCTTTGGTATAAATTGTGGTGCCATGCAACCAGAAAATAAAGCTAAGAAAGTGCAAAAAACTATCAAATTTGAAATTTTCATTTAACCTCCTTAAATAAATTCTTGCATTATTCTATTTTAAATTTAAAGAAAACGCAAGGTAAATTAAACAAACATAAAAAATATAAGATAACTAAGAATATTTTTTTATTTATAAACATTATAGGACTACAATCACAACATGTTTAAAGCTTATAGAATTTATGATTTTATCAAAGATGATAGTTTGGATATGAAGGCGGCTTTTGTTGATAGACTCTATCCAAGAGGCATAAGAAAAGAGATATTTTCAAATTTTCTTTGGTTAAAAGATATCACACCAAGCACTGCTTTAAGAGAGTGGTTTCATGAAGATAGAGAAGCTAGATTTGATGAGTTTTGTGAGAAATTTGAGCTCGAGCTTGATAATGAAAAAGCGCAATCTTGCTTTAAAATGCTAAAGAAACTAGAAAAAGAGCATGGCGATATAGCACTTCTAACAGCTAGCAAAGATATAAATCTTTGCCATATCGTTGTGTTATTAAAAATTTTAAATAAGTAGTTTGCTAGCCTATTTTGAAAGAGTGCCAAGCACCTTTTCAAACTGTACACCATACCATGCACGACTCTTATCTTTTAGCGTGACTTTAATGCTACTAAGCACAAAGTTTGCTGCCTTTTTGATGGCGTTTTGCATGCTTTCGCCATTTATGAGTGAGCCAAAAAGCACAGAAGCAAATATATCTCCGGTTCCACTCGTGTGAAATGGCAAAAACTCGTGAAAATACTCTACTTTCTCTTTTGTCTTTGCGTCGTAAGCTATGATGCCACATTCATTTTGCTTGTATCTAATGCCCTTTAACACAATCTTTCTAACTCCAAAGCTAGCTAAGCCTTCAAGCAACTCTAAAATATAATCTTGCGTATAGTCACTGCCAAAAAACGGCATCCCACACATAAAGCTTGCTTCAGTTATGTTTGGCGTGATGACGTGAGCCTTTGTGCAAAGTTCACGCATTTTCATAACAAATTTTTCATCAAATCCGTGATAGAGCTTGCCATTGTCGCCCATGCAAGGATCTACAAGTATTAGTGGAGCAGAGCCACTAAACTCATTAAAAATTTTCTCTATCAGCTCAAGCTGGCTAAAGCTGCCTAAAAATCCAGTATAAATTCCATCAAATGCGATATTTTCTTTGTGCCATACTCGTGTTATTGCGTCAAATTCATCAGTCAGATCACGAAATGTGAAATTTTTAAAGCCAGTATGAGTCGAAAGTAGCGCAGTAGGCAATATACACGCCTCAATGCCTTGAGCGCTAATTATCGGAAGTGCGACAGTAAGGGAACATTTGCCAACGCACGAGATATCTTGTATTGTAAGGATTCTTTTCATTTATGCTCTTAGTTTGTAAAATTTTACTCCAGCAACATTGGCTAGATAAACCACATCTTGTTGTAAGAATTTTGCTATAGTTTGCTTTGAAGAGTCAGAAAAATTTTCTTCAACATTTGCAATAGTTTGCGGACGACGCCTTAGCATTTCTAGAATTTCATCTTCACTAAAGTTATACTTTTGCTCTATTTTGTGAGCTTTGGCTATATTAACTGGTACGCCACTTATCTGCTTGGCTAGCTCCTCTAGTTTTTTAGCGTCTACACCCTTTACATTATAAGCTGGTGGGCGATCTATCGTGCCAATATCCACTCGGTGCGGAGCTATCTCATTTATCGCAGCATTGAGTGCTATAAATTCCTCTTCTTTGTCGTTAAATCCAGCCACAACCAAAATTTCAAGCACAAGCTCACCAGCGAATTCCTTGCGAAATTTAGCCATTGCTTTTATAAGCTCGCCAACTTCTATACCGCTTTTGTTGCGGTCTATCTTTTTAAATGTGCTTTGCACCGCGCTATCAAGGCTAAATTTCACTATATCAAGCCCTTGCAAGGCTTCACAAATTTTTTGATCCCTCGCGCCTGAGCCATTACTCAAAATAAGTGTTTTTGCGCTACCTTTTAGCTCATTTACTTTTGCTATCAGCTCTTTTAAGTGTGGGTAAAGAGTTGGTTCGCCATTTGCTGTAAGCGTGATGACGTCGATATTTTGATAAGCTTTTAAAGCTTCTTTTAGATCGCTTATGATCTCGTCAACACTTGGCGGATTTTCTATCGCATTGACTGTTTTTGCGCCACTTAGCTCGCAATAAACACAGTCAAAATTACATGATTTTTGATTAGGGCTTAGATCGATGCCAAGGCTCATGCCAAAACGGCGAGAATTTATCGGTCCAAAGACGATGCAAGGCTTATTACCTTGCACTTTTTGTCTGTACCTGTTTTATAAAATATTTTGCATTCTCAACTGGCACATCAGGCAAAATTCCATGACCAAGATTGAAAATATGAGGCACGCCTTTCATCGTGCTTAAAATTTTATCCACGCCCTCATCGATCGCCTTCTTGCTATATAGCCTTGTTGGCTCCATATTGCCCTGAAGGACATATCTTGGGCTAAGTTTTTCTTTGGCTAACTCGATTGGCGTGCTCCAGTCAACGCCAAAAACGTCAAATTTACCTGAAATTTTATCCAGATAGCCACTTATTCCTTTTGGAAAAACGATGACTGGGATCTCTGGAAACTCAGCCTTGACGCTATCAACTATTTTATTTATATAGCTAAATCCAAACTCAAAATATGCCTGCTCTTCAAGCGCAGCCGCCCAGCTGTCAAAAATTTGTACCGCATTTACACCAGCTTTTATCTGCTCTTTCACGTAAAGGATGAGAGCTTGCGTCACTTTTTCTAAAATTTGATGTAAAAATTCTGGATTTTGATAGAGCATTTTTTTGCAGATCGCATAAGTTTTACTGCCACAACCCTCGATCATATATGTAGCTATCGTCCAAGGTGCGCCGCAAAAGCCAATGAGCGCCTTATCTTTGGCTAATTTTTCTCTTGTAAGTTTGATCGTGTCATAGACGTATGCTAAATTTTTAGTCGATTTTTCGATACTAAGTGCATCAAGTGCGGCCTTATCACGCAAAGGCTCACTAAAAACTGGCCCTTCGCCTTTTTCAAAACGTAGATCCATGCCCATTTCAAGAGGCACAACGAGAATGTCGCTAAATAAAATCGCCGCATCAACGCCTAGAATTTCAACTGGTTGAAGCGTAACCTCGCTAGCCTTTTTGTAGTCTTTGCAAAGTGACAAAAAATCCCCTGCTTGCGCGCGTACTCGCATATACTCTGGTAGATATCTACCAGCTTGGCGCATCATCCAAACAGGCGTATAAGGGGTAGGTTTTTTAAGACAAGCGTCTATAAAAATCATTAAATTTCCTTTAAATTTTTAAATGGATATTACCTAAAAATAGCTAAAGAAAAGATGTAGGAGAAATTTTAAGCGTAAAAACGCTTAAAATTTTAGTGATCTCCCTTGTGAAGGAAGTAAAGTCCAAGGCAAAGTGCAAGGATAGAAGCCGCAAGATAGGCCATCTCAAGCGGAGTTGTGAAGTTTGCGTGAAGCACTCTTTGGAAGAAATTTACGATTAAAACCATGACGATCACTTTGCCAAGCTTGTCTTTTAGCTCATCAAGTGAATGCACTTCAAGCACCTTGCTCTGCTTTGACTGCTTTAACTGTGTGATCTCCGAGATGAAAAGCTCGTAAATTCCGAAGCTAAATATATAAAGAACAAGCGCCATCAAGTATAGATCAATCGCTCCAACAATCTCGCCAACGACTTCTGAGTGGAAATTTTCAACGTGAAAATCTGCGGCAAAGAAATATTTATAAACCTCTAAAAGTACCTTGCCGACGTCGTAACTTGCGATGATAAAAAGTACGATCGCACCTAAAAGTCCAAAGATTACTGGAAAAAGTGTGAAGCTGTTGCTAGCAAGCAAAATTTTTTCAAATATCTTACGCAATAAAAATCCTTTTTATTTACTCTTGCATCGCGATCCACTTTTGCGCGATCCTGACAGCATTTGTCGCAGCCCCTACGCGGATCTGATCGGCGCTGCACCAAAGGTGAAGCACATTAGGTCTGTAATTATCAACTCTAATCCTGCCAACGTAAGTCTCATTTGTATCGCTTGAAATGATAGGCATCGGATACTCTTTATTTGCTGGATTATCGACTACGACGACGCTTGGAGCTTTGCTTAAAATTTCTCTTGCTGCATCTGCGCTCACGTCTTTGTCAAAGTGGATAGTGATCGCCTCAGAATGGCTTCTAAGCACTGGCACACGCACACAGGTAGCGCTAACTTCTATATCTTTGTGAAGAATTTTTTGTGTCTCATTGACCATTTTCATCTCTTCTTTTGTGTAGTCATTGTCCAAAAAGACGTCGATGTGAGGGATCACATTTAGTGCTAGGCGGTGCGCAAATACCTTTGGCTCGCACTCATCAAGCTTAAACTCAAAGAATTTTTGCATCTGAACGACAAGCTCTTCCATGCCCTCTTTGCCAGCACCGCTTGCTGCTTGGTATGTAGAAACATCGACTCTATTGATACTAAAAGCGTCGTTTAGCGGTTTTAAAATTTGCACCATTTGGATAGTCGAGCAGTTTGGATTTGCGATGATGCCGCGGTTTTTCCACATAGCAATGTCACTTGGATTGCACTCTGGCACAACAAGAGGGATATCTTTATCCATCCTAAAATGGCTGGTGTTATCGATGACTACTGCGCCACTATCAGCTGCAAATTTGGCAAATTTCTCTGAGACTGAACCGCCTGCACTAAAAAATGCGATATCGATCTCGTGCTCGTTAAAAACTTTCTCGGTTAGCTCTTTTACTTTATAGTGTTTGCCCTTAAATTCGATCTCCATGCCAACGCTCTTTGCACTTGCAAGTGGCAAAAGCTCACCAACTGGGAAATCAACCTCCTCCATAACTCTAAAAAGCTCTTCGCCGACCGCTCCAGTAGCACCAACGACCGCTACGTTAAATTTTCTCATCTGCTCTCCTTGGTTTCTTTTAATTTTCTTAATTTGCATAATTTTACTAGCCAAAAACTTAAATTTTTACCTATTTTTTACTTCTTGCTTGCAAAAATAGATCTTTTGGCAAAATTTCATCGCCCTCGCTTAGTATCGCTGCACGCTGCACGACTGAGATAAGCTCTCTTATGTTGCCTGGGTAGTCGTAGCCTAAAAGCTCCTCTTTGGCTGCTTTTGAGAAATTTTTAGCCTCAAAGCCATACTCTTTGCAGCATTTGTCCAAAGCATCCTGCGCGATAGGCAAAATTTCATCCTTACGCTCGCGAAGTGGCGGGATGAAAAGCGGGATCGTGTTTAGGCGGTAGAAAAGATCCTCTCTAAACTTGCCCTCTTTCATAGCAAGCTCTAAATTTGCATTTGTAGCGCAGATGATGCGAACGTCTATCTTTTCGCTCTTTGTAGCGCCAAGTCTTGTTATCTCGCGCTCCTGCAAGGCACGAAGCAATTTTGGCTGTAAATTTATAGGCATCTCGCCGATCTCATCTAAAAATAGCGTTCCGCCATTTGCCAGCTCAAACTGCCCTTTTTTGGTAGTCGCAGCGTCAGTAAAGGCGCCCTTTTCAAAGCCAAAAAGCTCGCTTTCTATCAAATTTTCAGGGATCGCAGCCATATTTAAAGCGATAAATGCAGCATCTTTTCTAGGTGAGTTTGCGTGGATAAATTTAGCAAAAACCTCCTTGCCAACGCCGCTTTCGCCACTAAGCATGATAGAAGCGTCGGTTCTTGCGGCTTTTAGCGCGATATTTAGCGTAGTTTCAAGTACCTTTGAAGTGGCTAAAAAGCCGTTATTTTCGCTTTTGGTTTCTACTTTTTTTATAGTTTTTGGAGTTTTTTGCTTAAGAAGTTCGACCCTTTTTATCGCCTCGTAAAGCGTTGAGACGTCAAACGGCTTGGTTAAAAAGTCCTTTACGCCGAGCCTAACGCTTTCTATCGCCTTGTTAAGTGTCGCGTTTCCTGTCATTATGATGACGTCAAATTTGCCATTTAGTTCTTTAATGAACTCAAGTCCGTCCATCTTTGGCATGTTTATGTCGGTTATGATTAGATCAGTGTCGTCGCTTAGCTTTTTTAGAGCCTCAACTGCGCTTTTATAGCTCTTGATGTTTAGCTCTTCATACTCGCCAAGTGCGATCTCAAGCGACTTTCGCATATTGATGTCATCTTCTACTATGACGATATTCATTTGATCTCTTTTTATTGAAGTGTGCCGATGATAGCGGATTTTGGCTTAAATTCCACCATAAATCTAACTGGCAAAATTTTCAAATTTGAAGCGTTTGTGACCTGTGAATTTTTGACATTTAGCTCATTTTTTATTATCACTTTTTTTAAAGCAAAGCAGTCAAAAATTTCATCTTTGTGTAAATTTAAAAAGCCAAGAGTTGTGGTGTTTTCATCTTTAAAAGCGTCTATCTGGCAAAGAAATTTTGGTTTTGGATTTGGCGAGAGAGTCATCGCCTTAGAAAATGAAATTTCTTCAAAGGCAACTATTTGATTTTTCGTATCGACCTTTGCCCAGAAGATAAACTCCTCCAGGCAAAAGGCGAAATTTAAAAGTATCGTTAGTAAGAAAAGACTTCTCGCCACTTATCTTCGTCTATCTTAAGCTCCATATTTACCTTATAAAGCCCGTCTTTGAAATTTTCATTCACGATCCTTGCATTTTTGACAAGACCTTGAACCTTTGAAGTGATAGATGAGTCGTTTAGCATCGCGTCTCTTACGGTGTCTTCAGCGTTAATCTTTACGCCATAAAGCTTACCAGCAAGCTGAGAATAAGCATCCGCCATCGCCGCTCTTTTTGCAAGAGTGACCGACTGAGCGTATGAGAGCGAATTTAGCGGAGCTATGCCCTCGCCTGTGGCTCTAAAAGTGGTCTCTTTTGGAGCGCTATCATATATCATCTTCTCTTTTTTCATCACCTCTCTAAGATCGTCTTTATCGACCTTTTGGATAACTACGTTGCGGTTTGATGTGCTAGTAGGCTCACCCATAAAGCCGTTAAATGAGCAACCGCCAAAAATAGCAACCATCAAAGCAAAAGATAAAATTTTAACCTTCATAAACAACCTTTTTTACGCTTCTATTTAAAATTTAGTAGCAAAATTTATTCCAAAAGCCCCATATCTTCGCTTGGTGCTTCGTCCTCGTCCTCGCCATCATCTGCCTTAGGGCATCTTGCGATACTTACAACATCATCGCCATCGACATTTACTACGATCACACCGCTTGTATTGCGTCCTGCTTTGCGGATGCTTTGCATATCTACTCTTATCATCTTACCACTTGATGTTAGAGCCATAAGATCTTGCTCTTCATCAACCATCACAACGCCTACTAGATCACCTGTTCTGCTTGTTAGTTTCATGCAGATGACGCCTTTGCCGCCGCGATTTGTCAAGCGGTACTCATCAGCAGTTGTGCGCTTGCCGATACCTTTTTGAGATATGCTTAAAATTTCTTGATCGTTGCTTTCGATGACTGCTGCGCCTACGACCTCATCGCCTGGCTCTTTAAATTTAATGCCAGTTACGCCGCGTGCAGTTCTTCCCATTTGGCGAACCTTGCTGATCTTAAATTTAAGGCACATACCTTTTTTGGTAACGACAAATAGCATTGTCTCATCGCTTGAGTTTGCGTCCTCTTCGGCATTTACATTATCTTCGTCGATCTCGTTTTGAAGCTCTTCAACTTCAAGTACCTCTGTCTCAACGCTTAGCTCATTTTCAGGGTCAGTTACCGGCATATCATCGTATGTCTGAGCGATGAGCGCAGTTACAAGCTCGTCGTTCTCATCGAGGCTTATCGCTCTTACGCCAACTGAGCGGATGTTTTTAAACTCACTTAAATTTGTGCGTTTTACGATGCCGTTTTTAGTGAAGAATGCTAGAGATTTACTCTCGTCAAAGTCAGTCGTTGGGATGATCGCTTTGATCTTCTCATCAGGCTGCAACTGAATCAAATTTACAACTGCTTTGCCTTTTGCTGTGCGGCTTCCCTCTGGGATCTTATAGACTTTTAGCCAGTAGAGCTGTCCGCGGTCTGTCACAAACATAAGCGTATCGTGGGTATTTGAAGTAAAGAAGCTCTCTATAAAGTCATCGTCGTATGTCGTGACCGCTACTTTACCCTTGCCGCCGCGTTTTTGCTTCTCGTACTGCTTGCTTGGCACACGCTTGATGTAACCGCGGTGAGTTATGGTTACTACCATATTTTCATTTGGTATGAGATCTTCAATGTCGATATCATCGTAGTCATCAACGATCTCGGTCACTCTTGGTACTTTAAATTTATTTTTGATCTCTAAAAGCTCTTCTTTGATCAAATTTTCAAGCAATGTCTCACTCTTTAAAATTTCATCAAGTCTTGCGATCTCAGCCATAAGCTCAGCTAGCTCGGCCTCTAGTTTTTCTCTCTCTAGGCCTGTAAGCTTGCTTAGACGCATATCAAGGATAGCATTTGCTTGAAGCTCTGAGAGGTTAAATTTACTCATCAAGCCTTCTCTAGCAACTGCCGTATCAGCACTATTTCTAATAAGCTCGATCACCTCGTCTATGTTATCAAGTGCGATCTTTAGACCCTCTAAGATGTGGGCTCTTGCGCGCGCTTTTTCAAGCTCAAATATCGTCCTTCTAATGATAACGGTTTTTCTGTGATTTAAAAATAGCTTAAGTAGCTCGATAAGGTTAAATACCTTTGGCTCTTTGTTATTAATAGCAAGCATAATAACGCCAAAAGTGCTCTCCATCGTGGTTGATTTAAAGAGATTATTTAGCACGATGTCGCTCATAGCGTCGCGTTTTAGCTCAATGACTACGCGGATGCCGTCCTTATCAGACTCATCTCTAACCTCGCTGATGCCCTCTATCTGCTTATCTTTTACAAGCTCAGCGATCTGCTCAATGAGCCTAGCTTTGTTTGTTTGATATGGTAGCTCGTCGATTACTATGACATCTTTGTTTGGCTTTTTTTCTATGTGAGTTTTGGCTCTTAGTTTGACCCTGCCACGACCTGTGCGGTAGGCTTCTATGATGCCTTTTTTGCCAAAGATGATACCGCCAGTTGGGAAGTCTGGACCTTTTATAAATTCCATCACCTCTTCAAGTGTCGCCTCTTTGTTTTCAAGAAGTAGCAAAAGACCGTCTATTAACTCGTCAAGGCTGTGTGGTGGGATATTTGTCGCCATACCAACCGCAATACCACTTGAGCCATTTAATAATAAATTTGGCACACGGCTAGGCAAAACATCTGGCTCGACCTCTCTATCGTCGTAGTTTGGCACAAAATCAACCGTATCTTTGTCGATATCTTTTAAAAGCTCTTCAGTAAGCATGGTCATTCTAGCTTCGGTATAACGCATCGCAGCTGCGCTGTCGCCGTCAATTGAGCCAAAGTTTCCTTGTCCATCAACGACTGGATAGCGCATAGAAAATTTCTGAGCCATACGAACAAGTGCGTCATAAACCGCTGTGTCGCCGTGTGGGTGGTACTTACCGATGACTTCACCGACGATACGAGCTGACTTCATATAGGCACTTCTGCTGCCAACGCCGAGGTTATCCATAGCGTATAAAATTCTTCTATGAACTGGCTTTAATCCGTCTCTAGCGTCAGGCAAAGCACGTCCGACGATGACGCTCATAGAGTAGTCAAGATAGCTATTTTTTATAGAATCTTCGATATCAACTGAAGCGATATCTTGAGTTAATTCAAGTAGATTGTCTTTCATTTTTATCCTTAAATTTAGCTTGTGGGATTTTAGCTAAAAATTGATAAAAACTTGCTAAATAGCAAATCAGCGACTTTGGCAATAGTGCTATGAAAATTTAGTCTAAAATTTTTTCTATCTGCTCTTTTTTAAGAATAAAATCATAGCTAAAAGCATCAACCACGACTCCAGCATAACTGCTCTCTTTTAGCATCGCAAGATACTCTTTTAGCCCTATCTCTATGCTCTCTTGCTCGCTATCGTTTCGCCAAAGCTTCATCGCCTCTTTGCTAGTAAATGCTGGAAAATAGCTAAGCTTCTCGCCCTCATCTTCAAGTAGGATAAATTTGATATTTGAGCCCTCCTCCTCATAAACTACGCCGCCATCAGGTTTTGCAAGTGCTTGGTTTAAAAGCACCGGAGCGAAAAAAGTAGCCTTTTTTAAAGCCGATATCAAATTTATCTCATTTTTCTCGCTAGGATCACTTAAAAATTTATCCATCGCTTCTTGCATTTTAGCTCCTAAAAGTCTCATCTACAGCCTGACATATCGTGTGAATGAAAAATATGTGCGACTCTTGTATCCTCGCAGTATCGCTTGAGCTAACGACTAAATTTAGATCACAATCCTCATTCATAGCGCCACCTCCTTTGCCGCTAAGCCCAAGTACCGATACGCCCATTTTCTTAGCACTTTTTATAGCTTCAAGGACGTTTTTGCTGTTGCCACTCGTTGAGATCGCCACGAGTAAGTCGCCAGACTGCGCTAAAGCCTCAAACTGACGTGAAAATACATAGTCAAAGCCGTAGTCATTGCCAATGGCCGTAAGTGCCGAAGTGTCAGTAGTTAACGCGATGCCAGGTAGTGGCTGGCGCTCGCTTTTATATCTGCCAGTTAGCTCGGCTGCAAAGTGTTGAGCGTCCGCTGCAGAGCCGCCGTTGCCACATATTAGCACCTTTTTGCCATTTTTTAGCGTATCAGCTACCATCTGGCAAGCACACTCTAGGCTACCTAGCAAATTTACATGCTCGCTAAAGATCTTTTGGTGAGCCTCGAGCTCATTTTTTATCATTGTTTTTAGCATCTTTTATCCTTTTTATTATCCCTGTTGTGCTTTTGCCCTCGACAAAGTCAATCAGCCTGACCTCTTTTACGATCTCGCTACCAACGACCTCTTTATCTTTATAATCAGCCCCTTTTACAAGCACGTCCGGCTTTATCTTTGTTATCAAATTTAATGGCGTATCCTCATCAAAAATGACGACATAATCGACAAATCCAAGCCCACTTAGCACGCAGGCTCTATCATCTTGCGAATTTATAGGCCTAGCCTTCCCTTTTAGCCTCTTAACTGAAGCGTCCGAGTTTAGGCCAACAACCAAAAGATCGCCAAGCTCTCTTGCGCGCGCTAGGTATTTTACGTGCCCGGCGTGCAAGATATCAAAGCAGCCATTTGTGAAAACGACCTTTTTTTTGTCCTTTTGGCTCAAAATCTCTTCTAGTTCCTCAACGCTTTTAAGCTTGTGCTCGAAATTTGCTCCAAATGAGCTATTTAGCAGCTGCTCGATCTCACTAAAGCTAGCCGTTGCGCTACCTATCTTTGCCACGACAACAGCCGCAGCAAGGTTTGCTATCTTTATCGCCTCTTTTATATCAGCTCCGTTTGCTAGCATGTAGCCAAGTGTGGCAAGCACCGTATCTCCAGCGCCAGTGACGTCAAAGACCTCTTTTGCTTTTGCCGCAAAGATGTGTAGCTTGTCGTCATATAGCGCGATGCCCTCTTCTGATATCGTAATGAGCGAATAGGTCAAATTTAGCTCGTCTTTTAGCTGTTTTATCGCCTTTTCAAGCTCAGCCTTGTCTTTTATCTTTAAATTTGTAGCCTCGCTCGCCTCTTTTTTATTTGGCGTTAGAAGGGTTGCATTTTTGTATTTTGAGTAGTCGCTGCCTTTTGGGTCTATTAGCACTGGGATATTTAGCCTCACGCACTCGTTTATGATCTCTTGGCAGACCTTTTCGCTAAGCACGCCTTTGCCATAGTCACTTAGCAAGACGGCCTTAAAATTTGCAAGGTTTTCTTTTACTTTTAAGACAAGCTCATCTTCTAAATTTATCTTGACAACGCTCTCTTTATCTATCCTGACAACTTGTTGGTGAGATGCCATGATACGGCTTTTTATCGAGCTTTCACGCCCTTTTTCAGTAAGTATCAGCTCATCTTTTACATTTAGCTCAGCAAGTCTCTCTTTTATCTTTTTACCAGCCTCATCATCTCCTAAGACGCTAGCCACGCTCACGTTTGCGCCAAGAGATAGTAAATTTCTCACCACATTGCCAGCGCCACCAAGCGTATATGTTTCGTTATTTATCTTAACAACCTGCACTGGCGCTTCAGGCGAGATGCGCTCGCAACTACCCCAGATATAGTGGTCTAGCATAAGATCACCGACGACTAAAATTTTAACTCTCTTAGCCATTTATCTCTTCCTTATAAATTCTCTTTATCTCTGGCAAGTAGTCTTTTATCGCCTCTTCCAAGCTCCAAGTCGCGCTAAAGCCAAATGCCTCTCTAGCTGGGGCCACGTCGGCCTCGGTGTGAAACTGATACGAGCCAACAAATGGATTTTTGATATATTCGTTGCCTAAATTTACACCGATCTCACGTTGCAAGATGTCAGCGATGTCTTGAAAGCTTCTGGCCTTGCCAGTGGCTGCGTTATAGACGCCACTTGGCGCATCAAGTGCTTTTATATTTGCATCAATGATATCTTTTATATAGACAAAGTCACGTTTGATCTGGTCGCTGCCCTCAAAGAGCCTTGGGGTCTTGCCGGCTAAAATTTGAAGTCCAAACTGAAGCACCATCGAAGCAGTTTTATTTTTGAAAAACTCGCCCTTGCCAAAGACGTTAAAATACCTCAGTCCAACCACGCTCACACCGCGTTTTGCATAAATTTTATTGATATTATCCATGCTTAGTTTACTAAAGCCATAGACATTATTTGGCGCTTCACACTCACCGACAGTTTGTGGGCTCTTTGCGTTACCATAAGTGGCGCCTGAACTTGCATAGATCATCTTTGCGCCCAAACTCTCGCAGATGTCAAGCAAATTTACAAATGCGTTTACATTTGTTTTTATTAGCTCGTCTTGCTCTTTTACGGTCGTATCAGAAATCGCTGCCTCGTGGTAGATGACGTCTGGACGAAAGCTCTTTATCTTTTCAAGTGTGCTCTCATCGTTGATGTCGCCGGCGTAAATTTCACCCTTAAAACCAAGTAAATTTTTAAAATGACCAAAGCTTTTTAGGTTGCCGTTGCTAAATGTCTCGTCGTTTCTAAATTTATCCACGACAAGCACGTGAGTGTCTTTATAGTTTTCATCAAAATAATGCGCCAAGGCTGAGCCGATAAAGCCAGCACCGCCAGTTATAATTATCTTTTTTCCATTTAAATTCATAGTGATTTTTCCTTTTTTAGCTTATTTAAAACATCTCTTACATCTTTAAAATTTATGCCATCAAGCAAGAAATTTCTACCAATACCTGCCCTTTTTCCAGCCTCGACATCACTTGGCTTATCGCCTATCATGAGTGAGTTTTTAGGGTCTATGTTAAACTCTTTGCAGGCATCAAGTATCATTTTTGGATTTGGTTTTCTACAAGCGCAATCCGCCTCTGGAGCGTGTGGGCAAAAATAGACCTTGGTGATGAAAATTTGCTCTTTTTTGAAAATTTCAAGCATAAATTTATTTAGAGTGTCAAACTGCTCCTGCGTGTAGTAGCCTCTTCCGATACCTGATTGATTTGTCACGACAAAGAGCTTGTAGCCAGCCTCAGCAAATTCCCTCAACGCATCAAAAATGCCATCGATAAATTTAAAATCTTTTATCTCGTAAACATATCCAGCATCTTCGTTTATTACGCCGTCTCGATCCAGAAAAAGTGCTTTAATAGGCTCATTTTTATTCATTTGGTGATTATAGCCAAAATATTTTAACTAGCTTCTTGCGAATTTACCTTTTTGTACTATAATGCATAAACTTTTTTACAAAGGATGAAAAATGAAAAAATTACTAATTGTTTCTAGCGTTGCGGCTCTACTTTCAACTGCTGCCTTTGCTGCAGATGGTGCTGCTATCTACAAAAAATGCATCGCCTGTCATGGTGCAAAAGCTGAAAAAATGTTTAATAATAAAGTTCCAGCTTTAACATCTCTTGATGCAGCAGCTATCGAAGAGGCACTAAAGGGTTATAAAACAGGAGCAAATAAATTTGGTCTTGGCGCTATGATGAAACCAATCGCTACTCCAATGAGCGACGAAGATGCAAAAGCAGTAGCTGAATACATCCAAACTTTAAAATAATAATTAGGGGCATTCGCCCCTCCTGCATTTTTAAATTTATACTAATAATCCATAAAACATATAGTAGATGGGAATTTCTCTTTTTATATTTAAAAGTTATGAAACCTATTTTTTACTAATCTTTCTTTTTACATATTAAAATAAAACTATTCTAGTCTTCAAAGCCATAAAACAACGCTTAGAGATAGCTAAGAGCGTAAGTAAAATAGAGGCTCGTAAACTCTTTACTGAAACAAAAGACGACCAAGTGCTTCGTATGGCTTACTACTGGGCGTATCAAGGGGCTTATGATAACTGCAAAGACTTACCCTTAAACAAGTGCCCTATAACTCATCTAAACCACGATACAGCAAATCGTATGTGGTGGGCTGTAAGAAACCATCTAGGATATAAGGGAGAAAACAACACTCACGGACTATACGTATTACGCCATACAGTGGCTTCTAGGTTAGTGAGTTTGAAGGGATTTAATGCTCATAAATTGATGGCTTTTATGGGTCATACAGATATTAAAAGTAGCTTGCACTACGTTCATCTTAATATTGATGATATACGTGATGGCACAGGGGTTGGCGTTTAGTTTTTAGATGATAAAGATATGAGGCATTTGGTTGCGGAGGACGGATTTGAACCGCCGACCTTCGGGTTATGAGCCCGACGAGCTACCGCTGCTCTACTCCGCGATAAGTATTATTTTGGATTTAAAAAGTGGATGGGGTAAGAGGATTCGAACCTCTGAATGACTGGACCAAAACCAGTTGCCTTACCGCTTGGCGATACCCCAATGTTTTTAAGAGTTGTAATTATATAGATTTTAATGTGCTTTGTCAAGACTTTTTAGAATTTTAATAAAAATTAAAATTCTAAAATTAAAGCAATTTATGACTTTAGCTATAAAATTTCTCTTTGTCCTTTTGCATTCACTGGACTTAAAACCCCCATTTTCTCCATTTGCTCTATTATGTTTGCAGCTTTGTTGTAACCTATTTTTAGACGTCTTTGCAGATAACTGATCGACGTTTTTTGCTCACTTAAAATGATCTCTTTGGCCTCTTCGTAAAGCTCATCAAGTTCATCTTCTCCTAGAGTACCAGCAGCCACACTTCCGCTTGTGCCTTCTTCTATTAAAAATTTCTCATCATAAACTACATTTTGTTGCTCTTTTAAGAAATTTACAACCGTTTCTATCTCTTTTTCGCTAGCAAATGGTGCATGAAGTCTGATCACACCAGGGCTTCCTGGAGGTGTAAATAACATATCTCCGCGTCCGAGCAAGCTCTCAGCTCCCATTTGATCCAAGATGACCTTACTATCAATCCTCTGCCCTACCCTGTAACTTATCCTACTTGGCAAATTTGCTTTTATAAGGCCAGTCACGACATCGACACTTGGGCGCTGGGTTGCCACTATCAAGTGTATGCCACTAGCCCTTGCCATCTGTGCTAGACGGCCTATATAAAGCTCCACGTCCTTGCCACTAGTCATCATAAGATCAGCTAGCTCATCGATGATCACGACGATGTATGGGAACTGCTCGCCGCCCTCACTCTTCATCTTTTCGTTGTAGCTCTCTATATTTTTTGTGCGAGTTTGGCTCATTATCTTATATCTTCGCTCCATCTCAGCGACCATGTTTGAAAGCGCTGTGATCGCCTTTTTAGCCTCTGTGATAACAGGCGTCAAAAGATGTGGGATATCGTTATATATGCTAAATTCAAGCATCTTTGGATCGATCATCATTAAGCGCAAAGTTTGTGGGCTGTTTCTATAAAGCAAGCTTAAAAGCATCGCATTTATACCCACACTCTTGCCTGATCCCGTTGTACCAGCGATTAGCAAATGAGGTAGTTTTTTAAGGTCTGTCACAAAAGGGGCACCGACGATATCTTTACCAAGTGCCATAGTTAGTGGGCTACTGGCATTTTTAAAGATTTCACTCTCTAAAATTTCTTTTAGATATATAGTTTCTAAATTTTGATTTGGCACCTCGATGCCTACGACATCTTTGCCGGGGATCGGCGCTTGGATACGGATAGTTTGAGCCTTTAGTGCCATCGCTAGGTCATCTTGAAGCGTTAAAATTTTACTTACCTTGATATGTGGAGCTGGACGAAACTCAAATGTCGTGACGATAGGCCCAGTATAAGTTCTAACCACATCGCCGTCTATTTTAAACTTACGGAGCTTATCAAGCAAATTAGAAATTTGCTGATCGATTTCCGTTTCATTGACACTGTGCGAGCGTTTTGGCGGATCGTTTAAAAATTTAAGCGGTGGCAAGACAAAATTCTTTGGCTTTTCGACATTACCTCGCTCTATTTGATCAAGTAACTTCTTATTCTCAGCCACTTCGTTTAAAATTTCAACTCCATTTATAGTTGAGGCCCTACTCTCTATTTCTGACTCAGGCTCTAGCTCTTCATCTAAATTCTGCTCATCATCATTTAGTACCTGAGCTTCTATAAGATCTTCTTCTTTTATATCATTATTCTTTTGTCTTTTGCGTTCTATCTTTGGGATTTGTTTTGGTTTTATATCTTTTAAATTTTTACTCGCCTCGTAGCTTTTTGGCTCTCTATCGACAAAAGCCTTTCTTAAAACAATGATAAAATTTTCTCTAAAAGCAAGCCCAAGCGAGATAATAAACATCATAAGTATAGCAACCGCGGTGCCGATAGAGCCGATCACCTCTTTTAAGGCACTAACTATGAAATTTCCAATTATACCGCCATTTACACTTGAAGCACTCAAGGCTTGAAACATCAAAAAAGCTACAAAAAAGAGGAAAATTCCTACTAAAAACTGAGCAAAATCAAAGTCAAATTTCTTAAAATTTTTATAGACAAAATAGCCCAAAATGATCAATAAAAATGGATAAACATACGCAATAAGTCCAAAATATTTGATATTTAAAATACCAAGGCTTTGTCCAAGTGAGCCAACAAAATCAGCAGTTGGGGCAGCTGTGGAGATACCAAAATATATAAAAATGCAAACAAAAATTGTAAATAAAATATGTCGTAAAATTTTAGATCCTTTATAAAAAAGGCTTATTATAGCACGCTTGAGTTTAATTTTAAAAAATCAGCAAGCTAGGCAGCCTGCTGATTTAAATTTTAATTTAAATAATTTAGCAAGCTTAGCTGATTTATCTTCGCACTTGCTTGTAGGGTTGCTTGATAAGATAGTGAAAGCTGCGTAAATTTCAGATATGACTCCGCATAGTCTGCGTCAATTACATCATTTTTAACAGTTTGTACATTCACTTTCATTACTTCGGCTCGCTCTTTTGTAGCAGTTAAAAGTCTTGATTGAGAGCCGATCTTTGTAAGCTCTTTATTTGCATGATCTATTAAATGATCAAGCCTTTGTAATGCGCCTTGCATGCCAGTATTTCGTGGATCATTGCTATTTGCATCAGCTCTATAATATCCCTTTCTAACAGCTTCGATCATATTATCAAGGTCTTGAAAAACGCTCGTACTTGGCTCATCAATAGTTAAAGCATTATTTTCATTAAAGCTAAAGACAGAACCCTTTCCTTGAGGGTGGCCAGCATTACCAGCCGTATCTCTACCAGTGCTATCGCCATCAAATTTATCGCTATTTTTTGCATCATGCATAGTTACTTCTATGTTTGTTACTGATTTTGTCTTATCAGTTAAAACCATTCTGCCACGATCATCTAAAGTTGTCTCTACCGCGCCCTTTGTTTTTGATAAAGCCTCTTTATAGGCATTATAGTTTTGATCTCTTTTTACTTTTTCTATATCTGTATCAAAATTTGCGTTTTCTGCATGTGGAGGGTTTGGAATATTATCGCTTGCTGCCATAGCAACGATATCCATGAGCTGCCTATAAGTAAAATCACTAGCATAAGTTCTGTAACTTCCAAACTCATCTGAGTTATAAACAGTTAAAGTCCTAGGTGCAGAAGGCGTGCCACCTGGTGGTGTAGATGTTATTTCAAATTGCACTGGAGTATTTGTACCCCCTGCTGTACCCATTTTTACCTTTATATCATATTTTGTACCAGTGATTGACTTTACTTGTAAATTTATCTCTTGGTTGTCGATATTAAAGAGCTCTCTCTTTCTAGCATCAACATCTTTTGGATATAAATTTCTATCGTAGCTCTCCTTTGTACCAGAAACTTCGCTTAGCTTTGTCTGATCTGTTGCATATTCGCCCGTTCTTCTAGCTACTTGAGGTAAATTTGCGATTAGCTCATTATCTTTTCTTTCAAATCTAACCTTATCATAGTCAAATGCATTTGTCGCGTTTCCATCTTTATCGGTATATTTACTCTTTACAAACTCAGTGATATGAACCGTTTTTGGAACGTTATTCGCCATTGTTTCAAGATCTTCAAGAGAATTTACCGCATCAAGCGCGTTGTTTTGAGCGATTGCGCCGCGATTTGGTGCTACTGATGTGGCTGCAACCATATGAAAGTCAATAGTTTGATTACCTTTAGTAAGATCTTTGATATTAAATTGTCCATCGTTATTTATGCTTACATCAACAACCTTTGTTGTTTTTGTATTGCCAAATTCCATACCGATTTTTTCCATAAGTCCAGCCATTGTTGTATTTGCACTCATCTTAAATTTGCTAGTAAATGTCGTGCCGTCTGGCTTTTTGCCTTGCATGAAAAAATATGTATCTGGAAAATTTACATTTGAATTATCTAAAAAATCATAATCCGGATTTATTGTTCCATTGTAAGAGCCATCACTTCTAACCACTGAATCGCTAGCATAATTTAACCCGATCATATTTTTTATCTTGCTGTTATCGTTTAGAAATTTTGGCGCATAAGAGATGTCGGTTCTAGTTTGATCAGCTAAACGAACATTTGTGGTCAAAATTTTACTGTAATCACCGTCTTTTCCTAAAAATAGATCATATCCTGGGATATTGTAAGGAAGCTCAACCTGAGCACCAGCTGATGTTTTCATATAATCACGGTTACCTTGATACTTTCCTGCACCATCTATTGGCTTTGTATCAACAGCGCTTCCAGAAAATAAAAACTGCCCATTGACCGAAGTATTGGCTATATTTACTAGGTGATTTTTTATGCCTTGAAGGTCATTTGCCAAAGCCTCTAGCGATGTCTTACTATGCACGCTGCTAGCTGCTTGGACTACTTTTGTCTTAAAATTTTCAAGCTGTTTTTCAAACTCTTGCAATGCATTATCTGTATTTTTTGAGAAATTTACAGATTTACCAGTGGCATCAACTACTTGAGTGAGAGTAGTTGCTTCATAATCAAGCCTCATTGCATCATTATAAGTCGCAGCACCATCGTATGGATCTTGAATTTTCAAACCATTTGAGAGCTGCTTATAGCTTTTATTTACACCAGTCATATTTTTTTGGTAGTCATGCAAAGTCTGACTAAAACGTAGTTGGTTTGTTATTCTCATAATTTTTTCCTAAATTTTTATTCACTCTAAGCAAAAATGATTCCGCTTGTTTTTATATCGGTAAAAATTTGATTTTTTTTAGCACAAAAAGTTTATTGTATAATCCAACAAAAATTTATATATAAAATAGGTAAGAAAAATGGCACTAAAAATTCTCTTTTCTCCAAGCGAAAGTAAAATTTCTCTAAATACGAATAATAAATTTAATGGTAAGGATTTGATATTTCCAGAGCTTTTTAACAAAAGAGTTGAAATTTTAAATAGATACGATGAGTTTTTAAAAAATGCAAATTTAGACGATATAAAAAAGCTTTTTGGGCTAAAAGAGCTTGAAGAGAGTAAGCAGCTGCGAGAAAGCCTATCTCAAAAAGGCAGCATAAAAGCTATTTTAAGGTATGATGGAGTGGCTTATAAACATCTAAACTATCGTGGTTTAGACAATGAGGTGCAAAAATATATAGATAATAATGTTTTAATCTTTTCAAATTTATTTGGGCCTATCTTAGCAAAAGATGAGATACCAGAATACAAACTAAAGCAAGGTGAAAAGCTAGGTGGCTTTGAAATTTCAAAATTTTATGAAAAAAATTTTAGTAAAGTGGTTAATGATTTTTTGCAAAATGATGAGATTTTAGACCTTAGAGCTAAGTTTTATGAAAAATTTTACACTATAAAAAAAGAATACATAACTTTTTGTTTTGTAAAAAATAAAAAAATAGTGAGTCATCACGCAAAAGCGTATAGAGGCGAAGTCTTACGCCAGATAGCAAATAAACTTATAAAAAATAAAAATGAACTAATGAGCTTAAATTTTAAAAATTTAAGGCTTATTGATATGAAAAAGATTGGGCTAAAGACCGAGCTTATGTTTGAAATTTGCGAGTAAATTTTTAAAAAAATTGTATTTTTTGTTAAAAAAACGTAAAAAAGAGCTAAATTTAGGGAAAAAGTATTGTATTTTTTTTTAAAAGAGTGTAATATAGCCACATAACTTCTTAAAAGGATGGTTCATGAAAAAAGCTGAATTTATTCAAGCTGTTGCCGATAAGGCTGGTCTTTCAAAAAAAGATACTCTAAAAGTTGTTGATGCTACTTTGGAGACAATCCAAGCAGTTCTTGAAAAAGGCGATACAATTAGCTTTATAGGCTTTGGTACTTTCGGTACTGCTGACAGAGCTGCAAGAAAAGCTAGAGTTCCTGGAACTAAAAAAGTTATCGACGTTCCTGCTAGCAAAGCAGTTAAATTCAAAGTTGGCAAAAAACTTAAAGAAGCAGTTGCTGCTGGTGCTGCTAAAAAAGGTAAAAAGAAATAATTTCTTTTTAGGGGAGCAACTCTCCCCCTTTTTTTCTCTCACATAAAATTTAATTTCAATTTTTACTTTAGCCCGAGTGGTGAAACTGGTAGACGCGCCAGACTCAAAATCTGGTAAGGGCAACCTTGTGTCGGTTCGAGTCCGACCTCGGGCACCATTATACGCCTAAATACTTTCTAAATTTATCCGATATTATCTGCAACATCTTTAAAAAGGATTTTAGATGAATATCACATCGTTAAAATATAACTTTATAAATTTAAAAGATTTAGAAAATCCTACAGATATGCTCCATGCCTTTAAGGATAAACAAGGTTTAGAGATAAATAACAAACAAATTTCAAATTTAAAAGAAAGTATCAAAGCAAGCAAAGTTATAAACATCACTGATTCCGAGGTCAAAGAGCAAAACAGATACAAAATCCTACAAAAAGTAGAAGAAATTTTAAATAACTACTCAAAAAATCTCATCTACAGTAACAATAAAATCCACTCTGATGAACTTTCTAGAGGCTATCATTTTAGTGAGAATTCCTACTTTAAAAATATAAAAGCTTCAGATAGCATATCTACACTAAAAAGTGGATACTTAGAAAATACAAAATTTAAAAATTTAAATGATTACGCCTACTCAAACACTCTAAAAACAAAACATGGAGAAGTAGAAGTATTTTTAGATATTTATGGCGATAATGATAAACTTGGCACTACAAAATTAGAAAATAATAGCTATCTTTTTAGCTTTGATAGCAACAATGACGGCGTGCTAGATCAAAAAGATATACTCTTTGATAAGCTAAAAGTAAGGGGCTATGACAAAGACGGAAATAAAAAAATAGCAAATTTAAGCGATGTGATACCAAGGGTTGATCTTAGGCAGTTTATCAGCACAAACATCATAAATCACAACCAAGTAGAAAGAGAAGAGCTAAATCGTAAAGCAATGATCACAAATAATCCCGATCTTTACGTGAATACAAAAGATATTGATTATAGGCACTCTTACTACGCCTCAGATCCAAATACTTTGTTCGCTGCAGAAAACAGATATGAAAAGATAGAGAAAAATGATATAAATAATTTCTTTAAAAAATATGCCCAAAATGACGGCTGGGTCGATCTAAGACATAATAATATCTTTGGCAAAGATAGCTCTTTTAAAAATTTTGCCTATCTTAAAGTGGGCTTTGATGATACTGCAAGATTAAGCGAGTTTAATCCGATCATTGAGCCGAGCAAAGATTACAAAAAAGATGAAAATTTCTCATATACAAAATTTCAAAAAGATAGTTTTATGAAATTTTACAAAGATTATAACGCTGAGTTTGACGCATATAACAAGATGATAGAAAATCTTGGCAATAATTTAAAGAAATTTGAAGAAAATGCGGACGCTTATATATCAAAGCTTGAGAAGACAAAATCAGCCAAAATGATCGCGATGGAAAATGAATTTAAGCAAGCAACTGGACTTGAGTTTAGTATCTCAAATTTAAAAAAGGTAAAAAAGGCTTTTATAACAAATGAAGCCACAGCTGCCACATCTTTACAAGATAGCGATAGCGTCGTAGCTATGAAGCTAAACAAAGATGGCACCATAAGGCTAAAATTTGATAGTGGTAGAGAGATAGACGTAAAAGAGCTTTATAACGATACTGGCAAGCTAAATACATCAAGTGAGCTAAAAACTAGCATAAATTTAGAGGCAAAAGAGATGAATAATGTGCAGCTAAATAGCTTGGATTTTAAAGATATTGGCTTCATGCAAGGTGATAAAATCGTAAGTCTAAAAGATGCTGGAGCGATCGCTATTGCCAATCTATCTAATAAATTTGAGAGTAAATTTTTAATCAGTCTAAATAATGGCAAAAGCATATCTACAAGAGAAATTTATAATATCAGCTATCTTGAAAATGATTTAAAGGGCAAAGAAAAGATAGATGAGAGAGATAAATTTTATAAAAAAGTTGATATTAAGGCATAAATTTTGAGAGCAAATTTTAAAAAAGGTTTATTGTAATTTAATCTTATGGGTCCTATAATCAATTTTCCGTAAAAATTTAGATTTAAAAGAGAATGCTATGAACTTCACTCCACTTTTTGCAATTTTTTTCATAATCGCAACTGGTTTTTTTGCTAAAAAAGTCGGCATTGTTGAGCAAAAGCACTCGATCCCATTTGTGGATTTTGTCCTTTGTTTTGCAATGCCTGCGCTAATCTTTGACAAAATTTATCACGTAAACGTCGATGTTTCGCTTATAAATACAATTTTAATTGGCTTTGGCTCAACAGCTATCAGCGCTGTCATGGCATTGGTGCTTGGTAAGATTTTTAAATTTACTAAAGTAACAACTGTTAGTATGGTCATGCTAAGCCTTTTTGGTAATACCCTATTTGTCGGTATGCCTGTCATTCAAGGCTTCTTTGGCGATGCGATGGTAAATGAAGTCATCTTTTACGATCAAATAGCTACTGGTATCCCACTTTCGATCCTTGGGCCACTTATCCTCTCTTTTGCTGCACCAGAGAAGGTTTCTCTATTTCAAAATACGATGAAAATTTTAAAATTTCCACCATTTATCGCGCTTATTATGGCTCTTATCTTAAAAGAAGTCCCTTTGCCTGAGTTTATCTTTGCTCCACTTAGGATGTTTGAAGGTAGTGTTACTCCGGTGGCACTTTTTGCGATTGGTGTTGGTCTTAACTTTAGCAGTATCACAAGCTCATATAAAGGCGTTAGCGTTGTGCTTTTGTGTAAGATGATCTTGCCAGCTATCGTATTTTTTATCATATTAAAATTTTCAGGTATCCAGATGAACAAAACTTGGGTCGTTGGTCTCTTTCAATGTGCGATGCCAACATCAGCCCTTGCAAGTGCGATGGTCATAAAAGCTGGGCTTGATAGCTCGCTAGCCATCTCATCAGTGGCCATAGGCGTGCTTTTTTCATTTATCACGCTTCCAGTTATATATTTTGTATTTGCGTAAATTCACACTCACTTAACACTAAAGAGATAGTATTTCATCATATTTCATTTAAAGGAGACGTTATGAAGAAATTACTACTAGTTGCACTTGGTGCTATGTTTATGCTTGGTGGTCTTGCAAATGCTACTGAAATGATGAAAAAAGATGACATGGGCAAAGACGAGATGATGAAGAAAGAGCAGATGATGAAAGATGACATGGGCAAAAAACCCATGATAAAAAAAGATGAAATGAAAAAAGATGACATGGGCATGAAAGACGAAATGAAAAAAGACGACATGGGTATGAAAAAAGACGAAATGAAAAAAGGCATGTAAAGGTGCTTAATGGTTAGAATTTTGCTCGTTGAAGATGATGAAATTTTACTTGATCTCATCAGTGAGTATCTAAGCGAAAATGGCTATGAGGTAACTACTTCAGATAATGCCAAAGAAGCACTTGATCTCGCCTACGAGCAAAATTTCGACCTACTTATACTTGACGTCAAAATCCCACAAGGAGATGGCTTTTCACTTCTTTCTTCCTTAAGAGAGCTAGGTGTTAGCGCACCTAGCATCTTTACCACCTCACTAAATACCATAGACGATCTTGAAAAAGGCTACAAAAGTGGCTGCGACGACTATCTAAAAAAGCCATTTGAGCTAAAAGAACTACTCATACGTATACAAGCACTTCTAAAGAGAAATTTCTCTCATCACAGTGGCGATGCGATCAAAATTTCAAGCGAATTTAGCTTTCATCCGCAGAGCAAGACACTAAGCAAAGATGGCAAAAATGTAAATATCTCAAGTAAAGAGAGCGACCTACTCGCGCTATTTTTGCAAAACAAAGGCAAAATTTTAACCAAAGATGAAATTTTTAATAAAATTTGGAAATTTGACGAGGAGCCAAGCGAACTTAGCCTTCGTGTCTATATCAAAAATTTACGCCAAATTTTAGGCAAAGATGCCATTTTAAATAGGCGTGGGGACGGCTATGTCTATGTCTGAAAAGACGCAAATTTTATTTAAAATTTTATCCCTTTATCTTGTTAGCACTGTGCTATTTTTAGGATATTTTTTCATACATGACTATAAAAACAAAAAAGAAACGCTCATTTTAAACGAGGTGAAGTCTTTAAAAGAGATAAAAATGGGCATTTACATGAAAGCTAGAATGAATGGACTTGACTCAATTTCAAGTCTAACAAAAGAAAAAGGCGTGCATGCTTGCATCGTGTTAAAAAATGGCGAGAAAATTTATAAAGACTTTGACTGCCAAAAGATCGACAAAAGCAAAAATGTAAATTTGATTAGCGGCAAGGTCGCGATATTTGAAAAGATCCAGTACATGGATGACAACACCACGGACGAGCTCTCACACGCAGATATTTTTCTAGTTGGCAAAGATATCAACGGCGAAATTTTATCCTTGCAAATTTCGACCACACTAAAGGCACTCTTTTTCTTTTTTGCCCTGCTCTTTATTGCCTTTTACCTAGCAAAACTAAGCCTAAGACCGCTTTATGAAAAGATAGATACGCTAAACCGCTTTATAAAAGACTCAACACATGAGATAAATACGCCTCTAAGCGTCATCTCGATGAGTATAGAAACAGCCGATCTTGACAACCTAAATGAGCGAAATTTAAAGCGTTTTAATAATATCAGCCTTGCCGCAAAGAGCCTAAATAACATTTATGACGCGCTCGTTCATCTAAGCTTTAACCTAGACAAGCCTAGCAAAAAAGAGCTCATAGATCTAAATTTGCTAACCACACAAAGACTGAACTATTTCTCGCCATTTTTTGCCAAACGCGGACTTGAGATAGATACTAGCCTAAAGCCAAGCCTTATAAATGCAGATCTTGGGGATGTGAGCAAAATTTTAGACAACCTTCTTAGCAACGCCTCCAAATATGCAGCGCCAAATTCAAAAGTACGCATCACTTTAGAGCCAAATTTCTTTAGCATAAGTAACACCGGTCGAGGCATCAGCAGAGAGGATCAGATGAAAATTTTTGATCGTTACACGAGATTTAACGACGATCAAGGCGGCTTTGGCATAGGGCTAAATTTAGTTAAAGAGTGCTGTAAGAAAAATGATATCGTCGTAAAATGCCAAAGCGAACTTGATGGCGAGACTACGTTTTTGCTCTCTTGGCAGAGTTAAATTTTAAAATAATCCTACTTTAAATAATAAAATTTATTAAAAAAGAGAATTTATGTCCAAAATTTATTTTTGATAAATTTTATTAATATTATAATCCTTTTACAAAATCTTAATCAAGGAGAAAAGTATGAAGTTACTAGAAAAATATGGGCTTTTCATAAATGGTGAGTGGCGTGACGCAAAAGACGGCGCTACACTTGATGCAAAAAATCCAGCAAATGGCGAGCACCTTGCAAAGATCGCTGATGCTACCGAAGAAGATGTAAATGGCGCAGTTCGTGCTGCACGCGAGGCTTTTAAGAAATTTAAACACACTACAATTAGCGAGCGTGCAAAGCTGCTAAACAAGATCGCTGATATCATTGATGAGCACAAAGAGCACCTTGCAAAGGTCGAGAGTATGGATAACGGCAAACCGATCCGCGAGACGTTAAATGTTGATATTCCTTTTGCAGCAGAGCATTTTAGGTACTTTGCTGGCGTTATCATGGGCGAAGAAGGCAGCGCAAACGTCCTTGACGAGAAACAACTCTCTATCGTTTTGCGTGAGCCAATAGGTGTTGTGGGTCAGATCGTACCTTGGAATTTTCCATTTTTGATGGCAGCTTGGAAGCTAGCTCCAGTGATCGCAGCAGGCGATGCGAGCGTGTTTAAACCTTCAAGCGAGACAAGTCTAAGCGTGCTTGAGCTATTTAGGCTGATAGATAAAATTTTGCCAAAAGGTCTTATCAACATAATAACCGGAAAAGGCAGCAAGAGTGGCGAGTGGATTAAAAACCATCCAGGCCTTGACAAGCTAGCATTTACTGGCTCAACCGAGATCGGCCGAGATATCGCCATAGCAGCGGCTCGCCGTATCATCCCAGCCACACTTGAGCTTGGTGGCAAGAGCGCAAATATCTTCTTTAGCGACGCAAATTTAGACAAAGCGCTTGATGGCCTTCAGCTTGGCATTTTGTTTAACCAAGGTCAAGTTTGCTGCGCAGGTTCAAGAATTTTCGTAGAAGAGAGCTTTTATGACAAATTTATAGAGGCTGCGGTTAAGAAATTTAGCACTATAAAGGTTGGCGATCCGCTAGATCCAAATACCCAAATGGGCTCACAAATCAATAAAAAACAAGCTGAGCAAATTCTAAACTACGTCGAGATCGGCAAAAAAGAAGGTGCAAAAGTGGCAGTTGGTGGTAAAGCCTACACCGCAAATGGTTGCGACAAGGGCGCATTTGTCGAGCCAACGTTGCTAGTTGATGTGACAAACGACATGAGAGTGGCTCAAGAAGAAATTTTTGGCCCAGTTGGCGTTGTCATCAAATTTAAAGATGAAGCCGAGCTTATCAAAATGGTAAATGACAGCGAATATGGCCTAGGTGGCGGAATTTTCACGCAAGACATCACAAAAGCACTTCGCGTGGCAAGGTCTATGGAGACTGGCAGAGTCTGGATCAACACCTATAACCAAATCCCAGCAGGCAGCCCATTTGGCGGTTATAAAAACTCAGGTATCGGCCGCGAAACTCACAAGATAATCCTTGAGCACTACACTCAGATGAAAAACATCATGATTGACCTAACCGGTAAGGTTAGCGGCTTTTACGCACAATGATTTTAGGGAGCTTAGGCTCCCTTCTACTTTAAATTCCTTAAATTTTAAATATCTTTTACTAGGTTTTAACTTTATATATCGCTAGCATTACGCCAATATAGTACAGCTATACAAAAGTGTTTTCTTAACACTACATTTTTAAGCTTAATAGACTAAAATTTGACACAAAGGAGAAAAATTGAGCGAGCAAATTTATATCATAGGCGATGTGCACGGCTGTTTTAATACACTCTTAAAGCTTATTGACCAGTTTCCAAACAAAGAAAAATCTCAAATTTGCTTTGTAGGAGACGTGATAGATAGAGGGCCTTATAGTTGCGAGACAGTCGAGCTTATCATACAAAATAACTATAAAATGGTAATGGGAAATCATGAGCGAAGGCTGCTAAGCAACAAAGATTTCTTTTTAAAAAACAAAATACCATTTGATACAAGTTGGTTTTACAATAATGGTGGCGAAGAAACATACAGATCATATCTAATTCAAAGCATAAACTTCAGAGAAAAACACATAGAATTTTTAGAGAGTATTCCAGTATATTTAGAGTTTAAAGACCACAAAAACCAAAACGGCGAGCATTTGGTCGTTTCACACTCGGCAGTTGGCAAGTTTTGGGATAAGAGAAACGATGATAGTTTAAAAGAGGAATTTAAAAAACACATACTCTCAGGCAGAGGCGATATGATGCAAATAGAGGGCATCTTTAATGTATACGGTCATACCCCGGTTTGTGAAGCTAAATTTTACTCAAACAGCGCCAATATCGATACGGGATGTGTTTTTAATGAAGAAGAATATGACAAACTAAGTGCCTTAGAATTTCCATCGATGAAAATTTATACGCAAAAAAATGTTGAAAATTTTAACAAACAAGGATAAAAATGTGGTTTTCTAAAAAGAGCTCTAGCTTTGCAAGCAGAGTTAATAAATTTTGGAGCGAGTTTGGCAAAAATTTAGACGCCATCAAACAAAATTTAGAAGATAAAAATTTTGAAGCTGCAAGCAAAATGACCGAAGAAGCGCTAAATTTATGTTTAGTTGATCCAACTTTTATGATAGGCCTTATTGATGGAAAGATCGATCTAGTACTCACTCCAGAAGGACTTAAACATAGGCTTTTGTGGCTTAAATTTATCAAATCGCGTATGCCAAAAGAGTATGAAGCAAAGCTTACTTGCACACTTGGCAAGCCACGTGCACCGCGCAATGTAGCTACTATACAGATGTATGGCGTAAGCGTTGATGCAAATGAGGTCATGGTCTATGCAAATTTCAACGACAAAAGCGTGGATATGTGCCTATATAACGAGACTCTAAGTAAGCTTAAAAGCGAAGATGAAAACAAGGCATATACATTATCGCTCATACTTTGTGACAACGTAGTTGGTGAGATGAACATGATAAATATGCTTGGAGAGTTTGAGATAATAGACGAGCCAAGAGAAAAAGGCGTGCCACTGATCGACTTTGCCGATCTTATAGATGAGAAATTTGGCAAGGAAGCCTCAAACGAG
The DNA here is from genome assembly GCF_003048905.1 of Campylobacter concisus. Classification (NCBI taxonomy): domain Bacteria; kingdom Pseudomonadati; phylum Campylobacterota; class Epsilonproteobacteria; order Campylobacterales; family Campylobacteraceae; genus Campylobacter; species Campylobacter concisus. The sequence goes on from NZ_PIRO01000001.1 coordinate 194,801, forward strand.
CCGCTTAAGAATTTTATGGTCTATGAGCTAGAACCTCGTTCAAACAAGCTACGTGACGACGTTTTCACAGGATTTACATCTCTTAGCGAGCTACTAAACGAATACTACGACGGTGCAAGCGATACTTATAACGAAGCTTTTGAGCTTGGCATAAATTTTTGCTTTTTAGCCATATCTCACGGTGGCGACATACAGTTTGGCGTTGATAGCAAAAATAAAATTTCAGATGCGCTAAAGGAGAGTGAAATTTGCGAGATCATAGGTGAAGCAAATGGCGAGATGCGATCTTACATAGATCTTATCTGCTTTGACAAAGACGAGCTAGAGAAAAAGACTAAAGAATTTAGTAAAGAGCTTGGAGTAAAGATAGAAATTTGCGAGTTTAAACGCTAATTTTACATAAGATTTTACATAAAATAATACGAATCACACTAGCTAGTAAATTTATAAAAATATATTGTTAGCTGATACTAACTATTAAATTTATCTCTTAAATTTTGAGCTGTTTGAGAGATAAGCACAAAGCTTTAGCCCATATAAAAAGATGATCCACGATATATAGATCCAGACAAAAAAGAAAAGCACGGCTGAAAACGAGCCATAAACGCTTAGATAGGTCTTGTTGTAAAGGACATAATAGACAAAGGCTGACTTGCCAATATACCAAACAAGCGAGGCGACAAATGAGCTAAAAAATGCGCTCTTAAATTTTATCTCGTCATTTACTGAGATGAGATATGTGATGCAAAATATCGCCCAGATGATGAGATATGGGAATATGCTTAAAAAATTTATCGAGTTTGTGATCACGTTTGAGTTTAGCATCTCTTGAATGAGGCTTGAGAGATAAAAACTGCCAGCAAGACCAAGTGGCGCAAGCGTGATAAGCGTCCAATACGAACTAAGTGCCGACCAAAATCCTCTAGCTCTACTTGCACGTGTCACTTTTAAAACTACATATTCATAGTCGCTAAAAAACATGGCTGATGTAAATATCATCGCCACAAAGCCAACTAAGCCTAAATTTCCGCTATTTTGTAAGAAATTTTGCAAATAGTTTGAGATGATCTCTTGATTACTTGGCAAAAGAGCCGAGAAGATAAAGTCTTGAATTTTGGCGTAATAATCCTCAAAACTAGGCAATTTTGTAAAGATAGAAAATGATATAAGAAGTATCGGGATGATCGATAAAATCGTATGAAAACTAAGGCTTGAGGCGTAGTGAAAGAGCTCTTTGTCCTTAAGCGTTGGGAGCAAATTTAAAAACTCCTTTAAATTTTGCTTACTTAAGGACAAACGGCTCATTTATCAGTTATCTTCTTCGAAAAGTTTTTCGTAGTGAGCGTCGTAGTTGTTGATGTGCTCACTATTTAGCTTCCAAAACACAGTGTCTATGTCGCTAACTCTTGTATAAAATGGTAGCTGATAGTACTCAACCTCGCCACTTTTAAATTCTTTTAGTACTTTAAAGCTTTGGCAATCAGCAAAAACGCTTCTGCCATCCATTGCTACGAAAATTAGACCGGCTGCACTTTGAGCGCACATTTTTCTAAAGTCATCTCTGCTTGGATTTGGCTTGTATTCGTAGCTTAGATACGCTCCTATAATATCTGGGTGAATAAATATCATATTTGGAAACGCAGACGTGATCTCTTCGTAAATTTCTTTATTTGGCACGATGATTAATGAGCGGTTATAAAGATAGTTTAGCACGACCATATCGCCATTTGCAGGTGCTATGCCTGGAAGCGGGAGTGCCTTTTGTTCAAGCAGATCAAACACCTCAAATCTAATCTTAGCAAAGCCAGAATTTTTTGAGATAACGCTAACTCTTGCGATGATAGAGCTATCAGTATCAAATTTATGAAGTACGACACCACTAGAGCCGATTAAAATTTCTGGACTATCAACTATCGTCGCTGTGCCGTCACTATCGACGCTAATTATAGGAGTTCTATACTCATTTAAAGAAAAATCAGCCCCAAAAGCAAAGCCAAAAACTAGCGATAAAATCACAAATATACGTTTCAAATATATCTCCTAAGTTTAAATTTTTAGAGCGATTATAGCCTAAAATGCTTTATCTTTTGCAAAATTAAAGCAAGTTTTAGTTAAAATCCCACCAGCTTTTTAAAAGGACATTAATGCCTCGTATTTTTATAATTTTTGCAATATTATCTATAAATTTATACGCTATAAAGCCAAGTGTCGAAGAGCTTAGCTGGCCAAATGGAAGTAACTTCTTAAATTTCTTAGAGACAAACAAAATCCCACTTTCACTTTACTACAACTTAGCAACCGAAGATCAAGAACTAACAGAAGAGATCATTGCTGGCACAAAGTATCAAATTTATAAAGACGACAACGGCAACACCAAACAAGTACTAATCCCTGTTAGTGACGAGCTTCAAATGCATATTTTTAGAGATGATAATGATAAATTTAAATTAGAATTTCTTCCCATCTCTTATCAAAGCGAAGATAAATTTTTAGCCTTAAAGGTGGACAAATCAGTCTCCGAAGACATTTTTGACTACACTGGCTCTGGCACGCTAGCTCTTGGCTTTAAAGAAATTTTTAAAGGAAGTGGCATTGATTTTAAAAAAATAAACAAAGGCGATACGATCGCTATCGTTTATAATCAAAAAATACGCATGGGCCGCTCTTTTGGTACTCCAGAAATTTATGCTGCGATGATAGAAACAAAAAATAAACGATATGTCATGTATAAATTTGAAGATAAATTTTATGATAAAAACGGCAAGAAAAATGATAAATTTTTACTAGTCCGCCCTCTTGCAAACGCTAGAATCACATCAGCTTTTACCCTAAAAAGATGGCACCCTATTTTACAAAGATATAGAGCGCACCTTGGCGTTGACTACGGTGCTCCAAAAGGTACACCGATCAAAGCTGCAGGCGATGGCACGGTTAAATTTGTCGGGCAAAAAAGCGGATATGGCAGAACCATTATCATCTCTCACGCTAGTGGCTACGAGACGCTTTATGCTCACTTAAATGGCTTTGCTAAAGGCATAAAAGGCGGTTTAAAAGTCAAGCAAGGTACGCTTATAGCTTACGTTGGCACAAGCGGTATGAGCACAGGGCCACATCTTCATTTTGGTCTTTATAGGGACAATAAACCTATCAATCCAGAAAGTGCAATAAAGGTCGTTAAAAGCCTAGAAGACAAGAAGGAATCAGCTAAATTTAAAGCAGTTGTTAGCAAAAATGACGAGCTAATAAAAAATGCTTTAAATAATGAAAAAGAGTACCACAAAGTGGAATTTTTCCCTAATGTAATAGAATTTTAAAGGTAAAACTTGAGCCAAGAACTAGAAGAAGCAAAAGAGCTGATAGATCAGCATTTAGATGAAAATTTAGAAGATAACGAACTCTCGCCTTATGAGCTAGCCCAACACCTAAAAACACTAAAGAAACACGATGAGGAGCTTTTTGCTCAATATCTTGAGAAGCTAGATCCTGAAATTTTAGGTGATGTTGCTATCGAGCTACCTGATCACATGCTAAAAGATGTGATCGAACAACTTCCAGCTGAAAAGATCGTAGAAGCACTTGAAGAGCTAGAGAGTGATGATGCGACTGATTTGCTTCAATACATCGAGGATATCGATGAGGATAAAGCTAGAGAGCTTTTTAATGAGCTTGATAGAGAAAACCAAAATGAAATTTTAAGACTTAGAAGCTACGAAGAAGATAGAGCTGGTGCTCACATGCAAACAGAGCTTTTTTCGGCTCATCTTGAAGAAAAGCTTGGCAATGCAGTAGCAAGACTTAGACGAGAAAAGCAAGAAGGCAAGCTAGAAAATATCTCTCAGCTTTTTATCATCGATAAAAATGGCGTTTTACAATACGCTATCCCACTTGAAGATCTTATACTTTTTGATTTTACAAAGACGCTAAAGCAAAATATCGAGTCAGCACAGATCGATCACTACAAGCCACATGTTGCAAATGATATGGACCTTATGCAAAATGTCGCTGATATGTTTCAAGAGTACGATTTAAACGTTATTGCAGTTACTAGTAGCACTGGAATTTTACTTGGTCGTATCACGTCTGATGATATTCACGACTACATTCAAGAGAGTGCAACTGAGCAAATTTATAACCTAGCCGGCGTTGATGACGAGTCAGAAGAGGATGATACGCTATTTAAAGCAGGTCGTGGTCGTGCGGTTTGGCTTGGCGTAAATTTACTAACAGCTCTTTTTAGCTCATCTATAATAGGACTTTTTGACGAGACAATCGCAGCCTACGTCGCTCTTGCTGTTTTAATGCCAATAGTTGCGTCAATGGGTGGAAATACTGGCACACAAGCGCTTGCCGTTACGGTTCGCCGTCTGGCACTTGGTGAGATCGAGTTTAAAGATGCCAAAAATGTCTTAAAACGTGAGGTTAGTATTTCACTCATAAATGGACTAATCTTTGGTGTGGTAATGGGCATAATCGCCTCTGTTTGGTTTGACAAAGGTATGCTTGGCGTTGTTATTGGGCTTAGCATGGTTACGAATTTATTCTTTGCTGGCTTTTTTGGCACGATCATACCTTTGACGCTAAGGCGCTTTAATATAGATCCTGCAGTCGGCTCAGCCGTCATTCTTACTACTTTTACTGATGCGATAGGATTTTTTAGCTTTTTAGGACTTGCAAAATGGATACTACTATAACCAATTTAGAAATTCTGCCTCTTGGCGAGTCAAAATATCTAAAGCCATTTAAGATGAAATTTATGCAAAATGGCGCTCAAAGAGACTGGGACTGCGTCAAGGTGATGAATAGCGTTAGTATTTTTTTATATCACGAGCAAAAGGATGCCTTTTTGTTTGTAAAGCAGTTTCGCCCAGCTGTTTGGTACTCACAAGAGAAAGAAGGCATCAAAACAAATGAGCAAGGCTTTACTTACGAACTTTGCGCAGGCCTTATGGATAAAGGACTTAGCGAAGAGCAAACAGCCAGAGAAGAAGCGATCGAAGAAGTGGGCTATGAGCTAAAAGAGATAGAGCGTATCACGATGACATACGGTGCTTTTGGCTTTGGAGGCAATATGCAAACTATGTTTTACGCAAAGATCGATGAGAGCATGAAGGTAAATTCTGGCGGTGGCGTCGATGGCGAAGATATCGAGCTTGTTTTCATAAAGCGAGAAGATATGATGAAATTTGCCTTCGACGAGAGCAAAGTCAAGGGTTTTGGGCTTATCTTTGCTTATTTGTGGTGGGAGAAATTTAAAAGCTAAAACGATATCTTTTTAATAAGTGCAAAAACAACGACTGCCACTAAAAAGATACCAACCAATATCACATAATCAGACATAACAAGCCTTTAAATTTAAATTTTGGCTTATTGTAACCAAAATTTTAAATAAAGTAAGAACTTTATAACCGCACATATCATAAAATAACTCAAAAACACACAAGGAGAAGATGATGAGCGAAAATGAAACTCTTTTTATAAACCGAGAATTAAGCTGGCTACGCTTTAATTCAAGGGTACTCGCTCAGTGCGAAAAGGAAATTCCTTTACTTGAAAAGCTAAAATTTATAGCCATTTATATGACAAATCTAGACGAGTTTTATATGATCAGAGTCGCTGGCCTAAAGCAGCTTTTTGCAGCTGGAGCTACTACAAGCAGTGGCGATGGCATGAGCCCACTTGATCAGCTAAGAGAGATTAGAAAATATTTACAAAATGAGCAAAATTTAGTAGAAGATCACTATAAAAAAACAGTAAATGCTCTTAGCAAAGAGGGACTTTTTATAAAAAATTATGACGAGCTTGATGATAGCTTGAAGCAAAAGTGCGACGAATACTTTTTCTCAAATATCTTGCCAGTCATCGTGCCTATCGCTGTCGATGCGACTCATCCATTTCCGCACTTAAACAACCTTAGCTTCTCTCTTGCCGTTAAGCTTGCTGATATCGAACATCCAGAAATTTTAAAATACGGCATGATAAGAATTTCAAGAGTCTTGCCACGTTTTACACAGCCAAGTAGCAATGTTTTTGTGCCGATTGAAACGATCGTGCATCGCCACGCAGAAGAAATTTTTCCAGGGTATAAGCTACTTAGCTCAGCTGCTTTTAGAGTGACAAGAAACGCTGATATCGTCATCGAAGAAGAAGAAGCGGATGATTTTATGATGATACTTGAGCAAGGACTAAAGCTTCGCAGAAAAGGGGCTTTTGTTCGTATGCAAATCGATAAAAACGTAGACGCTGACATCTTGGACTTCTTAAATTTTCATATGAAAATTTTTCATAAAGATGTCTATTTTTCAAGTATTCCGCTCACTCTTAGCTCGCTTTGGGAGATAGCTGGAAGCAAAAATTTTACCCACCTGGCAAATGCGCCTTACGTTCCAAAGACACTACCACCATTTGGCAATGGCATCTCGGTATTTGACGCCATAGATAAAGAAGATGTGCTCTTAGTGCATCCATTTGAGAGTTTTGATCCAGTTGTAAGCTTTATCAAAGAAGCCAGCAAAGATCCAAAAGTCATATCTATTCGAATGACACTTTATAGAGTCGATAAAAGTTCACCAATAATTCAAAGTCTAATAGACGCCGCAAGCGATGGCAAGCAAGTAACTGTGATGGTTGAGCTAAAGGCAAGGTTTGATGAGGAAAATAACCTGCACTGGGCAAAGGCGCTTGAAGACGCAGGCGCGCACGTGATATACGGTATCACAGGCTTTAAGGTGCATGCAAAAGTTAGCCAGGTCATCCGTCAAATCGGCGATAAGCTTAAATTTTATATGCACTTTGGCACAGGCAACTACAACGGCAGCTCAGCAAAAATTTACACTGACGTGAGCCTATTTACGAGCAAAGAGGAATTTAGCCAAGATACGACTTCGTTTTTTCACATCCTCTCAGGATATAATAAAAATCGCCGTCTAAACGCTCTTAGCATGTCGCCTTTTCAGATAAAAGAGCGTATCATCGAAAAGATAAGAGTGGAAGCAAGCAAAGGAAGCGAAGGTAGAATCATCGCTAAAATGAATGCCCTAATCGATGAAGATGTGATAAATGAGCTTAGCCGCGCATCAAACGCAGGTGTAAAGATCGATCTTATAGTTCGTGGTGTGTGCGGACTAAGACCTGGCATAAAAGGTAAAAGCGAAAATATAAAAGTTCGCTCGATCATTGGTAAATACTTAGAGCACGCTAGAATTTTATACTTTAAACATGCTCAGCCAAAAATTTACATCTCAAGTGCTGACTGGATGCCACGAAATCTAGAGCGTCGCTTGGAGCTTATGACACCTATCTTTGAGCCAAGGCTTCAAGAGAGACTACTTGAAATTTTAGAGCTTCAGCTAAGCGATAATGACCTAGCTTTTGAGCTACAAAATAGCGGCGAATACGTAAAAGTAGCAAGAAGTGAAAATGAAAAAGTAATATCTTGCCACGAAGTTTTGGAAAATTATATATCTAAAATTTACAAATCCGTAAAAAAAGATACAGATAAAGCAAAAGCCGATATGCTCGCAAGTAAGCTCTTAAAAGAGAGCTAAAAATAAATTAAGCTTTTAGACCTAGTCTAAAAGCTTTTTTTAAATTAGCAAACAAACACTAGCATTTGATTAAGCAAATATTATTAAAAATTTTAAATCCACAACAAAAAGCAAAATTTATAAATTTACTTGAGTACCTTAAAGCTAGCCAAATATTTCAAATTTTTTAAATAACTCTGGCTCATCTTTTACTATGCCGCGCTTAACTAGATCAGCAACTACTTCGCGGTCACAATCCGTTTGTAACGGCCAGCCTCTAGTATATCCCTCACGCTCATCTTTACTAGTGGCATCTACGCAGAAATTTTCGCCCTCGATGTAGATATCACGCAAGGCATCGATATTATTTGTCACACGCCAAAGTAGCATATATGGGTTTTCAAGGTGATTTTGCATATCTACAACGATAAGGAGTTTGAAAAATTCTCTAAATGTCAAAAGCTTATCAAAAAGCTCTTTTACCGCACAATCTTTTTCAAATTTCACTACACAAATAGGCGTTTTGGTATCCGTTTTAAACTGCTTAAGTTCTTTTACATTTGGAGCTATACTTTGGAACTTAGCTAAAAGCTCGCTGTCGCTTAAAACCACAGGGCTAAATTTACAAAAGTCTTGCGTCGCATCTACGCCGAGTTTGCCACCAAAACATAAATTTGGACTAGCGTGATCAAGCTGATCGCACACACCTTGGCTTATTAGCACACTCTGGCTACCAAAACGATTTAGAACAAAGATAGTAAATTCATCATAATCTTTAAGTTCAGGCGCATCGGCTCCAACAAAAATGGCATGTTTTACAAAACTCATCTGTCCAACGCCCCAAAATGCGTGCATGGCCTGCTTTGCATGAGCTGGATAGAGCGTATTTATCTTGGCTAAGATTAGGTTGTGAAAAACGCCATTTTCAGGCATATTGTAGTCCAGTAGTTCAGGCACAGTCGTTCGCAAAAGTGGCAAAAAAACCCGCTCAGTCGCCCAGCCCATATATTTATCCTCAAGTGGCGGCTTTCCAACAACAGTTGCGTGAAATACCGGCTCACGCTTGCTAGTTATCGCCGTAACCTCCATCACCGGAAAAGGCTCGATAGGCGTATAAAAGCCGGTATGATCGCCAAATGGCCCCTCAAGCTCGCACTTAGTCGTATCCACAAAGCCCTCTATCACGTAGTCTGCATCGTGCGGGACGTAAATTTCATTCGTTAAGGATTTTACAAGTTTGGCTGGCTCTTTGCGGATAAAACCATAAAGCAAAAGTTCAAAAATTCCCTTTGGAAGCGGTGCTTGACCACACCAGATGTAGAGTGGATCACCGCCAATGGCTACAGAGACTGGCATTTTTTTACCTGCACGCTTGTATTCGTGAAAGAAATTTGCACCGTCTTTGTGGATCTGCCAGTGCATGCCAAGGCGATTTTTGTCATAAATTTGTAGGCGGTACATGCCTAAATTTTGTAAAGCGCCGTCCAAGCTTTGCGTATAGACCTGCCCCATCGTAATAAATGCGCCACCATCATGCGGCCATGTCTTTAGCGCCGGAAGCGATAGCAAATCAGCATCCTCACCTATAAGTTTCACCTGCTGGCACTCACCCTCACCTTTTAATCTCTTAGTAAAAATTTTTCTCATGCTAAAAAGATAGGCTAAAAAATCAAGCTTTTCTTTGAAATTCTCTGGTTTTTTAGGCTTTAAAAGCTTTTCTATCTCTTCTGCGATCTCATCAGGCTTTAGCCCAAAGATAAGCTCAAGCGCACGTTTTGAGCCATAGATATTTGTAAGCACTGGGGCAAATTTACGCCCAGTTTTTTTGCAAACTGGGTTTTTAAAAAGTAGCGCTTGCGAACCCTCGCGCTTGACCTCGATATAGCTTGTGTGCGCGATCTCTAGGTCGATATCCGCAGGCTCGTCGATGACGCGAAGTAGATTATTTTCTTTTAAAAGCTTGATGTAGTCCATATTTCGCCTTTTTGATTTTTGGGCGATTTTAGCCAAAAATAGCTGAAAAAGGCGAAGCAAAGCGGATGGCTATTATTTACCGCACGCACCGATAGCTATCAGAGTATCGATCGCTGTTTTGGACGCAGTCTTTGCGATATTGCCTCGCCATTTAAATAGAAGCGAGCACTAAATTTATACTCCATTGTCGAATGTCTGTAAACTAGCGCTCGACGCACACCTATGCATGGCCGGTATACTTACGTCTTTTCCAAAGTAACTCATCACAAATTTTTTGTTAGGTTAAACACTAGATGCCATCGCAGTTTTGAAAACAGCAGTAAATTTTTTAATTACTCAGATATGCTACATTTTAGCAGCTCGCCAAATATCTCTTTGCTATATTTCATAAAGTGCTCGTTAAGTTTAACACCCTCTATAACAACGCTAATAATGCTATCTTGCACCTCAAAAATGATAGTTTTATCAGTGATCTTTACTCGTTTGCAAGCGTTGTAGCAAACGTCGCCATTATACTCAGCATATAGGCCGTTTATGTCGGCGTTTTCGTCGTCATCACTTTTTAGTTTGATCGGTCTTTGAAAGATTATGTAGTTTTTGTAGTCATATTTGTCGTCTGCAAGACCGATCATATAGTAGTTGTCTTTGCTATTTTTAGTAGCGCTTAGGGCTTTTGCTTTAAATTTTAGCTCAAACACGCTTACGCCATCTCTTCAGCGCGTTTTAAAAGCTCTTTTGCCCCTTTTTCTATAAATTTATGAGCTAGCTCCTTGCCAACGCTTTGAAATTTATCTTTGCTAGTCTTTAAGCTATCTTTTATAAACTCGCTTCCATCAGGCAGACCAACGATCGCATCAATAGAAATTTCATCACCTTTTAGCCTTGCACTTATGCCTATTGGCACTTGGCAGCCGCCCTCCAAAACGCTTACAAAGTCACGCTCTATGGTCGTTTCTATGACTGCATTTTCATCATTTAAAAAAGAGATCTCATCTAAAATTTTCTTCTCATCTCTGGCTTCTATCCCAAGAGCACCCTGCCCCATCGCAGGTATCATCTCGTCAAAGCCAAATGTATAGATATGTGCCACTTCAGTCTTGATATTTAAGCGATTTATGCCAGCCATCGCCAAAATAATCGCGTCGAATTCGCCCTCTTTTAGCTTTCTAAGTCTAGTTTGCACATTTCCACGAAGCGAGATAATCTCAAGATCAGGCCTCATGATAAGTAGCTGCATCTTGCGGCGCAAGCTCGTTGTGCCAACCTTTGCACCGTGCGGCAGGTCGCTAAATTTAGCAAATTTCTCACTTATCATCGCATCTCTAGTATCCTCGCGTGAGCAAATGGCCGCTAGTCTAAGCCCTTTTGGAAAGACTACTGGCACGTCTTTTAGGCTATGCACTGCGATGTCAGTCTCGCCTTTTAGCATGCTATCTTCAAGCTCTTTTGTAAAAAGCCCCTTGCCACCGATCTTGGCCAGTGGTGTATCAAGGATCACGTCGCCCTTTGTCTTCATGCCCTCTAGCACGACCTTCATGCCCTTGTGCTGCGCCTCGATCCTATCCTTGATATGCTCGCTTTGCCAAAGCGCTAAGATACTCTTTCTAGTTGCTATTTTTATCTCTTTCATTATCACTCCTAATTTACTCTTTTTGGCTCTTCGATAACCTCAACGTCGATGATCTCGCCATCATCTTTTTTAGCACTCTGCTCACTAAAATTTTGAAATTTAAACTCCTGATAGCTCTCGTTTTTGGCTGCATTTTTTTTAAATATCAAAGAAAAAACGACTACGGCTATACCAAAAATATCTGTTAAAATTCCTGGCAAAAATAAAAGCATTCCGCCAAAACTAAGCCCTAGCTGACTAAATAAATTTCCGCCAAGAAAGCTCTTAAACGCCACTTGAGGCGAATTTAAACTAGAAAATCCAGCATTTAAAAGAAGTGCAATGCCTACAAATCCAGAGACTAGCACCTCGAGAAAATAGTTTAAAAAGCCAAATTTATCAACAAAAAGATAGATAAATATCGCTTCTATCAAAAAAAACAAAAATGCGAAAAATCTCATAAGCTTTCTTTTATCTTTTTAAAGGCTTCATTTGCGCCGATCGTTTCTTTACTTAAACCATCTCTTGTTATAAACTCGACCTTGCCATTTGCAAATTCTTTACCCACAAGCAGCGCATAAGGAAAGCCGATGAGTTCAAAATCATTCATCTTAACGCCAAATCTCTCGTTTCTATCGTCAATGATGACGCTAACGCCAGCTTTTTTAAGGCTCTCATAAAGCTCAAATGCAAATTTTGCGCCCTCTTCGTCTTTTAAATTTGAGATGATGATCTCCACATCAAACGGCGCGCACTCTTTTTTCCAGATGCAGCCCTTCTCATCGTGGCTAGCCTCTATCATTACAGCGATAAGCCTGCTTATGCCAATGCCGTAGCAGCCCATCAAAAATGGCTTAGCCTTACCGTTTTCATCAAGATATGTCGCATTCATCGCAGCTGAATATTTATCGCCTAGCTGAAAGATATGACCGACTTCTATGCCCTTACTAAGTTTTAAATTTCCGCCACACTCTGGGCATTTATCGCCCTCTTTTACCTTTACAAGGCCTTTAAATCTCTCTTCGTTAAATCCGCTAACGCTAACGCCAACAAAGTGGTAATCCTTTTCGTTGGCACCACATATCATATTATTTGCGCCTTTTAGCTCGTTGTCTATGTAAAATTTCACATCTTTTAGCCCAACTGGTCCGCAAAATCCAGCCACAAGCCCAGCTCTTATAATCTCTTCTTCGCTAGCATCGACAAGCTCAAGTGCCTTGCAAGCGTTTTGTGCCTTTGTCTCTTGAAGCTCGTCATCGCCCCTTACAAAAAAGACCACAACTTCTTCTTTGTCTTCATAAATAGCTTTTTTAATAACAGCTTTTATGCAGTAAAACTCGCTAACTTTGAAAAATTCTGCCACACCTTTTATAGTCTTTGTATCTGGCGTTTTAAATCTAGCCGCGTCAGCCTCTGGCGCTTCAGCATCGGTTGTTCTAGCTTTTCTTCTAGCAGCCTCTATATTTGCAGCGTATTTGCAAGCCTCACAGCAAAGGATGTCATCTTCGCCATTACTTGCAAGCACCATAAATTCTTTACTGCCGCTACCGCCGATAGCTCCACTATCAGCCTCAACAGCTCTAAAATTTAACCCCAAACGAGTGAAAATTTTACTATAAGTTGCCTCCATAAGGTCAAACTCACGCTTTAGATCCTCTTTGCTTGAGTGAAAGCTATAAGCATCTTTCATTGTAAATTCTCGTCCTCTTAGCAAGCCAAAGCGTGGTCTTGCTTCGTCACGAAATTTAGTATTTATCTGGTATAAATTTAGCGGTAGCTGCTTATAGCTAGTCACCTTGCCACGTACCAAAGCAACGGCTGCCTCTTCGTTTGTAGGGCTTATAACAAAGTCATTTTCTTTTCTATCTTTAAAGCGTAAAAGCTCCTTGCCAAAGACATTGTAACGTCCACTTTGCTTCCAAAGCTCGCCTGAAGTAACCACGCTAAAGTTCACCTCTAGCGCTCCAGCCTCATCCATCTCCTCTCGCGCGATGCGAGAAATTTTCTCATGCATGATCTTTCCAAGCGGTAGATAGTTATAAAGACCAGAGCCTATCTGCTCGACAAATCCACCTCTTATTAAAAATTTATGACTTGGTAAAGAGGCGTCTTTTGGTGCTTCTTTGGTCGTTGGTGCATAAAATTTACTAAATCTCATCTATATCTCCCACTTGAAAATTTTGCTCTTCTTTTATATCAAATAAAAATCTAACTCCATTTGAAAGCTCGCTAGATCTCTCCTCGTCCGCAAGGCTTTTTAGCTTCATCGTTGGCTGATGCAAGAAGGCTTTAAAAACTTGATGAATGAGCTTTTGTGCCTCCTCATAATCACTATGTTTTAAATATCCTTTTTTTATCGCTTTTTCTAGCTCATTTTTAGCGCAAATTTCAGCTTGTTTGCGGATCGATTTTATGAGTGGCACACTCATATCTTCTTTTAAAATTTTTAGAAATTCACTTGTGCCTTGACCTACGATCGAATAAGCTTTTTGTGCTTGCTCCTCTCTTAGAGCTAAATTTTTCCTTACTATCTCCTCTAAACTATCGACCGTATAGACACTAATAAATTCTGTATTTATAAGATCAATATCCCTTGGCACGGCAATATCAAAAAAGTATCTATGAAATTCTCTTGGTTCGATTATGGCGTTTGTGATGATCGCGTGCGGGGCTGCGGTGCTTGAAAATATTAGATCATAATTATTTACATACTCTTTTAATTTTAAAATGCTATCCCAGCTAGCGTTGTCCCCAAGGCTATCAACTAGCTGCTCAACACGCTCGGAGCTTCTATTTATAATGATGACTTCTGCACCACTTGAGATTAGGTGTTTTGCTGCTAGCTCGCCCATCTCGCCAGCTCCTACGACTATAGCAGTTTTTCCTTCAAGCGTGCCAAAAATTTCTTTTGCTTTTGCCACAGCCACACTTGAAACAGAGATCGGATTTTTAGAAATTTGAGTTTCATTTCTAACTTTAGCAGCACATTTGCATGCATAATGGATGATTTTACTGATTTGTTCGCCGCAAGCTGAGCTATCGTAAGCAAATTTAAAGGCATTTTTTAACTGACCAACGATCTGCGTTTCGCCGACGACTAGGCTATCAAGCGAGCTTGCCACGGCAAAGAGGTGGTGCACGGCTCCGCTATCTTCATAAATATCAGCCCTCTCATAAAGCTCATCTTCAAAAACACCTGAAAATACAGACATACACCTAAACGCATGCGTCGTTGCACTTTCTAGATCACTAACGCTTGCAATTATCTCAACTCGGTTGCATGTGTTTAAAACCATGCATTCGTTTATACTTTTGTTTGATCTTAGTAGTTTTAAAATTTGCTCTTTTTTCTCATCGCTATCAAATGCAAGCTTTTCTCTAACTGAAATATCAGTATTTTTATACGTAAAACTTATATCTAAATAGTGCATTAAAATTCCCTATCTATCATGCTTTTTATGATCCCTTCAAGCTCGGCATTTTTATACTCTTTTATCGCTTCTATCGCTTCAGCTCCAAGCCTTTTTGCTTCATTTACTGCTTTTTGAAGCGAATTTGTCTTAATAAATTCCTCTTTTAGCCATGAAATTTCGCCCGCATTTAGCTTCTTTGACCAAAGCGAACTAAGCTTTGCCTTGCCAGCTTCGTCTAAGCTCTTATAAAGATAAATGTAAGGAAGTGTCGTTTTGCCCTCGACAAAGTCATTAAGCGCTGGTTTGCCAAGCGTTTTTTCATCTTGAGTGATGTCTAAGATGTCATCAACGATCTGAAACGCAAGACCTAAATTTTTGCCATAAATTCCAAATTTCTTGCTATCTTTGCCAGCTAGCTTTGCCCCGCAAATTGCCGTGGCTTCTATCAAAACAGCTGTTTTATAGTAGATCATTTTCAGGTATTCTTGCTCGTTTTCATTAAATTTTTCAGCCATTTTCACGTCCATCATCTCGCCGATACTTAGCTTGCTGACTGCGTCTGAGATGATAGTTGCGATATTTGGATCAAATTTTGTAAGCTCAAAATAAGCCTTTGAGTAGAGGATGTCGCCTAGCATGACTGAGTTTTTGCTGCCAAAAAGTGCGTTTATGCTTGGCTTGCCGCGTCTTATATTTGCCTCGTCTATGACGTCGTCATGAAGTAAGCTTGCAAGGTGGATAAGCTCGATGATAGCGCAAAGTTTAAGTGAAATTTCGCTCTCTCCTGCGATCTTTAAAAGAAGTTTTGAGCGCAGCTTTTTGCCAGAGCTTATCTTTAAAAACATCTCAAACGCCTCTTTGTAGCCAAGCTCGCTTATAAATTTGCTCATTATTTCATCGATTTTATCCATACTTTTCCTTTTTATTTAGCTTCGTCAGGATCTCTAAAACCCACATCCACACGCTTGCTTTCATCTAGCAAAGCCACCCTAAAATGCGCCTTTTTATCCTTAAAATCAATAAATGATATATAAAGGCTCACGCTCTCATTTGGCGGCATCGTAAAATCAGGCAAAACTCGCTGGATGTAGGTATTTTGTCCTTGCCTTAGCGAAAAGACCATCTGCCTTGGATAGCGCCTAAAAAAGCTTTGCACGGTGATATTTGTGCTATCAAATAGCGTCCAACGAAAGTCAAACGTCTCAACCCTTTGAGTTCGCTTCTCAGTTATAAAAACTCTTGCCCACTCATCTTTTTTAAGCTCAAATGTATGCACTGAGCTTGGGTCAAAATTTGGCTCTTTTGCAAAAACAAGAGCGGTTAGCAAAGCAATGAGTGCAAAAATCTTACTCATTTTGGCTTAAAATTTCTCCACTAAGCTCGATATATAGGTCATTTACTCCGTTATAAATTTTATCTTGCTCTGAGGCTATAAAATTTCTGATCTCATCTTCACTAACGCCATGCTTTTCACAAAGCTCACTCATAGCCACAAATTTTTCAAAAATTTTATCTATCTCGTTTTTAACTAAAACGGCATTTGCGTTAAACAAAATGTCATAAAATTTATCCCTCGCACTGCCCTCAAATATATCTATCATCGCTGTTTCTTTGAAAATTTCTTAAGATTATAGCCAATTAAAACTAAGTTAAAAATTTAATATTATCTCCCACGCCTCGCTGACATTTTTAGCGTTATAAGTTGCAGTTTTACTCTCCTCGCCAAATCCCCAGCTAACTTGCAAGAAAGGTATATTTGCATTTTTGGCAGCTAGCTCGTCTTTTAGGCTATCTCCAACAAAGATCGCCTTATTAGCTCCAGTTTTACTAACAGCTAGGTGAAGCATCGCAGGATCTGGCTTTTGCGGTATCTCTTTGCTAGCGCCGATAACCTCGTCAAATAGCTCATAAATTTCATTTTTCTTTAAAATTTTCTCTAGCGTATCGTGTGGTGCATTGCTTGCCAAAACGACTTTGTAGTGAGCATCTCTGCACTTTTGCAAAAGCTCTTTTACGCCATCATAGGTAGTCGCGCACTCATCGTAAAATTTCTTAAATTTCTCCTCAAATCCCTCTTTTAAGCTCCTACTTGGCGTGTCGATGCCGTAAAACTCAAGGGGCAAATTTCTACCTGGTTCATTGATCGCTTTTATGATAAATTCTTTTTCAAGTGGCGGCAAATTTAGCTCATCTCTTACTTCATTTACCGTTTTATATATCGCCTCGCCACTATCTATCACCGTACCGTCCATATCGAAAATAACTACTTTCAATCCTCATCCTTAAATTTATTTTTATGCTTTTCTTTTTTATATGTCTTTTGATTTTTGAGCTTATCAAGCAGATTTGCCGCCTTTAAAAGCTCCTCTTTTGGGGCATTTTTGATAAGCAAATTTATAAAATTTTCTAGCGCCTTTGAGTATGGCTGATCAAGATAAACGGCCTCTACTTTTTCGATGACTTTCGCGTTTTTCTCTACTCTTTGGCGAAATTCAGTCTCGTCAAAGTCATCTCTTTTTAGCCCGTTTATCGCTGATTTTGCAAATTTTTCTAGCGCGCGAAGATACTTTACACGTTTAAATTTGTCCGTGACTTGGTTCAAATTTTTCCTTTTTTTTGGCAAATTATATCAAAATTTGATTTTATCCCCTAAATTTTGGCTTTGCTAATGTATAATTTACGCCAAAATTACTTAAACAAGGAGCAAAAATGAGGCAAGAAACCGCTGCGATCCACGTAGGCTACGATACAAACGAGGGCTTTGGCACGATGGCTGTGCCTATTTTTCAAAGCACAGCTTATGACTTCGGAAGTGCCGAGACAGCAGCTGCTAGGTTTGATCTAAAAGATAACGGCTACATCTACACAAGACTTAGCAACCCAACGACAGATATCTTTGAAAAAAGAGTCGCTGCACTTGAGGGCGGAGCCGCTGCGATAGCGACTGCAAGCGGTCAGTCAGCTTTGTTTTACAGCATCATAAATTTAGCCAAAGCAGGCGATAACATTATCATTGCCAAAAAAATTTATGGCGGCACGACGGTGCTTTTTACGCACACGCTAAAGAGATTTGGCATAGAGGCCAGAGTCTTTGACAGCGACACGGCTGATGATCTGGAGGACTTGATAGATGATAAAACGAGGGCTATATTTTTTGAAACGCTCTCAAATCCGCAAATTTCTATCCCAAATATAGAAAAAATCGTAGAAATCGCAAACAAATATGGCATCATCAGCATCACCGATAACACCGTGCCAACGCCTATCATCTTTCAGCCACTTCGCCACGGTGTCGATGTTTGTGTGCATAGTGCTAGCAAATATATGAGCGGTCAGGGTCTTAGCCTAGCAGGTGTTGTTGTAAGCGCAAATCACCTAAACGAAAAGCTAAAAGGCAACAAGAGATATGAGCACTTTAACGTCCCAGACGCGAGCTATCACGACATCGTATATGCTGATATGACGGATCGTTTTGACATCTACACGCTAAGAATGAGGCTTGCCATCGTGCGCGACATCGGCGCTGTGATATCTCCGTTTAACTCTTGGCAGCTCATACAAGGACTTGAAACGCTTGCTGTTAGGGTTGAGAGACACTCGCAAAACGCCCTAAAAGTGGCTAAATTTCTAAACTCTCACAAACATATAAAAAGTGTGGCATACCCAGGGCTTGCCGACAACGTAGATCACGCAAAGGCACAAAAATACTTTAAAGACGGTATGGCAAATGGACTATTTTGCTTTGAGACTGATAGCTTTGAGCGCGCAAAAAAGATGCTAGAGCGCGTAAAACTCTTTAAGATCGTGGTAAATATCGGCGATACAAAGTCACTCATCACGCATCCAGCCTCGACAACTCACCAGCAACTAAGCAGCGAAGAGCTTATAAAAGCTGGCATCACAAAAGAGCTAATAAGAGTTAGCATAGGCCTTGAAAATGCTGAGGATCTAATAGCCGATCTAGCCCAAGCCTTAGAATAATCAAATTTCTAGCTCATTTTGGGCTAGAAATTTAACTCAACTTTTAAACCTTCTGTACGCTTTTGATCAAAATAATAAATCAATGTAAATTTTCTCATATACTTAAAATGGGCCACACCGTATATGTTTTGTCTAAAGCCAACTAAATTTTAAAAATTTACAAGCGAGCATATCACGGCTCTAAATTTAGTGCTAAACGAAGTGTAGCCTAAATTTAGTAGTCTGCTAAGGCGAGTGAGTAAAGTTTTAAAATTTACAAAGAGAAATAAAATGTGGCAATTTTTATCAAAAATTTTTAATAAGTCAAATACTTAATCGTATCTTGATAAAGCACTTGATTTTCGCATTGTATCAGTAACAGGTCATTTTCTTCAAAGATTGTTGAGCCAGTCGGCTTTTGATACTCGTTTTTACGCTTTATTAGGATGATTAAAAACTCAGTTGGAAGCTCAAGCTGAGCCAAATCTTTGCCAATTAGTTTTGAACCATAGTGAATGGTATGCTGACGAAGTGTGTAGCTTAAGATAGGAGAGTTTTCTACTGCCTTAACATCCTCTTGCTCGCTCTCTTTGACTTTAAATTTATCAGCTGCAAAGCCAAGTGACATACCTTGTATCAAAATAGAAATCAAAACCATAAAAAATATAATGTTAAAAATCATATCCGCATCACGTACGCCATCGACATAAACATAGGTAGCTAGCACAACTGGCACAACGCCTCTTAGCCCAACCCAAGAGATAAAAATTTGCTCATTTATCTTAAATTTTGAAAATGCAAGCGATGCAAAAACACCAAGTGGCCTTGCAAAAAACATAAGCCATAAGGCCAAAACAAGCGCCATTAGTGCCGTTGCTGGAAGCTCGGAAGGATTTACCAAAAGACCAAGCGTCAAAAAGACAACTATCTGCATCGTCCAAGCGATACCGTCATGAAAACCGACCAAATTTTTCTTGTGAGAAAACTCTTTTTTATTTATAAAAATTCCAGCTATATAAACAGCCAGGTAACCGTTGCCGCCAACCTTAAAGCAAAGTGTGTATAAAAGCAATATCCAAGCAATAGAAAAAACTGGATAAAGGCCCCAGCTTTTTAGGCGAAGTCTATTAAAGATAGCTGGCAAAGTTACGCCAAACAAATAGCCCATGGCAATACCTATACCAAACTGCTTAACAAGCGTAATAGCCCACTCAGATGCTGTCGGTGTACTATTTAGCGAGATCATTTGAATAATGGTCATAGTTAAAAATATCGCCATTGGATCGTTTGAGCCAGATTCTAACTCAAGCAATGGTGCAATTCTATTTTTAAGTGAAATTTTCTTAGCTCTTAGTATGGCAAATACTGCTGCCGCATCTGTCGAAGAGATGATAGAACCTAGCAAAAATGCCTCTGCCCAAGTAAAATCAAGCAGATATTTTGCTACTGGAGCGATAGCTAGTGCGGTTAAAAAAACACCAAGTGTAGCAAGAGCCAAACCTCTACCAAAAATCGGCTTAATCGATACAAAATCAGTATCTAGCCCACCAGCATAAAGTATAAATATGAGTGCTAGCATGCCAACATTTTGAGCGATTACTTGGTCATCAAAATTTACGCCAAGCAGCCCGTCTGAGCCAGCCAGCATACCAACACCTAAAAATATTATTAAAGATGGAATTCCAAATTTATCAGAGATCTTACTTAAAAGAATGCTAGTTATAAGCAAAACTGCAAAAAATAGTAGTAAATTCTCCAATCCAACTCCACAATTTTATATTAAATCATGCTTTCAAAAGCTTCAAATTTTTCTTGATTTGAAAGCATTTCAAGCAATACACCGTAGTTATCTTTTATCTCATCTTGAAGTTTAGTAGTAAGCTCTTTAGCATTTCTTCCATCTTTTGGATAGCTTACAATCAAATCAATTGGCTCAGCGTTTAAAAACTCCTGAATACCTGATAATAGTTCGCTAGCTCCTCTTTCATTTGTTCCATGAAGCACGACCACATAATGTTCATTCTCTCTTACAACGACGTCAGTTTGTCTTAAAAATTTTTCAAATAGTTCACTATACTCTTTAGTGCTTGGCAAAGAAAAATATATCAAAGATAAATTTTTTGCATAATCTTTTACATTTTTATAACGATTTATAAAAGCTATTTCAAGATCTATTATTGATAAAATATCAACTGGTGAGAAAATTTTTGCTGCCATTTTTAGCCCTCTTTTGTTTATTATGTTTTATTTAAGTCACTATTATATCTTGTAAATTTTCAAAAACAAAGACATTCATTCCGTTTTTATATTCGTATCTAAATTTGAGTCCATGAGCATCAAGTATATTGCTAACTATATATAAGCCTAGTCCAAAACTCTTTTGCGTATCCTCTCCTTTGATAAATGGCTGGATATAAAAGTCAAGATCATTTTTTAGCTTCTCACCTTGGGTTATAAATTTCATATGATCCTTGCTAACAACGATATTTACATGCTTATCAGTTGAGTACTTTATACCATTATCTATCATATTTTTTATAGCAACTGAAAATAGCTTGAAATCAACAAGCACCCTAACCTCATCAAGCTCACTGATACCAACACACTCTTTTTCAACCATGGCTATATCGATTGCCTCATCGATAAGATCCCTCATAAAACATGGCGTTTTATTACTAAGTCCTATTTTTGATGTTATCTGCTCTATCGCTGCAAGTTCGTTTATCAAATTTTCAAGCTTGTGAAAGACAGAGATCAGCCTCTCTTGATTTTTACTTTTTTCTATCATTTGAGCGGCTATTAGACCTTTTGTGATAGGAGTTTTTAGCTCGTGCATTATATTTCTTAAGAAAAGGTGCCTTGAGTCATTAAGCGCCTTGATCTGACAAACCGCCTCATAAAATGCCTCTGAAACTTCAGAAATTTCATCCTTGCCATTGCCGACATTTTGTACGCCATCAAGCTCGCCATTTGCAAATTTCACAATCTGACGCTTTAGCTTTCTAAGTGGTTTTATCTTATATATGACAAAAATGTAAGCACCTAGCAAAATGACCGCAACCACCAGAAAAACAGCCTTTATCACCTCGTATCTATAAGGCTGAAATTCCTTATCCATTAAAAGTTTTAGCTCGTCTAAATGCTCAATCCTTAAGTAATGATGCTTGTCATAAAGCAAGATCGCACTTGAACCTAGATCGCTTGAAATTTCTTCTAAAACGGCTGCATTTTTTAAAATTTCTTCTTTTTCGTTTTTAGCTGTGATCTCTGGCATATCGATGTTTGAGAGCTGACGGTCATACTGAGCTTTATTTATGATGCCACCCATATAAAATAAATTTGTCCTAGCAACGTTTGAGTATTTGTTATTTAGCTCTCTTGTATAGTTTTGCTTATCAAAGCCCATGAGCCATAAAAAAGCTAGAAATATCGAAACGAGAGCAAGGGCAAAGATAAAAGTTATGGTTATAAAAATAGACGATCTTGGCATCAAAGAACCAATTTATAGCCGATACCACGGATAGCGTGTATGTATTTTGGCTCTTTTGGATTTTCATTTAGTTTTTGGCGAATTCTGCCGATGATGACGTCAATACTTTTGTTTGAGCTATCCTCGTTTATGCTCTCGCAGTTATAGATAAGCTCCTCTCTAGTAACCGCTCCGCCCTCTTTTAAAAGTAGATATTTTAAGATATCGTATTCTGCGGCAGTTAAATTTAGTACGTTTCCTTTAAATAAAATTTCATGTTCAAATTCTTTTAGAACCAGGTCTTTATTTAAATTTCTCGCTTCATTTGCTGGGGTGATACTCTGCCTTCTTAGATGACTTTTGATACGAGCCAAAAGCTCTTGTGGGTCATATGGCTTTGGCAAATAATCATCCGCTCCGTTATCAAGAGCATTTACCTTATCCGTTATATCATGTCTTGCACTTGATATGATAATAGGAATATTGTGATTTTTCCTGATCTCTTTACAAACTTCTAATCCATCCATACCAGGCAATGTAAGATCTAGTATCACTAGGTCAAATTTACTTGTATTTAGCGTAGATAGTCCGATATATGGCTCTTCAGCAGTTACTACTTCAATATCGTAGTTTTCTAGATATTCAGTTAAAATTTCAGCAAGCTCCATATCATCTTCTATCATTAAAATTCTAGTCATGATCTTTCCTGTTGTAAATTTATTTTTAAGGATTATAGCAGATTAAGATTTTAAAAATTTAAAAGGGTTAAGAGCTGAAATTTCAGCTCTTGGATGATTATTTTATAACAAGGCCTTGTATGATACCACCGCGATTTATCCACACTAGTGTCTTTTTACCTTTTGTATTTTTGATTGTATTTGCAAATGTTTGAAGATCTTTTATACTCTCTTCGCCAACTTGAACGATCACATCGCCTCTTTCAAAGCCAAAGTCTTCAGCTTTTGAGCCTGATTTCACATCAGTTACTAGCACACCTTGAGTATCTGGACTGATTTTGTATTTATATCTTATCTCATCGCTTAGATTGCTAACGCTAAGTCCTTCGATGATAATGCTTTTTGCTATGTCTTTTGAATTGTGATCAGCGTTTGCAAGCTTGATTTTTGCATTCATTATTTTATTTGATCGCTCGTAAGTTATATCAACGCTGCTATTTGGAGTTAGTGAGCCAATGAAATTTTTAAGATCATTTGCATTTTTGATAGCTTTATCATTAGCTGATATAACCAAATCGCCTCTTTTTAGTCCAGCCTCATCTGCTGGCATGCCTTGCTCTACGCCACTTATTAAAGCACCTTCTTTATTTGTGTAAAGCTCTTTTTGCTCATCAGTTAAATTTGCAATCGTAACGCCGATAAAGCCACGCTCGATCTTGCCGTCAGTTATCAGCTTTTTAGCGATATCTTTTACCATATTTGATGGGATCGCAAAGCCAATGCCGTTATTGCCACCACTTTTTGAAAGTATGGCCGAGTTTATTCCAACCAAATAGCCCCTGCTATCAACTAAAGCTCCACCTGAATTTCCTGGGTTTATCGAAGCATCTGTTTGGATGAAATTTTCATATTGATTAAGCCCGATATTATCTTTATTTAGCCCTGAAATGATACCTTGAGTGATACTTTCACCAACGCCAAATGGATTACCTATTGCAAATACGACGTCTGCATCAAGCAGCTTTGATGAGTCTGCAAAAGTGATCGCATTTAGTCCGTTTGCTTCTATCTTTACGACGGCTAGATCGGTTTTTGGATCACTTCCTATTAGTTTGGCTTTATACTCTTTGCCGCCATTTGCAAGAGTTACGACTATTTGATCGCTATCTTCTATAACGTGGTTATTTGTAACGATATATCCATCATTTGAGATGATAACACCAGAGCCAAGTGAAGTAGTTTTTTCTTTTTCTTTTGGTTTTGCAAAGTTAAATCCAAAAAATTCATTGAAGAAAGGGTCGTTAAACATCTGCTCAATGCCAGCATTATTTACCGTTTTTGTAGTTGAGATATTTACAACTGAAAGCTTTGCCTGAGCGATCGAGTCATAATAAGAAAGTACGCTATTTTTATCGCTAAGTGGTGAGACTCTCGTGATATTAGAGTTAGCTTCATTAAATTTAATATCAGCCCCCACTAAAAAAGAAGCTGCTACTAATGAAATTAGCACAATCTTTTTCATTTTTTTCCTTTAAACTAAAAATTTTTGCAAATTATAAATATAGTGAAAAAATAAAATCTTAACACTTTTTCTTGTTATTAAACAAAAATAAACTTGACTTGCATAGACTAAAGCTTTGTGATATAATCCGTATCAAAAAAATATAAGGAGAATATATGAGTGAAAGCTTATATGAGACTTTAGGGGTTTCAAAGGGTGCCTCAAGTGACGAGATAAAAAAAGCTTATAGAAAACTTGCCAGAAAATATCACCCAGATATCAACAAAGACCCTGGAGCAGAAGATAAATTTAAAGAGATAAATGCTGCTTATGAAATTTTAAGCGACGATAAAAAACGAGCTCAATACGACCAGTACGGCGATACTATGTTTGGCGGTCAAAATTTCCACGACTTTGCTAGTAGTTCAGCCGATATGGGCGATCTAAATGAAATTTTAAAGAATATCTTCTCAGGTGGCTTTGGCGGCGGTGGAGCTAAATTTAGCAGCGGATTTGGTAGTAATTTTGGAGGCTTTGACGGATTTAGTAGTGGTGGATTTGACTTTGGTGGAGCTGATCTAGACGTAAATGCAAAAATTTCTATACCATTTGACGTAGCTGTAACTGGTGGTGAACATAAGATAAATTTTAATGGCGAAAGCATTAAGATAAAAATTCCAAGCGGCATAGAAGGCGGCGAGAAGCTTCGTGTAAAAGGCAAAGGCAAGAGTGCTGGTGGTCAAAAAGGCGACCTCATACTTGCCATTAGCGTTGAGCCAAGCGACGAATATGAAAGAGTCGGAGATGACCTTTATAAAGATATAGAAATTCCACTAAAAACTATGCTTTTTGGCGGAAAAGTCGATGTACATACTTACAAAAAAGATGTCACGATTAAGATCGCTGAGAACTCAAAAACAGGCACAAAGATCCGTTTAAAAGGGTATGGCGTGCAAAACAGAAAGAGCGGAATTTATGGCGATCTTTACTTAAAAGCCAGGGTAAAACTTCCAAATATTAGTGAGCTTGATGAAGGCTTAGTAAAAGAGTTAAAAGAAAAATTACCGGAGTAAAAAATGCAAAATTATGAAGAACCACTTTTTTTAATAAGCGTTGTTGCAAAGGTTTTAAGCATACATCCACAAACTTTAAGACAGTATGAAAGAGAGGGACTTATCGAGCCATCAAGAACAGATGGCAAGATGAGGCTCTACTCACAAAAAGATGTTGATCGCGTAAAAACTATACTAAATTTAACCCGCGAACTAGGTGTAAATTTAGCCGGCGTTGATGTGATACTTCAGTTGAAAGAAAAAATTGACGATTTAGAATCAACTATTGATGAGCTAAATAAAAAATTGCACGAAGCTACCAACCAAACTAGCACAAAAAGATCGCTTGTAAAAAGAAAAAGTAGCTTTGATCTTGTATTTTACGAAGGCAAAAAATAATATATGGAACAAATTTTAGAAGGTTTCTTGCTTGTTGCAGCGATCTCAGTCGCATTAAACGTCATTTTTAAAAAATTTCAGATACCAACCATCATCGGCTACATCGTAACAGGTACGCTTATATCAGAATTTTTCAACCTAAAAAGCAATGATGAAATTTCTCATATCGCGGAATTTGGTATCGCATTTTTGATGTTTACCATTGGGCTTGAGTTTAGCTTTAAACACTTAATGGGAATGAAAAAAGAGGTTTTTTTAAACGGTGGCTTACAGGTTTGTTTAAGTGGCTTTATAATGGGCGTTATGCTTTATTATGCCCTTCACTTAAAAGACGAAACGGCACTTATTGCAGGCCTTGCACTTGCACTCTCATCAACTGCGATCGTACTAAAGACGCTAAACGATAGTGGCGATGTGAGCAAAATTTACGGCAGAAAAGCACTTGGAATTTTACTATTTCAAGATATTGCCGTCATTCCTATTTTGCTTATGATAGATATGTTTAGCTCGCAAGATGCTTCAATAAATGAGCTTTTGCTAAAGACATTTACAAGTGCGATTATTCTTATCGTTGTGCTATTTTTACTTGGTAAATATGTCATCAACTGGATATTTTATAAAGTTATTCAAACAAATTCGCAAGAAGTTTTTATAGCTACGATTTTATTTATGGTCGTTGGCTCTAGCACTTTGGCTCACTTCTTTGGCTTCTCATACTCTTTGGGTGCATTTTTGGCCGGTATGATGATGGCTGAGACACAGTATAAGCACCAAATCGAAGTTGATCTCATACCTTTTAGAGATTTACTTCTTGGACTATTTTTTATAACTGTTGGTATGCAGATAAATTTTGCTGTCGTCATCTCAAATATCTGGCTTGTTCTTGGCCTAGTATTTAGTGTCATGGTGATAAAAGCAGTTGTTGTTTTTGCTATCTTAAGCATCTATTTAAAGCGAAGAGTTGCTGCAAAAACTGCACTTAGTGTTTGTCAAATAGGCGAATTTGCACTAGCTGTTTTTGGACTAATGACTACTAGAAATTTACTTGATATACAAACTGCTCAAATTTTTATCGCAGCTTCAGTTGTGTCGATGTTTGCCACGCCTTTTATACTTAAAAAACTAGACGCGATAGCAGACCTCATAGAACGTGAGATCGTTGTTGAACCAAATGAAACTCTAAAGCCGCAAAAAATAAAAAATCACATCGTAGTCTTTGGCTATGAAAGGCTTGGGCAAGAGGTCGTTTTAAGACTAAAAGAGACAAAGCTTTTATACCTTGTGCTTGATAATGATATTAGTCTAGTTGAGCTTGGTAGGAGCCGTGGGGAAAATGTATTTTTAGGTAACGTTCTTCAAAGTCACACACTTGAAAATGCCTGCCTAAGCGATGCAGCTGCTGTTATTATAACTGTTAATAATGAGCAAAGAGTGGAACTCATCGCGCAAAAGATAAAAGACTACGGCGTAAATACCCAAACTATAATAAAAATAAATGGCGAGGGCAATAAAGATATTTTTGGTGAGCTGGGTAAAAATTTTCACCTAATAAATGAAGAGCGCGTCATGGCAAAAACACTCGTACACGAGGCTCTTCAATGCAAAATCGATCATGATATAAGAGCGTAAAAGTATAAATTTATCCTAGAATTTTACGAGTTTATGCCAGTTTTAAAATAATCTTTTAAAAATAACTTTTACAAGCGATGAGCAAGCCTAGGCATCTAGGCTCTACTCATTTCTTAAAGTTTGAAGCACATTTACTTCCGTGGCTTTTTTAGCTGGGTAATAAGACGAGATAGCAACGATAAAAATAGCCCCAACTATTATAAGAACAAAGTCAATCAAAGAAAGTTCTAGTGGAAGTTTGCTTGAGCCATAAACATCAGCTGGCAAGTCTATAATGTTGAAATTTCCAAGTAAAAATAGTCCTAAAAAGCCAAGTATCAAGCCAAATATAATGCCACCGCCCCCGATTACTAGCCCTTGATAAAAGAAGCTTCTTTTTATCTCACTTTTACTAGCCCCAAGTGCAAGAAGCAAGGCGATCTCCTGCCTGCGGTTCATCACTGTCATTAGCAGCGAGCTTATGATATTTAACGACGCCACAAGGATAATTAGCATCAAAACGATAAAAAGTGCCCTTTTTTCAAGTGCGAGTGCTGAGAAAAAATTACCATTTTGCTCCCACCAGCCAATAGCTACCGTGCCAGCTGGAAGCCCTTCACGCACTCTTTTTATATCATCAAATGGCTTACTTGAAAAGATATGAATTCCATCATAAACGCCTTTTGGATAGTCTAAAATTTTCCTCAAAGCATCAACTGAAGTGTATGAAAACGCCTTATCGTAGGCGATTAGCCCAGATGTAAATGAGCCACCGATGTCAAAGCGCTTCATCTTTGGCGTTAGCGAAAAGCCAGCTGGATCAGCCTTTGTAAAGATAAGCGTTAGTTTTTCATCGTTTCTTAGTCTAAACTCACTTGTTATGCCACTTCCCACAAGTATCTCAAAACCATCTAGCTCTTTATCTTTTAAAGCTTCATTTACGACTGAGTTTATCTGTTTTTCATCTTTAAAATTTACGCCATAAACCAGTCCGCCCTCAAGTGCATTTGCCGAGCGGTAAATGACCTGTGTGCTTATAAATGGACTAAATTTTAGGTCGCTAAATCTAGCCTTTAGCTCATCAACAAAGCCATCATCAATAGAGCCTTTAAAGGCACTTTGAATGGTTATTGGATAGTTCATCGTAAAAAGTTTGCGCTCAAATTCTTTGTCAAATCCATTCATAATCGCCATTGCAACGATCAAAACCATAAGTCCGATGCTAACACCAAGAAAGGCAAGCAAGGCACTTAGGGTGATAAATGGCTGAGTTTTATCAAATCTTAAATATTTAAAAAGTAGGTACTTTGGTAAGCTTGTCATCAAATAGCCTTTAAAAGATTAAGGCGCTTTTGGCGCCTTAAAAGTAGAAATTTTAAGCAAATATGCCTTTTTTAGGGCCACTTTTTCCGTGGCAATCTTTATATTTTTTACCGCTTCCACAAGGGCATGGAGCGTTTCTTGGTATCTTTTTTTCAGGCGTAAATTTATCATCCTCGCCTTGGTTGTTGTAGCTTAAATTTTCATTTTCAGCATTTTGACTAGCTTCAAGCATCATTCTAGCTTGCTCTTCTTGCTCCTCACGACTCTTAAATCTTACAACCTGAAGCGTCTTAACACTCTCACTTTTTAGCCTGCTAACTAGCTCCATAAAGAGGTTATAGCTCTCTTTTTTGTATTCAACAAGCGGATCTTTTTGATTATACCCTCTAAGTCCGATACCGGTTTTTAGGATATCCATTTGATAAAGGTGCTCTCTCCACGCATTATCAAGTACTTGAAGGTATAGAATTTTCTCTATCTCTTTTCTTTGATCTTCATTTAGAATGCTCATTTTTTCGTTATATCTTACTTCAAAAATTTGCGCAATCTTTTCTATTAGCTCATCATACTCTAGGCCTTTTAACTCGCTCTCGTCTATCTCTTCGCCACAATCTGCAAGGATGATAGAGCATAAATTTTTAATATCAAAGTCATCTTTCAAGCCGCCATGGAAAATTTCAGCTGTATCAAGTAAATTTGCAGCGTACTCTTTTCTATTTTGAGCTATCTTTTCGCTCATATCGTAGTTTTTATCAAGTAGCTCGTCGCGGTATTTGTAGATAGTTTTTCTTTGCTCATTTGCCACGTCGTCATACTCAAGCAAGTGCTTTCTAGCCTCAAAGTGCAAGCTCTCAACTTTTTTTTGGGCATTTTCAACAGCTCTTGTTACCATGCGACTCTCGATACTCTCGCCCTCGTCGATACCAAGCCTATCCATGATCGCTTTTATACGGTCGCTACCAAAAATTCTTAAAAGATTATCTTCAAGACTTAGATAAAATCTACTCATACCAGGATCACCCTGACGTCCAGCACGGCCACGGAGCTGATTGTCTATCCTTCTACTCTCGTGCCTTTCGGTGCCTATGATATATAGACCGCCTAAATTTCTAACCTCATCATCGATCCTGATATCAACACCGCGTCCTGCCATATTTGTAGCGATAGTCACAGCACCTTTTACACCAGCTTGAGCGATGATTTCGGCCTCTTTTTCGTGGTTTTTAGCATTTAGCACAGAGTGTGGGATGCCAGCCTTTTTAAGCATCTCGTGAAGCACTTCACTGCGCTCGATACTTGCAGTTCCTACAAGTACTGGCTGACCCTTTTCGTGAGCCTTTTTGACTTCATCGATGACAGCTTTAAATTTTTCATTTTGAGTTTTATAGATAAGATCGTTTTGATCGATCCTTTTAACTGGCAGGTTTGTAGGGATCGAGATAACTTCAAGGTTATAAATTTGAGAAAACTCAGTGGCCTCAGTTTGAGCTGTACCAGTCATACCCGCAAGCTTTTTATACATCCTAAAGTAGTTTTGGTATGTTGTATCAGCTAGCGTTTGGCTCTCTTCTTGGATTTTTACGCCCTCTTTTGCCTCAAGCGCTTGGTGAAGCCCCTCACTAAAGCGTCTGCCTTCGCTTAGACGTCCAGTAAATTCATCAACAATGACTACCTCGCCATCTTTTACGACATAATGAACATCTTTTTCAAAAAGATTGTGAGCTTTTAGAGCTTGATCTAAGTGGTGGCTTAGTATGGCATTTTCAAGGTTATATAAATTTTCAACACCAAATAATTTTTCAGCCTTGCTGATGCCAGCTTCTGTGATCATTATCGTTCTATTTTTTTCATCGACTATAAAGTCCCCTGTTGGCTTTGAGCCTGGCACATTTGGATCAGCTGGAGTGCCTCTGGTAAGCTGTTTTGCGACTTGATCGGCTCTTATGTAGCCATCAAGCGTGCGGTTTGTTGGACCAGAGATTATAAGTGGTGTTCTAGCCTCATCTATCAATATACTATCGACCTCATCCACGATAACGAAGTTATGACCTCTTTGCACCTTTTGACCAGCTTCAAATTTCATATTGTCACGAAGGTAGTCAAAGCCAAATTCTGAGTTTGTACCGTATGTTATGTCGGCGTTATAGGCAGCTTGCCTTACCTCGTCGTCGTATCCGCCGCTTAGTATTACATCAACGCTTAAGCCTAAAAAGTTATAAAGCTCGCCCATTTGCGTAGCATCACGCTTTGCAAGGTAGTCGTTTACGGTCACTACGTGCACACCCTTGCCGCTCATCGCGTTTAATATAACTGGCAAAGTTGCCACCAAGGTCTTACCCTCGCCCGTTTTCATCTCAGCGATCCTGCCCTCGTTTAGTACCATGCCGCCTATTAGCTGTACGTCAAAATGGCGCATCTTAAGCACCCTTTTGCTAGCCTCTCTAACGATCGCAAAAACATCATTTAAAATTTCATCTAAAGTGACTTTTTCTTCTACTACTTGGGCTTTTAGCTCATTAAATTTGATCTTAAGCTCATCATCGCTCATCTTCTCATAAGTAGGCTCTAGCGCATTTATCTGCGCCACACGTTTTATATATTTTTTGACTTCTCTATCGTTTTTCGTGCCAAAAATCTTTCTAAATACCGATGAAATCATTACTTTACCTTCCTAAATTTTTAAACTTTGGATATTAGCATAGTTTAACTATTTATTTAATTAAACTGGGCTAGAATACGCCAAAAAAGGATAAAAAATGAGAAAATTTCTAGTTGCATCTCTCGTCGCAGTTTGCTCATTTGGTGCTGGCTTAAATTTTAAAAGCCTGCAAAGCGACTTTACGCAAACTGTCTTTAGCGAGGGCAAAAGTATAAATTATAAGGGTAGATTTTACGCAAAAAACGACAATACTGCACTTTGGATATACGAAAGTCCAACGCCAAAGAGAATTTATTTTAACAAAGAACGTGTGATCGTTATTGAGGACGAGCTTGAGCAAGCCATCATTTCAAAGCTTGATGATACGCCAAATTTGACGCAAGTTTTGGCTCATGCGGAGCAAATTCAACCAACACTTTACAAAGCGATATATGACGGAGTTGAATACTTTATAACTATTAAAAACACGCTTCCAACGACGATTGACTATAAAGATAAACTTTCAAATAAGATAAAAATAACTCTAAGCAACCCAGTAAAAGACGCGCTCATACCACAAGAGACGCTAACTCCTGTCATTCCTCAAGGTTACGACATTGTAAATCAATAAATTTGGCTAGCTTTAGCCAAATTTACTCACTTCTCTCCAAAATCTTTTCCAAATTCTTGAACATTATTTAGATCGATAGGCTTTTGAACTACGTCATTTGGATCTGGAGAGATGATAATCTCATTGCCCTTTTTCTTCTTTTCTGGTTTTGCTACAATCTCTTCATTAACACTTGGATCAGAGCATAAATTTTGGCTTTTTATTGCTTTTATGATCTCGCTTAGTTCAAGATTATTTATCACTTTTATATTTAAGATAAGCACATCATCGATATCAAGAGAGTGCTTTTTGGCTGCGTATTTTATGAAAAGCTCTTTAAATTTCTCTTTTCCCATTGAGGTTAAAATATCCTCCACGTAAAAGCTACCAACTATTATGTTTAAAGCATCAAGAACATACGCTTCATTTTCTTCAATATCACGTCCGACAACTTCAAGGTTCATATTTATCTTTTTTGTTAAATTTTGTCCAGCTTTTGAGTAGATATCTGTTTGAAAATCTCTTACTTTTAGCACGTCTGCAAACGCAAAAACACAAAAAGCAAGGCTTAAAAATAGCTTTTTCATAAATTCTCCTTAATATGCAAAAATACGTTTTCTTGGTAAAATTTCTTAACTTCGTCGTCAATTTTAACCACTTTTCTTAAATGCTGCCTAAAATCACTTTTTTTATCATAAAAAAGTTTTAAATTTTTAGGACTTACTGCACGAGAAAGTGCGACGTAGAGTTGTCCTTTGGCAAAAATATGGTTGATATTGCAAATGAGCGAGTTTATGCTCATTCCTTGAGATTTGTGGATAGTTAGAGCATAAGCAAGCTTAAATGGAAACTGATAGAGCGATGCCTGTACATTTTCTTCGATCTCATCTTCGTTTAAATTTAACGAACTAAATATATAAGCGGCTTTTTCTATCTCGCAAATTTCGCCGCTATCTTTTTTCACGATCACGCTTGAGATGATGCCGTTTTCTTTTAAGATTTGCATGATCTTGCCTTGCTCGCCGTTATAGTACTCACCCCATTTATTTGATGTAAAGATGATCTTAGCGCCTATCTTCATCTCCAAATCTCTTGAGATATTTAGTGTATTTGCCCATTTTTCAAACTCTTTTTTATCTAAATTTTCATCCAAAATGCTCACATCTGAGTTTGAAATTTCAAGTGGCGTGTCAAGTTCTGAAAGCCTTTTTTGATTTAGCATTTCAGCCTCGGCGTTTCTGCCAAAAAGCACACTTGTATCATCATCTGGCTCTATCTTGGTCACTCTTAAACTCTCTATATAGCTCATTATTTCATCATCTAGCTCGCCTACTCTAAGACGAGAGAGAATCTCATAAAATTTAAGATCGTTTGTACGTTTCGAGACTAGTAACTCAACATTTGTAAATTTCATATCCTCCCACGCACTGGAGTTAAAAGCATATAAAAAATTAAAAAGCCTATTTTCGTTTTGTTCCCTTTGCACTGGTGGAAGCTGATAAAAATCACCCACTATAAGCACCCTACCTTTAAATTTGGAAGTAAGTAGTCGGTATCTTATCATCTCCATTAAATCTGAGCTCACCATTGAAATTTCATCAATTACAAGCAGATCACATGCATCAAGCATATTTCTTAGCTTGCTTAGTTTGTCTTTTTGATGATAGTCAAAGCGCCTTAGCTCCTCATAGTCCTTACAGTAGCCAAATTTAAAAAAACTATGCAAGCTAACTCCTCCAAGGCTAACGGCACTTATACCAGTTGAGCCAAGGATTATGACGTTTTTAAAATTTTCTTTGTAGTGTCTGATGACGGAGGCGGTTAAATAGCTCTTGCCAACACCGCCGCCGCCTGTTAAAAAGACGTTTGAGCGAGATAAAATTTCTAAAATTTGCTCTTTCATTTACTCAAACATCTCTGGGCGATACTCAAAGTGCATCGTATCAAAGTGCTTCCAGCGTCCGCCCCAGATAAATTTATGTTTCTCGAAAACTCGCACGATCTTTTCAGGGATCAAATTCTCATAGCCCTTGCTCCACTGCCAGTAATGGCTCTTTTTCACATTTATATCGATCGCAATACCGTAGCTGTGCGGACTCAAGCGGTTTGTGCCAGCGATCACTCGCCACTTAAATGTTCCACCTAGATTTTTTAAATACTCAAGCAAGCTCGCATCACTTTTTACCATATCGTTTAGCTCATTACTTACATCTTGTAAAGCGGCTGCAGCTCCATTTTTAGAGTTAAATTTCAAAGGCAAATTTAAAAAGTCCTTTAGCCAGATGACATTTACTAAATTTGCTTTTACCTCACTCTCGCTTGAGCCATAAATTTTGCCTAAAAATTCATAATTTCTACATCTGCCAGCATCACTTAGTGCGGTGCTAAGCGGCGAAAATGCAGCGTAATCAAGCGCATTCATATCCTCTATATCAGCACCGATACTACACTCATCATCTTTTTGTTTAAAGTCATCATAGACAAATATTGTTCCATCACCTAATTTGACCAAATTATCCTCAACCTTAACACCATAAGCCCTTTGCAAAGCTGAAATTTTTCTAGCTTTATCGCTTATGACATTTTCCGGCTTTATCACATTTATAGAGTCCACCTTTGAAATGAGTAAATTTGAGTTTTGTATATCGCTTCTGTTTTGTCCGATATTTAGCGTAGTTACTGCCGTAGCACCGATTAACGCTCTGCCGTTATTTTCGGTTTTTAGTCCCCAAGCATCATGCACTACATATATATCATCGCCCTTGTATCCAGCATAAAGCATGATATGCCCTGGCAGATGCACAAGCGTAAGATATGGCACACCTTTTTCTTTTATCTCTTTTGTCTTAGCGGCGTTACTAAGTCCTTTTAGATTGATCTTCTCTCCCATATTTGCTTGAGCCCTTGAGTTTCTAGGCAGCCACACGCCAAAGCTTGCTAGCAAGTCTTTTGTAAAAAGCGAGCAGTCTCTTAGCTTATCCACCCCGCCCCAGCCATAAGGCTGAGTAAGAAGCGAACTAAGAATTGTCTTTAAATTTGAGTCATTAAATTTAAGTGGAAAAAGGGCGCTAAAAGACTTTGGGAGGACAAACTCCCTAAGCATATTTCTTACATAAATTTTGCCGTAGTAGTTTTTGTCGTCTTGCGCCAAAACTGGCAGTATCGCGCCGACACGTGAGTAAAATAAAAAGTTTCCACCCTTGTCATAAACTGGCATTTTGTCGGTTTTTATCGTGACAAAGCTTGATTTTTGATAGGCAAGTGCCTCTTCATCGCTTATAAATTTGATATCTTCAACCTTCACCCAGCCCCAAACCGCATCATCACTCACAAACGCCCATGCCCTATCTTTTGAGAGGTGCGATACAAAGAGCGGATGAGCGATGCTTAGGGTTGATTCTTGCAAATAATCAAACGGATATCCCTCGCCTGGAGTTTGCGGATTTAAAAATATCGGCTCATCGGTTGGAAAATTTCTTAAAGCTGTGTTTGCCGAAGTTAGAGCATAAGCAGAAATGCTTGAAAGAGCTGAAAAATTTGCATTATCCTTTTGTGCGTCAAACCAGCTTTGAGGTATCTGTCTAAAATTTGAACCAAAATACTTTCTCTTTTCGCTTGGCTTATATATATTAAATGCCCAAAAGACATCGTTTGGATTAAATTTTACACCCCTTAATGTAAAAACCTTAAACCTTCTTTTTAAAATTTCTTCTTGGTCAAAGCTTGCACTTTGCATATTTTGCGGTAGCGACGAGGCATCTTGCTTCATTTCAAAATCAAGCAAACTAATGCGTTCATTTGGCTTATATACATTTTCATCTGGTAAAGAATTTTGCACACTTGGCTTTGGCTGGGTCTGTGAACATCCCAAAAATAAAGCAACACTAAATGCTAAAAATATACCCTTTTTCAATTTTTTTCCTTATCCTTAAAAATAGCTTCTACAATCAAAACAAAAATATAAAACATCTTTTCATCGTTATTTTTACAAATTTGTTTCATAGTCTCATTCACGCTTTTTACTTTTATGTCATTTGACCTTAAAATTTCTACAATATCAGAGCCAAATTTCTTTGAAAGCTCGCCCACTTTTACATCATTTAAAGCATTTAAAAACCTAGTTGTATTGCAGTCCATCTGCACTGGCTTGTTATTTAAGATATTTTTAAACTCAAGGCTTAGCTTCTTTAACTTTTTCTTTTTAACATAACTATGAATAATCGTCAAAACAACCAAACTAAAGCCAAAGAAAATGTGTAAATTCAGAGAATTTTCACTCATCTCCCCATTCAAGAAAAGAATGCCGCTCATAAAAAGACCGATCACACAGATAAAAAGTAGCAACAAGATGATGTACTTAAAAATCACCTCAAGTATAATGTTGTCTTTTAGCCTATCAAACATCAAACCCTACTATCTCTTCTTCGCTGTAAACTAAAATTTTATTTTCTTTTAGTAGTTTTGCTGTGATGCCATCGCCTAAAATAAGCCTCTTACTAAAACTTCCGTCATAAATTTGTCCACTTCCACAACTTGGGCTTTTTGATTTTAAAATAGCCTTTTTGCAGCCATTTAGTTTGGCTATCTTTAGGCAAATTTCTGCTCCATTTTTGAAATTTTTACTCACATCTTTACCTGAAAATTTACAAACAACCGCACCATTTTTCATCTCAGCCGGTTCCCTTGGCGTGCTAAGCCCACCGTAAACTTCAGGACAAACAAAAAGCAAATGATATCTCTTTGAAATTTCATCTAAAATGGCTCTATCTAAGAGATTATTTTCGCCATTAAATTTGCAGTTTATGCCAGCAAGGCAGGCGCTTATTAAAACCTTTTCTCTCAAAGCCCGGCTTCTTTTAAAAGCTCGCTAGCATAAATTTCACGAAGTTTGCTTGAGATTTCGCCCACTTTTGCGCCGTTTATCGCCTTGCCGTCAGCATAGATGACTGGCAAAAGGATGAGCGTAGCAGCCGAGATAAAGACTTCATCAGCGCCATAAACCTCGTCCATGCTAAATTTACGCTCTTCTATCTTTAGTCCGATATCTTTAGCGATCCTTAAAAGCCTCATGCGGCGGATCCCTGGCAAGATTTCATTTGAAAGCGGCTTGGTGATGAGGGTTTTATCTTTGATGATAAAAGCGCTCGAGCTACAGCCCTCCGTGACAAAGCCATTTTCGACCATAAAGCCCTCGTCCGCGCCCTTTTTATGAGCCTCATTTTTAGCGTAGCACTGAGCTAGAAGCGAGATCGACTTAATGTCGCGTCTTTTCCACCTGATGTCCTCGACGCTTACCACTTTTATGCCAGTTTTTGCAGCAGGATTGTTTAAAATTTCACTCTCGTAGCAAAAGATAAAGACGCTTGGTGTTAAATTTTCCATAAAATAGAAATTTCTAAACGCCACGCCTCTTGTTACTTGCATGTAAATTCCGCCTTCTTTTAAGGAGTTTTTGGAGATTATCTCGTTTAAAATCGCTTCAAATTTTTCCTTTTCGTAGGGCAAACTTATATCTATTTCATTTAAGCTTCTTTCAAATCTCGCCCAAAACCCATCTTTATCAACCATTTTTGAATTTATCACAGGTACAACCTCATAAATTCCATCGCCAAATATAAATCCTCTATCAAAAGCACTAACTTTTGCCTCGTCTTTTTGCAAAAATTCTCCATTTAAAAAGACGGTTTGTAAAGCTTGATCTACCATTTTTAGCTCCTTAAATTTTGGGCAAATTGTATCTAATTTTGTTTGAATTTATAGATTCTTAGATATAATGAGCCAAAATTTCAAAGGTAAAAAGTCTATAAAAAATGCAAGAAACTTTAAAAGATAGAATCATAAAAAACGTTTTTTTTGTTTCAAAACAGCCAGTTTTATTCAGGGATCTACTTGAAGCAAATGCCCTTTTTAACGAAGGTATGCTAATAGATGGAGCAAAGCTAAATTTTAGATTTAACCACATCAAGCTCTATCAGATTTACGCACTTATCTGTTTTGTCATTTTATTTCCATTGTTAATCATCACGCATCATTTTTTAGCAAAAACTGATGCACACATATCGATAATAGCGACTGCTGCCGTTACTTCGGCCGTTTTCATTGGCTTTGATATGTTTAAAGTTTGGGCAAGAAGAGAGATAAGTCACGATCTTATCAAAAAAGCCTGGAGTGTGCATTTTCCATATTTCAGCTATGAAAAATACTCAAGCAAGGTCGAAGAAATTTATAATACTGCTATAAAAAATGACATATTAAAAAAAGATTTAGAACAATATATATATGAAAAGCTAATCTCTCAAAAAGAAAGTAATTAGTAAGTTAAAATAGGCTTTTTTATTGAGCTAATTTTATTTTTGTACAGTTATATACAAAATGGCTATATTATTTGCCAATATAATTGAACCGCAAAAATTTAGATGAGAATAAATAAAAATTTAAATGTTTAGTTATTTCCATTGACGCTCTTGCATATTATTTAAAATTTGATTTTTATAACGTAAATTTTCGAGCTTTATATTAAGAGCTCTATTTTCCTCTAAAAGCATATCTCGCTTACCGCTAATGTCCGCTATATCTCTACTTATATAATAAATTTGATTCGCTATGTAAATTTTTGGCAAAAATATAGCTAGAGCTATAAAAACAGCTAAATAAACCATCACTAATGTCTTAAAGCTTAAATTTACCTCACGTTTTTGCTCCTCGTCGTGAAGTGATAATAGCTCTTCTTTTTCTTGCATCTTTATCCCTTTATCTTAAAAACCCGCAGTTTTGCGCTCTTGCTTCGCGAGTTTATCTTTAGCTCATTTTGGCTTGCTGTTAGTGGCTTTTTTGTCAAAATTTCGCCTAATTCGTGGTTATTTCCGCACTCACATCTATAAACACCAGGTAGGCAGATACAGCTATTAGCCCATTTTTTAAAGCGCTCTTTTACAATCCTATCTTCAAGCGAGTGAAATGTAATAATCGCCACAAGACAATCTTTAAACCCACATTTTTCTATACTATCAAGTAAATTTGTTAGCTCATCTAGCTCACCATTTACCTCTATCCTGATGGCTTGAAAGGCAAGTATAGCAGGGCTAACTCCGCGCCCTTTTATCTGGGCTGTACCTATTAAATTTGCAAGCTCTTTTGCACTCGTTATCTTGCCTAAATTTCTAGCATTTATAATCTTGTTTGCGATCCCGGCAGCATTTTTTAGTTCGCCATAATCTCTAAAAATTCTAACCAACTCATCAAAAGAGTAATCATTTACAACATCATATGCGCTAAAATTTCGCTCTTTGTCCATGCGCATGTCAAGCGTACTTGAGCCAAGACTAAAGCCTCTATCATCTTTATCTATCTGAAGCGAGCTAACGCCGATGTCAGCCAAAATTCCTCTAACATTTAAAATTTCTTCTTGACTTAGCTTGCTAGTCAATTCAGAGAAGTTACTTTTATAAATTTTAACCCTACTGACAAATGGCTCAAGTTTTTTTAGTGAAAAATTTATAGCTTCGTTATCTCTATCACAGGCAATTAAATTTAAATTTTTATTTTGAGACAAAATGGCGCTAGAATGCCCAGCATATCCAAGCGTACAATCTATAAAATTTCCATTTAAATTTTTAAAAAAAGATAGAACTTCATCAAGTAAAACACTGATATGTGGACTTTGCAACACTGCCTCTTTATAGTAAATAGTGTGGAAAATTTATCGAAATTTTACTTAAAAAGCTATCATTACACAAAATTTTACATAAATTTTAAGATAGCTTAAATATAATCGCTTAAACGTAGGAGAAAAAATGGAGCTAGAACACTCAATAAATGAGATAAAAACGATATCACTTTCTATGTTTAGAAAGAATTTTTTTGGCGTCTTTCACGGCTCGATTTCGGCAAGAGTCGAAAAAAATCAATTTATAATCAATAAACAAAATGCCATTTTTGATAATTTAAAAGATGATGATTTGACACTTCTTTCATCAAAAAAAGACTATCGTTGGAATGAAGCTAGTCTTGATGCTGATATACACTTAAATATTTATAAAAATATAAATGAGGCGAGATTTGTTTGCTACGCGATGCCACCATACGCAACTGCCTACGCAATGAAACATGAAAAAATAGTACCGAAAGATTATTTTGGGTATATGAGATTTGATAAAATTTCTGTTTATGATCCAAAACAATATGATGACTGGTATGAACGTGCAGAAACTGAAATTTATAGATATATGCTAGAAAAAAATACAAATATTATTATCGTTAAAGGATATGGCATTTACGCATACAGTAGAAGCCCTCAGCTTCTTGCAAAAGAGATAGCTTTGCTAGAAAATAGTTGCAAATTGCTTCATTTAACTAGTGGTTATAGCGATTATAGTATTTAAAATTTTGCTAACAATACTAAAAAATTGTTAGCAAAATTCTTCACAAAGGTATTTTTAAAGCCCCTATTTTAAGCTTATTTAAGGCAATTTTATATAATATATCATACAAAATTTCGTTAGTCTTTTAAAGGAAAATTTAATGTTGTCTTGGATGCAAAAACATAAAAAATACCTAGTTGTTACCATTTGGGTAAGTACAATAGCCTTTGTTGGAGCAGGCTTTGTAGGCTGGGGAGCATATGATTTAAACAGCAATCGGGCCACTTCAGTAGCAAAAGTAGGACACAGAAATATAAGCATTCAAGAGCTACAACAAAAATACGATAGTTTGTATCAATACTACAATAACCTTTTTGATGGTAAATTAACGCAAGAAAAGGCTAATGAGTTAGGATTACAAAATGCTGCACTTCAGGCTACAATTCAAGAGAATTTACTATTAAATTTTGCAGACGATATAGGTCTTAGTGTTAGCAAAGATGATATTTTAAAATATATAATCGTTGATCCAACATTTCAAAAAGATGGTGCTTTTGATAAAAATTTATACTATGATATTTTAAGAAGGGCCAGAATAAATCCAACCGATTTTGAAGAAAATTTAAAACTAACAATACTACTTGATAAACTTAGAACTATTTTAAATTTACCAGCCAGCAAAGAAGACGTTGCAATGATGGAAGCAAGCTTTTTTATGCAAGACAAATTAGCAATACAGATAATAAATGCTAATCAAAGTGATATAAAAATAGATGAAAAAGAGCTAAAGAATCTTTGGGAAATAAATAAAAACAACTATATGACAAAGACTATATACGGTCTTGAAACATACTTTATAGAGTCAAATAAAAATGATGTAAATCAAACTACTTTGAGTGACTACTACAACGAAAATAAGGAGAGATATAAAGGCTCTGATGATAAAATTAAATCATTTGACGAAGTAAAGACTGAAGTTATCAAAGACTACAATATTGAGAAAAGCAAGACTGATGCTTTAAAAAAATATACCTCTATCAAAAAAGCTGAGCTTGTAACAAATGAATTTATTAGTATAAATGAAGATAATGCGACATTCTCACTTGATGAAATAAAAGGGGCAAAAGTTGGTGAGGTTATAAAACCATTTACATATAAAGATGGATATTTAATAGTTAGAGTAAAAAGTATAACTCCTCCACAACCTATGAGTTTTGAACAAGCAAGAGCAATGGTACTTGAAATTTATAAAGATAAAAAGAAAAAAGAAAACTTAACAACTATGGCAAAAGAGTCTTTACAAAATTTCAAAGGAACTGATATAGGCTTTATTAGTAGAGATATAAATAGCTCTATCTCAGGATTAAATGAAAGTGAGACTAGAGCTTTTGTTTCTCAACTTTTTGAAACTAACAACAAAAAAGATTATGTTATATTAGAAGATAAGGCCGTTATATACGATATTTTGGAACAAAGGTTGCTTGTAGATAATATAGATAATAACTATAAGCAAATAACACAGCAAAACGTTACAATGCTTAAAAATAATGAGTTAATAAAAGATTTAACAAACAAACTAAAAAAATACTATGAAATTAAAGAATATATCAAAAGGTAATTTATCTTGAGTACAAAAATTTTAGGTATAGATATCGGCTCTTTCCAGATTTGTGCAGTAATAGCACAACATGATGAAAATGGTATTAAGATAATTGGAATTGGAACTGAAAAAACGCAGGGAATAAGAAAAGGTGTTATAACTAATATTGAGCAAGCTGCAAAGTCAATAAAAAATGCATTAATAGAAGCACAAAGAGTTGCAGGAACACGCTATGAAAAGGTCATAGTTTCTATTTCTGGTGCGTATACAAAAAGCGTTGACAGTAGTGGTGTAGTGAATATACCAAATCATGAAATAGGTATAAAAGAGATTGAGCGTGCTATGCAAATGGCCGATCATACAGCTGATATACCTCATGAATATGAAAAATTACATGTTCTTCCTTATAATTTTAAAGTAGATGGACAAGAACACATTGAAGATCCAATAGGCATGAATGGTAGTAGACTGGAAGTGCAAACACATATTGTTACAGTACAAAAATCATCTATTAGCAACCTAAGAAAAGCCGTAAATTTAGCAGGCGTTCAACTAGATAACATAGTCCTTTCAGGATATGCTTCTGCGATAGCAACATTAACAAAAGATGAGAAAGAGCTTGGTGCCGCACTTGTTGATATGGGTGGTGCTACTTGTAATCTTGTAGTGCATTCTGGAAATTCTATAAGATACAATGAATTTTTACCTGTTGGCTCAGCAAACATTACAAATGATCTTTCTATGGCTCTACATACACCACTTCCAAAGGCAGAAGATATAAAATTAGGTTATGGTGCTTTAATAAATAAGTCAGTTGATCTAATAGAGCTTCCGATCCTTGGAGATGAAACAAAAAGCCACGAAGTTTCACTAGACATAATATCAAATGTTATATATGCCAGAGCAGAAGAAACTCTTATGGTGCTTGCCAAGATGCTAGAAGATAGTGGCTATAAAGATAGCATTGGTGCCGGAATAATACTTACTGGCGGTATGACTAAGCTAGAAGGTATTAGAGATCTTGCATCCGCGATATTTGACAAAATGCCAGTTCGTATAGCAAAACCAAAAGAAATGGATGGATTATTTGAAATTTTAAGAGATCCAGCAAATTCTTGTGC
The DNA here is from genome assembly GCF_003048905.1 of Campylobacter concisus. Taxonomy (NCBI): domain Bacteria; kingdom Pseudomonadati; phylum Campylobacterota; class Epsilonproteobacteria; order Campylobacterales; family Campylobacteraceae; genus Campylobacter; species Campylobacter concisus. The sequence continues at coordinate 237,638 of NZ_PIRO01000001.1, forward strand.
TATAGGACTTTGTTTATATGGTGCTGGCAACTTTAGCCCATACGAGATTGATTCTGAGAAAAAAATGAGATACCAAGGGGAAATAGCCTCAAAACCGAAAGCAAATTTTAGGAATGTTTTTGTAGAAGAAGAAAATGTACAAAATTTTGGACAAGAAACGCAGGATCCAAATGAAAAAGAGGATAGTTTTTCTGATAAAGATTTTGAATTAGAGATAGCAAATAAATCAAAAAATAAAGAAGAGCTTGCCAATATTGCAGATATTAGCAAACAAGAAAAAAAGCCAAATGCTTTTGCAAAATTTTGGTATAGTATTACACAATTATTTTAAGGAGAATTTCAAAAATGAGTAGCTTCACAGTAGAAGAAAATAAAAGCATCTATGGTGCAAAGATAAAGGTCGTAGGTGTAGGTGGAGGTGGTGGCAATATGGTCAACCACATAATAAGAGTTAATCCAAATTTAAATATAGATCTTATTGTTGCCAATACAGATGCTAAGGCCCTTGAAAATTCTCTTGCACATACGAAAATTCAACTAGGTGAGAAAACAACAAAAGGTCTAGGTGCAGGCATGAGACCTGAAATAGGAAAAGCTGCTGCTGAAGAGAGCTATGATGAAGTAAAAAGTGCACTTGAGACATCAGATATAGTTTTCATTGGTACAGGGCTTGGTGGTGGGACTGGCACAGGTGCAGCTCCAGTAGTTGCTCAAGCTGCAAAAGATATTGGTGCACTAACAGTTGCAGTTGTTACTATGCCTTTTATGTTTGAAGGAAAAAAACGTAGAAAATTGGCTGATTGTGGCCTTGAAGAGCTCAGGAAAGAAAGCGATTCTATTGTTGTCATTCCAAACGATAAGCTCTTAACATTAATTGATAAAAATGCTGGTATAAAAGAAAGCTTTGAAATGGTCGATGAAGTACTTGCAAGAGCCGTTAATGGTATGAGTACGATCGTGCTTGATTCAGGAAAAAGCGACATAAACCTAGACTTTGCAGATGTTAGAACGATTATGAGCCATAGAGGACTAGCTTTAATGGGTGTTGGCGAAGCAAGTGGCGAAGATGCAGCGCAAGAAGCTATAAAAAATGCTATACAATCACCACTTCTTGATAATATGACAATAAATGGCGCATTTGGTATTTTGGTTCATTTTAGGATAAGCCCTAGTTGCCCACTAGCTGATATCAATAATGCGATGAGTATTATTCATGAGGCAGCAGATGAAGATGCTGAAATTATATTTGGTACAACAACTGATGATAAAATAGAAGACAATAAAGTTGAAGTTACAATAATAGCAACAGGTTTTCAAAGCTCACAAAAAGAAGCTGAAAAAAAAGATGAAGTACAAACTTCTAATGCAAGCGATATCATAAAAAAAGAGCGTATATTAAGACTTAAAAAAGTTAGTGGTGGATATGACGAAGACTATATGTCACAGCTTGATGTACCATCATTTATGCGCCATCAAATGGACTAATAAAGAAAAACAAACTCCTTAAAATTTCTAGAGAGCTTTTGCTCTCTAGCTTATTAAAAATTTACAAACCTTTAAATCCAAAAACTTAAAAATTAAACTCCAAGTTGTGCTTTTACAAAATCGCTTGCCATTTGTATATTCCACTCAGGCTCCCAGACAAGATCAATCTCACACTCTTTGACACCTTCTATATCAAGTACAGCAGTCTCTACCCAGCCAAGTATCATTTCATGTAGCGGGCAAGATTTGGTTGAAAGCGTCATAGTAACTTTTGCTTTGCCATTTTCATCGCAGCTAGCATCATATATAAGCCCAAGCGAAACGATATCAAAGCCAACTTCTGGATCAACGATATTTGACAGTGCGTTATAAATTTTTTCTTTCATTTTTTATCCTTTAAAACCAGTAAATCTAAAAATATTTATTATATTTATCGATAGTAAAACTATACTAAGAGCTATAAAAATCATACCAGCTTGCACTAAAATTTCTAGTTCAAAGCAAGTTGAGAGAAGATAGCAAAGAAGTGAGACGGTATTAAAAGCTATACCAAAATAAGCTATCTTTTTTAGTATCATGGCATCAAGAAGTGGCACTTTTACCTTTCCTACAAAAGGTGCTACATAGTGATACCATATAAGAAATGGTGCGATCTTGTAAAGATGAGCTACGATAAAAGCAAACAAAAAGCCATATATTAAAAAATATGCAGCTAAATTTAATTTGTCTAAAGCTATAAAAACAGCAGCACCAAGTAAAGCCACCAATGAAAGCACGATATTTACATTCCAGTAATCATACGCCTTTCTAACGCGCTTTTTTAAAATATAAAGTGCTTGAGCTATAAAAAGTAAAGCCGCCACACATATTGACAAAATAGACAAATTTTCATTAAAAGCTAGTAAGATACCACCCAAAATATAGCATGCTAGTGAGGCTTTACTAAGTGCAAATTTTAGATCGTGAGCCAATGCAAACATAGGTAGGAGTACGCTAGCAGCTCCAAGTATCACAAGAAACACAAATCCCAGTACAAAATAAACGTGAAATTTTAGTGTCATCTCAAAATCAAGCATCAACGTACCGCCAAGTATCATAAGCAAGCAAAAACCAAGCGTTATTCCAATTATCAAAAAGATAGCTGAAACAAAAAGTGCAAAGGCTGCAAAGCTCCTTTTTTCATTATCCATAAAGCTTAATGCATAAGTCATAGCAAAAAAAGCGAGCGAGCAAAAAAGCAAAACTCCACTAATTTGTAAAATTTTAGCCTCAGCAAATAACATCCCGTAGCACATGCCCAACAATGATAGACAAAAAATAGCCAAATTTAAAATAGCACCTTTTGCAGTAAAAAACGGCTTTTCTAAGATGACTGAGGTTAGCTGATAGAGCGCTCCGATGATAATGCTCATAACAAAGCCAACAAAAAATATATGCAAAAAACCAGCTGTATTTAGTGAGCTGATAGCATCAAAATCTGCATAAAAGAACGCCGGCACACTTAATGCTAAAAAGAAAATTCCAACAATAAAATATCCACCGACTAACTTAAATGGTGGTGCGTAAGTATTTAAAAGCATCTTAGTGACAAAGACTCGTATCTACGTCTTCTATATTTGCACCGTCTTTTAGGCTAAAAATCATCTTTACAGCCCCACCATCTATATCTTCACGCTCTATATCAAAGCTCTTATCTATCTTTGGTATAAGACCGACTGGAAATTTATGATTTAGCATCATAATTTTTGTATTTTTATCAGCAAATTTAATAGCGATTAATGCATTAACCATTGGCTCTGGCGGCACGCAAGGACGTGAGTCAAAGCCAACAAAATTTACACCATTTTCATTAAATTTATAAAATGGCACGGTTGCACCATCGACATTAAACTGCTCTGCGTTTTTGAAAAAATTGCTCATTTTTTCTCCTTTTAATTTTGGAGAATTATACTCTGATTAAACTTTTTAAACTATTGATTTGCTTCAACAAAAGCTATTTTACGTAAGGTATAAATTCCTCGTATCCAAGTCTAGCCATATCTTCAAGCGGTATAAATTTAAGGCTCGCACCGTTTATGCAATATCTTAGCCCACCCTTATCGCTTGGGCCATCGTTAAAAACATGCCCAAGGTGCGCGTCACTATTTTGAGACTTAACTTCGACCCTTTTCATCATAAAAGAGTTGTCCTCCTTATACGAAAGAGCTGTTGTCGTGATAGGCTTTGTAAAGCTTGGCCAGCCACATCCTGCATCAAATTTATCTGCACTTGAGAAAAGTGGCTTTCCGCTCGTTATATCTACATAAATGCCTTTTTTATCAAATTTATCATACTCGCTACTAAATGGCCTCTCGGTCGCTGCTTCTTGCGTCACGGTATACTGCTCGCTACTTAAATTTTTCTTTAGCTCATCTTTACTAAGCGGCTTAAATTTCGCCTCATCGTAAAGCGGTTTATCAGCTAAACCTAGATTGATATGACAGTATCCAAAAGGATTTTTATCAAGATAGTCTTGATGATACTCCTCACCTAAGACAAAATTTTTAAGTGGCGCCACCTCAACCACGATCTTATCTTTAAATTTCTTTTGCTCTATTTTCATAAAGCTCTCTATCGTTGGCAGATCACTTTCGCTCACATAGTAAATTCCGCTTCTATACTGCCTACCGACGTCATTGCCTTGTTTATTTAGAGAGGTCGGGTCGATCACTCTAAAAAAATGAGCCAAAATTTCAGCCAAAGCGACTCTATTTTCGTCATATTTTACATAAAGCGTCTCGGCATGATCGCTCTCATGAAGCTCGCGGTAGTTAGTATTTTCGCTCTTGCCATTTGCGTAGCCTACCTTTGTATCCACTACGCCAAATATCTTTTTAAAATATCCCTGCATACCCCAAAAGCAACCACCTGCTAGATAAATTTCTTTCAAATTTTGCCCTGCCATCGTCTGCTCCTTTATAAGCTCATCTTTTGCCATCAAATTTAGACCAAAAAACATTGCCGCCATCAAAATAAATTTTAAGATATTTTTCATTCTATCTCCTTTCGTTTTTGAAAGATTATACGAAAATTAAAGTTATAAAGTGTGAAGAAAGGGGCAAGCGCCCCTAAATTTTAGTGTAAAAAGTGTCTAACGCCAGTAAAGTATAGCGACATGCCATGCTCATCAGCAGCCTCTATCACCTCATCATCTCTGATACTGCCGCCTGGCTCGATGACGCATTTTACGCCCACTTTGCTAGCAATATCGATACTATCTCTAAATGGGAAGAACGCTTCGCTTGCAAGTACGCAACCGCTTAGATCGATCTTTAGCTCTTTTGCCTTTGCCACAGCCGCACGTGCAGCATCCACACGGCTTGTCATACCCATGCCAATGGCTACCATCGCGCCATCTTTTACATAAACTACGCAGTTGCTCTTTGTTAGCGCCGCCACTTTCCACGCGATCTGGGCATCTTTTAGTTCGCTACCAGTTGCAAATTTCTTACTCATTTGCTTCATATTTTCAAGCTCTTCGTCTTTTACATAGTCTCTTTCTTGAAATACAAATCCGCCATCAACGTGCTTAAAGTCAAATTTATCATTTGAGCGAACTAAAAATTTATTGTCTTGAGTGAAAATTTTGATACGTTTTTTACTCTCAAATACTTTAAGGGCTGCTTCATCAACATTTGCAGCAATTATTACCTCAACGTAAATTTCATTTATCTTTTTAGCAAGCTCCTCATCAAGCGTGCCATTTATCGCGACTACACCGCCGTAAGCTGAGATCGGATCGCATTTAAGCGCAGCCTCGTAGCTCTCAAGCAAATTATCTTTTACCGCAAAACCGCAAGGGTTAGCATGCTTGATGATAGCCACAGCTGGCGCGTCATCAAAGCTAGTTGCAAGCATCAATGCGCCATTTATATCGGTCATATTATTGAAACTTGCCTCGCCTTTTAAGGCTCTAAAGTTGTTTGTGAAGAAATAATCAAACTCATAAAGTGCGCCTTTTTGGTGTGGATTTTCTCCGTATCTTGTATCAAAAACCTTGCTTCCCACGATAAATCTAGCATCGCCAAAACCGCCATTAAATCTATCATTCATATAGTTTGCGATCATGCTATCATATGCCGCTGTATGCTCAAATGCCTTTATCATCAGTGATCTTCTAAACTCAAAATCATCACTTTTTTCTCTTAGGCGCTTTAAAATTTCATCATAATCAAGCACGCTTGTAACGATAAGCACGTCTTTAAAATTTTTAGCAGCACTTCTTACCATGGCTGGGCCACCAATGTCGATATTTTCGATGATCTCAGCAAAGTCATCAGTCCTGATGGTAGTCTCTTTAAATGGATATAAATTTACGCAAACTAGGTCTATGCCCTCGATACCATACTCTTTTGCCTGAGCCACGTGCGTAGCGTCGTCGCGCTTATGCAAAATGCCGCCATGTATCTTTGGATGAAGCGTCTTTACCCTACCCTCAAACATCTCAGGTGAAGCCGTAAATTCGCTAACTTCAGTTGCTTTGACACCATTTTCTTTTAAAAGCTTAAATGTACCGCCAGTTGAAAGTATCTGCCAGCCAAGCTCTTCTAGCCCCTTTGCAAACTCTACAATGCCCTCTTTATCGCTAACGCTAAGCAATGCTCTCATTTTTTCTCCTTTATTAAATTTTTTATCTTTTTGTTAAACACATACCTTTTACAAGCAGAAGCTGCCCCATTTTTATATCTTTTGCGATATTCTTTATCGATAAGGCTTCTAGCGTAACCATAACATTTGCAGCTGCATCTATATAATAGTCTTTTCTCTCTACAAAGTTTTCACGCTTTTGACCAACAATATCAACGCTAAAGGCATAGCTTGAAATTTGATTGCCGTCAAAATATCTCGCATCTAATACGCTTAAATTTACAGGTTCCTCTTTCTCAAGTGCCTCGCATATCGGCTTTTTCGAACTAAATTTCATCACCTTTATACCACGATCATACGAAAAGATATACTCACTAATTTCATTTAATTTTTTTGCTTGAACTGACATAATGTCGCTCTTGTTGCCATCTTTATCGACAAATATTATGCTCACATTGCTATCTTTAACATCATAGTTGCTGATGACTAACCTTTGATCTTGATAAAGCTCACTTTGCGTAAGCTTAAATTTTATCTCTTTTCCATCGATATTTACCACTTTAAAATCATTACAAAAGCCAGCCACTGCTAGCAGCAAAATAATAAATTTCTTCATCTAAACTCCAAATTTCTCTTTTAATCGCCCATAAGCCTCGTTTATCTCCTGAAGCTTTTTAGTTGAGCGCTCGATCACCTCTTTACTCTCGCCCCTACCCATTAAGATATCAGGATGATACTGCCTTACAAGCTCTTTGTAACGAGCTTTTACCTCTTCAAGACTTGCATTTTTGCTAAGTCCTAAAACCTCAAAAGCATCTTTTTCTTGGACCATTTCATCGGGATTTGCCTCAAATCTTGAGCCATAAAAGCTATCAAATTTAAAGATGATCTCATCAAGCGTTTCTTTATCAATGCCAAATCCATAAGCGATATTTCTTATAACATCTTGCTCACTTTTGTTAAATTCTCCATCGATGTAGGCTAAATTTAGAAAAAATGTGAGCCTAGCGACGCATATATCGTAGTTTAGATTAAAAGCACTCTTGTAGTTTCTAGCGGTTTCGTAGGCGTTATCTACATTTTCTTTTTGGCTCTTATAAACCTCTTTTAGATACTCACGCACACCGCTAACGCCGCTAACTTTCTGGCTTAGATCATCTAGCACTTGAGTGATCAGCCTAGCCTCTAGCTCGCTAACTCTGCCGTCACTTTTAGCTACTTTTGCAAGCAGTGAGACTAGAAATTTAGCCTCATCTACATCTGCTTGTTTCTTGCGGTTACTACCTATTTGGACATTCATAAAGAGAAATATCGCACCGCCTAATATCAGTAAAAACAGGACTCCAGACATATTACCACAAGTGATAGATAGTATTTTTTATTTTGCCATTTACTAGCTCGTTTTTACGCCAAGAGCTCTCGTCATTCATCACGTTCCAGCGACGCTCTTCAGGGCGGTAGAACCAGTCTTTATCTATCTGATAGTAAATTTGCTTGCCATTTGTTTCAATGATATTTGCGATATTGTTATCGTGATAGCTATTTTCATCATAGTCAGTAAAAGCTCGCTGACCCATCTCTGAGTAAAGTAGCGTTAGCTCCTGAAGCATTTCATTTAGATCATCATCCATCTTTTTTACATGAAGGCCGATCTCGTGCGCCTCTCTAAAGAGGATCGGATATTCATGAGCTGGATAGTCGCCATTTAGCCTTTCAGAAATTTCTGCGATCTTTTTATCATCATCGATGTGATACCTAAGAAGCTCGGTGCAAATCTTAAGCGATAGCGAGCTAGCACGGTCAACCGCACCAAAGACTAGCGGATGAATATATTCATAAAGCGAATTATAAGGGTTTGTGTCGTTTGGCCTATCTTTATCTTGCTCTTTCCAAAGTTTGACCACACGACTAAGTTCGTCCATCGAAACGCTCACAAGCTCATTGCCTTTGTTTGTCGGGCTAAGCTCGTGTTTGAGTGAAGTATCAACAGGCGTTAGATAGGCAAGTGGCCCCATGACAATCTCATTTGCGCCAAGTGCCATCATGGTAGCAGCTGAGGCGCAGTTTGCAGGTATTAAAGCTATTAAATTTTTGCAGTAATTTCTAAGTGTAGTGATGATCCTAAGAGCGGCGATACCGCTTCCACCATCACTTTTTATAAAAAGATAGGCAGTATCTATCTTTTTACCCTTTAAAATTTCATACATAGCACTTGCATCGTTGCCGCAAACGCTACCAGCATTTGAATTATAGTAAGTTATCAAGGTAGCGTTTAGTCTTTTTTCGATTGATTTTATTAAATTTTGTGTCTTACTAAAAAGCACTGGCGGTTTTGCTACGCCTCGCTTTTCAACTTGTTCTGCTTCCTTTTGCTCATTTTCAGCCTCAGCAACCTTGCCCTTTTTCAAAGCCATTTCTTAATCCTCTTTTCTAACGATTTTTGCAAACTCATTTAGATAAATTTCTCTTATCTCATCCACGCTCTCATCGATATCATTTAGTTTAAATCTCTTGCCACCACTAACGCCAATCTTTTCAAATTTCACTCCAAATTTAGCAGCAAACGCTTCAAATTTAGCCTCGTCTTTCACTCCTACGACTGCTCTTGAAAAACTTTCATCAAAGATGAAATTTGGCTCTTTAAATTTCACTTCGCAATTTACGCCGATGTTTGAGATGCTAGCCATTTTTGCTAGTGTAATAGCAAGACCGCCTACGCCTACGCTATTTGCAAACTCTAAAATTTGCTCTTTATTTGCCTCTATCACTAGGTCCCAAAGGGCTCGCTCAGCTTTATAATCAACCTCTTTTAGCTTTCCGCCAACCACATCAAATAGTGCCTTTGCATAAAGTGAAGCTGCAAATTCACCGCTTGTTTCGCCAAGCAAGTAAATCGCCCTGCCCTCGCTTAAAAATGTGCTTTTTAGGTTTAAATTTGCATCTTCATTTACACCAACTGTGACGATGGCTGGCGTTGGATAGACGCTAACGCCGTCAGTGTCGTTATAAAGGCTCACGTTACCGCTAACAACTGGCGTATTTAGCTCACGGCAAGCCTCTTTTATGCCTTCACATCCCTCTTTAAACTGCCACATTACCTCTAGATTTTGTGGATTGCCGTAGTTTAGGCAGTCAGTTATCGCAAGTGGCACAGCGCCGCTCATCGCTACTTTTCTGCCAGCTGCAGCAACTGCTCTTGCAGCACCAATTTTAGGATCAACGAAATTTGCTCTAGGATCGCACTGCGCAGCCATAGAGACGGCCTTTTTAGTGCCTTTTACTCTGATACTTGCAGCGCCTAAATGTCCAGGCTGTTTTATAGTATTTGTCTGAATATTTGCGTCGTATTGATCGTAGATAAAGCTTTTATTTAGCACTTCTGGCTCTTTTAAAAGCTTGAAAAATGCGGTTTTGTTATCAACATTATTTGGAATTTTTAAATTTGCTATCTCATCAAGATATTTTGGACGTGCAACTGGACGATCAAGCACCGGAGCTGCCTCGCTAAGTGGACCGATAGGAATTTCACCTGCAAGCTCATTATGCCAGTAAAGCTGCATCACGCCGCTACTTGTGACCTCGCCGATGATCTCAGCATCAAGGTCCCACTTTCTAAAAATTTCAAGCACTTTTTGCTCATAGCCTTTTTTGGCGCATATTAGCATGCGCTCTTGAGACTCGCTTAGCATTAGCTCATAAGGCGTCATGCCAACTTCGCGCATCGGCACGCGGTCTAGATACATCTTCATACCACTACCACTTCTGCCTGCCATCTCAAAGCTAGAGCTAGTAAGCCCTGCCGCACCCATATCTTGGATGCCGATGATGTAGTCTTTTTTAAAGAGCTCCAAGCACGCTTCCATGAGCAGCTTTTCGGCAAATGGGTCGCCCACTTGCACCGTTGGGCGAAGTGACTTATTCTCGTCGTTAAAGCTATCGCTCGCCATAACAGCGCCGCCAAGGCCGTCTCTGCCGGTCTTTGAGCCCACGTAAATGACTGGGTTGCCCACACCTTCAGCCTTGCCGTAGAAAATTTCATCACTTTTGCAAAGGCCAAGCGCAAAGGCGTTGATTAGGATGTTGCCATTAAAGCTAGGATCAAACGTAGTTTCGCCGCCAACCGTTGGAATACCCATGCAGTTACCGTAGTGACCAATGCCAGCGACGCTTCCTTTCAGTAGATATCTATGCTTTTTGGCTAGCTCGCCATCGCCTCTTATCTCGCCAAAACGAAGTGAGTTCATGTTAGCAACAACTCTTGCGCCCATCGTAAAGACGTCTCTTAAAATTCCACCAACTCCAGTTGCAGCCCCTTGAAACGGCTCGATAAAGCTTGGATGGTTGTGACTCTCCATCTTAAACACAGCTGCGATCCCGTCACCAACGTCGATGACGCCAGCATTTTCGCCAGGTCCTTGGATGACCCAAGGTGCTTTTGTCGGAAAGCCGTTTAGGTATTTTTTACTTGATTTGTAGCTGCAGTGCTCGCTCCACATAGCTGAAAATATGCCAAGCTCTAGTAAATTTGGCTCGCGTCCTAAAATTTTTAAGATCTCTTCATACTCTTCGTTGCTGATTTTATGTGCTTGTATGGTAGCTTTATCCATTGATGTAACCTTTTAAGAATTTTAAGCCATTTTACAATCTTGCTTATAAAAAGTTACTAAAAAGCCTTTTGAAATTTAGCAGAATAAAGCATTATTGAGAGAATTTTGCCTACTTTGATAAGGTCTTTTTGTAGCAGTATTTTAAAAATTTATGCCAGTGTTTTATTTTTGCTAGCATGGTAATAAAAAGTGGCAAAATTTTCAAACCTAGCTCGTAGCTATTTTATTGCCACTTTTATTTATATTTGCAGTTTTGTTTCTATTTTAAATTTCTATTTCGTATTTTTAAAAACTTTTTCAAGATGCGCTTCGTACTCTTTTAGATATCTTGGTATGTTTGGCATCTTGATCACATCATTACACATAAAATATGGAAGCGATTTCATGCCTAAAAACTCATTTGCCTTTCTAAAATGATAATAAACTCCATCGATCCCACGCGCATCAAAAAACTCGCTTGGATCGCTAAATGCCTCAGCTGGAGCATTCCAAGTAAGGCTTAGCATAAATTTCTTTTCATTTAGCAAGCCGCCCTTGCCGTAGTTTTTAGTTGGATCGACCCTGTGCCTGCCATCACTCGTATAAAGCTTGCCGTGGCCTGCAGTAAAGACCTCATCGATATATTTTTTCACTATCCAAGGCTCACCCATCCACCAAGCTGGCATCTGCCAAACTACTGCTTCCATCCAGAGAAATTTCTCAACTTCAGCCTCGATATCATAGCCTTGATCTATCACAGTTTGCTTTATCTCGTGACCCATTTTTGCGAGCTTCTCGCATGCAAGATCATGAAGTGTTTGATTTAGCCTGCCATCTGAGTGAGCAAATTTTTTGCCACCATTTATAAGTAAAATTTTCATTCTCTCTCCTTTAAAAAACGAAAATTTTAACCAAAAAAACTATCATTTTCCTAAACAAAAATGGCTAAACATCTCGTCTAAAATTTCACTTCTCTCAAATGGCTTTGTGATGCTTGCAAGCGCCTTTATCGCACTATTTAGCTCATAAGCAAAAATTTCTAGCTCCTCTTCGCTGAGTCTCAAAAAGGCTCTTTTTAAAGCCTCACTCGCCTCTTTGCAGCTTAAAATTTGGCGGTTTGAGCTTAGCATGATCTCGTCGGTATCTTGTGTCTTGAGGTAGCTCTCAAGCTCTTTTAAAACTACACTCGTATCATTTTTTGCTGAAATTTTGATAGCACCCTCTAGCTCTATGTCAAATTTAAACGCCAGATCGCTTTTGTTTAAGATAAAAAAGGCTTTTTTGTTTGAGCTAGAAACGAGCCTAATTATCTCTTTATCTTGCTCGTCGCTTAGATTTGAGCCATCAAAAACAGATAGGATGATGTCAGCCTCGTTTATAGCTGAGATTGAGTAGTTTATGCCGATTTGTTCGATCCTTCCAGCATCTTTTCTAATGCCAGCGGTATCTATTATGCGAACCAGATGTGAGCCGATCTTGAAATTTTCTTCTATCCTATCTCTAGTCGTGCCCGCCTCGTCGCTAACGATCGCCCTCTCGTATGCCAAAAATGAGTTTAAAATGGAGCTTTTGCCAACATTTGGCTTACCAACGATAGCGATCTTAAAGCCATCAATCAGGCCTCTTCTTTGCTCGCTAAGTGCGGCTATGCGCTCTAGTTTCTCGCTATTTTTTAAAAGCAGCTGCTTGGTCTGCTCTAGTAAATTTGCAGGCAGGTCATCATCAGCATAGTCAATCATCGTCTCAACAAAGGCAAGAGTTTTGACCGCTTCGCTTCTGATCTCGCCTACAAATTTACTAAGATCGCCCTGCATCTGGCGGGTCAAAATTTTAGCAGCGATCTCGCTTTTTGAAGTGATGAGCCCTTGCATAGCCTCAGCCTTGGCTAGATCCATCTTGCCATTTAAAAACGCTCGCTTGCTAAACTCGCCTGGCATAGCAAGCCTAGCACCAGCCTTTATTAACTCGTTTAAAATTCTCTCGCTCACCATCACGCCACCATGAGTTTGAAATTCGACGATATCCTCGCCTGTAAAGCTTGCTGGAGCTTTAAAATATATAACGATGCCTTCGTCTAAAATTTCATCATCAAGGGAGTATATTTTGGCTAGTTTTGCGTATCTTGGCTCTAAATTTGAAAGTTTAAGAAGTTTTAAAGAGATGCTTAGAGCGTCCTTACCGCTAAGTCTTACGATAGAAACTGAGCCAATGCCATAAGCTGTGGCAAGGGCTGCGATAGTTTCACTCATTTTTTGAAAAAGTCATTTACGACGACAAATTTGCCGTCATTGCCACTTTTTATGCCGATATATTTATCTGGGAATTTCTCGCGAAGCTTCTCAAGTGCGATCTTTACCAAAATCCCATCAAGTGGTTTTGTTTGAGCTCTACCGCTATTTTGCACACGCTCTATCACACCATTTAGATATTGATCCATCATCGCTTCTTGATTTTGCAAAAATTGTGCGATCTCAAGGCGGATAGCAAGATTGTATTTTGAGTTTAACCAGTTATAAAGCATGTAAGATATCGCTTTATACCTATAACCTTCTTTACCTATAAGTAGAGCCGCGTCAGCCCCATCAAGCTCTATAAGCACAGTTTCATCGTCAAATTTGCTAACTTCAATTTTACTAATATCAAAACAACTTGCCTTAAAAAGACGGTTCATGCCCTCTTTGATCTCAGGTAAAATTTTATCAAAGTCGATTGTTGCTTTTTCTTTTTTTTCTTTTTGTAAAGCTTGAGCTGCACTATCTTCATCAGTTTGGTTAAAATTTTCAATAATAGAATTATCTAAAATATTTTTAGGAACATTTTTAGCAACTTGCGACTCCTTTATTTCTTTTGGCTCATCAAGTCTCTTTATCACATATCCTGGCTCAGCCTCTTCTTCACTCTTTTGAGCAAATGCATCTTTAGCTAGAGCTTCATTTTTTTCACTTAAATTTGACTTTTCATTTTTATGCTCTTTTTGCTCAAATTTAGTTTCGCTTTTTTCATCTCTATGTTTTTTAGAGCCTCGCTTTTTATCACTATGATCGTGTTTTTTAGCTTGCTTTTTATCTTCTTTTATAGCTTCGTTCTCATCATTTTTTTTAACAAAATTTTTATCATTTTTTGGTTTATGTTGTGGTTTTGGCTGATTTTCTAAATTTGCCTCAATGATCGCTGTCTTTTTAAAAAATCCCAAAAAACCACTACTTGGATGCTGTAAAACTTTTATATCAAGCTGAGTTACTGAGCAGTTAAGCTGCTCGGCTGCTTTTTGAAATGCCTCTTGAAGGGTATTTGCTTCTATTTTCATTAAGCCTTTACCTCCGTAGCTTTTTTATGTTTTTCAAAAAGTTTATTTACAAATACTTGCTGAACAACCGAGCAAACGTTATTTACAAACCAGTAAAGTGTAAGACCAGCTGGGAATGTCACGAAGAAAAATGTAAATATAAGAGGTAAAAATTTCATCACCTTTTCTTGCATAGGATCAGTAAATGTCGTTGGTGTAAGCTTTTGCTGTAAAAACATCGTAAGACCCATCAAAATAGGTAATACAAAATATGGATCCATTACCGAAAGATCGTGTATCCAAAGTATCCAAGGAGCACCTTTTAGCTCGATCGCATTTAGTAAGACGCGGTAGATCGCAAAAAATACCGGAATCTGGAGCAAGATCGGTAAGCAGCCACCCATAGGATTTGTACCATGCTTTTTATAAAGCTCCATCATATGAACTTGCATTTTTTGCTTATCATCTTTATATTTTGCCTGAAGCTCTTTTACCTTTGGAGCAAGCTCTTTAAGCTTATTCATAGATAGCATACCCTTATATGTAAGCGGGAATAAAACTATCCTTATAACAAGTGTTAGCACAACTATCGCCCAACCCCAGTTGCCAATGTAGTTATGCAAGAAATTTAAAAATGCAAACATCGGTTTTGCTATAAATGTAAACCAACCATACTCAATAACATCGTTTAATCTCTCATCCATCGAGCTTAAAATTTTATGCTCTTTTGGTCCGATATATGCGCCTAATTTTAAATTATCATTTGCCTTTACAAAAAGAATAGGATTGTTGTTAGAATCTTTGTCTACGGCTACTTCAAATGGCTTTTTAAATGAGTAAAATAGCGTTGTATAGTATCTATCAGATGCGGCCGCTATTGTGGTATTTACATAGTTTTTAATCTCTTTGGCGTCACCATCTTCTATGATATTTAGGCTATCATCCGTGTTTCTAAGCATCACACCGTGAACTGTATAGCTATCTACTGCGATGTTTGGTCTAAAACCAGGAGTGATGAAATAATCAACATTTTTACTTAAATTTACTTCAACTTCATATCTACCATTTGGGTAAAATTTGATATTTTTTGTAATCGTAACGCCATCTAAATTTTGAGTAAGTTTTATGGTTTTAGGCTCGTTGCTCGCATCTATCTCGCTAGCGTCACTACTATATGCGACCTTAAAAGCATCGGCATTTAGCGTACTATCGTTAAATCTAAGCTCAAGTGGCAATGGATTTTGTGAAACAAGCTCGATTTTGTTACCATCTTCAGTTTTATACTTCTCTTCAGTTAGATAGAATTTTGAAATTCTTCCTAGCTTATCTACCTTTGCTTCGTAGCTTTGACCTTTGATAGTAGCGATTATCTCATTTGAAGCTAAATTTTCATTTGATTTTGGTGTATTTTGATTTATATTTGGAGCTTTATTTTGATCTATTGTTTGAGACATTGTAGTTTGGTTTTGCTCAGGCACCACTCTTTTTGGCATAAAAAA
This sequence comes from Campylobacter concisus, assembly GCF_003048905.1. Classification (NCBI taxonomy): domain Bacteria; kingdom Pseudomonadati; phylum Campylobacterota; class Epsilonproteobacteria; order Campylobacterales; family Campylobacteraceae; genus Campylobacter; species Campylobacter concisus. The sequence continues at coordinate 253,120 of NZ_PIRO01000001.1, forward strand.
ATCATACACTATAAAAAAAACAATAGATAAAAGTGCTGCAAGAAGCAACCTTTTTTGCATAGACATCTGTTCCATTTTAATTTTTTTCCTTTAATTTATCTAATACTTTTACGACATAAAATTTACTATTCTGACAAGGGACAAACCAAAAATTTATATTTCTAGTGTCACTTTTTTGAGATATAAAACATAAGTTAAATTTTTTGTAGATGATTGGGTAGTTGATACCGCCTTTGAAAAGTTGATTGCATCTTAAAATTCGCATGAAGGTTGCAAAAAAAGCAGAAAAAAAACTATTTGTTTGAAATTCCCAAATCGCGTATTGTGAACAAGTCGGATAATAGCGACAGCTTTTTGGTAGAAGTATGGAAATATATTTTTGATAAAAAGCGATAGCTTTAATCGCAATTTTTTTCATTTTAAACATCCCATTTTTTTTGTAGACCAACTTAAATTTTTACAAATTTTTTCAAATGAAATTTCTGTAATTCCATTTTTTGCGATCATAATATATGTGCCATCTTTTAATTCACTAGAAATGTTAAAAAAAGCGGCTCTCAAAAGTCTTTTAGCTCTATTTCTAACTACCGCTTTTCCTACTTTTTTACTAGCAACTACTGCTATTTTTTTTTCATTTGTTGGTTTATAAAAAACAATGCAAGCATCACAATGCCACTTGCTAGCCTCTTTATAAACTTGAGAGAATTCTTTTGAGCCGCTTAACGACTCAAAACCAGCTAAGCAGCCAATCTTTTTCTACCTTTGGCACGTCTAGCGTTTATTACCTTTCGGCCATTTTTAGTTTTCATTCTTAAGCGAAAGCCGTGAGTGCGTTTTTTAGGGGTTTTATGAGGTTGATAAGTCCTTTTCATTTCTATCCTTAAAGTTAATGTAAAAAGTGGGATTTTATCAAAGCAATACTTAAATTCCTTTGAATAACTTAGCTTAAAAAGCCATAACTCAAACTTTAAGCAAATCAAGTTATAATCCAAAAATGAATTTTAATAAAGACAATAGGCTTTTAAAAAAATTATTTTTCTTAAAACTAATTGGCTATAAGTTTATTGATAAAAATTTTCTTAGTCTAAGCAATTATCATGATTACAACAATATTGATGAGCTAAACCGCGAAGTAAAAAAATGTTCTCTTTGTTCTTTGCGAAACAGCTCAAAAGGCGTAACAGCCGGCATCGGCAATGAAAATAGCAAAATCATGTTTATATTATTTTCTAAAAAAAATGATTCTTATGAAAATAACAGTAAAAAATTTTTAGAAAATGCTATAAAAAATAGTTTAAATTTAGATATAAAAGAAATTTATATAAGTTCTCTACTTCGGTGTGAAATTTCACAAAATGATGATAAAAGTCCGATTTTAAGCCGTTCTATTGAACTTTGTCGTCCTTATTTGTTTGAAGAGATTAGGCTGATAAAACCAAAGATAATCGTGACTTTAGGGGAAAAAGCTTTTATGCATTTATATCCAAATTTATTGCTAAAAGGCGGATTTGCAAGCATAAGAGGTAGTATTTTAAAAAATGAAAATAGCCTTATTTTACCAACGTTTTCGCCAGAGTGGATCAGCAAAAATCCTAGTTTTGAAAATATTTTTATAGATGATTTAAGAAAGATCAAAGGAGTGATATGAGAAAAATTTTACTTTTTTTAGCCATTTTTTCGACTATTTTTGCATCGCAAGATGAGATAAATTTTGAGAGTAATATTACAAAAAACCAAAGTCTATCAAGCATACCTCCAGCAAAGATTACTTATATAAATTTAGAACCAGAATTTTGTGATAATGCCTGCTTAAATGAGCTTATCAAGACTGATTTACTGGCTAGTTTTATGGCGAGATTTGAGCCAGCAAAAATAGATGATAACGCTCTTTTAGAGTTTTATATCTCTCTTGGTGGTGAAGCTATTTTAAAAGTTAATAAAAACGGCAAAATCGCTGTAATCATCCCACAAAAGATTATAAAATCTTATGCAAATGTTGTATCAAATGCAGTCTTAAGCTATGTCTTAAAGCAAGACGCGGATATCGAGATCAAATTTATAAATAGCAACGATGAAAGCCCACAAAGTCTTACAAATGCTATGCAAACGGCTAGAGCCCAAGGTTTTAATTATTTTATCGCAGCCCTTACATCAAATGGTGCAAACATTATAAATTCGCTAGTCCTATCAAATGAGCTTATCTACATTCCAAGCGTTCATAGCTCTTTTATCATAAATCCAAAACCAAATTTGATCTTTGGTGGCATTGATTATAAAGACCAAATTTCAGCTTTGCTAGCTTACTCGAACGAAAAAATAATTGCATTTGATGATGGTAGTTCATTAGGGCAAAAGCTAAATGAATATGTCCGCATGCAAAGTAGCGATTATCATGAAACCTCTATCGTAGGCAAAGATATAAATTTAAATGATACTTTAAGTAAAAAATCCAAATTTGATAATGCAAGTATATTTTTAAACATCCCAATCGTCAAAGCTTCTCTTGTAGCAACGCAGATGAGAGGCTTTGAGATAAAGTCATACGCACTTTTAAGCACACAGATAAATTTTTTACCAAACATCTTTAATGCCATCGCGCAAAGAGATAGACAAAATCTTTTCATCGCGAACTCACTAAGTCCTATTAACGACTTATTTTTGGGGCTTGGTGATCTTTTTGATGTAGATTTTAGATATTCGCAAATCGGCTATTCAAGTGCTTTTGGTGCCGAGTATATATATACAAATTTTATAGATAAAAGTGCTGATAGAATTTTTACCGAAGGAGTTGAAAACTCTCAAGTTTTATATGGAGTTAAAATTTACAACGCAAAAGGCGACCACTTTGACGAAGCAAATCAAGAAAATTTGCTCGATCAAAATAGCTCAATGTAAAAGCACAAAGTGGCTAAAGTTAAATTTCTAAACTTAGCCACGATCTAAAATTTAGAATTCTCCAAAAATTTCTTTATCTCGTCATTTATCTTAGCAAGCTTCTCTTCTTTCATAAAGGCTAACGTAATCGTCGCTCTAAAAAGTAGCTTTTCGGCATTTTTGTCATCAAATTTATAAATTTCTTGTTCCAAAACAAGGCTAGCTTTTTTAAGCTCTAAAATTTTGGTTCTAACAAATGCTTCATCGCCAAGCACAGCAGAAGCTATAAATTTAGCCTCCAGCGACGACACTACAAAGTATCCACTCTCTTTTGTAAAATTTAGCCCAGCCTGAAAAAATGCTTCACTTCTAGCTCGCTCGCAAAATTTTATGTAGTTTGTATGATAGACTATGCCACCAGCATCGGTATCTTCGTAGTAGATTCGTATTTTCATTACATTTAATCTCCGGATTCAAAATTTACTTTAAGCTCAATTATTCTTGTAAGCTTTTTTATTTTTTTAACAATTGATAGCTTTGAGATAAATTTCATTTTTTCATACCTTCTAATCTCTAAAGATAGCCTTGGAAAAATTTTGCTCATCAAAGTTTCATTTGCCTGAAAATAAAATTTTCTTTTCATATTGTCACTATTTAATACAATATAAAATACTCTTTCATTATTGCCATCAAAACTATCGTTGTCAAAATATATTCTACAATCTGCTACGTTTGTTTCAAAAAAAAGCTCATCAGGAAATTTGTCTTTACTTATAAGATTTATCAAGGCTCCTTCATTATTCGTGGCAAATAAAAAAGTATTTATTTTTGGGATTTCTAGGACACTATTATGATAAAAACAATCTTTAAATAATTTATTATACTCATCAATACATGATTTATGTTGTTTTAAGCACCCTTGAATACATGTTTTTATCCTATTAAAATCGTAAGCGCCCTGGTCTGTTACTACGGCATCAACTATATTGTTTATTGTTTGCAACATATTATTTAAGATAGGTAGCCTGGAGTGAGATACTATATTTATACATTGTGCCCAAGCTAAATTAACAGCCTCTTTGTCAAAGTCGCTTGCAGAGAATATTACAGGGACATCCAAAAATCTATACTTATTGTCTTTTTGAGAAGATATGTAGTTTTCAGATATATCTTTATATACTCCTATATATTCCCTAATAAAAGATTTATCTACTTTTTTATCCCAGAATTTACACTCCGCTAGTAGCCTTATCGGAAAAACAAAGGGTATATTTCTGGAGTAAATTCCCACAAAATCAATTTGATGATTAGTTCCTCTGCCTTCTATTTCCCCATCTTCAGATACTATATTACCATTCAAAATACCAGGACAACCTTTTCCGCATTTTGCAAATCCATTTTGTTGTAACCAATATGAAATAAAAATTTCATATAGATATCCACGCATTTGGCCTTTTGTCATACTATAACCCTTGTGCTAATTTGTGCAACAATCATAACACCTTATTCTTTAATTTATTTTTTTATGTTTTAATAAAGATTTATTTACCTATTTATTGCCTCTATACTATATGTTAATGGCTTCAAATTTATTTGATTTCTTTAAAAAACCTGCATCGTTTAACTTTAAACAAATTCTCATAATTAATACAATTATTAGCACACATTTAGTTTTTTTATAAAAGCTATTACATTAGAAAATTTATAAATTTTAAGTCAAAATAATAGGAAGTCCCAAAAAGCAACGAACAAATTTGTCTTTTAAAAAATGAATTTATCCCTTGTGCATCTTTCCCGTCGCCAAATCGCACTTAGCGCCGCGAGTAATCATCAGCGACTGATCGTAAAACAAAATCAGCACCACCGAAACCCCGACGCCTAGAGCTAGCGAGACCGTCGTGGTCGTGATCGCGTTATCGAAAAATATGATTAGATATTCGTTTTTCTTAGCGATATCGGGCTCGTTTAGAAACGAAAACAGCGCCAAAATGCCCTTGTACGCGTAAACTCCGGGCACCATAGGCAAAAGCGCTGGAAATGCGATGATCTCGGCCGGCACTTTGAGCCGTTTAGCAAAGAGCATACCTAAAATTCCACTTAAAAAAGATACGATAAGCGTAGCGACGCTGATGTTAAAAAATCCCATCTGCATGATCCAAAAGCGGCTAGCGTGCGCAAATGCCGCAAGTAGCGCGCAAAATGCGAGAGTCCTTTTAGGCGGCGAGCTAGCGTAGGCAAAGCCAAGCCCCGCCACCGCGGCAAAAGCGCCGTCTATGAGAGTCGCAGTCAAAAGCTCAAACATGTAAAATCTCCGCGTTGCTAAGCGAGAGCGTGATATAGACGCCTACCGCGATGCAAAGTATCAAGATGCCCGTGCTCACGGCTCTGCTGATACCCACAAGCGTGTTGTCGTTTAGGATATCAAAGACCGAGTTTATGAGAAAAACGCCCGGCATCAAAAAGAGTATCGACGAGCCGATCGCCACGTCGCTAGTGTGCGTAAAGCCGTAAAATACGCCAAGATAGGTGATAAACGAGACCACAAACGAGACCAAAACGTACTGGATTTTTAAATTTACGCCCATTTTAGCAAGCGCAAATCTAAGGCTATAGCCGACCAGAGTCGCAAAAAACACGCAAGCTACCGAGCCCATATCGCCGCCAAAAAGCTTGCAAAACGCCGCATTTGCAAGGCTTATTAAAATAAGCGAGCTTATAAATTTATGCGCACCAATGCGCATGACGCCCTCAAACTGCTCTTTGGCCTCGTCTAAGCTCAAATTTTCATCCAAAATCCGCCAGCTAAGCGACGAAAGCTCAGAAATACGGTTAAAGCTCACCTGGCCCAGCGGGATCTTTTTTACGTAAGTTCGGCGCAGGGAGTTATCGGCCGAGTCCATGACGCTAATGGTAAAATACTTCACGAAAATCGTCACGCTAATATCGTAGCCGTAGTGTTTAGCTATGCGGTCTACACACTTTTCTACACGTGCGGTGTAGGTGCCAGCACTCACCATCGCACTCGTGTATTCAGCTAGAAAATTTGTTAAAACTTGAATATCAGGCTTTGCGTTCATTTTGGATAATCTTAAATTTCACAAAAAATAAAATGATTTGTAAAACAAGCATGATTTTCATCACATATTCGCTTGCACTATGCATTTTGGCAAATTCAGCCGTCTGTGTCGCATCGATCCCCAAATTTTGAGCATAAACTATAAAAGGCGTAAAGAAAAATACAAAGCTCAAAGCTAAAGCCAAATTTAAAAAAGCAAGCATTAGCATGCTAAATTTTAGTGAAAAAATAAGCTTTTTTCTAAGATCAAATAGCTCGCTAATCATTACAACTATGCTTATAAAAAGCAAAATATAATTAAATTTCAAAAATATCTTTGTCATCATTTGGCCACTCATAAAATGCGTAAGTACGCCATCTCCTATGATGCTTTGCGGGAAAAATATGACTGGCGCCACTAAAATACCAAGCGTTAACTCAGCTCCTATAAGTACTGCCAAAAGCAAAAAATAAACTCCTCTCAAACTCTCTCCTTTATATTTTTAACTTCGCACAAAAGCCTCTATCAAAGCCAGCTAAATCTTTGTAAAAACTATACTCAAAACCATTGGCCTCTAAGAATTTTTGCATACTTGCTTTTTGGTCGTACCCCATCTCACAAGCAACGTTTTTGATATTACGATCTTTGGCTATGAGAATAATGTCTTTTAAGATTTCATCTCCTACTTCGCCTCCAAAGAGTGCACTTTCTGGCTCGTTTAGTACAAATTTACTGAGTTTATAGCTTCTTGCAATATATGGCGGATTTGAAACCAAAATATCAATATCTTCTAAAATTTCATCCACATAAGAGCAGTTTAAAAATTTGATCCTCCCACCTACATCAAATTTATCTGCATTTTTTTTAGCAAGCATCAAAGCTTTTTCGTTGATGTCTGTCGCTACGATATTTGCCTTTGTTTTTAGAGCTAGCATGATACTAATAATGCCGCTTCCTGTGCCTATTTCTGCGATCTTTGGTTCATTATATTCGCGTGAAATTTCTATTACTTTATCCACTAAAATTTCTGTTTCAGGTCTTGGGATAAGCACTCCGCTTTCCACGTAAAAATCAAGCCCATAAAAGCTAGCTTTACCAGTTATATATTCAAGAGGCTCGTAGTTTTCATACCTTTTAACTAGAGCAAAATAGCCGCTCTCATCAAATTCATTTTTTTGATTTAAAAATATCCATTCAATGCTTACATCAAGATAGTTCATAAGCAAAATTTTAGCAACTCTGCTTGGATTTTGACAAAGTGAGCTTAGCCTTAAACTAGCCTCTTTAAGAGCTTCTTCAATTTTCATTTTCTAGCTCGTTTATACGCTCAAAAAGGCTTGGGTGCGAATGATAGACGAACGCGTAGAGCGGATGAGCCTTCGGGAAGGCCTTGTTTTCGCTGCCTAACTTTTTTAGCGCGCTTATCATATCGGCTTTGTTTGAGACCTCGCCTGCGAATTTATCGGCGCCGAATTCATTCGCGCGGCTAAAATACGAGCTAACCGGCGAAAATAAAAATCCGAAAATCGGCGAAAAAAGTAGCAAAAACACGATCGTTCCGCCGCCTCCGCTATGAAGCCCAAGCGCTTGATACGCCGCGTCTGGGATGTTGCCGAATATCAAAAGCATCGCAAAAAGCATAACCGCGCTTAGAGCGATCATTTTTAGGATATCTTTGTGCTTAAAATGCCCCAGCTCGTGCCCCAAAACGGCGATTATCTCCTCTAAACTTAATTTTTTAACGAGCGTATCGAAAAGCACCACGCGTTTAGCCGCGCCAAGGCCGCCGAAATAGGCGTTTAGGCGGTTGTCGCGCTTGCTGGCGTCTATCGTAAAAACGCCGCTACTTTTAAACCCGCACTGCGCCAAAAGCCCTTCTATACGGCTTTTTAGCTCGCCATCTTCTAGCGGCTGCATCTTGTTAAAGATAGGCGCGATGAGCGTCGGGTAGATGAGATTTATAACAAGCGCGACCGCGAAGCTTAGCAAAAACGCCCAAAACCACCAAAAATCGCCCAAAAATCTAATGCAAAGCAATACCAGCCACACAAACAGCGTGCCGAAAACCAGCGTTAGCGCGAGCGTTTTAAGCAGATCAAGCGCAAAAATTTTAGGCGTTACGTTTGAAAAGCCGAGCTTTTTGTCTTTGACGAAGGTTTCGTAGATATTTAGCGGCAGTTCTAGCAGCGACGAAACGAGCAAAAATACCATAACCATAAAGACGTTGTCGCCTATATCTCCCGTTTTATAGGCATGCCCCGATATCGCGCCAAGCCCCCAGCACGCCCACATCATAAATATCGCGGCGTGATAGAGAAGGCTAATTAGCTCGAATTTTTGATTGCTTATCGCTGCGGCGGCGGCGGTTTCGTACTCGCTCTGAGACAAAACGACGGCCGGCTTTTTAGCCTCTGCGCGGATAAAGCTTATCTGCAAAATCGCCAGCCACGCCTTTGCGGTAACGTAAAAAAAGTAAATACCGAGTAAAAAATAAAACATATTTTTACGCCCTATTTTAAAAAATTATCGTAAAACGAGCTGATAAAAAGCACCAAAATAATAAACGGTACGACGAATTTGATATACCAAAACCAGATATTTATTAGTTTTGCATGTTTTTCACTACCTTGCAAAATTTCTTTTTTTGCATCATCTTTTAGCACCCAGCCTACGAATATTGCACAACCAAATGATGTAAATACAAAAAATATTGTTGCGCTTATTGCATCATATGCATCAAAAATATTCTTACCAAAAATGCTTACATGGCTTAGTATATTTGTGGCCATCAGTGAAGGTAAATTTCCTAAAACAAATATACCGCCAAGGACTAAAAATATTGCTTTTTTGCGTTTTATCTTAAATTTTTCTTGAAGTGTTGTGATTATTACTTCATATATTGGTAGCGATGTTGTAAGTGCAGCGATCATTAATAGTGTAAAAAACGCAACCGCGAAAAAACCACCAAATGGCATGTGAGAAAAAACAATTGGTAGTGATTTAAATACCAAACTTGGGCCACTATCTGGCGATACGCCGTAGCTAAAGAGAGAAGGGAAAATCATAAAGCCTGCAAGCACAGCGATTACCGTATTTAAAATGCCTGTAATGATAGAAATTTTAACCAAACCCTCATCCTTTTTCACAAAGCTAGAAAGAGTGATCATCACACCAAATCCAAGCGAGAGCGCAAAAAATACCTGCCCCAAAACATCAACGAAAAGCTTTAAGTTTATCTTTGAAAAGTTAGGTGTCAAGTAAAATTTCACACCTTCTATTGCACCATCAAGAGTGATATTTTTAGCGATCATAATAAGCATTAAAATAAAAAGTAGCGGCATTAAAAATTTCGCTGATCGCTCGATACCGCCGACCGCACCTTGCACCAAAATAGCGTAATTAACTAGCACAAAAACAAGTGTCGCAAAGCTGATAGAAAGTGGATTGCTTACGATATTTTGCTCATAAAACGCACTTGTCTCCTCAAAACTAACCACATGTGAGAGATCAAGCAAACCAAATGAAATTTGGGCGATATAGTTTAGCACCCAGCCGCCAATAACCATATAGTAAGCCATAATACCAAATGCACCAACAAGCCCCATCCAGCCAACGATCTGCCACTTTTTGCTGATCTTTTTGCCATTTATCGATCCACCAAAAGCATCCACAGCGTTGCATTTTAGGCGTCTGCCGATCGCATTTTCAGCCAAAATCATCGGTATACCGATCACGATCATCGCGATACAAAACACGAGTACATAGGCGCCGCCGCCGTTTTGCCCGACCAAATACGGAAAACGCCACGTCGCACCAAAGCCGACCGTAGCCCCTGCAACAGCTAAAATGTATGTGAGCCTTGAACTCCAAGATTTTCTATCCATCTTTTTGCCTTTGTGAAAAATAGGGATTATATAAAAAAATTGATTAAATTTCGCTAGCAACAAGCGGTGTTAGGATGCAAGCTCAGTTTTTTTTGTTAATTTTAAGAATTTTTACGAATAATTTTTTTACGTTTTGCCTTTTCTGGATAAATTTAGACAACTGCTTAAAAATAAATTTATTAGTGCAAAACGCCAAATTCCACATATCCCTCCATCGCAATAAACAATATCCAGCCCTCCTTGGGACCACAAAAATAGTGATGTTCTGGGATATTTTCAACTATAAATTTTAAAAAATCATAAAAATACTCAGGCGCAAATTTAATCTCTATATTTGTTAAGTTGTCGCCGATGTAGCTTATCTCGCCACTTAAAATTTTACTTTTGATGCTTGGATTTGAGCTGAGAAAATTTTTAATGTCAGCAAAATTTTTATATTCAGCCGTTTTGTAACCTTTTAAATTTTGTAAAACTGGCTTTGAGCCGATAAAGGTCAAATTTTGTTCTATAAACTCCGTTCCATCATTACTCACGCACCACTTATTGCTAAAATTTGACAAAAAAGCGAGCATCTCATCGTCGGCTGAGATAAAATTTGAAACTAAATTTTTCTGGCTCATTTGCCTCCTTTTTTGTAAAATTTAGCAAACTGCCCACAATCCTTTAAAAACAAAGATCGCATAGAAATTAATGATTAAATTTGAGATTGTGGATAATTTTTTATCGCTAATTCGCACACAAAACTGGTTCAGGTTTTAGCTTCACACTTGGAGCTGTTTTGCTAAAGCTTATGAGATCCTCTGTCGTTTGAATACTAAAAGGTAGACGTGTGAGGCAAACTTTAAAAATTTCAGCAGCTGCTATTGCGTCATTTAGGGCCCTGTGGTGGGTATTGTTTATGCCAAGAAGCTCTTTTAGCGAGCCAAGTCCGTATTTTTGCGAAGCAATAGTGCGGCGGCTAAGATCGATGGTGCAGAGCTTTCTGTTTAGCAACACGCCAAGGCCGATCTCATTTAGGCTATGAGAGATAAATCCGTAGTCAAAATTTACGTTATGAGCGATAAAAACGCTAGTTCCAAGAAAAATTTTAAATCGCTCAAGCACATTTAGTAAATTTGGCGCACCAACTAGATCGCTCGCCTTTATGCCGGTTAGCTCGGTGATATTTTCAGGTACTTCAGGGGCTGCTATAAAGCTTTCAAAACGCCCTATCTCAACGCCATTTTTCATTTTTATTGCACCGATTTCAATGATCTGTCCGCTCGTCGTACCACCAGTCGTTTCGATATCAACCACACAAAATTCCTGCTCGCTAATATCTCTAAATCTCGTGCCAAGCTCGATCTCATTCTCTTCATTTCTAGTGATGTCAAGCCCAAGAGTTCGCCACATATCAAGATCGCGCACGTCAATGAGTGATGAAATTTCTTCAATATCACTAAATCTTAAAATAAACTCATGATAGCCTAAATTTTGCCTAGCTAAAATTTCTATGCTATTTTCTAAACGCTGTTTTTTTGGTTTCAAAACTCAAGCTTTATGGCGCGAATGGCTTGTTCGTAGGAATTTGATGAGAAGATGTAGTTGCCAGCCACCAAAATATCAGCTCCAGCCTCCTCAAGATCAGGTGCATTTAGTCCGTTTACGCCGCCATCTACTTCGATGAGACACTTAGCGTTTTTTCGTTCTATTAGCTCTCGTAGCGCCCTTGTTTTTTCAAGCACGACTGGCATAAATTTCTGACCGCCAAAGCCAGGATTTACGCTCATCAAAAGCACCATATCGACTTCATCAATAATATGCTCGATCGCACTAACTGGCGTATGCGGATTTAGCACGATGCCAGGACTTACGCCATTTTTTCTAATGTGATCGATGAGCCTTAATGGATGCTTCTCTTCTTCAATGTGAAAGGTTAGAAATTTTGGCTTTAGCGGCAAGAAAAGGTCGGCAAAAAATGAGTTATTCTCAACCATTAAATGTATATCAAGTGGCTTCGTGGCTGCTTTTGCAACGGCTTTTACCACAACTGGTCCGATGGTTAAATTTGGCACAAAATGCCCATCCATAACATCAACATGCACCAGATCGCACCCAGCCTCACAAATGGCTCTTATCTCAGCTGCCAAATTTCCAAAATCAGCCGATAAAATACTAGGTGCAACGTACATTTCTTCTCCTTACTTGGTTACAAATACAAAGCCTATTTCGTCATCTTTTACATCTAGTCTATTCATGATGCCTACACTATTGTGATCAAAAAAAACATCATCAGATAAAATTTTAGGCAAGCTAACTTTTACTTTTATGCCTTTTTGCCAAAGATGAGTCAAAAATTTATCTGTAATGATACTAAAAATTTGAGAATATCCACTTAAATAATCATTTGAATCATTGCCTTCAGGCATAAAAATAGAGCAAATTTTATCTAACTTATCTTTTTTTACACCAAATAGCACTCTTGCATAAATATCACCATAATACTGAACACAAATACGCAAGTAATCGCACTCATCCTCTATGTCAAGCGCACTAACTTTGGTATCAACACACAAAATTTCTTCTTCTGCTAACTGTGAGATAATTTTGCTCGCAATTTGCGTCACATAAGATGAAATTTGAGCAACGCTCTTGTTGATATCTACTGGCTCTGCATCAAAGTCTCTTTTTTTAAGATAAAAAATAGTGTCATCTTTGTAAAAGTCATTTAAATTTTTATAGATAAATATATTTGCATCTTTAAGATACGTTACTAATTCAATAGATAAATTTGATTCGTTTATGCCACAAAGCGAAATAAATGCACCTGATCTTTTACTAATGCTAGCAAGTTTGATTAGAAATTTTGCGCCTCTTATATTTAAAGCACCAGAAATATTTACCCATAAAATAAAAAATTTATATCCGATTTTTAGCATAATGTCATGAGCTGACATATCAAAATCTTCAATAAAATCTGAATCCATAAAACTTTTTATGGCATAAACAACGACACCATCTTTTATAAAAGTATCTATCTGATTTTGCTTTAATCTCACATGATTTAGCTGTGATACTGCATAACTATATAAATTCTTTTTTTTATTAAACTCGGTCGCATCTCTAGCCTCAACCACATCAAATGAGCGATTTTTGAGATAATTAGCCAAATAGTGCTTATACTGCTCAGTTGAGTTATAAATGAAAACTTTGTCATTTGCGTTGTTTAGAAATTTATTTAAAAACAAGCTTGCGATATTTTCACTTTCAAACATCGAGATATTTAAAATATTCTTAACTGTTTTCATCATCAATTCATAAAAAATTTCATTGTAATCGCAAATCGCAAATACTACGCCAAGCTTTTGTGCTTCTTCGCTTAAATTTTCAATTATTCTACCAAGCCAAACGGGGCTAAAAAATGTAACATTTTTTAGTGAGAGCAGTATAGCGCTGATGTCGCGCGATGAAATTTGGTTTATATATTTTTCACTTAATTTTAACGGAACATTCTCTGCTTCCAAAAAACCAAAAGGCCTTATAATTGCCATTGAGCCATTAAAAGTTAATTTCATTTTTGTAGAGCTTTTTTAATAAATATAATGGTTTGCATCTCTGGATAAACATTGATATCTAAAATTTTATCAACTCCAAAATCATAAAATTCAGGCCTACTGGACTCATAAGAGAGCAAAATCTCAAAAAAACAAAGCATCTCTTTATCAATCTTGCTTAATGATTGTTTGTTCATATTCATCGCTTTTAAAAAAATATCCCAAAGACTAAAGCCATATTTTTTTTGCAAAATTTTATTATAGCTTATGTCAGAATACGAAATAACGTCTGACATACAAGATGGATATTTTGAAAATAAATTCTCACACACTATAATACAGGCAATAGAATACGGAGCAAGTGATAAATAACTGTATCGTTTTTCTTTAAAAGAATTTAATACCTTTAGCCAATCTGATAAAATTTTGGCATTAAGCTCGATCAAATCGACGATTTTAAAATTAAATACCTTATAAATTTTTGGGGATTTTAAAAATATAAAATAAGAAAGCACTATCGCTCTAAAAGTATCAATGCCAAGCATATTTGCTATTACTACCAAATCGTCGCCATCATAAGGAATATCAAATTTTGCACGTTTAAAAATGGAGTTAAAATAAGTTTTAAAAGATACTATATTTTGTAAAGTAGCAACTGCCTCAGTTACATTACCAGCTAACAAAAAGTGCTCGACCTTTTCAAAAAGAGTTGGCATCTGTAAAACAAAATCAACATTTTTTTCGATCAACTCTTTACTAAGCATTTTGTATCACTCAAGATTTCTAAATATTTTTGCTATTTATAATTATAGGCAAAGGTGTTATTTTATCTAGATTATTAATAAAAATCAATTCTTTTAAAAAAGAATCTATTTAAGCATTACTTTTGTTTGTTTTAGATAAAATCAGCAGAAATTTTTGTTTATAAGGAAAAAAAATGTCAAAAAGATGTGCGATAACAGGCAAAGGACCGATGATAGGCAACAATGTGAGCCACGCTAACAATAAAACTAAAAGAAGATTCTTACCAAATCTTAGAACGATTCGCGTTACACTAGAAGATGGTACTACAAGAAAGATAAAAGTTGCTGCTTCTACTCTAAGAACGATGAAAAAACAATCAAACTAAGAATATAAAATGAAGAGGAATTTATGTCTTTTCTCTCAAGACTTTTAAAATTCCTCAACTGGTCAAACTCTACAAAACCAGAAATAAGCCTAGATACTGAGCTTTACGAACAATTAAAACCTTTTAGATTTCCACTAATCTCAGTCGTATTACTGTTACTTTTTGGAACATTAGGTTATGTCTTAATAGATAATTTCTCGCTAATAGATGCCTTTTACCAAGCTGGCATGACTTTTACAACAGTTGGTTTTACCGAAGTTGCTCCAATAACTCCAAAGGGCAGAATTTTTACTATCACGTTTATACTTATTGGTTTTATTATATTTACACTATCGATTGGTATTGTGGTTGAGGTTTTAAAAAGAGGCACATTAATTAGCATTTTAAAGGAACGACGCATGCTTTATAGGATCGCAAGACTAAAAAATCACTTCGTTATTTGTTATCACAATCTATACACAATCGAACTTAGTGCTCAATTTCGCGAAAATCATATACCTTTTGTAGTGGTCGATGATAGAGAAGATATTGCAGAGCTAGCTCAAATTTATAAATATCCATATTTCATAAAAGCTCAGCCACACACGCAAATTGCCTTTTTAAAAACACATCTATCAAGTGCAAAAGGACTTATAACTCTTAGCTCAAATATTGCTGATAACATCGCCCTTATAGCATCTGTAAGACTTTATGAAAAAGAGATAGGCCGCAGAAAGCCTTATCATATCATTACAAATGCAGAGACAGAAGACGATACGCAAAGATTAAAAAAATTAGGCGCTGACAATGTGGTAAGCCCATCTCGCTTAGTCGCGCAGCGGTTAAGTGCCATGAGCGTAAGGCCGGATATGGAAAATTTATTAGAGCAGTTTTTGTATACAAAAAATTCACCTATCGATATAGAAGAAATTCTTGTGCCTGATTACTCTTGGATAAGATTCAAAAGATTAAAAGAGACTCATCTACGAAACATAACAAATGCAGATATAGTGGGCATTAGAGATATAAATAATAATTTTGTACCAATGCCAAATGGTGACACATTAGTAGGAACAGGATCAAAGCTTCTAGTCATCGGTACCGTTGATGGAATACGTCTAACCAAGCGTGTTGTAAAAAGCAAACACAAACCTGAAGAATTTAAATACGTATAAAATAAATTTTTCTACTTGCTCTTTTTAAAAATTTAAGCAATGGCTTGGCACCTTTTTTATATCCAATCATTTACAAAGTCTTGATAAAATTTCTCAAAATTTTATAGGAGCCGATATGTTACATGAATATACAGACCTTATAAATGAGCTAAAGAAAACCGATGCTAGTTTTGCTACTCTTTGCAAAAAACATGATGAGCTAAATAAAAAAATAGACGACAACCTAGCAAAACCATCTGAAATTGATAATTTAAAGAAAGAGAAGTTAAAACTAAAAGACGAAATTTATGCCCAAATTTTAAAGTATAAAAAGTAAGAATAAATTTATCTAATCTTTAAGATTAGATAATAAACTCTGGTTCAAATTTTGTCCCATTTACTCGAACTATTCTCGCTGGTATACCAACGACTGTCGCGTTTGCTGGGACATTTTTTAACACGACTGAGTTTGCGCCGATCTTAGCATTTTCACCAATCGTTATGGCACCTAGTATCTTTGAGCCAGCTGCGATAGTCACACCATTTTTTACAGTTGGGTGTCTTTTGCCACACTCTTTTCCAGTGCCTCCAAGTGTTACTTGATGATACATCATTACATCATCGCCTATCTCAGCTGTCTCACCGATAACCACACCCATGCCATGATCTATGAAAAATCTCCTACCGATCTTTGCGCCAGGGTGGATCTCAATGCCTGTTAAAAATCTTGCAATTTGTGAGATGAGTCTAGCTAGAAAAAAACGTTCTTTTTTATATAAAAAATGAGAAATTTTATGAAACAAAACCGCATGAATACCAGGAGTGTTTATAAGTATTGCCAAAAAGCAACACTTATGTACCGATGGGTCTTTTTCACGAACAGTTTGAACTAGCTCCTTTAGACTCTCCCGCATATTTTTATGCTCCGTAAAGCTCTGTGCTTAAGTATCTTTCGCCATTATCTGGAGCTATGAAAAGTACTTTTTTGCCAGCGCCAAGTCTTTTAGCTACTCTTTTTGCAGCCACGTAAGCAGCACCACCACTTATGCCTATCATGAGTCCATCACTTTTTGCAATTGCTCTAGCTGCGTTTAGTGCGTCATCGTTGCTTACTTTTTCTACCTCGCTAACTAAGTTCATATTCATAGTATTTGGTAAAAATCCGGCTCCAATGCCTTGAATTTTATGCGGTCCTGGGTTGCCACCACTTAAAACTGGCGATGCTTCAGGCTCTACTGCAATGATCTTAGTATCATAGCCTTTTTCTTTTAAAATTTTTGCTACGCCACTTATTGTACCACCTGTGCCAACGCCAGCTACAAATGCATCAAGCTTACTAAAATCAGCCACAATTTCAGCTGCTGTTGTTAGTTCGTGAGCTTGTGGGTTATACTTGTTTTCAAACTGGCTTAGCATTACGTGATTTGGCTGTGCTGCTAGCTCTGTAGCTCTTGCGATCGCTGCTTTCATGCCACCAGACGCTGGAGTAAGCTCAAGTTGTGCGCCATAAGCAGCTACTATTTTGCGTCTTTCGATACTCATGCTCTCTGGCATGCAAAGTATCACTTTAAAACCAAGTGCAGCACCGCACATCGCTACACCAATGCCAGTATTTCCGCTCGTTGGCTCAACGATCGTATCGCCATGTTTTAGCGTACCGTCAGCTAGCATTTTGGTTATCATATTAAATGCGATCCTATCTTTTACAGAGCCACCTGGGTTAAAAAACTCTAATTTTACGTAAATTTCGGCTTCATCAGCACCTGTTTTTATCTTTACGATAGGTGTATTACCGATCGTTTTAACGATATTATCGTAAATCATCACTCCTCCTAAATTAAATAAGATAAATTTTGTGTAAATTTAGCACAGAATTTTAAAATAGATTATAAAAAGCCCCAATCTTTGGCAAATTTATAAAGAGTTGTTACATATTAGTAGTTTAATTTTTAATGCTACTTAATATTTTTTGACCATTTTGGCTTAAAATTTTACCTTTGAAATTCTCTTTACAAAACTCCAAAATAAGAGCGTGATAGAGTTTTAAAATTTCAACCTCATCAAATTTTGAGCTATCAAGAATTTTATAAATTTCATCATAATCAAGCGAGCTAAACCACTCAGCAGCCTCGTCGTAGCTCTCAAAAGTATAGTCAAAATACGCCATTATCCTAAGTGCATAAGCATCAACGACCATATAAGGCTTACCGCAAGCATAAGCAAGTATTGCATCACAAGTCTCGGCTCCAACGCCTTTTACGCTTATGAGCCACTCACGGCTGATATTTTCTTTAAAATTTTCAAAGCTCTCGAATTCATTTTTTATAGCTAGGCAGAGCATTTTTAGCCGTTTTGCCTTTGTGTTGTAAAAGCCACTTGGCTTTATGAGCGTAGCAAGCTCGCTGTTTTCAAGCTCGCAAATACCTTGTAGGCTATCTTTGTTTGCTTTTTTTAGATTATCTAGCGCTTTTTCTACGTTTTTCCAGTTTGTATTTTGCACTAAAATAGCACCCAAAACAACCTCAAAAGTGCCCTCACCTGGCCATTTTAGCTCATCAAAATTTTTGTTTTTGTGATTAAACAAGGTTAAAAATAGATCGGTTGAAGTCATTTTAAATTTTCTTTAAAAGTAAGATAAAACTGCTTTGCTGTCCTACCACTTCTGCTAGCTCTTAGCGTGGCGAAATTTTTAGCAAGTGTGTAAAGCTCATCTTTGTCGCCTATGTAATCCTTAAAGTAAAAATCAACCATTTTTAGATACTCGTCGTAGTTGCCTTGATAAAAGCTGATCCAAAGGCCAAAGCGATCTGAGAGAGAAATTTTCTCCTGAGCTGCGTCGCTGTAGTGGATTTCGCCGTCAATTAGCTCTGAGTTTTCATTCTCACTTTTAAACTCGCTTATTAGATGTCTGCGGTTTGATGTGGCGTACAAAAGCACGTTTTTTGGCGGCTTTTGTATAGAGCCGTCCATTATAGGCTTTAGAAATTTATACTCATTGCTGCCATTTTCAAAGCTTAGATCATCACAAAAAATGATAAATTTAAACTCACTCTTTCTGATCTCATCGATGATATCACCAAGGTATTTTAGATCCTCGCAGCCGATCTCAATGATGCGAAGCCCAGCTTTATAAAATTTAGTAAAAACAGCCCTTACAAGGCTTGACTTGCCACATCCTCTCTCACCCCAAAGAAGCACGTGATTTGCATCCTTACCTTCTATAAAATTTAGAGTATTTTTCAGCAAAATTTCTTTTTGTTTCTCTAGCCCATAAAGCGAGTCGATATCGACAAAATCGATATCCTCAACCGGCTTTAACATCCCTTTTGTACTTTTATAAATCGCTGCGTACTTCACACCCCAATCTATCACTTCTTATCCTTTCTTAGATAGACCAAAATTTCAGCCAAAACATCATCATCATCCTTGCTATGTGACTTTAGCCTGATCTTCTCATCATCATTTTTTGTTATTAGTATGTTTTGCTCGCTGTTTGAGATCGTTTTTATGCCAGCTTTTAGAGCTAAAATTTTGATGATGATGACATCTAAAAACTGCTTTGTAAACGTATCTATCTTACCAAATCTATCCTCAAGCTCGCTTTGTATCTCATAGACCTCGGCGACCTCTTTGCACTTGCTAAGGCGCCTATAAATTTCAAGCCTTAGCCTATCTTCTCTTATAAATTCTTGATTTAAAAAGGCGCTCACACTAAGCTTTAGATCGATCTTGTCAAGCTTTGCGGAGTCTTGATTAAGAAGCTTATTTATCTCATCTTCTAGCATCTTTAGATATAGCGAGTAGCCGATAGCCTCGATGTGTCCACTTTGCGCCTCACCGATGATATTGCCACCACCTCTTATCTCAAGGTCGTGATAGGCAAGCACTGAGCCAGCGCCCAAAAATGAGTTGCCCTCGAGTGCTACAAGTCGCTTTAGCGCGTCTTTACTAATGGCATCTTTATTCTCAACCAAAAAGTAGCAGTATGCCTGCTTGTCGCTTCTACCCACGCGTCCGCGGAGCTGATGCAGGTCAGCCATACCAAATTTATTAGCATTTTCTACGATTATGGTGTTTGCATTTGGCAAGTGGATGCCGCTTTCAACGATGCTGGTGCAAAGCAGCAAGTCATACTCGCCCCGCTCAAATTTCATCATCTCATCTTCAGTAACTTTCGCATTTACCTTTGAGTGAAGTATTAAAATCCTAAGCTTTGGCAAAATTTTTCTTAGCTCATTTGCCGTCTGCTCGATATCTGCGATGTGGTTGTGGATGTAAAAGGTCTGCCCGCCACGTCTTAGCTCACGTATGATCGCCTCTTTGATGACCTTCTCGTCCCACTCTCTCACGCTTGTTCTAACATCCAGTCTTGAACTTGGCGGAGTGGTTAAAATACTATATGTTTTTATCTTGCTAAGCGCCATATTTAGGCTTCTTGGTATAGGAGTGGCACTCATGCTTAAGATGTGTGAATTTTGAGAAATTTCTTTTAACTGCTCTTTTTGTTTAACGCCAAATTTATGCTCTTCATCAACCACTATAAGCCCTAAATTCTCAGCCTTTACACCAAGAAGCGCATGCGTACCCACGCAAACTATCGGCTCATTTTCTTTTAGTGCTTTTTGCAGGCTCGACTTCTCTTTGGCACTTGAGAAGCGATCTAGCCTAAAGACCTTTATGTCAAATTTGCTAAATCTTTGGCTTAGTGTCTTATAATGCTGCGAGCTAAGAAGCGTCGTTGGCACGAAGAAAAATGCGCTAAAGCCTGATTTTATGCAGGTAAATATGGCGTTCATCGCAACTTCAGTCTTACCAAAGCCAACGTCTCCGCTAAGCAGCCTATCCATGACCTTGCCACTTTTTAGCTCATCTTTTATATCATTTACCGCTTTTTGCTGATCACTCGTATATGAAAAGCCAGCGTCTTGGACAAAATTTAGATAAGAGATGTCTTCTTTTTGCAAAATTTTACCAGCCACAAGCTCTCTTTTTGCCGCCATTGCTACGATCTTTGAAGCGATCGCGAAGAGTTTTTCTCTAACCTTTTCTTTTATCTTGGCAAAATTTGCCTTGCCTAAGCGGTCCAGCACCGCCATAGAACCATTTTGAGCGATATAGCGGTCTATCAAATTTAGATGCTCTACTGGCAAAAGAAGCTTGTCGTCATTTTGGTAGGCGATAACCACAAATTCCTTTGTCGCGCCCAAAACCTTGATCTTTTCAAGCCCCAAAAATCTGCCTATACCATAATCTTCATGCACGACGTAGTCATTTACCTTTAGCTCATCCACCACGAGACTTGAGCGTTTAACTCGTCTTTTTTTCTCAAATTTATTAAGTGAGACTACGATCTTATCACTTGAGGTTAAATTTACTACAAGGGGCGAAATTTCAAGCTTTACGTTAGCAAAGCCATCAAGCTCATAGCCCTTAAAAAGCCCTTCATTTCTTGAAAGAACGGTTATGCTTTTGCTTTTATTTAGCTCAAAAAAGTCAAAATTTAAAGTAACTTCTAGGTCTTTATAGACCTTTGGCTCAGGCAAAATTTCAATGCCCTTAAATTTCTCCTTGGGCACATCATAAATTTCAAAATCGATCTTTTTAATAAGCCTTGAGTCAAATTCTTTTAAATAGTCACTAAAGCTATCTATCGCCCAAAATCCAAGCGAATTTAGATCACTCACCAAAGCATCACTTTGCATATCCTCGATCTTTTGGCTAACTTTTTCAAACTCATCTTTGCTCAAATTTGCGATAAATGGCACGATCTCGGCTTCGCTTAGCTCATTTTTGTTGCTAATTTGCGTGGCGGTGTTATAATTTCTTATGCTCTCCACCTCATCGCCAAAGAGCAAAATCCTAATAGGATCGTCCATATTTACGCCGTAAATGTCAATGACTTCGCCACGAATGCTAAACTCGCCAACGCTCTCAACGATATCGACGCACTCGTAGCCAAAGCGTATGAGTAGGTCAGCAAATTCGCTTAAATTTAGATTATCTTTTAGCTTGATCGTTGAGCTCTCTAGGTTTTTTTGCGTTGGAAGTGGGTTTAAGAGCGTGCTAAATGGGCTTATGATGATCTTTTTGCCATCAAATTTATAGTATTTGCTAAGAACGGATGAAATTTCAAAGAGCTCTTCGTTAAAGCTTCTTAGATCATCGCCCTTTTTAGCTCTAAAATCAGGTAGTTTAAATGCGCTAAAGCCAGCAAAACTAGCCGCATCAGCGCAGAGTGCCGCCTCTTTGTCATCTTCGCAGATGAGAATTTGTGGGGCGTGTGTTAAAAGATACTCATAGACCTTTGCTTGCATAGTACTCTTTTAAAAAGGCTTCGACCAGGTGAAACGAGCCAAATGCTAGATAAATTTTGCCGTTTTTTGCCTCTTTTATATCGTTCATATCGCTTGGCTCAAACTCTCTATGCGAAATTTCAAGCTCGTTTAAAGCCTTGTTTATAAGCTCTCCGCCAAGCTCCCTGCCCTCGCAGTGGTAGTGATAAAGTAGCACGCCCTCAATGACTGGCTTTAGAGCTGCCAAAACCGCTTTGAAATCTTTATCTAAAAATGAGTTATAAACTAGTGTTAGCTTCTTGTCACTAAACTCTTTAGAGCTAAATTTCTTAGCAACAGCCTTTGCGCCAAGCTCGTTGTGACCGACATCAGCGTATAAATTTGAAGCGATCTTTTCGCATCTACCTCGAAGCGTAAGAGCACCAAGCTTTTTTATGTCTATACCGCTCTCTAAAATTTTAGCAGCAGCGTAGGCTAGAGTTAAATTTGATCGTAAAAACCCTGGCAGATTAAATTTATCTGCATAGTTTGCGATCTCATTTAAATTTTCTTTGGTTAAAATTTCTCTTGGAAAGCTCAGAGTTGCGCCCTTTTCGCTTGCAATCTCTTTTGCGATAGCAACGCTTATCTCGTTCATCTCATCATTTAAAATAGCTCTTTTGCCCATTGCTTCAAATTTTGTGCGCGAAATTTCTTCTAAGCTATTGCCTAATATCGCTGTGTGATCAAAGCCGATCGGAGTAAAGATGCTTAGCTCTTTTTCAAAGACATTTGTAGCATCCAGTACGCCGCCCATGCCAGCCTCGCAGACAAAGTAGTCACAACCCTCAAAAAGAACCGCAGAAAGCAGCGTCATATACTCAAAATAGCTCGTTTTTATCTTGTACTCATCACTTAAAAGAGCCTGCAAGCGCTCGTGAGCTGCCTCTAAAATTTCATCGCTAGCGACCTCACCATTTAGCCAAAATCGCTCATTAAACTTAAATATATGAGGGCTTGTGTAGTGCCCTACTTTTGCGCCATTTTGGCTTAAAATTTGCGCTAAAAAGCGTCCAGTACTTCCTTTACCATTTGTGCCTATTATGTGAATAATCTTAAATGGCTTTATGTGCTCTTTTATAGTCGCATACGCTCTAATAATCCTGCCATAATCAATCTCTTTGTAGTAAAGTGGTTTGCCATCAAGAAATTTAGCTAGGCTCATTTTTCCTCGATTATCTTTGGCATTACTTGATTTCTACCATTTTCTTTTGAGAGATAAAGCATCTTGTCAGCAGCTTCAAGCGTCATCGTCTCGCTTAAATTTGCACTTCTTGTCGCTATACCGGAGCTGATAGTAACCTTGATACGCTCGTTTTTATAGATAAATTTGAAATTTTCTATCATACTTCTTAGCTTATCTCCAAATTTAACACTATCTTTTAAGCCAGTGCTTGGAAGTAAGATTACAAATTCTTCACCGCCATATCTACCAACGAAATCAACCTTTCTAGCGTTTTTCTTAAGCACTTGAGCCACTGCTGAAAGAATAACATCTCCAGCCTCATGCCCATAAGTATCGTTTATGCTTTTGAAATGATCAATATCAACAAAGCATATAGAGTAATCAGTCCCATAGCGTTTATACGCTTCTTCAATGCGTTGAATCTCATTCATCAAAGCACGCTTAGTAGATACCTTTGTCAAAAAGTCCTCTTTGCTCTCCAGTTTAGCTTCCTCAAGCTCTTTTTCAAGGCTGTTCACTCTATTTTGAAGCTCTAAAATAGTAGCTTGTCTATTGTGCATCTCGATACCAAGCTCTTTGCTCTCGATCTCCAAAGCTCCAGCGATCTCAATAAGCATACTTCTTACTTGATCAATGCTGTTTGTATTTAAATTTACATTTTTAAGATCATTTTTAATGCTTTTTACTTTATCGGAACTACTTTGCGAGCTAACTGCAATATCAGAAATTCTCTCGCTTATATTTTGCAAGACATTATTTAGCGAACCAACTTTTTCTATGATCTCCGTTCTATCTTCTTCTATTCTGCGATCAACAAATGCCTTTACCTTTTCTTGAAATTCTTTGCTATTTAAGGTTTTAGGATTTTGCTTCAAAGTACTTCTTATCGAGCTAAGCTCTTCATCAAGATCCTTTGTAATAGAAGGCTCAAGAGTAAGGCTTAAAAGCTGAATCAAAACATCCTCTTCGCCATCTTCATCTTTTTGTGTAAGAAATTTTTCAAGTTCAGAACTCATTGTCTTTAAATCATCAAAATTTCTAACACCATAATATTTCAAAAATTCTAAAAATTCAGTGTCATACGAGCTAACAAAGTCAAACCATCTAAGGCACATTTCTTCAAGATTTTTCTCATCATATCTTCTAGCGAGCAGCTGCATACTTTGCTCTGCTAAGCTTTTTGCATCTTTATTGTGAAGCATTGAGATAGCTTGGAGAATTCTTCTAGCAAATGCATTTAGCGACTGTAGTTTTTTATCATCAGCCACAAGGCCTGCTCCTTGTTGAGCACCCCTAGAGAGCCTAGCAGTCATAAAAGCGACAAACTCATCGACCGTCTTTATATGAAGGCTTAGGGCTTGATTTTTATATTCGTCACCAAGCCTTGAGATATATTTTTCTATCTTTTTACTCTCTTCTGTTGTAAAGCCGTATTTTTTAGAAATTTCATTATAGACTTCAGTGTAATTCTCTGGCGTTAGCATCAAATGGCGATCTTTGATCTCATTTAAGGCTTCCTTGACTATTTGACTAACGGTTACTGCTGCCATTTCTATATCCTTTTACCGCTAAACTTGCGATATACTCATCAAAGGCCTCTTTTGATGCCTCTTTGATAGCTTCGTATTTTTGAGTATCACTAAGAACGCTATCAGCAAATCTTACATCTTTTTGACGTCTTGCGACACTAAAGTCATACTCGCCAGTGGCTGGAATATCAACTACGGTGCCATCTTTAAATTTAGTCTTATAATTTAAGCTTAAATGTGCTTTGTATGACGTAATATAGCCAAACTCATCATAAATAATTGCTTCATAGCTTAAATTATTAACTGAAACTATTATCGAAGTATCAGCACTTTCTTTGCTTGATAAATTTTTATTTAGCCTTGCGACCATGCCCTCTTTTACAGCGTCTTTTATCCAAACGCTATTTTTTGGTTCTTCTTTGCTGATAATCACATCAACGTAAATTTTATCGCCAACTAGATCATGTGTGATCTTTGAAACCGGCTTATAGCCACATCCACAGATAAATATCGCAATAAAAAACGCTAAAAAATATCTCAAAATTTATCCTTTAATGACAAAATTTACTAATTTGCCTTTTATATAAATCTCTTTTAAAATTTCTTTTCCTTCAAGCCATTTAGCTACGTTTTGCTTAGCTAGCTTTAAAATTTCACCCTCACTCTCGCTCGCTGCCACTTCAAACTCGGCTCTTTTTTTGCCATTTACTGTAACTGCAAGAGCGATACTATCTTTTACAAAAACCTCTTCTTTTACGGCTATCTTTGTGAAATTTTTTCTACCAAAAAGCTCTTCACTAAGCTCATTTGCGATGTGCGGCACGATAGGTTCTAGTAAATTTAAGATGATGAAAAAGCCCTCAGCATTTACATCTTCGTTATCCTGCGCATTTATGGCATTTAGTGCCTCCATGCAAGCAGCGATTAGTGTATTAAAAGCAAATGTGTCTCCAAAAACTTCGGTTGATTTTTTAAGCGCTTCATAAATTTTTAGCCTTGCAAATTTCTCGTCTTTGTTTAGGCTTTCATGGTCTATCTGAGGCAGCTTGTCTATCTTTTTGATAGTTTGTGCCTTCTCCCAAAGCCTATTTAAAAACCTAAACGCACCATCAACTGCGCTGTCATTCCACTCAAGCTCTTTTTGAGGAGGCGCTGCAAAAAGGATAAAGAGCCTTGCCGTATCAGCACCATATTTATTGATAATATCATCAGGATCTACGACATTGCCCTTACTTTTACTCATCTTTTTGCCATCTTTTAAGACCATGCCTTGAGTTAGCAAATTTTCAAATGGCTCGTCATCTCTTAGATAGCCTAGATCTCTTAAGACCTTTTGGAAAAATCTAGCGTATAAAAGGTGCAAGATCGCATGCTCGATACCACCGATATACTGATCTACATTCATCCAGTAGCTTACGCTTTTCTCGTCAAGCGCTTTTTGCTCCCAAGTCTTCTCATCGCTTGCAAATCTAGCAAAATACCAGCTACTCTCCACAAACGTATCCATCGTATCAGTCTCTCTGATCGCATCTTTACCGCATTTTGGACACTTTGTAAATTTCCAAGTTGGGTGTTTATCTAAAGGATTGCCCTCGCCTGTGATCTCGACATCTTCAGGTAGCGCGATAGGTAAATTTTCCTCTTTTTCAGGCACTACGCCGCAGCATTTGCAGTGCACTACTGGTATTGGCGCACCCCAGTATCTTTGGCGAGAAATTCCCCAGTCTCTTAATTTATAGTTTGTGATCCTTTTGCCTAAACCATCTTTTTCAAATTTTTCTATTATAAAATTTTTAGCTTCTTCTGAAACAAGTCCATTTATAAGCTCAGAATTTATAGAAATTCCATACTCAGAGTATGCTTTTGAGCCATCACTCTCGCCCTCAAGCGGCTTTACAACTGGTTTTATAGGAAGATTAAATTTACTTGCAAACTCGTAATCTCTTTGATCATGTGCGGGGACAGCCATGATAGCACCACTGCCGTAGTCAGCTAGGATAAAATTTGCAACCCAAACTGGGATTTTTTCATTGGTAAGTGGATGAACGACATAAATTCCTAAAAATTCTCCGTCTTTTTCACTCGCTTGACGCTCTCTTGGACTTTGATTGAGTATTGCTTTTATCTTTGTCTTTTTGTTTTCATCAATTTTATCACTCTCAAGCAATGCTTTTACGATAGGATGCTCAGGTGCAAGAGCTGTGTAACTAACGCCGTAAATTGTATCGGCCCTTGTAGTAAACACCTCAAAGCCGTCAAATTTACCACCTAAAGCCTCTTTTGAAGCTTCATCAAGATAAAATTTAAACTCCAAGCCGTAGCTTCTGCCGATCCAGTTTTCTTGCATTGTAATTACTTGATTTGGCCATTTGCCTTCAAGAAGTTTTAGATCATCAAGTAGCTCGCTAGCGTATTTTGTGATGTTAAAGTAATATCCTGGAAGCTCTTTTTGTACAACATCATTACCGCATCTCCAGCATTTACCATCCTCTACCTGCTCATTTGCAAGCACAGTTTGATCGTATTCACACCAATTTATAATTGCATTTTTTCTATAAACAAGCCCTTTTTCAAACATCTTTATAAAAAAGCTTTGCTCCCATTTTGTGTAAAGTGGATCAGACGTGGCTAAAATTCTCTTTTTAGAAAATGAAAAGCCAAGGCTTGCTAGCTCTTTTTTCATATAGTCGATATTTTCATAAGTCCAAATTTTAGGGTGAATTTTATGTTTTATGGCTGCGTTTTCAGCTGGCATGCCAAAGCTATCAAAGCCAATAGGATGAAGCACGTTGTAGCCGCTTTTTCTATATGACCTAGCCAGCGCATCGCCGATAGAGTAGTTTCTCACATGCCCCATATGTATGCGTCCGCTTGGATACGGAAACATACTTAGGATATATTTTTTCGGCAAGCTTAGATCGTCTTTTGGCTCAAATTCCTCATTTTTATCCCAAATTTCTTGCCATTTTTTTTCTATCTTTAAAGGCTCATATTTTCTCTTTTCAGCCATTTTTTCTCCTAAAATTCTTCTTGAGCTTTACTTGATTCTATTAAAACCAAGGCTAGTGAAAATATATTTGCAATGACTGCGCCAATAGCTAATGAATAGCTAAGTGTTATATTTTCAGAGACTTGCAAAATAACAAAAGCTGGTATAAGGTGTAAATCAGCAACCAGCGAGCTTGCAAAAAGCTCAGCTGAGAGTAAATTTTTAACACCGATTTTAAGTAGCGTTGAAACTAAATTTATACTAGCTGCCACAAAAAGTGCAATCTCGTTTTTATCATATAAAAATTCTGCCGTAGTCGTAAGACTCATCAATGCAAAAAATATGTAGATAACTTTTCCCCAGTTCATTATCCCTCCTTACACAACGCCTTTCTCAAACATGGCACGCTCTTTTTCACGCTCTTTTTTTATCTTTTGCTTTTCAGTCTCTCTACTTCTAAAATGCTCGATGCTAAATTTAAACCAGATAAGAAACGGCGAAGAGATGTAGATCGAACTGATCGTTCCTATGACAATACCAACGATAAGAATAAATGAAAATCCATGTATCATATCTCCACCAAATAAAAATAGCACAAGAACTGTCATCATCGTAGTTGCTGAAGTTAAGATAGTTCTAGAAAGTGTGGCTGAAACCGACTCATTGATAACACCCTCGATGTCAGTTCGCTTACTCTCTTTAATGCCTTCTCTTATCCTGTCAAAAATGATGATCGTATCATTTAGAGAGTAGCCAAGCACCGTTAAAACAGCCGCTAATGTATCCAAATTTACATCAATATCAAATAGCGAAATAGCGCCAACAGTTATAACTATATCGTGAATTTCAGTTGCGATCGCAGCAAGCGCAAAACGCCACTCAAATCTAAATGTTATGTAGATTAATATACCAATTAGTGAAATTCCAAGAGCCATCAAGCCTTTTTCTCTAAGCTCGTCACCAACCTTTGGTCCAACGATATCAACACGTCTTACTTCAAAATTTCCAGTATCTTTTAAAATTTGCTTTATCTCAGTGCCGATGTCGCCAGTTAAATTTGAGCTTGAACCTGAAAATCTAATAACCACCTCATCGTCACTTCCAAACTCAGTAACAGAGGCGTTTTTAAGCACTTCATTTGTACCAAAAGCGTCGCGGATTTTATCGAGTGGCGCTTTGGTGTCGTATTTTAGCTGGATAAGCGTACCGCCAGAGAAATCAATACCGTAGTTCAACCCCTTTGTAGCAAGTAAAACGATAGAGCCAACAAATAAAAATATAGAAAATGCTAGTGAAGCAAATCTAAAACGCATAAAATCATAAACTTTTGCTTTAGTAAAAATTTGCATCATTAGCTCCTTTTATAACCAAACCAAAGTCTGGTATTTCCACTTTTTTCTATCTTGTCCATAGCAGCATCAAACATGCCATGAGTACCAAGTATAGCTGTTAGCATCGAAGCCATGATACCTATTGCCATTGTTACTGCAAAGCCTTTAACTGGGCCAGTGCCATAAGCGTAAAGCACAGCAACTGTGATGATAGTAGTTAAGTTTGAGTCGATGATCGCACTCATAGCGTGCTCATAACCCTTTTGCACAGCTGTTCTTATCGCTACACCTTCACGCAAAAGCTCACGTATACGCTCATTTATGATGACGTTTGCATCAACAGCCATACCGATCGTTAGCACGATACCAGCCATACCAGGTAAAGTAAGCGTCGCTCCAAAAAGTGCCATAACAGCGACTAATATAACGACGTCTGCAACTAGCGCGATATTTGCAAAAATTCCAGAAATTCCATAATAAACCAGCATAAATAGCACGACCAAGATAGATCCAGCAGCAAGTGCTACCATACTTTGATTGATGCTCTCTTGTCCTAAAGATGGACCAACGCTTCTTTTTTCAAGCATCTTAACAGGGGCTAAAAGTGCACCGCTTCTAAGTGCAATTGCTACGTCGTGAGCCTCATCAAGGGTAAAGCCGCCGCTGATCTGACCGCTGCCGCCACCTATTCTTTCATTTATAACAGGAGCTGAATAAACCTTGCCATCAAGTACAATAGCAAGCCTTTTTCCAACATTTGCACCAGTAAAATCACCAAAAATTCTAGCGCCTTCTGAGTTAAGAGTAAAATTTATGATCGGTAGGTTATTTTGCTGAGAAAATGCAACCTTTGCATCAGTTAGCATCGAGCCGTCAAGCACTGGGATATTTTTAACGACATATTTTACACGGTCATTTTTAGCATCTTTAAAGATCACGTCACCATAGCTTTCAGCTTCAGCCTCGCTCATTGTATTAGCCTGATCTTGTCTTTTATCATCAACTGCCATAAGCTGCAAGTGAGCAGCCTTTGCGATGAGATCTCTTGCTCTTTGTTCATCCTCTTCAGTCTTTATACCAGGAAGCTCAACTAGGATATTGTCTTTGCCTTGTCTGGCAACAGTTGGCTCAGCTAGACCAAACTGATCGAGTCTATTTCTGATAGTTTCAACAGCTTGCGAGATCGCATATTCGATCGTATCCGTTCTTTCTTGCTCTGTTAAAGATATGCTGTAATTTAAACCATCTTTTTTAATATCAAGCCCCTTTATCTCAGCTAGTGCTTTATCTACTTTTGGAGCCTCGTCGCCATCAAGGAGAGTAAAGTCAATGTTCTCTTCTTTAATCTTAAATTTATCAATTAACACATCTTCTTTTTTGGCATAATAATTTATGCTTCCAGCGATTGACTTGATCTTAGAGTGGATAGCTTCGCTCGTTTCAACACCAAGTAGCATATGAAGGCCACCTTGAAGATCAAGGCCAAGTGAAATTTTAGCTCCGCTTTGTGTTTGAAAAAAAGATGGCACCGAAAAGCCAAAACCAAAAATCAAGGCTAATATTAAGATAATTAGCCTATATGTGACTCTTGCGTTACGCATTATTTATCTTCGATCTTTTTAGCTACAAACTCGCGTGCTATGCGAACGATTACATCATCGTTAAGTTTAACTTTGATAAAATCATTTTCGGCTTTAATCACTTCGCAGATAAGTCCGCCATTAGTTATTATCTTATCACCTTTATCAAGAGCTGCGAGCATTGCTGCATGGGCTTTTTGTTGTTTTTGTTGAGGTCTAATAACCAAAAAGTAAAATATGGCGAAAAGCACAACAAGAGGTAGTAATGATGTTAAAAAATCAGCGTTTTGCATGGATTTCCTTATTTGTAAGATTTTTAAATGGGCATTTTAGCACTAAAATTATAATAAAAGCCTTTGTCGGTGCTTTTTTGCTCTCCAACTTTATTTTTTTAAGCCTTTTCGAGAATTTGCTCTTAAATTTCATCTCGCCGTTTCTTACTTTGACTGGAATTTATATCATCATAAATTTAAGCAGAGCTGGTTTTTTCGCGGTTGGATTTTTCACAGGAATTTTGTGGTTTTACTGGATCAGCTTTAGTTTTATCTACTATGATTTGATCTGGCTTATACCGTTTGCCATTCTCTTTGTAGCCATTGTTTACGGATTTATGTTTTGGGTGGCTTCTTTTCCCAGTTTTGTCGTGCTAAGAGCTGTTTTACTATTTTTAGTAAGCTACGTTCATCCATTTGGCTTTAACTGGTTTAATCTCGAGGCCACACTTGTTTTAGGGCCTTTTGAGCCAAGCATTAGGGGGCTTATATTTATATTTTTAGCAGCCATTTCTTTGAGTTTAAAAGGTAAAATTTTAAAATTTATCCTAGCTTTTATCTGCCTCATCGCCGCTTTACAGTTTAAAAGTAGCGAGGCAAAAACCTTGCCATTTGACGTGGAGCTAATAAACACCGATGTCGCTCAAAGGGTGCGCTGGGATAAAAGCTTACGCATGGAATTTACAAATGAAAATCTAGACTTAATAAATAACGCCATAGCCGAGCAAAAGCGCCTCATCGTACTACCAGAGAGCGCATTTCCACTATTTATGACAAATGAGCCACTGCTTGTTGATGAGCTAAAAGAGATTTCAAAAAAGATAACCATCGTAGCTGGTGCACTAGCCTACGAAAATAAGCAAATTTATAACTCTGCATTTTTGTTTCAAAATGGCAATCTTAGGCGAATGGATAAGAAATTTTTAGTACCATTTGGAGAAGAAATTCCTTTGCCAAATTTCATGCAAGATGCGGTTAATAAGCTATTTTTTGGTGGAGCTAGCGACTTTAAAAAGGCTGAAAATTTTAGTGACTATGAGATAGACGGAGTAAAAATTAGAAACGCTATCTGCTATGAGGCGACAAGAGAGGAGCTTTACAAGGGTGAATTTAACGTGGTTGTAGCTATCACAAACAATGGCTGGTTTGTGCCAAGCAGCGAGCCTGTGCTTCAAAGGCTGCTTATAAAACACCTTGCGACAAAATATAATAAAGCAGTCTATCACAGCGTAAATGGCTCAAAAAGTGAGATCATAAAACCTAAAAAAGTATTTTGGGATGAGTTTTAAAAGAAATTTAAAGTGGCTTTTAGATAAAGCCACTTTTTTGATTATTTTTTTAGTAAAGCTTTGAAGGTATCAACCGCATCAAGCTTTTCCCAAGGGTATTTTGCATTTCCCACTTGACCTTTTGCAGCTACTTTTGCGTATAAAAACGTATCTTTACTTGGCTTATCAAGTCCAAATTTATTTGTTATCCAGCGAGGCGTTAGAGCGAAATGCTCGCTTACAAAATTTGAAAGCATATCGTCATTTATGCCATTTGCATGAGTTCCCATGGTATCAACACTAACTGAAGTTGGCTTTGCAACGCCGATCGCGTAGCTTATTTGGACGATACACTTTTTAGCAAGACCAGCAGCGACTATATTTTTAGCTATCCAGCGCGCTGCATAAAGTCCGCTGCGATCAACCTTCGTGTAGTCCTTGCTTGACTGAGCACCGCCGCCTATCGGGCTATATCCGCCAAAGCTATCAACGATTAGTTTTCTGCCTGTTAGACCGCTATCGTGAAGTGAGCTATGGTTTACATATCTACCTGTTGGGTTTATGTAAATGATCGTTTTTTCTTTATTATATAGCTCTTTTGGAAGACCAGTTTCGTCTATTAAATTTTGAATTAGTGCGCGAAGCTCTTCTATCTTCATGCTCTCAACGCAAGGGGCAGAGACAACGATAGTGTGGATGCTTTGAGGTTTGCAGTTTTCAAAGTTATCTTTGCTGCCGTAATCAATCGTAACTTGCGTTTTAATATCAACGCCAAGCTTATCAGGGTTTGCTTTGGCAAATTTATAGACTTTATCGCAAAGCATTCTTGCGTAAGTTATAGCTGCGGGCATAAATTCTTTCGCTTCGCAGCTTGCAAAACCAAACATAATACCTTGATCACCTGCTCCGATCTCACCGCTACTTTGATCAACACCTTGATTTATATCTGGGCTTTGCTGATTTATGCAAACTTTGACCTCGATATCATCTGGGTGTAAGCACTGCTCTTTTGTGAAATTACTCTTTCCATCATACCCGATATGCGCAAGAGCATCTTTTACGATCTTTTCGTAGTCTTTAAAAGAGAGTTTTACCTTTGAGTTTATCTCTCCACCTATTACTATATTTTTCCCAGCCACAAAAACTTCGCTTGCAACACGACCATTTGGATCTTGTGTTAAAA
This sequence comes from Campylobacter concisus, assembly GCF_003048905.1. Taxonomy (NCBI): domain Bacteria; kingdom Pseudomonadati; phylum Campylobacterota; class Epsilonproteobacteria; order Campylobacterales; family Campylobacteraceae; genus Campylobacter; species Campylobacter concisus. The sequence goes on from NZ_PIRO01000001.1 coordinate 286,399, forward strand.
TAGTATCCACTATGCTATCAGCGATTATATCAGCACATTTATCTGGATGACCTGGACTTACAACTTCAGAGGTAAATAGATACATTTTTATCCTTTTATTAACTAAAATTTTGTGCAATTGTAACAAATCTATTTAAAAAGCTAATTAATCTTTATCAAATTCTTTATATTTAAAAATTGTTTAGCTAAAATCAACAAAAAACTAATTTATTAAGGTGTCAAATGAATATGCTTAAAAACATAGCAAGAAGATACGCCGATGGAAATTTGATAGTTCAAATTTTAGTTGGTATCATCCTAGGTGCCCTAGTTGGCTTTTACACACACTACGAAGCAGCTCCTTATAACAATATCACAGCTAAAATTCAAACTATTCAAAACGAGAGTGGTTTGAGCGTAGATGAAGTTATAAAAACTCGCCTTAGTCAAGATGAAGCCAAGCAGCTAAACGAAGCCAAAGAAAAAGCCAGTTCAGCCGATTCTATCGCAGCTTCAGCTTCAGTTTTAGGCGATTTATTCAAAGGCGCTTTAAAAGCTATCGCACCAATTCTTGTCTTTGTTTTAGTGGCAACATCCATCATTTTAAGAGATTTTGGTCATACAAAAGGTATGCAAAAGATCATTACACTCTATCTAATTGGTACATTTTTAGCAGCCGTTGTTGCAGTTATTGCTAGTTTCTTATTCCCAGTGGAGCTTTCTTTAAAAGGTCTTGCAAGTGCTGATATGTCAGCGCCTCAGGGAATTACCAATGTTTTAAAAGATCTCATTTATAAAATGGTCGAAAATCCAATAAACGCCCTTGCAAATGGCAACTATATAGGCATCATTACCTGGGCAGTAGGCAGTGGTATAGCACTTAGAAATTCCACAGCTGAGACCAAAAAAGTATTTAAAGACATAAGCGATGGCGTGACTCATATCGTTAAATTTATCATTAGACTAGCTCCGTTTGGTATCTTTGGTATGGTAGCTATTAGCATTCATGAAACTGGATTTGAAGTACTTGCAGGATATCTAAAACTGATTTTAGTTCTTGTTGGAGCAATGCTTGTTGTCGCATTTATCATCTATCCAGCCATGGTTTTTGTATTAACTAGAAAAAATCCTTATCCACTTGTTATGATCTGTTTAAAAGAAAGTGCTATTTCGGCATTTTTTACAAGAAGCTCGGCCGCAAATATCCCTGTAAATATGGCACTTTGTAAAAAGCTTGGTCTAAAAGAGGAGCTTTACTCTATCTCGATCCCACTAGGTGCCACCATAAACATGGGTGGCGCAGCAGTTACCATTAGTATTCTAGCGCTTACTGCGGTAAATTCTATCCCATCTATCACAGTTACATTTGGCGATGCGCTACTTCTTTGCTTTATCTCGGCTCTTGGTGCTTGTGGTGCTTCAGGCGTAGCTGGAGGCTCACTTCTTCTAGTGCCATTAGCGTGCGGTCTTTTTGGTATCAGCAATGACATAGCAATGCAGTTTGTAACAGTTGGCTTTACGATTGGTGTTATCCAAGACTCAGTTGAAACTGCGTTAAATAGCTCATCTGATGTACTTTTTACAGCTGTCGCTTCAGAGACTTCAAACTAATCTTCATAAAATTTCAGCTAAATTTTGGCTGAAATTTTACTTTTATCCATTTTTTTGTAAAATATCCCAAAAATTTAAAGGATAAATATGCAAATTTGGGATCTAAAAGCACTTTTTGCAAACGAAAAAGAGTGCGAGCAAAACGCACTAAATTTACAAAAAGAGTGCGAGAAATTTAAAGAAAAATACCTAGAAAATTATGAAAATTTAAAAACAGACGAGTTTTTAAAGGCATTTGGCGAATATGAAAGTTTGATAGCTAAAATTTCAAAAGTAATGACTTACGCTTTTTTAAATTTTGCCAAAGATACAAGCAAAGGTGCATTTTATGCAAAGATCGATGAGATAGCGACAAAAGCAAATGAAAATTTGATATTTTTTGAGATCAAATTTAATGAGTTTAGCCCTAAAAAACAAGAAGAGATCATAAAAAGCTCTAAAAAATACGGCTACTATCTAAGCAACCTCGCCAAAGCAAAACCGCACCAACTTAGTGTTGCTGAAGAAAGAGTCTTGCTTCGCACTGCAAGCACTGGGGCTGAGGGCTTTTCGAGGCTTTTTGATGAGAGCATGAGCAAAATGAGGTTTAAATTTAAAGGCGAGCTTTTAAACGAAGAGGAAATTTTAGCAAAGCTTCATGACAACGACCAAAGCGTGCGAAAACTAGCTGCCAAGAGCCTTTCAAACGAGCTTAGCAAACACCAGCACCTTCTTGGCTACATATACAATATGATAAAAACTGATCTAAAAACGAGCTGCGAGCTGCGAAATTTCAAACTTCCTGAAGAGCCAAGACACCTTGAAAATCAAATCACCAAAAAAAGCGTTGATTCGCTCATTGCCGTAACTGAGAAAAATTTTGACCTAGTTGCTAAATTTTACGATCGAAAAAGAGAAATTTTAGGTCTTAAAAAGCTTTATGACTACGATAGATACGCGCCTCTTAGCAGCGAGGGGGAGTATAAATTTGATGAGTGCAAAAAGATAGTTTTAAAAGCATTTTCAAATTTCTCAAGCAAGTTTGGCGAGATCGCCAAAAGTGCCTTTAGTGACGGCTGGATCGACGTTTATCCAGCGCCAAACAAGCGAGGTGGCGCATTTTCTCACTCAGGATCAAGCGACACGCATCCCTATGTTTTGCTAAATCACACCAACCAACGAAGAGATCTTTTCACGCTAGCTCACGAACTTGGCCACGCCGTGCATCAAAAGCTCTCATATAATGTAAGTTATCTAAACTCAGACACGCCACTAACCACAGCTGAGACAGCTTCAGTATTTTGCGAGATGCTAGTTTTTGATCACATTAAAGACGGCCTTAGCAAAAAAGAGAAAATTTCACTGCTTGCTGGCAAGATTGAGGATATATTTGCCACGCTTTACCGCCAGATAAATTTCACCACCTTTGAAAGGGCTGTGCACGCACATGAGGGCGAGATCAGCCTAGATGAGCTAAATAAAATTTGGCTAAGAGAGAGCAAAAAGATGTTTGGCAAAAGCGTCACACTAAATGACTACTACAAAATTTGGTGGAGCTACATCCCGCACTTCATCCACACGCCATTTTACTGCTACGCTTACTCTTACGCGCAGCTTCTTGTGCTTGCGCTTTTTGGGCTTTATAAAAGTGGCAAATGCAAAAATTTTGTTGAAATTTACACCGATTTTTTGAGCCTTGGCGGCAGCCTTAGTCCAAAGGAGCTTGTGGCTAAATTTGGCTTTGATATCGATGATAAAAATTTATGGCAGATCGGTATAAACGAGGTTAAAAAGCTAGTAGATGAGTTTTTAGAAATTTCAAAGGGTTAAGATGTTAGACGAAATTTTAGATGATGAGAAATTTTCGCTTTTGATGAAGATGCACGTCTATGAGTGTATTGATTTTTTGCTTGAAAAAGGGGTAAATTTCTCAGTTATGGCAAATTTACCGCTAGTTAGCTTTGAGCCAAGCTTGCCAGATGAGATAAGTAGAAGCTTTAGCATGCCTGTCATTATGTTTTCACTTGGTGGCTATACGCTTGAGAGTGCAAAGTTAACGCAAGATGAGCTTAGCTTTGAGGCCGGCTTTGGTAGTGAAAATTTTGCCTCAGTGGCCTCTTTCCCACTTGGTGCAGTGGTTCAAATTTTGGTTGAAAATAGCCCGATCCTTGTAAATTTCTCTATCTACAAGCCAAAAGAGAAGCAAGTCGATCACGCTAAAAAATCAGCCTCAGTCTTTTTGCAAAACCCAAAAAATAAAGATATATTTAAGAAAAAATAGTAATTTTAAGCATTTTTGGCTAAAATCAAAAGAAAAATTTAAAAAGCAAAAAATGGAAAAATTACTATCAAATTTAAACGAATCTCAGCGCGAAGCAGCTACTCATATAGATGGTCCAATGCTCATACTTGCAGGAGCTGGCAGCGGCAAGACAAAGACGATCACAACTAGGCTTGCCTACCTCATCGGCGAGGTCGGTATAGATGCGGCAAATACACTAACTCTTACTTTTACAAACAAAGCCGCCAACGAGATGCGTAGTAGAGCCATGGCGATGCTAAGCCAAAGCGCTAAAAACTATTCGCCGCTACTTTGCACATTTCATAAATTTGGACTTTTGTTTTTAAAGCTATATATAGAAAAACTTGGCAGAAAAAACAACTTCGTCATAATCGACACAGATGATAAAAAACGCATCATCAAAAGCTTTGAAAGCCCGGTAGCAACTGCGATTTTGTCAAGTGAAATTTCAAACTACAAAAACTCGCTTTTAAGCGTCGAAGAGGTCCATAAAAACGCAAATTTCTCTTCATTTGATAAAAGCAAGGATAACTTTTACAAGCAGGCAGCGCAAATTTATGAAAAATATGAAGATTATCTCAAAACAAATAATCTTGTTGATTTTGACGATCTGCTCGGGCTTACATATAAAATTTTAGACGAAAACGAAGATCTCGCGAGAGAAATTTCAAACCGATACAAATATATAATGGTCGATGAGTATCAAGATACAAACGACCTTCAGTATAAACTGCTAAAAAAGCTCTGTCTATGCCACGAAAACATCTGCGTGGTTGGCGATGATGATCAAAGCATCTACGGCTGGCGCGGTGCAAAGATCGATAATATCTTAAATTTTAAAGATCAGTTTAAAGATGTAAAGATCATCAGACTTGAGAAAAACTACCGCTCGAGCGAAGCTATACTAAAGGCTGCAAACGAGCTGATAGATCATAACCGCAACCGCCTTGGCAAGAAGCTTGTGGGCACAAAAGGCGAAGGCGAAGCCGTAAATTTGATAGAGAGCTTTGATGAGAGCGTCGAGGCTGGCAAGATCGCAAAATGTATAAAAGAGCTTTTAAGCAAAGGCGTGCAAGCAAAAGATATCGCGATCTTATACCGCATAAATGCGCTCTCTCGCTCGCTTGAAGATGGGCTAAATAAAGAGCAGATCGCTTATAAAATGGTCGGCGGCGTAAAATTTTACGAACGAGCTGAGATCAAAGACATTATTAGCTACCTAAGGCTTATAAATAATCCAAACGATGATTTTTCAATAAGGCGCATCATTAATCGCCCAAAGCGAGGACTAGGCAAAGTTAGTCTTGATAAGCTTGAAAAAATGGCATTTGATGGCAAAATTTCCATCTTTGAGGCAATCTCAAATATCTCTGATAACGACGAAGCCTTTAGTAAAAAGGTGAAATCGGCACTTGTTGAGTTTGCAAACAACCTTAAAGAGCTTCAAGAAAGTAGCTCAGTTTTTGACCTGATAGATAAATTTGAAGCTAAATTTGGCGTGAAAAAATACTACGAGAGCTTGCCAGATGGTGCTGAAAGAGCGGCGAACATCGACGAGTTTTACGCTGTTTTAAAAGATCAGATCAAGCAAAATCCAAGCTTTGATCTAGAGGAATTTCTAAACGAGATCACGCTAACAAGTGAGCAAGACGGCATCAGCGATGAGGCTATAAGTATTATGAGCGTGCATGCGAGCAAGGGGCTTGAGTTTGAGCACCTTTTTGTGATCGGCCTTGAAGAAGGATTTTTCCCACTCATTGGCGATGGCAGTGACATCGAAGAAGAACGAAGGCTTGCATACGTGGCGATAACAAGAGCTAAAAAAACACTTAGCCTAAGCTTTGCAAATTCGCGCTTTTACAAAGGTCAGCGCACAAGGCTAAATAAAAGCAGATTTTTAAGCGAGAGTGGTATCACGCATGGCTCGCTAGTTATCGAACAGAGTAATGAATTTAAAAAAGGCGACCTTGTTAAACATAAAATTTTTGGTATCGGCAGGGTGAGTGCGGTTAGCAAGATCAAAAAAGAGTTTAAGCTGACCATAAATTTTGGTGGCAATGTAAGAGAGATAATGTCAAGCTTCGTGGAAAAGGCCGTATGAACGCCATTTTCGTGGCAAATAAGCCAGCTGGCATGAGCTCAAACCACTTTTTAGGGCGATTAAAGAGAAAATACGGCGTTAAAAAAGCTGGATTTTCAGGCACACTTGATCCATTTGCTAGCGGCTGCCTAATAGTCGCTTTTGGCTCGTATACGAAATTTTTTAGATTTTTAGATAAAAGTCCAAAAGTCTATGAAACTACGATCTGGCTTGGGGCGAGTAGTCCTAGCATGGACAATGAAAATATCACTGAAATTTCAAATGTAAAAGAGATAAATTTAGAAAAACTTGAAGCCATAAGAAGTGAGCTAACTGGTAAGATAAGCTACATCCCGCCAAAATTTAGCGCCAAGCACATAAATGGTACAAGAGCCTACAAGCTAGCTAGAAACGGCGAAGAATTTGAGCTAAAGACAGAAACGATGGAAATTTTTGATAGCCAAATTTTAAACTATTCGCACCCATTTTTAACTATCCGTCTAAGCGTAAGCGAAGGAAGTTATATCCGTTCGTATGCAGAAATTTTTGGGAAAAGGCTTGGTTATAATGTAACTTTAAGCTCATTAAAAAGGATAAGTGAAGGCAAATTTTGCTACGAAAATGAAAAATTTTTGAATATTTGTGATTTTTTAAACATTCAGAATAATACATACTTTGGGGATATAAACGATATTCTTGATGGTAAGAAATTAAAAATTAACGATTTTGAAACACAAAAGCAAGGAATTTATTTGCTAAATTATGATAAATTTATGAGCGTAATCCAAATCACGGATGATACTATAAATTACACTCTAAATAAGGTTGAAAAATGTTAATCCTAGCAAGAAAAGAAAATGAAGAAATTTTAATAGGAAATGACATAAAAGTTGTCATAGTAAATATTTCAAAAAATACCGTTAAACTCGGTATAGAAGCGCCACGAAATACAATGATACTAAGAAGTGAACTAGCAAATGATATCAAAAACGAAAATATCCATGCCACAAAAACTGCAAGTGAAGCCGATATCCACGAGCTAGCTAAAAAAATCGAGAAATGAAAAGCTTTGCAAAGATAAATATATTTTTAAAGATAGTTGGCACTAGAGGTAGCTACCACGAAATTTTATCGCGCTTTATCCACTGTGAGCAGCTTTTTGATGAAATTTATTTTAAAAAGTCAGATTCATTTGCCATAGAATGCAACAACCACGATATAAAAGATAACATCATTCAAAAAGCGATAGATGAGCTAAAAAGAGCTGGCTTTTCAAACGAGCTTGACGAGTTTTTTAGCTCCCATAAAATCATCATCAACAAAAATATCCCAATTGGTGCTGGTCTTGGTGGAGGTAGTTCAAACGCTGCCACCTTTTTAATTATGGTAAATGACGAGCTAAATTTAAATATAAAACATGAAAATTTGATGCAAATAGCGTCTAAAATCGGCGCAGATGTCGCTTTTTTCGTAAGTGGCTACAAGGCAGCAAATGTAAGCGGCATAGGTGAGATCATAGAAGAATTTGATGATGAAGTGCCTGGTTTAAATATCTTCACGCCAAATGTCTTTTGCTCTACACCGGCGGTTTATCAAGAATTTAGAAGCAATTTCTTACAATACATAGACGTTAATGTTGCAAAAAAGATGCAAAATTTAAAGAGCAAAGAGCTACTTGAAATTTATAAAAATAGGGAGTTAAACGATCTTTTTGCCCCATGCTTCAAGCTCTATCCACAAATGAATGAGTTTAAAGATAAATTTCTAAGTGGTAGCGGCAGTAGCGTATTTAGCGTAAAATAAAAGGTAAAATTTTGATAAAAGATCTAGCAAAAAACAAGAAAGCTCTGCACGACTTTAGCATACTTGAGACCTTCGAGGCTGGCATTGTATTAAAAGGTAGCGAAGTCAAAGCACTAAGGGCCGGCAGAGCAAATTTAAAAGATAGCTTTGTGCGTGTCATAAAGGGTGAGCTTTTTTTATTAAACGCCCACATTAGTTATCTTGAGACTACGCATAGCGCATTTCGTCCAAATGAGCGAGCAGCCAGAAAACTTTTGATGCATAGAAAGCAGATCGATAAAATTTTTGGTCAAGTCTCACAAGATGGGCTTACTTTGGTTGTTTTGGCACTTTATCTAAGCGATAAAAACATCGTAAAAGCAAGACTAGCCATTGCAAAAGGTAAAAATTTACACGATAAACGCGAGACTCTAAAAAGACGCGAGGCAGACAAAGAGGCAAGAGCTGCCATAAAAAGATACGTTTAAGGGATAAGATGAAGAATTTGCTTGTTTTAATAATCACTTTATTTGCTTTTTTTGGTTGTGGTGAAGATGAGAGCGGCAGTGTAAATTTTAAAGAATTTAGTCCAAATGAAGAGGTTAAGCTTATAGACGTAAGCGGCAAGGAGCTTACTTTAGTTCGAAAAGATCACGGCTTTGCTATCAAAAATGATGAAAATAAAGTTTTAATGATAGACATTTTTGGTACATTTTGCCCGCCTTGTCAAAAAGAGGCAGCTGAGCTTACAAAATATCAGCTTGAAAACAAAGATAAATTTACACTAATTGGACTAACTCACTTTGAAAATGTCACAAATGAGTATGTTTTGCATGAATTTATGCAAAAATTTAATGCCTACTATTTCATAACAAACGATCAAAAGATAAATGACAGACTTGCCGAACAGATCGTAAGAGACATCGAATATAAACACGAGATCGCACTACCTTTTAAAATAGTGATAAAAAATGGCGAATATCAAATTTTAACAGACGTAGATAGCGGACAATACGGGGTAAAATACTATCTTGGCGGCATAAAAGTCACAAAAATGAAAGAAGATCTGGCAAAAATTTATGAGACAAAATAAATTTGCCCTATATTTGGAACATCGTTTGCTTATAAAAATGTGAAATTTCATAAGGATTTTAAATGTTTGTTTTAGATAAATCAAAATCTAGCCCACTTGTTGAATCAGCTCTTGCAGGCAGAGAACTACGCCAAAAACTAATCTCTGGCAATCTTGCAAACGTTGATACACCATTTTATAAAGCTAGAGATATAAGATTTGAAGATGCTTTAAAAGAAAGAGCGAATGAAATTTATAACGTTTCAGAGAGCAAAAAACTAAATTTAGCTAAAACAAACGAAGCGCATATGGCTGCAGTTGATTTTCCAAAAAGCGACACAGCTCAAATTTTCTTGCGTGATGGTCATATGGCTAGAAATGACGCAAATACAGTCGACCTTGACGTGGAAACAACAGAAATGGGCAAAAATACAGTTATGATAAACGCCCTTGATAACGCCTACAAGGCTCAAAGCAATATCTTTAAAAGCGTAATAGACGCAAGTGCTAAGAACTAGGAGAGATGATGTCATACTTAAATGATTTTGATATTAGTGGATACGGACTAAGTGCACAACGCTTCAGGATGAACGTCATCAGCTCAAACATAGCAAATGCTCAAACCACAAGAACAGCTGAAGGTGGCCCTTATAGAAGGCAAGAGGTCATCTTTAAAGAGATGAACTTTGATAAAATTTTAAACGATCAGCTTAAAAGCTCACAAAGTCTACTCGAGTATGAAAATCCACTCGACGACCCAAGCTCACCAAGAAACGCTCACCCTACCCTAACTAGCGTGATCGTGGATAAAGTGGTGCGTGACGATAAGGACTTTCAGCTAAAATATGACCCAAGTCATCCAGACGCAAATGCAAATGGCTACGTCGCATTTCCAAATATAAATCCGGTCATTGAGATGTCTGACCTGCTTGAAGCAACAAGGGCATACCAAGCAAACGTGGCAGCCTTTCAAAACGCAAAAACAATAGCACAAAGTGCGATATCACTTATTTCAGGACAAGCATAATGATAAATAGTATAAATTTAGACAAAATAAATAAAAATGAAAATTCAAATAAAATAGCAAAAGCAGGCGAAGAAGGCGGCTTTGAAAATGCCCTAAACGACTCTTTAAAAGAGCTAAATAAAGTCCAAATCAATGCAGATAAAGCCATAGCCGATCTTGCAACTGGCGAGGTAAAAGATCTTCACCAAGCTGCTATTGCGATAGGCAAAGCAGAGACTAGCATGAAGCTTATGCTAGAAATTCGCAACAAAGCACTAAGTGCTTATAAAGAAATTTCTAGAACACAAATTTAAGTCATTAATGAATTCCAGAAAATCAAAAATAACCATACTTTTTTTATTAATTACTTTTGGAATTTCAATATTTGTACTTGTTATATTTTATAGGGCAAGTATCGAGCGAAAGCTTCCTAGACTTCAAACAAGCGATATAAATACGGCAATTCGTGGCAATATAATCACAAAAGATGGCTTTAGCATCTCTTCAAGCCAAAAGCTCTACAAAGTGATGCTTGATACTAGAAACATCGATCCTAATAAAAAAGAGATGTTTATCAAACTATATTCGCTTTACAGCGGCGACGATCCAAACAAAGTAAGAAAGATCATAAATGGTACAAAAGGTATTGTTACACTTTCATATAGCATTGATGCAAAGGGCGCTACCTACCTTCAAGAGCTCTCAAGAAAGCTAAATCGTAAAAGTATCTTGGTTTCATACCTTGACCCAAAAACAGGTCTTGCTTCGTTTCAGGGCATGAGAGTAATGGAGAGTGGCCAAAATCGTAAATTTATGTCAAAAGATGCTCTTACGCCAGCTATTGGCTACGTGAGCAAAACTGAAAGTGACGCACTTACAAAAAGTAAAGGCGTAAAAGGTCTTGAGAGATATTATGAAGATTATTTAGCTCCTATACAAAATGCAAAGATTTTAGGGCCTCGCGATATTGGAAATAATATTATTTTAACAAGTGACTCAAATTTAGCAACAAGAGTAGATGGCTACAATGCGGTGCTCTCTATACCATTAAAATTTCAAACTAAACTAGAGCAAATTTTAGATGAAAAGCGTGAATTTCTAGATGCAAAAGAGTTAGTTATATGCATAATGAATAGCAAAAATGGAGAAATTTTAGCCCTAGCTTCTAGCTCAAGGTATGATCCTTCAAATATAAGAAAGCAAGATTATAGCGCTCTAAATTCGACCGTTAGCGAATATGCTTATGAAGTTGGCTCAGTTTTTAAACCATTTATATTTTCTATCTTACTTCAAGAGAAGAAAGTAAATCCATTCGAGCTTGTAAATACCTATAATGGCCGATACCAACTTGGCAAAAGGATAATCAAAGATACCCATCCGGAGCCTTTTATGAGTGCTGAAGACATCATTGTGCACAGCTCAAACATTGGCATGATTCAGCTTGTTGAACGTTTAAATGGGCCACAAATTTATCAAGGACTTTTAAATTTTGGCTTTTCAAGAAAGACTGGCATAGATCTACCTTACGAGCAAGTAGGTATGATGCCAACAGTTACAAAGCTAAACTCATCGACATATAAGGCGACTGTGAGCTACGGATACGGCTTGCAAGCTACATTTATGCAGCTTTTAAAAGCCTATAATACATTTAATAATAAAGGCATTGAAGTTACTCCTCACATGGTTGCCTACTTAGAGAGAAATGGAAAAAGATACGATTTGCCAAAGTCCGAGCCAGCTCAAGTTATATCACAAGAGACCGCAAAGATAATGAAGAGAATTTTAATAAAAACGGTTGAGAAAGGTACTGGACTGAAAGCCTTTACGCCAGGACTTGAGATAGGTGGCAAGACTGGAACTGCACACATTGCCTCAGGTAGTGGTGGATACAGCAATACCTACAATGGCTCATTTTTTGGCTTTGTAAATGACACAAGAGGCAATAGCTACACAATAGGCGTTTTAGCAAGGGATCCTAAAAGACCTTACTACTACTTCGGTGCTCAAAGTGCCTTGCCTATGTTTAAAAAAGCAGTTGATCTGATGGTTGAGGATGGATATTTATTTCCTGATGCAAATGTAATAGCTGAGTTTGAAGCCAAAAAAGATAAGCTTAAAAATGATAAGGCAAAACAAAAACCTGCTTTGGACTAAAATTTTAAAAACAAAAAAGACCTAAAAACTAAGCAAAAACTAAATATAAAATTTCTCTTGCTTTTTGGCATTTTCTCTAATTGCAAAATCTTTAATGCTCTTAAAATACTTTTAGTTTCTAATAGCAATTAAATTATAAACAGAAAATCTAAACTGATCAAAAAGATTTAAGCCTTTCATATTTTTAGAGGTTACCCCTTTATCATCTTTGTAGTTTTTTCCGCCTAAAAAGAGTAGATAAATAAGTGGCGTAACATAATTAAATCTTAAAAAAATCGCTACAATACAATGAAAAAAGCCGTAGTTATATCTGATACAAATATAAAAACCATAAATTATATAGGCTATCATTAGAATCAAAAAAGCATAGAATACAAAGCTTAAACCAGCATAATCTGAAATATTTAAAAAGCTGCAAACAAAAATAAAAGCACTTACAAAAGTAGGCAATATAATGATTGGAAAAATTATATGAAGTCCAATTAGATCAAATTTACTCGCATAAACCTTTATGTTATATCTACCTGCTGGGATTATCAAAAATATAGGCAATACGATTGAAAATAAAATAAGAAATATTACGTACACAGAATCAAAATCATAAAAACTCATTTTTATCCCAAGCTTAATTTTAAGATATTTTAACTACACTTTTTTAAATAAATTTATCTACGATTTTTGCGATTTTCTATGCCGATTTTCTCACTCTCTTCTATCTCGACAATATAGCTTGGATTTTTCTTTTTAGCCTCTTTGTCTAAAAAACTAATGAGCTTCGCATCAGAATTTTTATGAGAGCAGATTAAAATTATGAAATTTATATAGTTATTTGCTTCTTTTGGCATGACTTGGTTATTCTTAGTTGGTATACTAAAATTTCCTACAAAAATTTGAATAAGTTCGAAAAGCTCGTTTTTACTTAAACTATTATCACCTGCAAGCTTTTCAAGCTTTTCGATCGTTATCTCTTCTTTTTCTAATGCAAGTTCCTTTGTTTCGGTGCTATAATCCCTATTTCCTAAAAGTATATAGATTAACACACAAATTGCAATTAATAACAATACAATAAAAAAAACTATTAGACCTTTTATTAGCATTTAAAGCCTTGAGCAAAGTGATCGCTTTGTAAATGCCAAAACACTCATAAGTACCATTATCACGATACTAATCCAGATAAAATCAGGCACCGGCAATGGATCGCCAGCTGCATACGAGTGCATGCCAGCTAAATAAAAATTTACGCCGAAATAAGTCATAATAATCGACCAATAAGCAAAAAATGAAGCCACTGCAAATGCATACTGGTTGTTTAGTTTTGGAATAAATCTTATATGAAGAACCGCGGCATAAACAAGTATCGAAACTAGCGCCCAAGTCTCCTTGCTGTCCCAGCCCCAATATCTGCCCCAGCTCTCGTTCGCCCAAACACCACCCAGGAAATTTCCAAGAGTAAGCAAACTAAGTCCTAGTATCATAGCCATCTCATTTATACGAGTAGCTTCGAGGATATTGCGAGAAATTTCTGGATTTGGCTTTTTCTTATTTTGTAAAATGATAAGCAATAGTGTAAAGCCACCAAGTAACGCGCAAAGCCCTAAAAATCCATAACTTGCAGTAATGACAGAAACATGTATTGTTAGCCAGTAGCTTTGAAGCACTGGCACAAGTGTAGTGATCTGCGGATCCATCCAGCTAAGGTGCGCAACAAACAATGTAACACCAGCCAATATAGACGTAAGAGCAAGAGCGATAGGGCTACGTTTTGCAAAGACGATACCAGAAAATCCTAGAGCCCATGAGATATAGACCATTGATTCATAAGCGTTACTCCAAGGCGCATGCTCAGCAATGTACCAACGAAGTCCAAGTCCGACAGTATGAGCAAGAAAAGCTAGTAAATTTACAATGTATACAACTCTTACAATACCATTTATCTGAACTTTTGGAGCTAGCATTTTGACAAAAACAAAAAATAAAAGTGCAAGGCCAGCCAAAAGATAAACCGGCGTCAATCGTTCAAAAATTTGAATTTTATTAAACAAAATTTCTATATTTATCTTTTCTTCACTTGGCATTACAGCAAAACCGTACTTTTGCTGATAGGCTGAAATTTTATCAAGTGTGGCATCAGCCTTACTCCAATCATTATCTTTTGTTGCTGCATCAACTGCTGCAAAATACTCTCTCATCATATTAATGACTAGATCGGCCTCCTTAGGCGGAAAATACATCATTGCACTAGCAGGTGAATACCAAGAGTTTGATGGGTCATCTTGTTTTGGAAAAATTTTAAAAATTTCACCAATAAATATCATATAAAAAACATTCAATCTCTCGTCGATCTTTATCACATCTTTATCAAATGTATTGCGTGATCCAGGATGCTTACGATTAGCAATTTCAGCAAATTTTGTGAGTTTATATTCACTTCCACCATCTTTTGTGGCTCTAAAAAAATCATTAAAACTTGCATATTTTGCATTTTCATCTATGCCAAGCTCTTTTTTTAGCTCCTTACTTTGTCCAAGTGAGATAATTTTTTCACTTCGCCAAAAATCAGGCGTTACCATTATTGAAAGCATGGCTTGATTCGAGTTTAGGCTATTTATACTCTCGCTTCTATGTATTTTATTTAAAATTTCTTTACTAAGAGTGTCAAATGGCTTCATTCTACCATCTGAGCTTTGCACAATAAGTCTAGAAAGCTTTTGTGTGTGCTCTTTGCTGATATTAGGCAAAAAGTCTTCAGCCTTTAATGAGCTAAAATTTAAACTTAAAAGCATAATGGCAATAATAGCAACAACCTTTTTACCACCTTTTGTTGATTCATTATCTATTAACTTAGCTAGCTTTCTAAAACGACTACCAGGATTTACAACATTTAACACAAAGCCAAGTCCAAGTAAAAAGTAGCCAATGTAAGTTGGTATCTTGCCTGGATCTTTATTGACAGAGAGAATCGTTCCTTTTTCATCTGTATCGTATGAACTTTGGAAAAATCTATAACCATCATAGTCAAGCACATGATTCATATAAATTTTATAGTCAAGCCCCGATATGTTTGTATCGTCTTTTACAATAACTTCACTTGAATAACTCATAGGCGAATTTGAGCCGGGATATCTTTTAAGCTCAAAGTCTTTTAAGTATAAGCTAAACGGAAGTTTAACTTGCTGTGCGCCCCATGAAGCGTTAAATTTTTGTCCAGCTACAGCCAAGCGTGAAGGTTCTGTTAGGTTATAAAAAATATGCATCTCTTTACTCTCGCCTTTATAATTTAATTCAGCTATCAAGGCGTTAAATTCGCTATCTTTTGTGCTAACTAGCTTTCTTGAAGCATTAGCTGAAACTAATCTTGGAGCAAAATTTATATTTGAAATAGTATAAAGACTGCCCATGCCAAAATCATTTACACTACCAGCTTTTAACTCAGTTTTTGAACTATCACTCATTGTAAATTTTGAAAGATCAGTATTTGAAGTAACTGTGAAATTTCCGTCCACTAATTTAAAAAGCACATATTTTTTACTCTTGTCTGGCTTAGCATTAAAGATAAAACTAATATCTGCAACTCTTGCTTCCTCTTCTTCTAACAAGAAGATTTCTTCACTTTCACTCTCGTTTGAAACCACAAATTCCACTACTGGTTGCCCATTTTTATCATCCACAAACTTATAACTTGCATTTGGCACAAATTCTTTAAATTTTAAATTAGCTTCATTATCTGCTATTTTTAGCTTTAGATCAAAACCTTTTTTTGCATCAGAAAGTCCTAACGGCAAAGCAGCGTTTATCTCTTCTCCATTATCGTTTAATGCGGTTAAATTTAAATAGGATATTTTTGTCGTAACGATATTTGACTGAGTTTTCTCTCTTATATGCATATCAGCCTCAAAGCCAAGATATCTTGTTATTCCAGCACCGATTAAGATAACGATAAAACCAAGGTGAAAGATAAGCGAAGGAAGTTTTTTGGGATCGATTAAGTTGTATCTAAAGATATTATAGGTCAAATTTATACCAAGAAGTAGTTGAATTAGCGCAAACCAGCTGGCACCATAAACATAGTACCATGCAGCTTCTGTGCTAGTTTTACTTTCTATTATTGTAGCGGCTCCGCTAGCTATGGCAAAGATTATCATCAAAACGATAGCTGAGCCCATACTTAAAAATAATGATTTTGGATTTAACATCTGCTTCCTTTTATTTATATTATGACAAAGCTATCAAAGTGAAACTTATCTTAAATAACTGCCTTGCTTTGTTTGAGTAGAGACCGGCTTATTCTCATTTGTGTCTTGTTCAGCAAATGCATCTTTACCTTTTAGATAGGCGAGAATCGCGCCAAGATCATTATTTGAAAGAATTTTAGCTTGGTTTTGCATTACATTTTTGCCGCTTCCGCCAAAACTTGAGTCACTTCTATAAGAGATGATGCTATCTTCAATATCTTTAGCATCCATATTTTTTAGAGGTGTTGAACCAAATGGCCTTTTATCAGCATTCTCGCCATGACAGCTAGCACATTGCTTTTCATAAAGCTCCTTACCTAAAGAAACACTATATCTACCCTTTCTATCAACGCCCAATTTTAAAATTCTATTATCTTTATAGCGTCTTGGATCTTCATCAACATAGACATTTACTTTTTCATTTCTATCATTAGCCTGCTTTTTTGCCATTTCAGCAAGTTCTTTACCAAACTCACCACGAGCTTCTATATAGTAGACTTGTGAAGCTGCAAAGGCATTTGCCACCAAAAAACACGCCAAAAAAGAAATTTTAATACTTTTCATAATTTTCCTTGAAATTTTGCTCTAAATTTAAAAATCCCGGATCAGATTACTCCGACCCGGGATTATATCATAAGTTGATTAATGAGCTACGATTAGAATGAGTATTTAGCCTCAAATCTGAATTGATCTTCTTTGTTTTTAGCCTCATCAGCAAATTTTGAAGTTTTGAATGCATAGTATGAGCTAAATGTTAGCTTTTTGCTATATTCATATGCAAATCTTGGGGTAACCTCTTCAACTTTTTCTTTGCCATTTTTGCCAGGAGCTGCAGCGTGTTTAATGTGGCCTTTTATGTAATCAACACCAACTGTAAATTTATCAAATGTATATCCAGCTGTTCCATATACTAGGTTTGCTTTTCCATCAGCCCAAGTTGGATCAAGTGTAAGCTCACCAACATCTATTAGACTACCTTTATCTTCAAGAGCAAATGATGTTACACCTTTATTATCAACTTTCCAACCCATATAACCAGCTCTCAAATCAAAACCAAATAGTGAAGCTGTAAGTTCGCCAGCATAGAAGTTACCATCATTATAGTTTGCAACGCCATTAGATTCATCTATACCTTTAGAAAGATGTGCTTTTGCACTTTTATCTACAGTAGTATTTATATAGTTAACTCTACCACCTAAGCTAACATCATCATTAATAGCAAAATTTGCTGAAACATCAGCTGCAAGTAGATCAGCTAGATTTGTTAGGCTAGCATACCATAGTTGGAAATTGATAGGATCGTATGAACCAGCGATACCAGCAGCATATAGATTACCAACATCATAAATATTTAAGTAACCAGTATTTACATATAGATCTCCATCACTCTCAACACTATCACCCTCAATTGCATCAAAAGCTAAAGCAGTAAGTGTTAGTCCTTCAATATCTTCATTTACTACTCTTACACCAGTAGCGATAGCATCATCTGTAAAGAACGAGCCAATCTCTTGTTTACCAGCTGTTATAGTAGTGTTTCCAGCTTTATAGCCAAGATAGAACTGATGAACTTTAAATGGATCAGTTGTATTAGTTTTATCTGTACCAGTGCCTCTAGAGCCTTGATCTCCTTGAGTATTATCACCAGAATTATCAGTAGCGTTATATCTTAAACCAATAACGCCAAAGAAGTTATCATCAATTGCAGCTTTAAAATTTGCTACTGCTTTAAATTGATGACCAGCTAATGAGCCAGACTCTGATTTTGTATTAGAAAACTCACCGTGTTTTTTATCATTTGTATATCTATATCTTGCAAATCCTGAAAGATCTACATTTTTTATAGCTTCTTCAAGTGGAGTAGCACTTGCTACGCTTGAAAATGCACCTAAAGCAACCAAAGTGGCTAAACTAATTTTTGTTAGTTTCATTTTTTCTCCTTTTAAGGTTTTGTGCTGACGATTATAATCAATAAAATTTAACATGAAGCTTAAAATTTTTAATTTCAGTTACCGATTGTTTACCGTAATTAATCAAAAATAGGCAAAAGTTGATAATTTTAAATAAAACAAGGACAAAATTTTAAAGAAGTAAAAAGAAAAAGGGGCTGTTGCTTTGCCCCTTAAAAGGAGTTCTAGTTTTGATTGCTGTTGAAATTATATAAGCAAGCAGTAAATCAACGGTAATTAAAAAGAAATTTTTTCCTCTTTTGGCACTTCGATATTTGTTTTTACATTTTTTCTTTTAATAACCACTTCATTTTGCGGCTTTTTTATACCATTATATAAGCCACTAGAGCCGCCCTCTTTTATAAGAAGCATATCTATAAGTTTATCTGCATAAAAGGTCGCATAGACCAAGTCGCCTTTATCATAATAGTATCTATTTGCACAAAAATTTGCTTTATTGAGTTTGTGATTTTTTGTATCGCTCGCTACTATTTCATAGCAGTATTTTGAATCTTTATATGTAACCTCTTTTATAAAACCTTTGATCGAGCTTTTTACTGGTCTATTTTGCATGACCTGTCTTGGCTGTTTTCGCACTGGTGGGTTGTCCTCAAAAAATGAGCAACCCAAAAACATAATAGCAGTTGCCAGTGGAAGTAAAATTTTAGCTTTCATCTCTTCTCCTTAGTGTAAAACGGTGAAGTATAACTTTTAAGATTAAATAAATTTTGCGGGAAATTAAAGGCTCGTATCTAAATTTATATGCACAATCATATAAATTTATCTTAGGCGAGCCTGCTTAAGATAGTTAAGCTGAAACATTTAAAACGTTACCGCCAAGCTCGGCGATCTTTTTATCAAGTGTCTCAAGGGTCTTTTCAATAGTCTTTTGTGAAATTTCAGGAAGCTCACCTCCCCAAATTTTCTTCGCATCCTCAAAACCCTTTGCCACACCCTCTCTACCAGCTTTTAGTTTTTCCACGTCATCGCCTGCACCATTTAGCACAAAGCTAGCTATCCTATCAGCCGTATTTGCGATACCAAAAAATCCATTCTCGCTAATAAGATCATTTGCCTCGTCACTACTTAGCTCGTTTAAAGATTTACCGTTATAGCCGATACTTGCAAGATCAAGTCCTGATAAAATTTCTGATAAATTTTTAGGCGCATTAAAGCTTAAGCCACCTTGAGCTAATAAATTTGAACTACTACTTTTAACGATCTCTTTTTGATACTGCAAAAAGTAGCTATTTGAAATATCTTTGGCTGTTAAATTTGTAATTTCAGACTCTTTTTTAGAGATATTCTTTTCATCTCTATGAAGCGAAATTTCTGATTTTACATTTTCTTTTATACTTGAACTATTATATGAGTTTGCGATTTGAGAAATTTTCATTTTGGCTCCCTTAAAATTTATAAAATCAATATCGCCAAAAAGTAGAATTTATTTAGATAAAGCGGGAAAACTCCCGCTAGTAGTTATTTGCTAAGTGTTGCGTTTAGCATCCAGATCGCTTTTTCAAATTTTGCGATTTGATCTTGTGCATACATTTGAGTTGTTGTATCACCTTCTGCAAGCTCGTCAAGCTTTTTAAACTCGCCTAAAAGGTGTTTATAATCAGCCAAGACAATCTCTAAAACCTCAGTTGGAGTGTAAATTTCTTTTGGCTCGTGTTTGATATGAGTAACTTTTGCTAGCTCCTCAGCCTTGACGATAGGTCTGCCACTAAGCATAAGAGCTCTCTCAGCTGCATCGTCAAATATCTCACTCATATCTTCATAAGCTTTTTCTGTGTATTCATGAACGCTAAAAAATTGAATACCTTTTACATTCCAGTGAAGGTCGTGAAATTTAATATAAAGTGCATTTGCATCAGCCTGAATAACATTTAACTGTAAAATAACTTTTGACATTTTGTCTCCTTTTTTATTATAAATATGATGAAATTATATATAGTTAGAGTTAATCGGTAGTTAATCAAATAATAAATTTTATTATTTAATATAAAATTTGACTACAAAATAAATTTATCTTGTAGTCAAATATAGGATCATAAAATTTGTCTATTTTTTATAAGGCGTAGTTTTATAGCCTTGCTCGATCAAGCTACTCATACCTCCATCTAAATTTATTATCTTAAGATCCGAGCTATCTATCGCTGCGGCTGCTGCTGTGCTTCTTCTGCCACTTCTACAAACAAGAGCAATAGGTTTTTTGACATCAACTGCCTTTGAAAGCTCCTCTAAAAATGCACTCTTATCGTTTGGATTAAAAGTTATAGTCTTTGCACCTGCGATAACGCCAGTCTCTTGCCACTCAGATGGAGTTCTTATATCGATAATCTGATCATATTTTTTGATCTCATCTGGGCTTATATTAACAGTTTTAACATCAGCTGACAACATACAACAAACAGCTCCTAAAAGTAAAAATTTTTTCATCTACTCTCCTTAAATAAATTTTTGAAATGTTAGCACGGATTATTAAATATATAAAAATTTTTGTTGATAAAATTTATTAGTTTAGATAAAAATTAATAATATAACGTGTTGATAAAAAAGCTAAACCCACTACGAATGCATATATAGATAAACCGACTAGATTGATGAAAATATAGTCATTTACCATTACGCTTTTTATAAAATTTTCTTTGATATTAGTGATCTTGTTTGCATATAACTTATAATCTTTTTTATAAAGTCCATTCTTTGTATTTTTTTCTTTTACTCTATTTGCTATCAGCATAAGAATATTTTTTATAAATTGCTATATCTTATTATACGTTTTAGTATATTTAAAAAAACACTTGTTTGAGTACTTTGTATTTTACAAAGGCGATTGTATGATGGTGTCCCCAACAGGGTTCGAACCTGTGGCCTTAGAATTAGGAATTCTACGCTCTATCCAGCTGAGCTATGAGGACAATTCATATTTTTGTAGATAGATTTTATCAGAATAAATAATTTTTGAAGGACAGATTACTCTGCCCTTCTTTGGTTAATTAGCCATTTCTCTTTTTAATGATTTCATCACTTACGTTTTTAGGAACTTCTTCGTAGTGATCAAATTCCATTGAATAAGTTGCACGACCTTGAGTCATTGAGCGAAGATCTGTTGAATAGCCAAACATTTGAGCTAATGGACAATAAGCTGCAATAATCTTTACGCCATTTCTATCATCCATTGAATTTACTTGGCCACGGCGTTTGTTAAGGTCGCCTATAACATCACCCATATACTCTTCTGGAGTTTCAACTTCAACCTTCATCATAGGCTCAAGAATAACAGCACCTGCCTTTCTAGCACCTTCCTTGAATCCCATTGAAGCAGCAAGTTTAAATGCCATTTCAGATGAGTCAACTTCATGGTAGCTACCATCAAATAGCGTAACTTTAACGTCTTCAACTGGGTAACCAGCAAGAACACCGCTTTGAAGTGCCTCTTTGCAGCCTTTTTCAACAGCTGGAATATATTCTTTTGGAACAACACCACCTTTGATATCATTAACAAACTCAAATCCACTAGCAGCTGGAAGCGGCTCAATACGTAAAAATACGTGACCGTATTGACCACGACCGCCTGATTGTTTAGCATACTTATACTCTTGTTCAACTGTCTTACGAATAGTTTCACGATAAGCAACTTGTGGTTGTCCAACTTCAGCATCTACCTTAAATTCACGAAGCATACGATCGACAATGATCTCAAGGTGAAGCTCACCCATACCACTAATGATAGTTTGTCCGCTCTCTTCATCAGTGCTAACTCTAAAGCTTGGATCTTCTTGAGCTAGTTTTTGAAGAGCGATCGCCATTTTTTCTTGATCTGCCTTTGTTTTTGGCTCAACTGCAACACTGATAACTGGCTCTGGGAAGTCCATTCTCTCAAGGATAACTTTATCTTTTTCACTTGCTAGAGTATCGCCTGTTAGAGTATTTTTTAGACCAACAACAGCGCCGATCTCACCAGCGAAAAGCTCAGTAATCTCTTCACGTTTATTTGAGTGCATTTTTAGTAAACGGCCGATTCTCTCTTTGCAGTCTTGAACTGTGTTGTAAGCATAGCTACCACTTTCAAGGCTTCCTCTATAAACACGGATAAATGTTAGCTGTCCAACAAACGGGTCAGTCATAATCTTAAACGCAAGAGCGGCAAATTCGCCATCATCTGTACTTTCAACAGTTACTTCAGCGCCATCTTCATAAACACCATTTATTGCTGCGATCTCATCTGGAGCTGGTAAATAATCAACAACAGCATCAAGTAGAGGTTGGATACCTTTGTTCTTAAACGCAGTTCCGCAAAGCATAGGCGTGATAGTCATTCTCAAGCAGCCTGCTTTTATGCCTTTTTTGATCTCTTCTTCACTTAGCTCTTCACCAGCAAAAAATTTCTCCATCAAGCTATCATCTGTCTCTGAAACTGCTTCGATTAGTTTTGCACGGTATTCCTCTGCTTTTTCTTTAACTTCAGCTGGAATTTCTTCTTCAACATAGTCAGTTGGTTTTTTCTCATCATTCCAAACATAAGCTTTCATTCTTACAAGGTCAACCACACCTCTAAAGTTATCCTCGGCACCTATAGGAATTTGAATAGGAATTGGGTTTGCTTTTAGTCTTTCCCTGATTTGCTCTTCAACTCTAAAGAAATTTGCACCAATTCTGTCCATTTTATTAACAAAAACGATTCTTGGTACGTGATATTTATTTGCTTGTCTCCAAACAGTTTCTGATTGTGGTTGAACACCTCCAACAGAACAAAATACTGAAACAGTACCGTCAAGAACACGCATAGAACGCTCAACTTCGATAGTAAAGTCAACGTGTCCCGGAGTGTCAATTAGGTTTATTTGATAACCCTTCCAAAATGCCGTAGTTGCAGCTGAAGTAATAGTAATACCACGCTCTTTTTCTTGTTCCATCCAGTCCATGGTAGCAGCACCATCATGAACCTCACCTATTTTATGGCTCATGCCAGTAAAGAATAAAATTCTCTCACTAGTAGTTGTCTTTCCAGCATCAATGTGAGCCGCAATACCGATATTTCTTACCTTATGTAAAGGCGTTTTTCTCTCTGCCATACTAATTCTTTCTTACCAGCGGTAGTGAGCAAATGCTTTATTAGCCTCTGCCATCTTGTAAGTATCTTCCTTCTTCTTGAAAGATGCACCTTTTGAGTTTGCCGCATCTAAGAGCTCATTCGCTAGTTTATCTATCATAGTTCTTTCGCTTCTCTTTCTAGCGTAAGTTATAAGCCAGCGAATAGCAAGAGCTTGTTGGCGAGCTGGGCGAACCTCAACTGGTACTTGATAAGTAGCACCACCAACACGGCGTGATTTAACTTCTAAAATAGGTTTTACATTTTCAATAGCATCGTTAAAAATATCGATGCCTTTAACCTCAGCATTTTTCTTTTCTATGGCTTTAATGGCACCATACATTATCTCAGTAGCGACGCTTTTTTTGCCATCATACATAAGAGAATTAATAAATTTAGTGATTATTTTATTTCCGTAAATCGGATCAGGTAAGACTTCCCTTACAGGGGCTTTTCTTCTTCTCATTTTGATCTTTCCTTCAAATTTTTATGAAATTTTACTCAAACGTTTGCAAATTTTAGCAACGTCTGCGAACCTAAATTTTTACTTTTTTGTTGCAGCTGCAGCGCCAGCTTTAGGGCGTTTCGCACCATATTTAGAACGAGAAACTGTTCTTTTTGCAACACCAGCAGTATCAAGTGCACCACGAACGATGTGATATTTAACACCTGGTAAGTCTTTAACCCTACCACCGCGAACTAAAACGATACTGTGTTCTTGTAGGTTGTGACCTTCACCACCGATATAGCTGATGACTTCAAAACCGCTTGTTAGCCTGACTTTGGCAACTTTCCTCAAAGCTGAGTTTGGTTTTTTAGGAGTTGTAGTATAAACCCTAGTGCAAACTCCTCTTCTTTGAGGGCACTCTTTTAACGCTGGAGATTTTGACTTAACAGTCACTTTCTTGCGTTCTTTTCTGACCAATTGATTTATGGTTGGCACAATAATTCCTTTCAACTAAATTTATTAAAAAGACCTAATTTTATTTAAAATAAACTTAAATAACGGTTAATAAGTTAGACTTACTCATCTAATTCTTGATTTTATAAAGACTATGCTGTCTTTATTTTGTATTAGTCTTGTTTGACAGCATATTTGCCACTACCTATCAAAAGAATACAAAGTGAAATAGCAATATAAAGGCAAATAAGCTCTGATTTAAATCCATTAACCTCATTTAATGCAAATAAATTTGCAAATCCATAGTACGAGTATAAAATAGTAATACTAGTACCTAAAACTAGGATAGCGCCTACCCTTGAATAAAAACCAATAATTAACATAATTGGCGCTAAGACCTCTCCAAGGTAAGAAAAATATGCCAAAAATCCAGGTAAACCAGCATTTACTAATATACCTTTTACTCCACTAAGTCCATGTAAAATTTTACCAAAGCCATGCATAAAAAGGCAGATACCGAGTCCTAAACGTATAAATAAAAGTCCTAGATCAACGTTTTTCATAAATTCTCCATGATGTGGTTTCAAAGATAAGGATTTTATTAGGTGATAGTTAATAGCTTGTAAATTTTTAATTGATTTAATTCTATAAAGAGACTAAGCCCCAAAAATAGGGGCTTAAAGGACTAGTTTTCTTTGATTTTTACTTTTTTATCCTTATAAAAACCAGTTCCAACTGGGATCATACGTCCGAGGATAACGTTCTCTTTTAGATCTTCAAGATAGTCAAATTTAGCAGCAATCGATGCTTCTGTTAGGACTTTAGTTGTCTCCTGGAACGATGCAGCAGAGATCACACTATCACTTCCGATAGCCGCTCTTGTAACACCAAGAAGGATCGGCTCAGCAATAGCTGGCTCACCACCCATGTTCATGATGCGCTCGTTCTCTTCTTTAAATTTATTTCTTGAGACCATATCGCCAACTATAAAATTTGTATTTCCACTATCAACGATTTTGACTTGGCGAAGCATTTGAGAGACAATGATCTCGATATGTTTATCTGCGATAGCAACACCTTGACGGCGATAAACTTGCTGAATTTCGCTGATCAAATAGTAGTGAAGTGCTTTTTCGCCAAGAATTCTTAAAATATCGTGGCTTGAGATTAGCCCATCAGTTAGTTTCTCACCAGCATGGACAAATTCACCGTCTCTTACTTGTATCTGACGACTTTTCTCGATCAAATACTCAGCAGTTGTGCCATCTTCAGCTTGGATGATTATGCGCTCTTTTGAGCGAAGTGGCTTGTCAAATCTAACCACACCATCAATCTCTGCAACAATAGCTGTATTTTTAGGGCGTCTTGCTTCAAATAGCTCACTAACTCTTGGAAGACCGCCGGTAATATCTTTTGACTTAGCAACAGCTTTTGGGGTCTTGGCCAAAATATCAGCCTGAGCTACTTCATCACCACTTGAGACAAAGATCGCAGTTTTTGGATCAAGCGGATACTTAATTAAATTTCCTTTTTTAGTAGCGATAATAATCGCAGGTTTTACACCGCTTGGCAAATACTCATTGATAACAAGACGTCTTTGTCCAGTCGCCTCATCTGCTTGCTCAGTCGCACTATATCCTGGCTCAATATCTTCAAAGCTAACCACGCCAGCTTCTTCAGCAATAGTTGGAGTTGAGTATGGGTCCCACTCAGCAATAATCAACTTGTCATCTTTTTCAGGCAATGAGACTACTGTCGCTCTCTCAACTGCATCATTATCAGAAACTTGAATGATAGAATTTCTTGGGATATAATGGCGAACCGCCTCACGTCCATCTTTATCAGAAACAACTACAAAGAAACCTTTTTCAGTTACTTTGTGACCTTTTTTGATATCTTTAACCCTATCAAGATAATCACCTTTTAATATGAAAAATTTAACCACACCATTTGCGTCGGCTAAAATTTTACGAGTTACAGGATCCCCGTCTGAAATTTTAAGTTCACTAGCGTATGGGATACGATTTGGGATATTCCAACCCTCTTTTATGATCTCAACAATACTTTCATTCTCTTTTACTTTATCGCCACTTACATAAGGTATATACATCTTTCCTTCGATCTTTCCGCTAACACCAGCTAATTCATTTGGCTTAGCAAGATCGTTTCTTCTAATTGTATATTTAACCTCTTCTTTTTTACCTTTTATCACGATATTTACATCTTCGTGGGCATATTCGATCTCTATTTTGCCATCAATCGTTGATTTAATCTTTGGTTCAACAAGTAGCACAGCCGCACTTCTTCTATTTGCAACGATCTTCTTATCACCGTTATCATAAGTATTAAGGTTGTAATATCTGATAAAACCTTCTTTTTGGGCGATTACTTGACGATCTTGTTGCTCAGTAGAAGCTGTACCACCGATGTGGAATGTTCTTAGCGTTAGCTGTGTACCTGGCTCACCGATAGATTGAGCTGAAATAATACCAACTGCCTCGCCTGGTTTTACAAGTTTGCCTTCACCCAAATTTAAGCCGTAGCATTTTGCACAAACGCCTTTTGGTGCCTTGCATGTGATAGGCGTTCTAATGCTCACTGATTTTATGCCAGCTTCTGTTATAGCTCTAGCTTTTTCTTCATCAAGTAATGTGCCTTCGCTAAATAAAATTTCATTTGTTATAGGATCGATCACATCATCTGCTAAAACACGGCCTAATACTCTTTCTTCAAGGCTTTCTATTAGCTCGCCACTCTCTGTAATATCTGTGATTTCAACACCCTCGTGCGTACCGCAGTCATGCATTGTGACTTTAACATTTTGAGCAACGTCGATTAGTTTTCTTGTTAAATAACCGGCGTTGGCTGTTTTTAGAGCGGTATCTGCAAGTCCTTTTCTAGCTCCGTGGGTAGAGTTAAAGTACTCCATTATGTTTAGACCTTCACGGAAGTTTGAAATGATCGGCGTTTCAATGATCGAACCATCAGGTTTTGCCATAAGACCACGCATACCAGCTAGCTGGCGAATCTGCGCTGCACTACCTCTCGCACCTGAGTCTGCCATCATATAAATTGAGTTAAATCCACCTTTATCACTTTGAATAAGCTTCATCATCTCGCTTGCAACGCTGTTATTTGTATCTGTCCAGATATCAATGATCTTGTTATATCTCTCACTATCTGTTAAAAGACCAGCGCCGTATTGCTTTTGAATTTCGCGAACTTTTTTCTTAGCTTCGTCGATATATTTTTGCTTGCTATCAGGCACGATGATGTCTGCGATAGAGATAGAAATTCCCGCTTTTGTCGCATATCTAAAGCCTAAATTTTTAAGCTTATCAAGAAAATCGGCCGTTACTTCAAGACCACCATTTCTATAAACATAATCAACCAAATTTGCAATATCTTTTTTCTTCATGATCTTATTCCACATATTTTCAGGAACAAAATCAGGAAGTATAGCTCTTAAAATCAAGCGACCAGCCGTCGTAAAGATGATCTTATTATCAACCATAGTCTTGATTTTAGCGTGAAGGCCAAGAGTGTTAGCCTCTTCAGCGATCATTACTTCATCAACGCTTGAGAAAATTTTATTTGCACCTTTTTCATCATTTCTCTCTAGGCTTAAATAATAAATTCCTAAAACCATATCTTGTGAAGGGACTGTGATAGCCTTACCACTTGCTGGAAGCAAAATATTCATTGAGCTAAGCATCAAAATTTTGCACTCAGCGATAGCCTCTTGTGATAGTGGTACGTGAACAGCCATTTGGTCGCCGTCAAAGTCCGCGTTGAATGCAGCACAAACTAATGGGTGAAGCTGAATCGCCTTGCCTTCAACAAGCACTGGGTGAAACGCTTGGATGGAAAGCTTGTGAAGTGTTGGAGCACGGTTTAGCATGACTGGATAGTCTTTAACGACCTCTTCTAGGCACTCCCAAACCTCATTTGTCTTATCTTCTATCATCTTTTTCGCTTGCTTAACAGTTGTTGCATAGCCCTTTTCTTCAAGGCGAGCAAGCAAATGTGGTTTAAATAGTTCTAGAGCCATTTTCTTTGGAAGACCACACTGATCCATCTTTAGCTTTGGACCAACAACGATAACAGAACGTCCAGAGAAGTCAACACGCTTACCTAGCAAATTCTGACGGAATCGGCCTTGCTTGCCTTTGATGATCTCACTTAGTGATTTTAGTGGACGCTTATTTGCGCCTTTTACTGCATTTGCTCTGCGACCATTGTCAAATAGCGCATCAACAGCTTCTTGAAGCATTCTCTTTTCATTTCTTATAATGATCTCAGGTGCGTCAAGCTCAAGTAGGCGTTTTAGACGGCTATTTCTATTTATTACGCGGCGATATAGGTCGTTTACGTCTGAAACAGCAAATTTACCACCATCAAGGCTGACTAGCGGTCTAAGATCAGGTGGAAGAACTGGTAAATTTGTTATCATCATCCACTCTGGGCGGTTGCCTGAATTTAAAAAGCTCTCGATAACTTTTAGGCGTTTTACGATAGTTTTTTTCTTAGCCTCAGAATTTGTAGACTCCATCTCTTCTTTTAGTTGATTTAAAATTTCCATCAAATCAAGCTCAGCTAGCATATCATAGATGACCTCGCCACCCATTCTAGCCGTAAAACCAGTCTCTTCATATCTTGAAGCTAGACTTTGATATTGTTCTTCATTTAAAACGTCGTATTTTTCAACTTTTTTAGAATTTTCATTGTCGTAATAAGCCTCACCAGCATTATCAACAATATATGCCTCATAGTAAAGTACGCGCTCAAGATCTTTCATCTTAATACCAAGAAGCGCACCAATACGACTTGGCAAAAAATTTACATACCAGATGTGAGCCACTGGAGTTACAAGCTCGATGTGACCCATGCGAGAGCGGCGAACTTTAGATGTCGTTACTTCAACGCCGCACTTTTCACACTTAATGCCTTTATAACGCATCTTTTTATATTTGCCGCAAAGGCACTCGTAGTCACGGATCGGTCCAAAAATTTTCGCACAAAATAAGCCGTCACGCTCAGGTTTTAGCGTGCGGTAGTTGATAGTTTCTGGTTTTTTAACCTCACCATAACTCCAAGATTTTATCTTCTCAGGACTTGCTAAACGAAGTTGAAAAGCTTCAAAATCACGAGGTCTATGCTCTTCTTTTATCTCAACTGGTTTTAAATTAGTTAGTTTCATTTGTCTCATCCTCATCATATACTTCTACATCAAGAGCTAGTGATTTTAGCTCGTTTGTTAGAACAAAGAACGTCTCAGGGATGCCAGTCTCAGGAACGTTTTCACCTCTTGTTAAAGCCTTATAAGCAGAAAGTCTTCCCTCAACATCATCTGATTTTACGGTTAACATCTCTCTTAGTGTATGAGCAGCACCGTAAGCCTCAAGTGCCCAAACCTCCATCTCACCAAATCTTTGACCACCAAATAACGCCTTGCCGCCGACAGGTTGTTGTGTAACAAGGCTGTATGGTCCAGTGCTTCTTGCGTGAACTTTTTCATCAACCAAGTGGTGAAGTTTTAGCATATACATACAACCAACATTAACGCGTTCTCTTATCTTTGAGCCTGTGCGTCCGTCATATAGCTCGGTTTTGCCGTCGCTATCTATCTTTGCCATCTCAAATAATTTTGCAAATTCGTCAGCCTTAACACCTTCAAAAATCGGAGTTGCAAATCTTACGCCATTACTCCAATCTTTTGCGTATTCAAGAAGCTTCTCGTCACTCATCTTACCAAGAGCTTTTTTAGCATCCATTAGCTTAGCAATACCTGCTATCTCTATCATCTTAGCTCTTAGCTCTTTTATCCACTCGCCTTTTTTAGTTTCAAAAATTTCATTGATCTGCTCACCTAAGCGATAGCCAACAAGACCAAGGTGGCTCTCTAAAATTTGACCGATGTTCATACGGCTTGGAACGCCAAGTGGGTTTAGCACGATATCAACGATCTGACCGCTTGGAAGATACGGCATATCTACTTCTCTAACTATATTTGAAACGATACCTTTATTACCGTGACGTCCAGCCATCTTATCGCCGACTTTTAGTTTGCGTTTTGTAGCTATGTAAACTTTTACAAGTTTAACAACACCGCTTGGCAAAATGTCATCTTTTTCTAAAATTTCTATCTTAGCGTCATGCTCTTCTTTAAGCTTTTTCTTCTCATTTTGGAAGTAATTTTTTAGCTCGTCATATTTCTTTTGAATATCTTTTGAAAAGCTTTTAACGATAGCATTTAGAGTAAACCTATTTATATTTTCAAGATCAGCCTTATTGATCTTTGAGCCTTTCTTATACTCTTTTTTATTTACCTCTTGATCACTTGCTAGTGGATTTTTAGAAAGAAGTGCTGTAACTTTTAGCATCTCTTCGCGGTCTAGCATAAGTAGTCTATCGTGATGTTCTTTTTCTAAAAGAGTCTTCTCTTCTTCGTAAGCTTTATTTGTTCTGCTATCTTTTTCATAACCTTTTTTGGTGAAAATTTTAACATCAACAACCACGCCTTCCATCGAAGCTGAAGCGTAGAGCGATTTGTTTACAACGTGACCAGCCTTTTCACCAAAGATCGCACGAAGCAACCTCTCTTCTGGAGTTGGCTTAACTTCGCCTTTTGGAGATACTTTGCCAACAAGGATCATACCAGGCTTAATCTCTGTACCAATTTTGACAATACCGCTCTCATCAAGGTGCATAAGCTCCTCTTCTTTGACGTTTGGTATATCTTTTGTTATCTCCTCAACGCCGTCTTTTAACTCACGAGCTTCGATCTCTTTTTCATAGATATGAACACTCGTAAAGGCATCTTCACGTATCATTTTTTCACTAATAACGATTGCGTCCTCGTAGTTGTAACCATTCCAAGGCATAAATGCGATTAGTGCATTTTTACCAATGGCTAGCTCGCCTTTTTCCATACTTGGACCGTCAGCAATTATTTGACCAGCAACGATCTCATCGCCTTTCTTAACTATCGGATGTTGAGAAAAAGTCGTATTTTGGTTTGTTCTTAAATTTTTTTCTAAAGAGTAGTGATCGATGTATGGACCGGCTTCGTCTTCGCCCAAAATAAATATATTTTTATTATCAACCTTTTCAACCACGCCACCACGTTTTGCTTTTACGCTCTCCCAAGCATCTCTTGCGATAACGCTCTCCATACCTGTTCCTACGATCGGGGCAGTTGAGCGAAGTAGCGGCACTGCTTGACGCTGCATGTTTGAACCCATAAGCGCACGGTTGGCATCATCGTGCTCTAGGAATGGAATAAGCGAAGCTGCAACACCAGCTATCATACCTGAGCAAAGGTCGATCAATGTGACATCTTCTCTACGAGCAAGCATCATCTCGCCATCTTTTCTAACTTCAATCAAGTCCTCAACGATGTGTCCATTTTCATCAAGTTTAGTTGATGCTGGAGCTATAACATTGCCCTCTTCTTGAGTTGCAGTTAAATAAACTATCTCATCAGTCACTTTGCCATCTACAACTTTTTTGTAAGGCGCTTCAACAAAGCCAAGATCATTCACTTTTGCATAGGTTGAAAGTGTATTGATAAGACCAATATTTTGACCTTCTGGAGTCTCAACTGGACAAATTCTGCCGTAATGAGTCGGGTGAACGTCACGCACCTCAAAGCCAGCACGTTCTTTTACTAATCCACCCTCGCCAAGCGCAGATAGACGGCGCTTGTGAGTAACTTCACTAAGTGGGTTTGTCTGATCCATAAACTGGCTTAACTGACCACCCGTAAAAAATTCCATAATCGTAGCAGTAATCATTTTTGGATTAATAAGGTCGTATGGCATAATCTCTTCAGTATTATTGCTTAAGCTTGTAAATTTATCGCGGATTGCCTTTTGCATCTTTACAAAACCGAGGTGAAGTTCGCTAGCAAGTAGCTCACCGATTGACCTTATACGGCGGTTGCCAAGGTGATCTCGGTCATCAATGTGACCTTGTCCATTTTTAACTTTTATAAGATATTTCGCAGTTTTTATGATATCTTCACTTGTTAATAAAGTAACGTATTCTGGCACATCAAGAGAGAGCTTATGGTTCATTTTCATACGACCAACTTTTGTTAAATCGTATCTCTCAGGGTTAAATAGCATATCATTTACAAAACTCTTTGCAGCCTCTTTAACAACTGGCTCTCCTGGTCTCATGACCTTATAAATTCTAATAGCCGCAAGATCGTTTTCGTCATCCACACCCTCAGTTTGTTTTAAAACCTTAAGCATATCGTTGTCAGCTATAAAAGAATTTATAATCGCATCATCAACACCAGCAGCAGAGTTATTTATAATCTCGATACTTTCATGCTCAGCTAAAATTTTCGCAAGTTTATTCTCGTCAAGAGCAGATAACGTATCATATAAAATTTCTCCACTCTCTGTATTTATTACAGGGTTTGCCAAGTATCTACCAATAAGTGCTTCAACTGGGTATTCAACAAATTTTACGCCATCTTCAATCAACTTATCAGCTTTTTTCTTGGTTAGACGTTTGCCTGCTTGGTGAAGAATTTCTCCATCTTCGTTTTTTATATCATATTCAACTCTTCCCAAATAATCTTCAGGATTAAAAAGAGTTAAAAATTTGTTATTTTTAATAATTAAATTTTGTATCGGGTAAAACAACTTAATAATATCTTGTTTTTTATATCCAAGTGCCCTAAATAATATAGTTACTGGTACTTTTC
Source organism: Campylobacter concisus (assembly GCF_003048905.1). Taxonomy (NCBI): domain Bacteria; kingdom Pseudomonadati; phylum Campylobacterota; class Epsilonproteobacteria; order Campylobacterales; family Campylobacteraceae; genus Campylobacter; species Campylobacter concisus. The sequence continues at coordinate 319,263 of NZ_PIRO01000001.1, forward strand.
TGCGTTTATTTATCCTAACATATAAAATATCTTTTGTGTCATATTCAAAGTGTAGCCAAGAGCCACGGTCTGGTATTATTTGAGCTGTATAAATTAATTTATTTGCAACGGTCGCGCTCTCTTCTTGTTTAAAAATAACACCTGGGCTTCTATGAAGTTGATTTACAACAACACGCTCAACACCATTTATAATAAATGAAATTCTATCAGTCATTAGTGGAATTTCACGTATAAAAATTTCTTGTTCTTTTATATCTTTAACACCGACTTTATCACCTGTCTTATCATCTTTCTCATGAACGATAAGACGTATTTTCATCTTTAAATTTACAGAGTATGTAAGACCTCTTTCTATACACTCTCTAATTGTATATTTTGGTTTTCCAATTTCTGAGCCAACATATTCTAAAGTTAAACGATTTTGCGGATCATGTATTGGAAAGATTGATTTGAAAACTTTTTCTATACCGCTTTCTATTTGATTGTTATCTAGATTTAAAAAATTATCAAAGCTCTTTTTTTGTAGTTGTAGTAGGTTCGGAACGTCTATCTCCTTAACGACATTAGAGAAGTCAACTCTAAGACGATTTCCTGAGTATAAGCTATTTAACATTGCATCTACCTCGTGGTAATTTTGAAAGATAAAGTATAGCCTTTTAACAAGGCATCTAAAATTTAAAAAAAGAGAGAGCCTGTGCCCTCTCTTGAAATATTAAGCTTAAATAATAAAAAATTATTTAAGTTCAACCTTAGCACCAGCTTCCTCAAGCTCTTTTTTAGCTGCCTCAGCCTCATCTTTGCTAACGCCTTCTTTAAGAACAGATGGTGTTCCCTCAACTGCGTCTTTGGCTTCTTTAAGACCAAGACCAGTAAGCGCTCTAACAACTTTAATAACGTTGATTTTCTTATCACCAGAATCAACCAAGACAATGTTAAATTCTGTTTTTTCCTCTGCTGCAGCTGCTGCACCGCCTGCTGCAGCTGCACCACCAGCTACCATTACAGGAGCTGCGCTAACACCAAATTTCTCTTCGAACTCTTTTACAAGTTCACTAAGTTCAAGTACAGAAAGATTAGATATAAACTCTAATACATCTTCTTTAGTAATTGCCATTTTTAATCCTTATTATTTTTAATTTTTATTAAGCTGATTGTTCTTTTTTCTCTTTAAGCGCATTCAAACCAATTGTGAAATTTTGAATTGGCGCATTCCAAACTTGTAAAAGCATCGCAATAAGCTCATCACGGCTAGGCATTTTAGATAGAGCTTTAACTTTATCAACGCTAGCAACTTCGCCATCAATATAAGCTGTTTTTATTTTGAAAAGATCAGCATTAGACTCTTCAAATTTTGCGGCTACTTTAGTTACTGCTAATTGATCTTCGCTCCAAAGATAGATATTTGTATCTTTGAGTTCCATTCCGACTTTATCAGAATTTTTAAGAGCAATATTTGCAAGAGTATTTTTAATAACCTGAACTTTTACATTTTGTTCTTTAGCAGAATTTCTTAAAACTTCAAGTTTCTTTACTGAAAGGCCACGATAGTCACAAACTACAATAGCTTCAGCAGTTTTAAATTCACTCTCTAATTTTGCAACAACTTCAGTTTTTTCATTACGTGTCACTTTTTCTCCTTTCCGACCGGTAATTTCAAGCAGAGCGGGTCGAATCAATTAAGCCCAATGGCCTCGGCTATCTCCAATCTAAGATATAAATTTTAATTTTTAGTTTTATTTTAAGTCCATAACTTCTTGAGTATCAAGAGCTATAGATGGGCTCATTGTCAAAGACAACGAAGCATTTTTAACATATCTACCCTTTGCAGTTGCAGGTTTATGTTTATTAATTGCTTTAATAAATGTTGAAATATTTTCATTTAATTGTTCTTTAGTAAAATTAACTTTACCAAGGCCTGCGTGTATATTTCCTTGCTTATCAACACGGAAATTTACTTGACCACTTTTTGCATTATTAACAGCTTGTGCAACATCCATTGTGACTGTACCAGTTTTTGGATTTGGCATTAATCCTTTTGGTCCTAAAATTCTACCGACCTTACCTACAAGACCCATTAAGTTTGGAGTAGCTATAAGAACATCAAAATTCATTATACCTTTTTGTATATCTTCAACTAAATCATCTGCACCAACAATATCAGCACCAGCTGCTTTAGCCTCATCAGCTTTAGCATCTTTTGCAATAACAGCAACTCTTACAGTTTTACCTGTACCAGCTGGCAAAACTACTGAACCACGAACCATTTGATCAGCATGTCTTGGATCAACATTTAATTTTAATGCAATTTCAACTGTTTCATTAAATTTAGCAGAAGCCAGAGTTTTAACTGTATCAATAGCCTCACTAAGGTTATAAATTTTATCTTGCTCTACTTTTTTGAGCAAATCTTGAAATCTCTTACTAGTTTTTCCCATAAATTTCTCCGCATATATATTGCTTCCGTCTTTTGCTAATCAACCTGACGGTAAAGGCTTTAGTCTACTACTTCGACACCCATTGAGCGAGCTGAACCAGCAATAATCTTGGCTGCTTGCTCTTTATCATTTGTATTCAAATCAACAAGTTTTTTCTCAACTATTTCTAGAACTTGAGCTTTTGTCAATTTGCCTACTTTATTTTTTAAAGGATTATCAGTTCCTTTTGTTATACCTGCAGCCTTTTTAATAAGATCTGTAGCAGGAGGCTGTTTTGTGATAAATGTAAAACTTTTATCAGCATAAACAGTTATAACAACTGGAATATTAAACCCAACCATGTCTTTTGTTCTTTCATTAAAGGCTTTACAAAATTCCATAATATTAACACCTTTTTGTCCAAGAGCTGGACCAACTGGTGGACTAGGATTTGCTTTTGTTGCAGCAATTTGTAATTTTATTTCACCTATAACTTTTTTAGCCATTTCTTGCTCCTTAAATTATCTTCTCAACTTGTGAATACAAAATATCAACAGGGGTACTTCTACCAAAAATAGAAACATTAAGTCTAAGTTTGCCATGTATCATGTCATATTCTTCAACAATACCTGTAAAGTTAGCAAAAGGACCTTCTGTTATACGAACACTCTCACCATCCTCAAAGAATATCTTAGGTTTTGGTGCAGCCCTTTTTTGAACTTTTTCCAAAATAGTATTTATATCTTTTTCAGATAATGGCGTAGGTTTTTTAGCCTCACCAATAAAACGTCCAACTTTTGGTAAAGATTGAATCCTGTGCCAAAGAGCCGTATCAAGATCTAAGCACGCAAAAGCATAACCTGGGTAAAGAGTTCTTTCGTTGATTTTTTGCTTACCATTTTTTATTTCTATTACGTCTTCTGTAGGAACTATAATTTCTTTTAGTTGATCTTCTATTCCATGATCTTTTACTAAATTTTCAATTCCTTTTTTTACTGCCATTTCGCTTCCAGCGTAAGTCTGTATAGCATACCATTTATGTGACATTACTTCTTTCCTTATATCATATAACTTTAGATAAAACAAAGGACATAATAACATCAACAAGAGCTAAAAAAAGTGATACAACAGCAACTACGATAAAAACTGCAAAAAAAGCATTTCTAATTTGTTCTTTTGTAGGATAGATAACCTTCATTATTTCCAATTTAGAAAGCTTAATATAATTTATAATTTTTTCCATAATCTTAACCTTAGTCGTGGCAGGGCAAGAGGGATTCGAACCCCCAACCATTGGATTTGGAATCCAGCGCTCTACCGTTGGAGCTATTGCCCTAATAGCTTCTTAATTAACTTTTTAATTTAACTTCTTTATGAATAGTATGTTTTTTTAATCTTGGGCAATACTTTTTAAGTTCAACTTTATCCGTAGTAGTTTTACTATTTTTAGTTGTTGTATAATTTATATCACCACTTTCGGAGCATTTTAAACCAATTTTAATTCTCATATAAGTCCTTATTAAGATATCAAAGGGATATCCTCCCTTTGACAAATTTTTATAAATTAACCAAGTATTTTTGAAACAACACCTGAACCAACAGTCCTACCACCTTCACGGATAGCAAAACGAGTACCTTCCTCAAGTGCTACTGGAGCAATCAATTCAACAGAAATTCTTACATTATCACCTGGCATAACCATCTCTGTTCCTTCTGGGAGCGTAATTGAACCAGTAACATCAGTTGTTCTTACGTAGAATTGTGGTCTATAGTTATTAAAGAAAGGAGTATGGCGACCACCTTCTTCTTTTGTCAAGATATAGACTTCGCCTTCAAATTTTGTATGAGGGGTAATTGATTTAGGCTTGCAAAGAACCATACCACGCTCAACGTCCTCTTTTTTGGTACCACGGAGAAGAACGCCGACATTATCGCCAGCTTCGCCTTGATCCATCTCTTTTCTAAACATTTCAACACCAGTAACTGTTGTTGTTTGAGTTGGCTTAATACCGACAATTTCAATTGTGTCACCAACTTTTATAACACCTTTTTCAATTCTACCAGTTACAACTGTACCACGACCTGAAATCGAAAAAACATCTTCGATTGGCATAAGAAGGTCTTTATCTGTTGCACGAACTGGAGTTGGAATATAGCTATCAACTGCATCCATTAATTCCATAATTTTTGCTGACCATTCGCCATCTTGACCAGCTTTTGCCTCTTCAAGAGCTTTAAGTGCTGAACCAGAAACAATAGGTGTATCATCGCCTGGGAAATTATACTCATTAAGTAATTCACGGATTTCCATTTCAACCAATTCAAGTAGCTCTGCATCATCAACCATATCAGCTTTGTTCATGAAAACAACAATATATGGAACACCAACTTGGCGTGATAACAAAATATGCTCTCTAGTTTGTGGCATTGGACCATCAGCTGCAGAAACAACCAGAATAGCTCCATCCATTTGCGCAGCACCTGTAATCATATTTTTTACATAGTCGGCGTGACCAGGGCAGTCAACGTGAGCATAGTGGCGTTTCTCTGTCTCGTACTCAATATGTGAAGTAGCAATTGTAATACCACGCTCTTTTTCTTCTGGAGCATTATCAATATTATCATAATCTTTTAGCTCAGCAAGTCCTTTGCGTGAAAGAACAGCAGATATTGCAGCTGTTAATGTAGTTTTACCATGATCTACGTGACCAATAGTACCTATGTTTACGTGCGGCTTGTTACGTGAAAATTTTTCTTTAGCCATCTTTTCCTCCGTATGTGATATATGTCTTTTTTCATACCAAATTTGTATAATCATAATAAAATCATATTAACCAGTGGAGCTCATAGCGGGACTTGAACCCGCGACCTCTTCCTTACCAAGGAAGTGCTCTACCTCTGAGCCATATGAGCGAAAAACGCTTGGCAGAGATGATTCCAATTAAATAATACAAACAACTAAAAATTTTGAAAATAAAGTAAGGAATAACTGTGTTTAGTAAAATCTAGATACAGCTCCCAGTTTATTTTCCCAAATTTTGGAGCGGGAAACGGGGCTCGAACCCGCGACCCTCAGCTTGGAAGGCTGATGCTCTAGCCAACTGAGCTACTCCCGCATAACAATGGTGGTGAGACGTGGATTCGAACCACGGAAGACATAGTCAGCAGATTTACAGTCTGCCCTCGTTGGCCGCTTGAGTATCTCACCTTAAACATTAATAAACTATTTTGGTATTTTCTGGTCAAACACTGTTACAAAAATGGAGCTGGTGAACGGACTTGAACCGCCGACCCACTGCTTACAAGGCAGTAGCTCTACCAACTGAGCTACACCAGCGCCTGTTTTGTGAAGTGGCAATTATATATCAAAACAAGGTAAAAGTCAAGGGAAATTTAAAAAATTATTCGTAAAAATTAAAATCATAAAATATAGCCATTTAAGAATACAAATTTTTATTAGATTTAAATTCATAATACATCATTAAGCATTTATGAAAAATGTATAATTTTTATAGTTTTATTTTTTTTAAAAGCTAAAATTTCTATAATTACAAAAAATATATAAGGATTTAATATGCAATTTTTACCTTGGGCGATAATTTTATTACTAATTTATGTAATTTATTTTCTAATGATACGTTACGAGAAAAGAATATCAACTCTTAGCAAATTAATTGAACAAAATAGTGATGGCATTAAAGAAAATAGGGATTTGATTGGACAAAATAGATCACTTATTGAAAAAAATAAACACGATATCGAAAAAAATACAAAAGACATCATAACAAATGTTGAAAAAGTAGATATCGATTTGGAAGACTAAAGTTTCTAATTTCTTATCTCGGCTATTAATAAATTTGCTAGAATTTTTTATTTAAGATTTTAGCAAATCATTTTTTATTTGAAAATTTTATATTTATTGTATTCTTCAGCTAGTAAAAGTTGTGTACGTATTTCTTGTGGGCGTATATATAAAAAATTTATAGTTTTTGAAGAAGAATCTTAATTTTTCAAAAAATAAGTCAAGATTTTATGCGTCAAGCTGCTTCATTAAAAGCACAAGCCCTATTCTATCCTTTACATTTAACTTACTATAAATCGAGCTTGTATGTGCTTTGACTGTTCTTAGTGTAATGCCTGTTTTTTCTGAAATTTCATTATTTGTTAGACCCTGATAGATTAAATCTGCAATTTCTCTTTCCCTTGAACTAAGCTCAGAGAGGTCGGTCTTTTTGTCTACCTTTTCACTTTCGCTATTAATATATGAGCCAGTTAACTCACTAATCATTGCCTGAACAAATTCTTGGTAAAGCCATATATTTCCATTAAAAATGGTTTCAAAAGCATCTTCAAAGTGTGTCTTTCTCATGTGGGAATTTGCATAGCCCTTGATTCCAAGCGTAAGCAGATGCTTGCCTTCGTTTATCGTTGGCCTATTTGAGAGTATGAGTATTTTTATATTTGGTGATTTTTCAATTATATTTTTTATAACATCATCAATATTATCTTTAAAAACATCAATATCTATGCCTATAATATCAACATCATCATTTATATTAGAAAGAAACTCTTTTCTATTGTGTATAAATTTCACATCGCTATTGCCAGTAAAATAGCTTCTCCAAATATTGTTTAATGCACTATTTTGTGTAAATAAAATAACTTGCATTACCTTTCCTTGGATTATTTATATGATTCTTTCATAAATTTTTTTATTATTTATAAAAAATTCCACGTGACGACTTTCGCCATTTTTGTGTATCTTGTAATCTATTGATGAGAAAAATTTAGTAACCACTGAGGATTTTTCTTCTAAAAAAATAGTCATTTCAAAAAAATCTTGTGATATAGCATATTTATAAGGGGTATTTAAATTTAAAATTCCAGGATCAAAGTCAAATTTATCCAAACTCTGGTCATAGCCTTTTATTAAAATTTTAATGCTTCTTACTATATCATCTTGAATTTTTATATTTTCAAATAGTTTTTTATGTCTACTAGCAACATCTACTAATTGTAAAAATTCTATTTCACAATCACTAAATTTAAATCGTTCAATTTCTTCATTAACTATATCGCAGCAATGATCATCTTTTATGAGATAGAAATTTTGTAAAGTTTGAAATTTTTCAATCTCATATTCACCGAATTTCTTATCATAAAAAGCGATCTTGCCCATTACCTCTCCGTTAAAGCATTTTGTTTTGCCTTTAAAATAGGCTTTAATAAATAATCAAGTATTGTTTTTTTACCGGTAATGATATCAGCTGAGACTATCATACCAACTTTTATTCTAAGCGGTTTTTCTTCGCTACCAAGATAATTTTTCTCAGTTTCTATCCTGACCAAATAATAGCTCTCGCCAGTTTTTTCATTAGTCTCCGTATCGGCACTAATCTGCGTTACTTTGCCTTTTAAACCACCGTAAATGCTAAAATCATAGGCCGTAAATTTAACCATCGTATCAAGCCCAGGCCTCAAAAATGCAACATCAGCTGGTTTTACTTTTACTTCAGCAACCAATTTATCCTCAAGAGGAACGATCTCGGCAATATTTTCACCAGGCTTGATAACTCCTGATACGGTATGAACCATCATTTTGCTGACAATACCATTTACTGGAGATCTTACGTATGTTCTTTCTACTCTATCGCTTAGACTGATCTGTGATTCATTTATCCTTGCGATCTCTGCTGAAACTTCATTTAGCTCTTTTTTTGCATTGTTTTTAAAAGCAAGTTTTGCTTCTTCGATCTTATTTTTCGCTTCTTTTATAGTTGATTCAACTCTTGGTACGGCAAGAACGGCAGCATCGAGCTCGCCTCTTAGATCATTTACACGTCTTTGAAGCTGGATGTATTCAACCTCACTAACAAGACCTTTTTTAAAGATTGGCTCCATAATGGCCTTTTCTTTTAGAACAAGGTTATAGCTATTCTGAGTTTGAGAAATTTTATTTTTTAGTTCGACCAACTCACTCTGGCGTTGATGAATTTGCTCTGTTAAAATTCCTATCTGTTCATTTAAGTGATCGATATTTGAACTATGCAAACTTAGCTCATATCTTATGGCTTTGCTATTGTTCGCATCTCTAGCTTCATCGTAGTCAAATTCCTTATCATTCGCCTCAGCATCAAGTCTCATAAATTTTGCTTGAAGTTCATCAAGTCTTAGTTTTGACTCGCCATAACTACTCGTAAAATTTTTATTATCTAGCCTTATTAGAATTTGATCTTTCTTAACTTCATCACCCTCTTTTACAAAAATTTGATCGACTATACCGCCTTCGAGATTTTGTATCGCTTGGTTTTTTCCAGACGGGATGATCTTACCACTACCTCTTGTGATCTCATCTATTTGTGCCCAGGAAGCCCAAACAAGAAGCCAAAACATAGTTATAGCAACCGTATAGAGTATCTTTTTAGATGTAGATGGAGCTTTAGCCAAAACAGCCTCAGAAAGACTTGACATAAATTTCAAATCATAAGCATCATAATTTTTTGTTTGAAGATTCGACTTTATATCATCTACACTATTTAAAATTTTATTACTAGCTTCCTCTTGTTCTTTTATGTTATTTTCAGAAATTAATCTTTTTTCAGTTTTTGGATTTTCATTTTGTTTATTCTTGATATCTTCTTGCATGATCACTTCCCACTAAGTCTTGCTAAAACTTCATCTCTTGGTCCGTCCAATAAAATTTTGCCATTGTCCATAACTATAAGTCTATCAACAAGATCTAGCATCGACGTCCTATGTGTAACAAGCAGCATCGTTTTATTTGCCGTATTTGTCTTTAAATTTATTTTTAACTTATTTTCAACTGTATTATCAAGAGAATTTGTTGGCTCATCAAGCAAAATAATAGGACTATCTAGCAAAAATGCCCTAGCCACAGCTATACTTTGACGCTGTCCGCCACTTATGCCATCGCCTCTTTCAAAGACTGGCATATCAAATCCAAGTGGATGGGCATTTACATATTCATCAACTCCGCTTACTTTAGCTGCTTTTATAATCTGAATATCATCAACATATGGTGCTTTTTGAACAATATTTTCTCTAACCGTTCCTTTAAAGAGCACAACATCTTGCGGAACATAGCCGATGTTTCGCCTAAGATCGGCTGGATCGATTTGATTAATATCAATACCATCAATTAGCACTGAGCCTTCAGTTGGTGAGTAAAGTCCCAAAATGAGCTTTTGCAAAGTAGTCTTTCCAGAGCCATTTTTGCCTATAATGCCAACTTTTTCACCTGGCTGAATAACAAAATTTATCCTATCAAGCGAACCTTTTGTGGTATCTGGATATGTAAAGCTTACATTCTTAAACTCAATCTTTCCATCAAAAGAATTTCTTCTAACAAATTTTTTACCTTCTGGCCTTTCAACAGGCATTTGCATAATCTTACTAAGACTTTGATAGGCTGTTTTTGTCTGCTCAAAATTTGCAGCTAGTGAAGCTACCTGTCCCATAGGAGCGATAGCACGAGAGCTAAGCATAACCGCAGCGATAAGACCACCCATTGTAAGATGTGTATCTTGTATCATATAGACACCAAGAACGATGATAGCAATAGTATTTAATTGCACTAAAAAAGATGTAACAGTGGTTATCGAAGTTGTAATAATTTTTGATTTAATGCTTCTATTTGCTATCTCACCAGTTGCCTCTTCCCAGTTCCATTGTATATGGCCACTAGCACCAAGAGTTTTGATAGTCTCAAGACTACTAAGGCTCTCTATTAAAATTCCATTTTTTATAGCCGAAGCCTCAAATGTACTTTTAATAGCATTTTGAAGTGGATCTTTTATAAAAAATGTATAACATAAAATAGCTATCATAATAACAATTGGTACGAGTACGATATAACTTCCTATAAAATAAGTAACTATCAAGAAAATGATCGCAAATGGAAGATCCACAATAGCTGCCAATGAGGCTGACGAGAAGAAATTTCTAACTGTATCAAACTCTTTTAGATTACTGGCGAATGAGCCAACAGATTTTGGTTTATTGCTAAATTTCATATCCATAACGCGCTCAAATAAAATAGAACTCATTATGATGTCACTCTTTTTGCCAGCAATCTCAAGAAAATATGATCTTACAAATTTTAAGAAAAGATCTATGCCATAAACTACACTTACGCCAAGCGCCAAGACCCAAAGTGTCTCAACTGCATTATTTGGCACGACACGGTCATATACGTTCATCGTAAAAAGCGGACTAGCAAGAACAAATAAATTTATAATAAAACTTGCAAGAACAACATCAAAATAAATCTTTTTTGAACGTTTTAGAGTTCCCCAAAACCAGTGGTCGTTGCCCGCATCAATTAGCTTTGTTGAGCTAGTATCCTCTGGAACAAACTCGCGCTTTAAATAGTATGCATAGCCTAAATATTCTTCTTTTAATTTACTTATTTCTATCGTGCTAGTACCAGTTGAAAGTTCTGGAGTTATGATATTTGCTGTCTTTTTATCTTTACTAAAAGATTGCAAGATGCAAGCTTTTTTGCCTCTAAGCATTAAAATGCAAGGTAAAACTAAAGGAGAGATTTGCTCAAGATCTTTTCTTACAAGGGTAGAAGCAAAACCAGCACGAGAAGCAGCACGAGAAAATAAAGACCTTGAGCTTTTAAGTGAAAAAAGCTCAATCTCATCGCCATCTTTTACTGGCAAGCCAATAGTTAAAGCATCGGCACTGTATGGATTATTATGAAGCTTGGTAAAAATAACCAAGCATTGAAGCAGCTCATCTTTTATCTTATCACTATGCATCTATCATCCAATGTTCTTGATTTCATCTATATAAATTCCTTGCATATTTTTAATGCCAAGATCGATTAACTTTTTCTTCTGCTCTTCACCTTCAACACCGATTGCGATCAAAATAATGTCTTTTGAGCTTAAAACAACATCAAGTGATTGTTTTGTGTTTACTCCTGACTTATCACTTAAGAAGTCAATCAAGACATTTGACTGAATTTTTACATAATCAGGGTTAAATTCTTTTAGCTTCTCAATACCTTTTGCATTAAGCTCGAAGTGGTCAAAACCAAATCCAAAGCCAAGCTCTTTTAATTTTTTAGTAAGCTTAACTATACTTTCTATGCTAATATCGTCTTTATTTGGAATTTCTATATAGTTTTTATATTTAGAAATTTGGCTTATCTTTTTAAGTGTAGCTTCAAGTTTTGAAAAATTTTCATCTGAGTTTAATATCTCTTTGCCCAAATTTATTGCCAAGTTGCCACTTGGTAAGATATTCTCTGGTAAAATTCTAGCCACCCTATTTAAGATATGAAGATCAAGCATCGCACCTAAATTTAACTCATTTACCATCGGCATGAAATATGAGGCCATACGCCATACGCCATCTTTATCAACAAGCCTCAAATAAAGCTCATACTGCTCAAAATTTGAATTAAGATCAATCACTTTTTGAGCTGCGAATTTAAATTCATCCTCTTTTATTGAGTCAAAAATAAGCTCTTTATACTTCTCTTTACCAATCACTAAAGCATTTTGATTTTCATTAAATACCTTACATGTAAAGCTTCCAGCAAGTCTTGAGCTAGCCAATGTAACGTCAGCTGAAGTAAGAAGTGTCTTGATATCAGTATTTGGTGAATACTCTACTATCGCAGCATTTACTGGATACTCGCTATCATTTAGTGCAAAATTTGCATAAAGCTTTTTAAACTCGTTCATAATTTCATCACATAGAGCCAAGAAATTTGACGAATTTCTACCATACGAAAGTACGATGAAATCATTATCGTTAAGCCTTGCAACAATTGTATTTTTATCATTATGAATTGATTTTTCTTGTAAAATTTGAGCTATTTTCATTACAACGCTTTGCCATTTTTCAAAGCCAAGCGTACTTTTTAAATTTATTAGATCTTTAAAACTAACAAGTAAAGCAACACCACTTGAATATTCTTCACTTGCTAGATACTCACTAAATTTAGTTTGAAAAAATCTTCTGTTATTAGCACCACTCATTGTATCTTTATATAAAAGTTCTTGATACTTACTAAGTGTGGCTGCCTCTCTCTCAAAAATGTCTTTTACTTTACTAACCATAGAGTTCATAGCTAGAACCATTTTTTTAAGATCGGCTGTAAATGGAATTCTTTTCTGAATAATAAATTTATTATCAAGTATGGCCTCAGCCTGATCTTGAACCTTCATAAGCGGTCTAAAAATAGCTTTTAGAGCGAAATATGCCACCACGAGAGTGACAATTATCATTAGAAGAAGAAAATTAAAAATATTTTTTGAGTTAGTATAAAGCTCATTGTAGGCAAGTGCGGTGCTACCTTGAACATAAAGCGTGCCAAATTTTGCCCAGCCAGTCATAATCTCGCTATCTGCTATTGGCGCTTCAAACTTAGCTATTTTGTAAAACCACTCGGGAATATCTTTAACAACAGTTTGTTGAGAATTTTCAATAAGAACCTTGCCATCAACATCTTCAAGCTTGATAAGCTTGTATCTACCGCTGTCAAACATAGAATTTATCATTGTTTGAGCCAAGGACATGTCATCTGGATCGATAATAGGCTTTAAAGCAAGTCCAAGCGAATTTGCTGTATGCCTTGCATTTTCACCAAGCTGGTCATTAATATATCCATTTAGGCTCTTAAAATTTAAGTAGCCAACAGCCATAAAAATCATGATACCAAAAGTTATCACGGCGATCATAATTTGTTTAAATAGCGTCATAAATCCTCTTTTCCTATCCTATCTATTAGTTCCATCCACTTAGGATTTTGTTTTTTATTTCCACCTGGTATTGCTTGACCAAGACCTTCTTGTTTTGCCAAGTATAGCGAATCACCATTAAAACTATAAACCGGAACAAGGTCTGTTCTTTGAGTTGCGATTTTTATTTTACCATTTATGTTATCTAAAATTAATGGAATAGATTTTGGTGTATCGTAGTATGCTAAAACCATATGAGCTTGATTGTATCTTAAGGCTTTAACATATGTGAAGTATAATTTTTGAGTTGGAATTCCTAGCTGCTTTAGTGTAAAATATTTTGCAATAACGTAGTCTTCGCAGTCGCCAGCACCTTTTCCTATAAATTCCATTCTAGTAGCCCAATAATCCTTTTTGTGCCAAAGTTGCATATCATCAACCCATCTAAAAGAGTTAAAAAAGTCATTTACTTTTATTAATTTCTCTTGTTCAGTTGCATCTTGCAATGAAGCCATTAAAGAATTTAGAGCAGAAGCCCTTCTTCTTGCATCTTCTCCATAAATTTTAGCTACCTTTGCTATAGTTGTTGATTTTATAAAATCTCCAATAGCACTTGCTAATAATAAAAAAAGGACGCTTACAATAAGCGTCCAAAAATTTGTCTTGACCCTCATGGTCATTACTTTTTACATTTTTATCTTAAATCGTTTTGAATGCTGCAAGCACCTTGAATGTATCTCTTTGCAAAACCTGGTTCAAAGCTATCTGAGATCATTCCCATATTATCTAACAGTCTGTATTTTGCATAAGATAGTGCTGTCTCAGTTGTAGCAATCTCTTTTAACGCAGAGTTATATTCATTTTCAGCATCAAGCAAGTTTATAAGATCGCGACGACCGATTCTAAATTCATCCTGGTAAGCGTCAAGTGTAGCTTTAGCATATTCAACGTGTTGATTTAAGTATCCCATTTTTTCTTGGTTAAGAACATAATTTTGCCATGAAAATTCCAAAGATTCTTTAAGCTCTCTTACAAGATTGTCCAAAGTTTGTTGCTCTTGTTGAACGGCAAGTTGGCTTTTTTCTTTATCTAGTTTATCATTGCCTTTATTGTAAAGGTTATAGTTTAGTCTCAAAAGTGCGTCAAATGTTTGTTCTTCATAATTGTCATATAAAACATTTGAATGATCATACGCACCAGATACAACGAGATCTAGTTTTGGTAAGAATGGCGCATTTTTCTCTTTTACAACTGACTCTGCCATAGCAATATTTGATTTTTGAACCAAAAGTGACGGATTGCAAAGAATAGCTTTGTTGTAAACAGCTTCTTTCGTGCTAGGCAAAGGAAGGCTAAACTCAGGCATTACTAAATTTTTAGCTGCAACTTTTTTTCCATATAATTTCTCAAATGTAGAAAGTGCATCTTCATAGTTATTTTTAGCAGCTGTATAGTTTGATTGAGCTAGAGTATAGCGTGATCCAGCTTGTCTCTCTTCAGAAGCTACGCCATAACCTGATCTTGCTCTATCTTTAATTTGACTATAAATTTCCTCATGACTCTTTACGTTTTCTTCTTCAATGTCTAAAATTCTCTTAGTTTGAAGAACTTGCAAGTAAGCATTTGTAGCATTTAGCGTAAGTCTATCTGCAGCTTGTGCTACCGAATAAGCAGCTGAATCAAGCCTTGCACTTTGAGAATTTATTCTATTTTTATCAGCACCACCATTGTATAAATTTTCAACCAAGGTTAGAGATGTACCAGAGATTCTTCCATCTCCTCTTCTTGTAGAAACTCCATCATCAAGACGTTTTTTCTCATATCCCACTCTAGCAGCAGCGTCAAGTGTTGGATAATAGGCATTTTTTGCTATTTTTAGATCTTTACCAACTTGTAGATAGTTAAATTCTGTAGCTTTTAAACTTGGATTTTCATTTAAAATAGTCTTTATAACTTGATCTAAAGTCAAAACTCCATCATCAACTTGTGCTACTGGTTTTACTTCAGTTGATATAGCTTGTTCTATATTAGATTTTTTTGTTACTTGAGTATCAGTTACAGGTGCTTTTGCTCTCATTAAAGCATCTTTATAGCCTGATTCGTTTTGAACTTTAACTAATAGACTATTAGCTTCATCCTCAGAGACTGGAGTTGTGTCAACATATAAAAATTTTCGTCCACCAACCTCATAGATACCTGTAGTTAGTCTGCTGTCAGAGATTTTGCTATTGACTTTATTAACAGCACTATCAATTCTAGCCTGATTATCATCTTGTGCAAATGAAGCTAGAAAAATCCTATAAGGAACATCTTGAGCTGACAGTACAGTTGCTGCCAAAGCACTAATTGCCAATATCTTTTTCATAACTAAGATCCTTTTACCTTTTTTTATTATTAAGTCTATACTTAAATTTTGACACGAATTATACACCAAGAAATATTAAATGCATTTTAAATATCTTATGACAAAAAAATAATTTTTATATAGTTTTAGAAAAACGCCTTAAATTCTCGGGAATTTTCTTTAGATATTCATCAAAACACATTGCAATATTTCGTATTATCAGTGTTCCAGTTTCATTTACGCTGATTTTATCTGCTGTAACATTGACAAATTCATTTAAATTTTTAAGCTCCTCAAGCTCTTCCTTAAAGTGTTCAAAGAAATTTATATAAAATTCATTCTCGATAGCTTTGATATCAAGCCCAAAATTACTCATTAAATTCATAATCACACTCTTTCTAAGCAAATCTTCATCGCTTAGATAAATTCCCTTTGCATATGGCAACTTTCCACTATCTATCGCCTTTTCATACTCGTCCATATCTTTATGATTTTGTGCGTAGTGCCTTTTGCACTCACCGATACTTGTCACGCCTATACCAATAAGATCAGCGCCTCCTTTTGTTGTGTAACCTTGAAAATTTCTATGCAAAGTACCATTTGCCAGAGCACCAAAAAGCTCATCATTTGGCTTTGCAAAGTGATCCATTCCTATCATTTTGTAGCCATTTTTAGTTAAAAACTCAGCTGTAAATTTTAAAATTTCAAGCTTTACTTCAGGATTTGGCAATGTGGTTTCATCAAATTTACGCATTGATTTTTTTATCCACGGTACATGAGCGTAGTTAAATACCGCAAGTCTATCAGGATCAAGTGTGAGGGCTAGTTCAAGCGTCTTTTTAAAGCTCTCTAGGCTTTGATACGGCAGGCCATAGATCAGGTCCATATTTATTGATTTTATGCCCTTTTGCCTAGCCATTTTTACAGCATTTTGGGTGATCTCATAAGGCTGAATTCTATGAATTTCTTTTTGCACCTTTTCATCAAAGTCCTGCACGCCGTAGCTTATGCGGTTAAAGCCGTGAGATATGAGCACATCAAGCTGCTCGTTTGTTAAAAATCTCGGATCTATCTCGCAGCTTATCTCAGCCTCTTTTGAGAAATTTTTAAATTTAGCTTTGATAAGTTTGATAATCTCATCAAGCTGAGCGGCATTATAAAATGTTGGTGTGCCGCCGCCAAAGTGCATTTGTAAGACCTCAGCACTGGTGTCCAGGTGGTGAGCTAAAATTTCAAGCTCTTTTTCTATATATCTTATATATTTCTCTTTGCGATCCTCTTTGCTCGTGTAAATGACGTTACAGCCACAAAAATAACAAGCGCTTCTGCAAAATGGCAGGTGCAAATAAAGAGAAAGCGGCCTTTTTTTATCTCGATTTTCAAGCTCTTTTATATAAGCTTCATAGCTAAATTTATCACTAAACTCTGGCGCTGTCGGATAGCTAGTATATCTTGGCCCTGGCCTTGAATACTTCACATAAGCACTAAAATCAATCATCTGCCCTACTCCTTGCCATTTGAATCACCTCTTTTATGTCTACAAATAAATTTGGGTGCTCTTTTTTGATATTTTTTACCAGTTTGTCAAGATCAATATTAAATTGTCTACTTTTTTTATCGCTTGCGATCTTTTTTATCTCATCCATAGCAACCACCCAAACATCGCTAAAATCAACCGGTATGTTTTGCCAGATCGTCTTTTCAAGCCTTAGATCAAAATTCTCTTTTTGAGACTCTTTTAAGGCCTCAATCAAAGCTGAAAGCGATTTTACAGAGATTACCGTGTGTAAATTTTGATTTTCATCAATACCAAACCACGGCTCTTTTGAGTCCCAAGAGCCACTTTTTAAATTTAAAATATGCTCATTTGGGTTTTTGGTTGAAACTATCTCAAAGATCGTTTTTTCAGGGCTACTCAGCCCAAGGTTATTGCCGATCTCATCTATCTCATCATATACATTTTTCTCTTTGCTCATCTTCTTCTCTCATCCAGCCAGACCATCACGCCTTTTTGGGCATGAAGTCTGTTTTCAGCCTCGCTAAAAATTTCATCTGAGTGCTTCTCAAAAACCGCCTCGCTCACCTCGTAGCCTCTATAAGCTGGCAAGCAGTGCAAAAATATCGCGTCTTTTTTAGCTAAGCTCATCAAATTTTCATCCACGCAGTATCCAGCAAAGTCTTTTAGCCTCTTTTCTTTCTCAGCCTCTTGCCCCATCGATACCCAAGTGTCTGTAGTCACTACATCGGCACCATTTACCGCTTCTTTTATATCATTTGTGATAAAAATTTTCGCACCTGAAATTTTCGCATTCTCGTTAGACATTTTTAAAATTTCTGCATCTACTTCGTAGCCTTTTGGCGTGGCTACTCTTAGCTCAAGTCCTAGCTTACTTGCTAGCATGAGCCACGAGTGAGTCATGTTGTTGCCATCGCCTACGTATGCGACCTTCTCGCCTGCGCTAAATTCAAGCATAGTTAGATAGTCTGCCATTAGCTGCACTGGGTGAAATTTATCGCTTAAGCCGTTTATAACTGGCACGCTTGAAAATTTAGCAAATTCTTCTAGCGTTTCATGCTTATCGACCCTTAGCATAGCCATGTCGCACATCCTGCTTATCACTCTAGCGGTGTCGCGTATAGGCTCGCCGCGGCCTATTTGTATATCATTTTTGCTTAAAAATAGCGCATATCCGCCAAGCTCATGCATGCCCACATCAAAGCTCACTCTAGTTCTAGTTGAGCTTTTTTCAAATATCATCGCAAGCTTTTGATCTTTAAGATATGGCTTAAATTCTCTGGCCTTCGCCTCTTTTTTGATCTTGCGAGCTAAATTTATCATCTGTTCGATTTCATCTTTGCCAAAGTCATTTAGCGTCAAAAAGTGCCTCATCTTAGCCCCTTAAAATTTTAGCCGCTTCTTTTGCGTGATACGAAATGATCAAATTTGCCCCTGCTCTTTTAAAGCCGATCAAAGTCTCCATCATAACGCGATCATAGTCAATGATGCCAGCTTTTGCGCCAGCTTTTAGCAGTGCGTACTCGCCGCTTACGTTATAGACGCAAAGTGGTAGAAGTGTTAAATTTCTAAGCTCCCTAACGACATCAAGATAGGCAAGTGCAGGCTTTACCATCAAGATATCAGCGCCTTGCGCCTCGTCCTGCAAGCTCTCGTTGATCGCCTCCAAACGGTTTGCGCTATCCATTTGATAGCTCTTTCTATCGCCAAAGCTTGGTGCGCTTTGTGCCACATCGCGAAATGGTCCGTAGTAAGCTGAGGCAAATTTAGTCGAGTATGCCATCACTGGTAAATTTTCATAGCCATTGCTATCAAGCGCCTCTCTTAGCGTTGCAATGATGCCATCCATCATGCCGCTTGGTGCGATCATATCAGAGCCATTTTGAGCGTGTATCAAGGCTTGTTTGGCTGAAATTTCAAGTGTGGCATCGTTGTCGATGGTGTTATGTACGTGATCGATTATGCCACAGTGGCCGTGATCTGTATATTCGCAAAAGCAAAGATCAGTGACAACTACCAAATTTGGGAATTTATCTTTTATCGCTCTAAGCGCAGTTGCGATAATGCCGTCATTACTTAGTGCGTCACTGCCAACGCTATCTTTTAGGCTTGGTATGCCAAATAAAATAATCGATTTTATACCTAAATTTACTATCTCTTCGCACTCTTTTAAAATTTCATCAATACTCATTTGATAGACGCCTGGCATCGAAGCGATCTCGTTTTTAACGCCTTTGCCCTCAACTACAAAGAGTGGATAGATAAAGTCATTTACGCTAAGGCTAGTCTCTCTTACCATGTCTCTTAGGGCTGGATTTATTCTTAATCTTCTAAAACGTTTAAACATATTTTTGCCTTTTCTTTGTTAAAATGCGTGATTTTTAGCTAGTTTAGCACAGTTGGAGTAAATTTAAAATGAAAATAGAAATTTCAAACGCTGCAAATCTACCATCAAGATTTGGCACTTATAAGGTTCAAGCCTTCAAAGAAGGGGCAAAAGAGCACCTTGTGATCTACAAAGAGCCTTTAAGCGAAGTGGTAAATCTTAGAATTCACTCCGAATGCCTAACTGGAGATGCGATCGGAAGCCTAAAGTGCGACTGCCGCGACCAGCTTGAAGCGAGCCTAAAATATATCGAAGAAAATGGCGGCATGGTCATCTACCTGCGTCAAGAGGGCAGAAATATCGGGCTTTTAAACAAGATAAACGCTTACAGCCTGCAAGATAAGGGCTTTGACACGATAGAGGCCAACCACCAGCTAGGCTTTAAGGCCGACGAGAGGACTTATGAAGTGGTTGATTTTATCCTAAATCACTACGGCATAAAGGAGGTAAATTTGCTCACAAATAACCCATTAAAACTTTACGGACTAAGCTCAGTAAAGATCGTAAAACGCGTGCCTATCGTCATCAAGCCAAATAGATTTAACGAAAGCTACTTGAAGGTCAAAAAAGAGCAAATGGGGCACATCCTGTGATGAAAAATGAGCTTTGCTTGCCGGCAGAATTTGACGAAAAAGTAAAGGCTTACGCTCAAATTTTTGCTAAATTTAACAAAGTTCATAACTTAAGCAATTATAAAGACATAAGCGAGCAGGTGCTTGATAGCATTAGGCCGCTTGAAATTTTTGACCTAAGTGCCAAAACTGCGATCGATGTGGGCAGTGGAGCTGGCTTTCCAGCGATATTTTTAGCCCTTGCGATGCCGCGCACTAAGTGGCATCTTTTTGAGCCGATAGCCAAAAAGTCGTCATTTCTAAGCTATGCTAAGATCGAGCTTGGCTTGCAAAATTTAGAAGTTCATAGCCAAAAGATCGAGCTTGTAGATAAATTTACGGCTGATCTAATCACCTCAAGGGCGCTTAGCAAGACAAAAGAGCTTATAAAAATTTGTGAGGGATTTTATGATGAAAACACCAAATTTCTCATCTACAAGGGCTCAAGCGTCATGGATGAAATTTCAGGCATCGACGCGCAAATTTACAATGAAAAAAACAGAAATTACATATATTTTAATCTCAAAAACCAAAGGGAGATATGTTGAAATACTTGCTTTTTGTAGCGATTTTGGTTGCAATTTACATCATATTTTTTAAAAATAGAAAAAAAAGCGACAAGATAAGCACCAGCAACTTCGAAGAGTGCAGCAAATGCGGTGTCTTTAGCGATACCGACCAAATGGTGCTAAGAGACGGAAAATACATCTGCAAAGAGTGCATAAAGGGTGAGAGATGAAAATTTTAGGCGATGAACTGATCAAATTTGAGCCACTATTTCTTTGCAAAAGTGAAGATGAGATTTCAAACGGCAGGCAAAATCTCTTTAAATTTGATAGAAATTTGATAAAAAAAGCGCTAGAAGCTGGAGCAAGCTTTAGCGTTTTTGTGACTAATGCAAATGAAGCCATTATCGCAAACGCGGCTGGAGCAAAATTTATTATCGCAGATATTGACATTGCAAAAGATCTAGCAAAGATAGCTGAGAGTTATCTATTTGACGCACTTATAGCTGTTTTGATAAAAGATGAAAGCGAGCTAGCACAGCTTGCAAAATTTAACATAGACGCTGCGATCTTGCCAAACGCTATAAAAAAATAAGGACAAAAATGGAAATTTTTAAAACTGCTTTTTTAATGGTTGCTTTGATGCTAATTTTTATCGCTGTTGGCGGATATATTGGAGGCGAGCATGGCATGATGATCGCCTTTTTGATAGCGGCTGGCACAAATATCTTTTCATATTTTTTTAGTGATACTCTGGTGCTTAAAAGGTATAACGCTATCCCAGTTGATGAGAGTAACGCTCACGGGCTTTATGAGATCGTATCTCGCCTCACACAAAAGGCAAATTTACCTATACCAAAAATTTACATCATACCAGAAGAGGTACCAAACGCCTTTGCCACAGGCCGCAATCCAAGCCACGCAGCTGTCGCGGTAACCGAGGGGCTTTTAAAAATTTTAAATGAAAACGAGATTGAGGGCGTACTAGCTCACGAGCTAAGTCATGTAAGACACTACGACATCCTAACTGGCTCAATCGCTGCCATACTAGCTGGTGCTATCGCAATGCTTGCAAATTTTGCTAAGATTGGCAGTATTGCTGGGCAGAGTGGCAGTTCAAGAAGAGGTGGCGGTAATGCCATCGTTATGCTAGCACTTGCTATACTCATGCCAATAGCTGCCACAATCATACAAATGGCGATCTCAAGGGAGCGCGAGTATAAGGCAGACAAGGGCGCAGCTTATATAACAGGACACCCAGAGTGGCTTGCAAGTGCTTTAAGAAAGCTTGAGAGCTACTCAAATTCTTACATTATGCAAAACGCAAGCGAGCAAAGTGCTCATATGTTTATCGTAAATCCATTTGGCTCGCTAACTAACAAGCTTGGCGTACTTTTTAGAACGCACCCAAGCACCAGTGACAGGATCGCTGAGCTTGAAAGACTTGAACAAGAGATAAAAAGAGGCATGTAGAAAATTTAGTTCTAGTAAAATTTGGGCTAAATTTCTTCTTTTTGCTATCTTTTTTGGCCTTAAATATAGACATTTACAAGAAATTTTAATTTTATGAGCGAGTATATAACGACTCTAAATTTAGTGGCAAGCTTTTCGAAGCTTAAAATCAGTAGTCGATTCTTGTGAGTAAATAGAATTTTAAAATTGTAAAGGATCAAATTTGTAACCAAAAAACCGAAATTTAACTCCAAATTTCACTGCAATTTCTTGCAGTCGCGATCTTCTATAGTGTACTCAAAGATCAGCTCACCATTTTCTGAATAAAAAAGCTCGTCCAAGGTAACACCTATACTCAGCATATTTAAGATTTCTTTATCTTTGCAAGCGGTTCGCAAATTCTCTTTTTTGATAGCTTCGATAAATTCCAAAAGCTCTTTCTCCTCAAGCCTTTTAATCTCTTGCTTTCTTGCGTGTTTGATGGCATATCTATAAATGAGCGTATCACCGACATTTAGGATATCATTAAGTGTCAGTGTTGGCGTGCAGATGAATGGAAGCTTTTTTTTGTAATAAGTTGCGTGATTTTTCGCTGCTATATCTGGCGTAATAGCCAGGGCAAGCGAGCAAAAAAATAGTAAAAAAAGGGCTACTCGCAACTACTTTTATCCAAATTTATATCAAAAAAATGCCTACCTTCAAAGCCGTAACTACCACTTAGTGTGATACCACGATTTAGCACAGCTCTAGCCATACCTGAGTTGCAAAGCGCATCTTTTCCGTTCTTGTAAAACTCATCTTTTAAGGCTAAAATTTGAGCTTTGTTGTAGTTTTTTAGCTTTTTAGTTTTTGTCTCGTTTAGCAAAAACTCACCGTGTATATTTAGCCCATTTGCGCTTACATCTTTTAGCGTAATCATCTCATCGACTCTGCTTGGTAAATTTGGCTTTGCGGTTTGGACGACAAAAGCTGGGATCTGCTTAGTGTCAAGCTGATTTAGTATCTGCTCATAAATTTTAAACTCACTCTCTTGTACGCCAAAAGCAAGGCTAACAAGAGCTAATAAAACGATCTTTTTCACATATTGCCTTTATATAAATTTCCTAGTGATGTTTGGCGAGAGTTTTACCAAAATGTCATAGCTTATCGTATCAAAAAATTTCGCCCAAATATTTGCATCCTCAAAGACACAGACCCACTCGCCGCTATCTTTACAACTAAAGCTATCCATAGAAATTTTGCCTAGTATTGGCTCGTTATTGTCAAGTTTTAGCTTGCCACATCCATTGTATCTTAGCAATCCATCACCATATCCAAGATCATAAGTGGCTACACTTATATCTTCTTTTGCGCTAAATTTAGCACCATATCCAACACCTTGACCACTTTTTAAAATACGCCTGCTAACTCTTTTTGCCCATAGTGAAAGTACCGGCTTTAAGTCCAAACTATCACTAAACTGAGCATATCCATACTGAGCGATACCAACACGCACCATATCATCATCGATTTCACTTGCTCTTTCAAGCGCAGCTGAGTTATGTGAGTGAAAGACGGGCTTTTTAAAGCCAAACTCTTCACAAAGAGATAAAATTTTCTTTTTTGCGGCTCTAAAATTTTCCCTTTGTACAAAATAATCAGCATTTACTTCATCGCTTGCACGAAAATGAGTATAAGCTCCAAGAAGCTCTAAATTCCTTCTTGTTAAAATTTCAAACGCATAATCAAGCTCGCTAATATCAAGCCCATTTCTATGCATGCCAGTATCGATTGCAAGATTGATTTTTGAGCCATCTTTTATCTTTAAAAGCGCCTCTATGTCGTTTATCGCATAGATAAATTTACTGCTTTCATTTCCGGTTGGGATATGTGAGAGAATGAGAATATTTTCAAATATGTCAGAAATTTCATTTGCCTCAAACTCACTTTTTACAGCACAAATTTCTATGCCAAATTTTTTAGCTTCATTTGCAATAAGCCTTGCGCCATGGCCATAAGCATTGTCTTTTAATACAACTATTACTTTCTCTTTGCCACCAGCTTTAGCACAAATTTGAGTGAGGTTATGGATATATGAAGCTTTATTTAGGCGTATTTCAGACATTAAAATTCACATTAAAAGCAGTATAAACATCCGGTAAAAGTTTTCTTACGTTGTAGTCAAATGCATAAAATTTAGCGTAAATTTCTTTCAGATCAGCCTCTTTTACTTTGCTAAAATCAAAAACATCAGTACCATTTTTCTTTGGAACTTGGCGGTCAAGCTCAGCAAAAAAAGCAGCTCTTGCCTCTAAAATTTTCTCGATTTTTTCTTTTACTTCTTGAGATTTTTCCACTTTTACTCCTCTATAAAAATTTTCATATCATCGTTATAAAGCTTCACATAAAGCGTCTTTTGCCCAGCAAATTTGTGCGTATCTGAAACATAATCCTCATAAAAACTCACACGAAAAAGCCTATCATTTTTAAGATTTGGATAAGGTGTGATGAGAAAATTTGAAAAACTAATGCGTTTTTTCTCTTTTTTAGAAAAAATAGCCCGCTTCATACTTTTAAATTTTTCCAAGCTCATACCATCGTATCGCTCAAAGTTTTTATCGTAAAATTTAAGATAGTTTTCAATGTCGCTCTCACTCCAGGTCTTTTTCCAGCCCAAAAGTCCAGAAATGATCACTGCAATATCTTTTGCACTAGCTTCTGGACGCTTATCTTCGTAGATAAATGCAAGTGTTTTTTTGTGATCCACAACATCATCAAATTTCATCAAAGTATCATTTTGCATAGCCACGCAGCCTTTTGTTTTTAGCTCATCTGTCCTTTGACCATCGAGCGGATAGCCATGTATCCAAATACCACCACCATTTCGCTTTGCAAGTTTGTCAAGCAAATTTGGATATGAAAGCGAAAATGCAAGCGGTCCAAGATATCTATCATTTGGGGTAAATCTACGTGTAAGCTGATACACTCCAACCGGTGTTTTTAGATCGCCTTCAAGAAGCTTATCACCATTTTTGCCAACTATAACGCTTGAGCTAAAAAGCTTTTTTGTAATGCCGCCATTATAAGAGATCACTTCAAGCTTCTTTTTAGTTTTATCAACCACACTTAGAAGTATCTCGTTGTCATAATATCCATATCTTACATCCTTGCCTTCAAGCTTTTTTAGCCAGTAATCCTTACTTAAAATATTTTTTTCGATGGCGTCAATAACAGCAGCTGAGCCATTTTTTAAGTAAATTTCTTCGTAATTTTGGGCAAAAAGACAAGGCGATAACGTGATGAAGAAAAATATAATTTTTTTCAAGTGAAATGTCCCAAAAAGTAAAATTTAGTCCGTAATTATATCCTAAAAAATTTATATTTTTAGATTTTAAAGGTAAATTAAGTAGTTCTAAATGTATAATGTGAAAACCATTATTAATTTTATCACAAAGGAAAAATATGAAGAAAATCGTTTTTGGCGCGATGCTTGTAGCTTCTACTCTTATGGCGGCTGATATCAGCCTAGAAAATGTTAGAGCTAGAGATACAAAACCTGGCACAAACAATAGTGCAATTTTTATGAATATAAAAAATGCTTCAAATTCTGATGTAAAGCTTATTGGTGCTCACTCAAGCGTTTGCAAAAACACAGAAATTCATACTCACAAAATGAATGATGGTATGATGGCTATGGTTCAAATCGAAGATGCAGTGATCCCAAAAAATGGTGAAACAAAACTAGCTCCTGGCGGTTTACACATTATGCTTATGGATCTAAACAAACCATTAAAAGATGGTGATAAAGTTGATTTAGAGCTAAAATTTAGCAATGGCGAGAGCATAAAGCTTGATAATATCGGAGTAACTAAAAACTTTAAATAATGAAAAAAATCATAATTATTTTTTCATTTATCTTTATTGTTTTAGGTGCTTTTTCGATAGGCTATAAGCTTATGACAACAAGCAAGGAAGATCCACCTGAATTTGCCGATGTAAACACATCGCTAGATCCTTTAAAATGTGATCTAAACAATAAATCTTGTGAGATGGAATTTAAAGGCGTAAAGCTAAAAATAGACATCTCGCCAAGACCTATTTATGCTATGAGACCTTTTAGCTTTAAAATCATTAATGGTAAAAATTTAGGGCTAAAAAATCCAAGTCTTGAGATAGACGGCATAAATATGAATATGGGATCAATCAAAGCAAGACTTGAGCCAAGAGGCGATAACTTAACTGCTCAAGTAGTGCTAAGTGCTTGCGTTGTCGAGCTTATGAGATATAGATTTAAAGTGCTTGATGACGAAAAAGAAACTGGTTTTTTTGTAGATCTTGATCTAAAATTATAGAGGGTAATGATGAAAAAGGCATTTTGGGGCTTAATAATAATCTTAATTTGTATAGGTGTTGCACTTTTGCTAATAAAGCCAAACAAGTATGATTTTAAGGCACTTTCACAAAATGGTGAAGTAAGTCTTAAAAATTACGACGGAAAGTACAAAGTTATATATTTTGGTTATCTTTTTTGCCCCGATGTCTGCCCTACTGCGCTCTCTTTGATTGGTGATGAGCTAAATAAACTAAAAAGAGATGACTTTGAGTTACTTTTTATTACACTTGATCCTGAACGCGATACTCCTAAAAATTTAACTCTAATGGCAAAAAATTTCTATAAAGATGCTGATGGATTAAAACTAAATGCCTTAAAAGAAGTGGCAAAAACCTATGGTGTAAAATTTCAAAAAGTCCGTCTTGAAAACTCAGCCATGGGCTACTCTGTTGCCCACAGCTCTTCAATATACTTAATAGACAAAAAAGGAAATTTTTATAAAGAAATTTCAAATCTAACAAATGAAAACATTGGAGAAAATTTATTAAATTTGATCAAAGATAGACCTTAGGCGAGAAAATTTAGTAAGCCAAAACTGACCTACTAAAATTCTTTATGCAAATATCATCTCAAGATCTTCTAAACTAAAATTAATTCACTTGTTATGTTTTTGATTTTAATGCTCGCTGAGTGATTTTTTCACCCAAAACCTATTAACCCTTGAACATAAATTTAAATCTACAAGCCAAATAAGGTTGATTAAATATAAGCAGTACTAGCAACGAATTTATTAAGAAGGTCTATATGAAGGATAGGCTTTTGTACTATAAATTTTGATCATAGTACAAAAGCTAGAAATTTAGTTTTGCTATTTTACTCTATGATGCACGCTGCCACCATAAGTAATATCCTCAGCTTTTACCTCATCACTTGTTAAAATTTCACTTATCTTGCCATTTTCTTCTAGCTTTTTCCTATTTTCTTCGGCATCTTCTTGATAGCTATAAACCATCGCAACGCTCACTACTCCACTGATAGCTTCTATCTTTTTAAAATTTTTTATCTCATCTTCAATGCTATCTGAGCTAACTACCACTACGATTCTATCGTCTGCGTCAGTTATTATTTCACACTCTTTTAGCTTTTTTATTTCGTTTTTTACACTTTCATTTTTATTGTCCGTATAAACTATCAAACTTGAAATATTCATTTAATTCTCCAAAATAAAATTTTATTCTCATAGGCTGAAGTTACGACTTCGTTATCGCTTATAAAAACTATGCTATTTATCGTACTTTGTCCAGTTTTTAGCATTGCGATATTTTCTAAGCTTTTGCTATCAACTAAATTTACATCGCTCATCTCATCACTCATATAAGCTGCCACTCTACCATCATCGCTAAGGCCGACACCATAGACCAAAAAGCCAGTATTTATCTTTTTTAGGCTTCCAGCAGAAAATATCCCCACGATCCTATCGGTGCCTCCGCTGATCATGACGCCATTTTTATATGAGATATCGTAGATATTATCTGTATGAATGTCTAAAATTTGATCCATTTTTTTAGCTTTTATGTTATAAAAGTAGACCTTCCCACTCTCGCAAGCGATAGCTAGCGTGCTTCTATCTTCATTTATCTCCATATCTGAAAGCATCGCGATTGAAATTTTAAAGCTATCATAAATTTCGCCATTTTTTAGGTTTAAAAAGTAAATTTCATTGCTAATTGAAGCAAGTGCAACATGCTCATCATCTAAAAACAATGCCTTTTTTATCGCTTGATTATCCATTTTTATGCTTCTCATCTGCCCATTTTCTCTTAGATGAAGCACCTTTGTAGCGTAATCACTTTCGCTAAGTATAAGAGTTTTGCCATCAAATTCATCAATACTTAAAATTTTTGGTCTTTCGTGATCACTAACATAGGTTTTTATATCATCCATTTTGATAATCTCTTCAAATTTAGACTCTTTAGGATCGTAAATTTCAACCGTCCCTCCATCAGTCGCGATAAAGAGTTTGCCATTTATTAGCGTTGTGCTTAGCACATTTGCACTAGCCTCTATTTGCTTGTATGGAGTGGTGATCTCGCTTGCAAAGATAAAATTTAATAGACAAAAAATAAAAAACAAAGCTCTCATAAGGCCTCCATTTGAAGTGAATTTTTAAAGCAAACATCAAAGCACTCGCCACAGCTTACGCAGTTTTGATTAACAATAGGACGAAAAACACCAAGAAATTCGACTGCTTTAAATTTGCAAGCATCAAGGCAGTTGTAGCAGATCGTATCATTCCACGCTAGACAGCTAGAAACATCGATGCTAACTTTTGCGTTTATACTTTTTGGTGAGCTTGGGCTTAATGTCTTTTTACCAAGACTCTCACAAGCTCTTACGCACTCTTCACAAAAGTCACAGCCCAGCTTTTTAACTTTAAAAATTACTCTTTCATTTTCAAAGCTAAGAAGCTCTTTTTCACAAGCATTTACACAGCTAGCATCGCATCCACCGCAGTCAAACTCTCCGCTAAAAAATGGTGGAGTTATAAATTTGGGAGCAGATTTTGCCCCCAAAATTTTACTAAAAAGCTCTCGCCTGCTTTGCATTATTTAACACCATCGTTTAAAACATCTAGCAAGTTTGACTTATGAGTGCCGTTTTTATCTCTAAAATCAGGCTTAAATTTATTGCCAACAAGCTGCGTTACGCCATTTTGTTGCTCAACGTGGCATGTTGTGCAGTTATATCTTTCATCATCAAGCTTGCCTGCAAGATCTTTTTTGTTTCTGATATCATAAAAGTGAGATGATGGTATCGGTGTTGCTCCACTATCTTTTGCAAACTCAGGCATATGGCAGGTTACGCACATATTCATATCTTTTGTGATAGGCACTAAACCCTCAGTATCGTGTGGGATAAATGGCGGTGCATTTTCAAAAGACCTATCAAATTTCTTTGACATACCAGCTGGCTCTTTTGTGTAGTTCACATCTTTTAATACAACGTCTTTATCGTCTAGCAAATCGATATTTCTAAGGCCGATTTGCGAATCACTAATACTTGGATTATTAAAAGCACATGCCGCAAAAAACGCAGCACACAATCCTCCAAGCATCATTATTTTTATTTTCATTTTTCTCTCCTTAAATTTCTAATACTAAATTTCAAAGCCCCATCTCCACAAACATCAATGCACCTGCCACAGCTTATGCACTCGCTTGAGCTAACCGAGCGGCTCTCTTTACCGATCATGTCAAGCACTTGCATCTCTGGGCAAATAAGCTTGCATTTCATACATTTTGTGCAAGCCTGGGCATCATGTTTTACTCTAATTAGGGCAAATTTTGAGATGGTGGCATAAAAGGCACCAAGTGGACAAATGTGCGAGCAAATACCACGCTTTAACACAAACATATCAAAAGCAATGATCGCAACCGCTATGCCTAAAGCACTAGCTGAGCCGTAAATAACGCCACGCTGGATAATGCCAATATAGCTAACGCTCTCAAATACTGGATAAGATAAAGCAAGGCTTAATATAAGAGCAAGAGCCAGCAAATAATAACGTAAATTTTTACTCACATTTAAGACTTTTTCGCCCTTAAAGCCAAATTTCTCTCTTAGTTTAAAAGCGATATCGGTTAGTAAATTTATTGGGCATATCCACGAACAAAATGCTCTTGGAGCAACTAGCGCGTAAAATGCAAAGATAATGCTAGCTCCAATAATTGCATTTATGCCAGCGCTAAAGCTTGCAAGTAAAATTTGAACCAAAGCAAATGGATCGCTTAGTGGAATTTTTCCAAAAAGCAAAGATGAGCTTAAATTTCCGCTAAGTATCTTAACTCCGTAAAAATTTCCTAGGACAAATAATGCCAGGATAGAAATTTGAGTTATTCGTCTTAAGATTAAAAATTTCATAGCTCACCACCATTTAGATAATCAGTCGCTTTTTTAATGTCAAGCTTTATTTTGCTGTCTGCATCGTCTATGCGTCTTTCATCTTCTTTGACCCAGCCTTTGACGTAGTTATCGCCTACTTTGCCAAGCACCGCGTCACGATTTAGCACGGTAATGGCCGCTTTTTTAGTGATACAGGCTCGCTCGCATAGGCCACATCCGGTGCAGATGTCGCTATCGACCACTGGAAGTAAAAAGGCATGCTTTTGCGTCCTTTCGTTGCGGCGATACTCAAGATACAAGGCCTTATCTATGAGCGGACAGGATCTGTAGCAAGCATCGCACTGTATGCCCCAGTATGCCACGCAGTTTTTCATATCGACCACTGCAACGCCCATTTTGGCCTTATTTATATCAAGCTTGCCTCTTGTGCTTACTAAATTTACGTCCAAAGCTCCAGTCGGACAGGCTGGCACACAAGGGATATTTTCACACATGTAGCAAGGAATTTTTCTAGGCTCAAAATAAGGCGTTCCAATACTTATGCCATCTTCTAGCGATGAAAGCTTTAGCGTATCAAATGGACAAGCCTCTACGCAAAGCCCACACCTAATGCAGCTTTGTAAAAATTGCTTCTCTTCTTTTGCACCAGGAGGCCTAAGAAGCATAAGTGGCGAAGCTTTGGCACTAAGCGACCAAACAAAGCCTCCACCAAGAGCCAAAAGCGCTACTTTTGCTCCAAATTTTAAAGCCTCTCGCCTACTTGAAAATCCCATATCGCTCACCTATGCTTTGTAAATTTTAACCGCACACTTTTTATAATCAGTCTCTTTTGAGATTGGGCAAGTAGCGTCAAGACATACTTTGTTTATATATACGTTTTCGTCAAAGAAAGGCACATAAACAAGACCTACTGGCGGCTTATTTCTACCTTTTAGATCAACTCTTGCTTTTACCTTGCCACGGCGTGATTCGACCCAAACGATCTCATTTTGCATTACGCCAAGATTTTTAGCATCATCTTCATGCATGTAGCAAAGCGCCTCTGGGACGGCTCTATAAAGCTCAGGAACACGCATAGTCATCGTGCCTGTATGCCAGTGCTCTAGCACACGGCCAGTACATAGCCAGAATGGATACTCCTTGCTTGGCATCTCGCATGGATCCATGTAAGGGCGGAAGAAAATTTTTGCCTTGTTTGCAAGAGGAGTTTTCTCTTGATTTTTTACGCCTTTTAGATCGCCTGTTGGAAGGGCTGCGTTTTTGTTGCCATAGAATGCAAATTTATCATTTGGAGCAGCTTTTTTAGCATATGGGTCAAATTTAGTATTAAATCTCCACTGAGTCTCTTTGCCATCAACTACCGGCCATCTTAGACCTCTTACTCTGTGGTAAGTGTCAAAGTCAGCTAGGTCGTGACCGTGACCAACGCCAAATTTTCTATACTCTTCCCAAAGATATTTGTGGATGAAAAATCCATATCCTTTAAATTCTTTGCCATCTGAGCCGATCACTTTTCTGCTATCGCCAAATACTTCTGTATTGTCGTAGTTTTCCATGATCGGATCGTTTGCGCTAAATTTCTTAGCCTCTTCGTTAGCAAAAAGCACGTCAAATAGCGTATCTTCTTCGCTGTATCCCATAGCTTTTGCAGCTTCAAGCACATTTGGGAGCGTCACTTTGTCGTTTAGTTTTTTCTCGCCCCAAACGTCTTTTAGCTTAAAGCGTTTACTAAACTCCATCATTTGCCAAATATCAGGCATCGCTTCGCCAACTGGAATCACTTGCTGTCTCCAGTGCTGGGTCCTTCTTTCGGCATTGCCATATGCGCCCCATTTTTCATAGATCATCGCAGTTGGGAGGATAAGGTCAGCCACTTTTGCAGAAATTCCTGGATAAGGATCGCTTACAACGATGAAGTTGTCCATCTCGCGAGCCGCTTTGATCCAGTGGTTTGCATTTGCGGTATTTTGCCATGGGTTATTTACTTGAACCCAGATAAATTTCACCTTGCCATCTTCAACATCACGCATCATTTTTACGTAGTGTGAGCCTGGAACGGCATTTAGTGTGCCAGCAGGTAGTTTCCAAATTTTTTCAGTTGTCTCTCTGTGTTTTGGATTGGCGACAACCATATCAGCTGGCAAGCGGTGAACAAATGTTCCAACCTCTCTTGCGGTACCACATGCACTTGGTTGGCCAGTTAGAGAAAATGCTCCTGAGCCTGGAAGTGCTTGCTTGCCAAGCAAGAAATGCACCATATAAGCTTGCTCATTTACCCATGTACCACGTTGATGTTGGTTAAAGCCCATAGTCCAGAAACTTACAACTTTGCGGTTTTTCTCGATATAAAGATCGGCAAGTGCTTTTAGTTTTTTCTTAAATTCTTCTATATCTTCGTTTGGATCGCCCTTTGCCACCTTTGCAGTAAAGTCAAGCGTGTAAGGATCAAGAGCTTTTTTAAACTCTTCAAATGTTATTTGCCAGTGATCGCCAGCCTTTGCAGCGTTTTTGTTTTCTAACGTATCACCAGCTTTTAGTCCAAGATAAGAAAGTGTAACGCCCTCAGCCTCGCTTAGCACCTTTGACTTCTCAGTCGCAGCTGTGTCTAGCTCGCTTGGAGCATATTTCTTGTGATGGATGTCTGGGCGAAGACCATATCCGATATCAACTGGGCCAGCTGTGAAGACGCAGTGTTTTTTAACAAATTCTTCATCTATCATCTCAGGGTGGTTATAAACTATCTCGCGAGCGATGTAGTTCCAAATAGCCAGGTCAGATGACGGAGCAAAAATGATCTCGATATCGGCTAAATTTGATGTTCTAGTTGAGTAGGTGCTTAAATTTACAACCTTTACTCTATCAGGATCGCTAAGCTTTCTATCGCTTACGCGTGCCCAAAGGATCGGGTGCATCTCAGCCATATTTGCGCCCCAAGCTACGATAGTATCAGTTAGCTCGATATCATCAAAACAGCCTGATGGCTCATCTATACCAAAAACTTGCATAAAACCAAGAACCGCACTTGCCATACAGTGTCTTGCGTTTGGGTCGATGCTGTTGCTTCTGAAACCACCTTTTATAAGCTTAACGGCAGCGTAACCTTCTGGAATAGTATATTGACCAGAACCTAAAACTCCGATACCGTGAGGTCCTAGTTCATCATATGCTTTTCTAAACTGAGCCTCCATGACATCAAATGCTTGTTTCCAGCTTACTTGCTTAAATTTGCCTTTTTTGTCAAATTCTCCTTTTTCGTTTACACGTAAAAGTGGATGAGTTATTCTATCTTCGCCGTACATGATCTTAGCATTAAAGTAGCCTTTGATACAGTTTAGACCACGGTTTACTGGCGCTTCTGGGTCACCTTTTACAGCTACTATCTTGCCCTCTTTGGTTGCAACCATGATGCCACATCCAGTTCCGCAAAATCTACAGGCAGCTTTGTCCCAACGCCAGCCTTTTTCTGCTTCGCTTGCTGCACTTAGCGAGCTTGGCACAGCTATACCAGCACTAGCACAAGCAGCACTAGCCGCAGCACTTTTTATGAATTCTCGTCGATTCATTCTTTCTCCTTTAAAGATTTAAAACAAATTTAATTGATATTAACCTTGCAAAACTTATTTACAACTGATTTACATTTACAAAAATTTCAAAAAACTTAAGCTAAAAATGTAAATATTTTTCTACATAAAAATATTAATTTTCTCACAAAGTACGATTTTAAAAGAAAATACTATTTAATAAAATTTAAAAATTTTAGAGTAGTTATCAAAAAGCTAAAGAAAACAAAGTAAAATTGTTTTTAAATATTTGAGTAAAAAAGTAACATAAAGTATTATTAAAAATTTTATCTCCTTACTGAAATATCAATAATTGCAAGGATAAATTCTAATAATTTTCATTACATTGCGGCAAATATAATCTATAAAAATTTAACTAGCAATATCACTATAAAGCTATAAATATTAGATTATTTTTAAAAACTTTATTATATTTATAAAACAAAAAATAATTTTAAGATTAGAGATAAAAAGGAGTTATTTTCATCCTCAAATTTTGAGGATGAAATATTAATGAAATTTTAAATATCAAGCCGCAAGGTTAAAATTTATTCTTTTTAACATCAGCTACTATTGTCTTAGCCATTTCATCGATTTGGGCGGTGATTTTATTTGTTGAACTCACGATATCAACATTTTGCTTTGTAATGCTATCAATCTGACTTACGCTTTGATTTATCATATTTATGCCTTCGCTTTGCTCTCTGATGCTCTCACTCATCTCGTTGATGCTTTGAGCTAGAACATTTGCATTAGCTTCGATCTCACCAAGTGACTTTTGAGTTCGCTCAGCTAATTTTCTAACCTCATCTGCAACTACAGCAAAACCTCGTCCATGCTCACCAGCACGCGCCGCTTCAATAGCAGCGTTTAGAGCAAGTAAATTTGTTTGATCGGCTATATCTCTAATAATAACGATAATGTTTTTAATCTCTTCAGATTGTTTTATAACATCTACAGTCTTTTGACTAATTGCGCTCATTGAGCTACTCATTTGTTCGATCGCAGCAGCACTTTCTTGGAGAGAATTTGCTTGTGTGCTAGCACCTTGAGTTACTTGCTTCATTGATGCATCTAAATTTTTAGCTTTTTCTTCTAAAAATTGTGCTTGTTTTAGGTTAAATGCAAGCATATTAGCTATCTCTTCGCCAAGCTCGTTTGTTACTAGTTCGACATTGCCTTTGGCATCCAAAATTCTTGAAGTAAAATCAGAATTTCTAAAATCATTAAAAGTTTTTTGGATCATATTTAAATCGCTACCGACTCTTTTTTCCAAAACATCTAGCATTTTATTTAAGACATCTTTTAATTCAATTAGTTTTGGATTGGCTGGAACATCTACTATTCTTACTTTTAGATTTCCATTTTCTATCGCCTTTGCAGTCTCAACAGATTGAGATACCACTCTAGAGTCTTGATCGGCATTGTCAAAAATTTTAGCAATATTATCATTTATTAGTTTACTCATTACGCCAAATTCATCTTTTGTTGCTACCTTTGAAACAACTGGCTCTTTTATCTCAAAATTTAAAAATCTAAAGAAACTAACCAAAGCATCTGTAATAGTTTTAATCGGATTAAGCGATCTTTTTAGCAAGAAATATACAAACGCAGACAAGACAACTATAAATATAAAGGCTAAAATAATTTGAACTTTTAAAATAGGCAAAGTATGCGAGCTAAAGATATTTTGATCCATTGCTGTTATTGCCAACCAACCTTTATCATTTAACTCTAGCATATAGGCATAGACATCTTCGCCTTTTGTATTTTTATATGCTATTAATCCATTTTCATCAAATTTCTTTTCATTATATTGTTTTATCAGGCTTTTAGCGATCTCGTGAGGTTTGCCGACTAATTCTTTATTTGGGTGCATTATAATGTTGCCATTTTGATCTGCAACAAAAGCATAGCTGTATTCAGTCTTACTGATTTGCGATATATTATTGCTCAACTCCTCAATAGATGCATCTATACCAGTAACTCCAATATTTTTAATAGGTGCAGCAAAAGTTATAACCATCGCATTTAATGAAGCTGCCATGTATGGATCAGTATATATTGGTTTATTCTCGGCTTTAGCTTGTTTATACCATCCTCTAACTCTTGGATCATATCCAGCTTTATTTTGCCCATTTGATCTAAACATAGCCCCATCCTCATATCCGGCATAAACAAGAGTGATCTCTTTTCCAGATATAGCTTTTGCTTGAGATAAAGCTAAATTTATACCATCAGCATTCATCGAGCCATCACTTTTCTCGCTTATTTTACTAAGAGTATCAGCCATTTTCTCTATAGCATACTGATTGTTATCAAAAAAGCTATTTAGTGTGATTTTCACATCTTTTAAGATTTGCTTTTGAGTTTGTATTACTAACTCAATGGCTTTATCATGAGCTGTGTTATAGCTAGCTAAAGATATTAGCGAGAATGATATGAATAATGCCAGTATAAGCATTAAAGATATTTTGTTTGCAATTGATCGCATTTACTTTCCTTTTACAAAAATTTTTAAGATGCGATTGTATATTTTTTATATAAAATAGTATTTAATAATATTAATTACAAAATAGTGATGTATACATTAAATAATAATTTTAAATTATTTTTTCATTTTAGGTAGTTAAAATCAGCGAGATAAAATTAGAATTTAGGGGAAACAGACCCCTAAATTCGGTCTAAGATTAAAATTTATTCTTTCTAACGTCGGCTACTATCGTCTTGGCCATGTCGTCTATTTGGTCAGTAATCTCGTTTGTTGTACTAACAATATTAATATTTTGTTTTGTAATACTGTCGATCTGACTTACACTTTGGTTTATCATATTTATGCCTTCGCTTTGCTCTCTGATGCTCTCACTCATCTCGTTGATGCTTTGAGCTAGAACATTTGCATTAGCTTCGATCTCACCAAGTGACTTTTGAGTTCGCTCAGCTAATTTTCTAACCTCATCTGCAACTACAGCAAAACCTCGTCCATGCTCACCAGCACGCGCCGCTTCAATAGCAGCGTTTAGAGCAAGTAAATTTGTTTGATCGGCTATATCTCTAATAATAACGATAATGTTTTTAATCTCTTCGCTTTGTCTAGTTACATCACCAGCTTTTTGGCTAATGGCGTTCATAGAACTGCTCATCTCTTCTATAGCAGCCGCGCTTTCTTGGATAGAGTCGGCTTGTTTATGAGCTCCGTCGGTTAGGGTTCTCATAGATTCTGCTAGGATTTTAGCTTTTTCTTCTAGGACCTGAGCTTCTTTTAAATTTTCCCTTAGCATATTGCTTACGGCGTCGCCCGCGCTTTGAAGGCCTACTATCATATCTCTTAGATCGCTTTCAAGCTCCGGTTTTAGCTCTAGTCTAGGAGTATAGTCGTTTTTATTATAAGAAGCTAAAACTACGGCTATGCCTTTTAAATTTTCAGAAATAGAAGTAAAGAATTTATTTAGCAGATCTTTTAACTGAACTAAAGCCGGGTTATTCGGAGTAGAGTTAATCTTGGCTCCCATGTGGCCTTTTATCATGAGATTTGCTATACCGTTCATCTCGTCTATTAAGGCGCTGTCTTTTTTAACGCCGTTAAGGACTTTTTCTATATTCTCGTTAATAGATTCGCTCATTCTGCCGAATTCGTCTTGCGTAGTTACTACTAGCTTTTCCGGAGCGTTAGGGGTTTCGTAGGTAATAAATTTAAACGCGTCTTCAAGCTTGGTTTGAATAGTTCTAATAGGACTAAGGGATTTTTTAAGAAGAGTAAATACGATAGCCGAAAGTATGACTATAAAAGCTATGGCAAGGATTATTTGAGCTTTTAATAAAGGCAAGGTATTAGACGAAAAAGTATCTGCTCCGATAGCGGCTACGGCTAGCCAGCCTTGATCGTTTATAGGAAGGACTTTGGCGGTTACGTTTTCGCCTTTATAGTTTGTATAAGGAATAAGTCCATTTTCATCAAATCTCTTAGCCGCAAATTCATCGGCCAAATATTTGCTTGCAGGAATCGCTTTACCGACATTTTCAGGATTTGAGTGCATAAGTATTACGCCGTCTTTATTCATTAAATAGACGTAGCCATATTTTGTTTTACCCATTTCAAGAATTTTTTTACTTAAAGCATCC
The DNA here is from genome assembly GCF_003048905.1 of Campylobacter concisus. Taxonomy (NCBI): domain Bacteria; kingdom Pseudomonadati; phylum Campylobacterota; class Epsilonproteobacteria; order Campylobacterales; family Campylobacteraceae; genus Campylobacter; species Campylobacter concisus. The sequence goes on from NZ_PIRO01000001.1 coordinate 357,107, forward strand.
ATATTTAAATCAAGCCCCAAAACACCATCAAAATTTCCATTTTTATTTACTGGAGCAGCAAAACTAATTACTAAAGCGTTAAACAAGGCAGCTTTATAAGGTTCGGTATAGATAGCACCATTTGCGCTCTTTGCTGCTTTATACCAACCCCTAGTTCTAGGATCGTAGTTATCGGCTGGAGTTGTTCTAGTGCCGTCAGACTGGAAAAAATGTCCATCACTCTCGCGACCATAAAAAATATCAGTAACTAAATGACTAACGTTTTCTTTTTGCCTTTTAGTTTTTTCCATATACAAGTCATCATTATTTGGGGTATTTTCTATGTCTGAAGCAAACTTTTTGGCTACACCTAAATATTCTTCAAAAAAAGAATCAGTAGTAGCTTTGATGTCACTTAGAATCTGATCCTGGGTCTGGCTGACCAACTCTACTACCTTACTTTCCGCTGTATAGTAGCTGACTGCTGAAATAGCAGCAAACGAAATAACTAGCAATGAGATGATAATCATCGCTATCTTTGAAGTTATGGACTTCATCTTTCCTCCTTTAAAAAGTTAAAATCGCTTTAATTTATCGAAAAAGAATTAAAACTAAAATTAATTTTATACTACATTTAACACCTTTTAAACAATTAATCAAAAATCGATCTATTAAGGTAAAAAAGTGAGTTTTTTTAGTGATTATTTTATCTTTGAAAGTCCGGTAGCTTGGCTTTTAAAAAGACTTTATAAAAATTTATAACTGGTCATTCAAATCTAGAAATCTTTATTTAACAATCAACAAAAATATACCTATCACCTCAACATCCATTGCAAAATAAAATTTTACAGAGCTATAGGCTTTTAAATATAAATTTAAGCTTTTTGTGAATAGAAGATTTGTTTTAAATTTTAAGTTAAAAAGCAGGAGAAGACTCCCCTGCTTTAATATTATTTAGAAATTTTTGGCTCAACAAAAGCTGTGAGTTTTAATGCCTCGCCACCTTTATATTTCTCGATATTTACAAGAGCTGTGTGGCTGATGTTGCCGTTTGCTAGCTTACTTGTTGGGATATCTATGGTTAGCACGTTTGCACCGCCGTTTTTGCAAATTCCACTATCAAAGCCGTCATACCAAGCGCCCTCAGCTAGTTTTACAACGCCCTCTTTGATATTTTTAGTGACATAAGCACCTGCTAAAACCTCGCCACGTGCGTTAAATACACGCACCAAGTCGCCACTTTGTACGCCAAGCTCTTTTGCATCTTTTTCGTTGATCCAGATAGGCTCGCGATTTGCAATAGCGTATTTGTCACGAAGTGAAGTTTGACTTAGCTGTGAGTGCAAGCGGTCAGTTGGGTGAGCACTTATCATGTGGAATTTAGCCGGTTTATCTTTCATGCCTAGCCACTCGATTGGCTCAAACCACATTGGGTGCGCTTTGCAGTCGTCATAGCCCATTTTCTCGATAGTTTCTGAGTAAATTTCTATAAGGCCACTTGGTGTTCCAAGAGCATTTAGCACAGGATCTTCTCTAAATTCACCAAATCTCACCCAACTATCGCTATCTTGAGATGAGGCAAACGTAACTGGCTTGTTCTCGTTCCAAAACTCTTCAAATGGCTTCATGTCAGTTGTGAGCTCCGGCACAGCCTTGACCTGAGCGTAGGCTGCGTCATAGTACTCTTTGATCCAGTCAAACTCATCCTTGCCGTTATCTGTGTAGGCAATGACTAAATTTTTAGCATAAGCCTTGCAAAGATCGATGAAAATTTGATAGTCGTCTCTTGCCTCGTGGTATTTCTCAACGACTTGTTTCATCGGCACGATGTTCATATTTGAGTAGTCGCCAGTCATGGTGATATCGTTTCTCTCATACTCTGTAGTTACTGGGAAAACAATATCAGCCATTTTTGCTGTCGGTGTCCAGTATGATTCATGTACGACAACCGTTCTTGGCTTTCTCCACGCTTTTAAATTTGTATTTGTATCTTGGTGGTGCACAAGTGGATTACCGCCGACCCAGTAGATAAAGTCGATATCTGGATAGGTGATCTTTTTGCCGTCATGATCGATCACTTTACCAGGATGTAGCAACGCGTCAGCAATCCTTGCTACCGGGAAGGCATAGTTGGTTGCTTTTTGTAGCCAACTTTGGCCTGTACCTGCTGCTGCAGCTGCCTTTGCGACGAAGCGACCTCGTTTGTCAAACTCACCTGTATCCGTGCCTATAAACTCGCCCTTATCATTAAATTTACCCACACTTGCACTATTTACGCCGCCGATTACTGCACCCTTGCATGTTGGTGCGCCGCCGTTTGAGTAGTGATAGCTAAGCCCAAATCCCCCGCCAGGAAGTCCTATCTGACCGATCATAGCTGCTAGTGTCACCATCGCCCAGTGTGGTTGCTCGCCGTGGTGAGCGCGCTGCATGCCCCAGCCGCTCATTATCATAGTGCGGTTTGCGACAAATGTATCAGCTAGCTCTTTTAAAGTATCTTTATCGATGCCACAAATTTTGCTCGCCCACTCTAAATTTTTAGGTGTGTTGTCTGTTTTGCCAAGTAGATATGGGAGGAATTTATCAAAGCCAGTTGTGTAGGTTTCAATGAAATTTTTATCATACTTGCCGCTCTCATATAGGTAGTGCATCATACCAAGCATCATAGCTGTGTCGGTGTTTGGCACCGGAGCGATCCACTGAGCATTATCAAAGTATTGCGCTGTGTCACTCTTGATAGGATCGATGATGATCACTTTGATATTTTTTTTATTTTTGAGCTCTTCAAAGTATTTAAAGCCCTGCTCGTCGGTGCTAGTCCAAGCTATGCGAAGTGTCGCAAGTGGGTTTGCACCCCAGATGACTACGACTTTTGAGTTCTCAAGTACGACTGGCCAGCTGGTTTGCTGCTCATAGACCTCGATACTACCCACGACGTGAGGCATGATAATTTGGCTAGCGCCTGTTGAGTAATCTCCTAGTGAGCCAACAAAGCCACCACTAAGGTTCATAAATCTATGAAGTAAAATTCTTGAGTTATGTACGTTACCGCTTGATTTCCAGCCATAGCTGCCCGCAAATACACTTTGTAAGCCTTTTTGTGCTCTTGTTTTTTTCAGCTCTCTTGCAACTAGCTTGATCGCCTCTTCGTAAGGCACCTCAACCCACTCATCCTTACCGCGAAGCTCTGGCTTTGGACTATCTGGATTTTCAAGGTAGCTCTTTCTAACTGCTGGACGCTTGATACGACATTTGTAGATCATATCTGGTGTGTAGTGCTGAAGCGGGTTGTAAATTTCACTTGTTTTTTGGATAGGCTCTGACTTTACTGCTACGCCGTTTTTGGTTGTCACTTTTAACATACCCCAGTGGGCAGCTGTGATGACCTCGCTATCTCTTAAAACACTCTTTTTTACGCCATCAGCAAATAAATTTGATGCTGTTACGCTTGAAAGCAAAGGTGTCGCTGCAATTGCTGTAGCACCTTTTTTTAGAAATTCTCGTCTGGTCTCGTTCATCTTATCTCCCTTTCATTTTTAAGTTTTCTTTTGAATAAGCTAAACTTTAATATTTGTTTTTACTCGCCGCTACAAAAGTTTTGCTTATTTACCTAGGTTTACGTCAGATGAGTGTTTTTGAAGGTATTCAACAACCAACCACTCGTCTTTTTTCTCTATTGCGGTTCTGCCGATCATTGATTTTAGAAGTGACGGCCATTGGTTTGCGTTGAAATGTGTGGTTTGAGGCAACGCATGGCAAACACCACAGCTCTCTTTATACATCTTGTCAGCTTTTGCAAACATTGCGTTTACGTCAGTGCTAAAGCCATCTTTTTGAACAAAAACTGTTGTTTCTACCTCGTTCCATTTGCCGTTTTTGCCCTCTTTGATCACTTTAATATCAAAAGGTGCAGTTTTTGCAAATGCCACCGAGATAATCCTCGCGCCATCAGCAAAATAAACTACGTTGCTAACAGCTGGGTTTTGATAGCCTTTTACTTTAATTTGCGCTCTGTCACCGCTTGTTTGTAAAATTTCAACTGCGTTGGTTGGTAGCAGTCTGCCTATACTTTTTGTTGAGCTAGCATCACCGTAAACATCTTTTACAACATCTGTGTAGTTTACACTAGCACCAAATGCCGCACAAGCCACGATGGTTGATAGAATGATTTCTTTCATATTTCTCCCTTCAAAATGAAATTGTTCAAATTTTAGGAGCTTTTTAATTAATTACAAATTAAAATTAAAAATATAATTTAAGAATAATGCAGAAAATTTTATTTAAAAATGAGTAAAAACACGCCAGACACGATAAGACAAATGGCTAAAATTTCTTTTAAATTTAACCTCTCGCCAAGAAAAATAACAGCCAAAATAATAGTAAGCACAACGCTAAATTTATCAACCAGCGCCACTTGATAGACCTTGCCAACTTGCATCGCTTTAAAATACATAAGCCAAGAAAGTCCAGTTGCTATGCCACTTAGTATGAGAAAGAGCCAGTTTTTAGGGCTTAGTGAGCTTAAAGGCTGCCATTTTTTAGCCACGCTTAAAAGCAAAACAAGCATCAAAATGACGACGATCGTTCTTATAAATGTCGCAAAATCGCTGTCAATATCCTTTACGCCAAGCTTTGCAAAGATAGCTGTAAGTGCAGCAAAAACAGCTGAAAGAGCTGCGTAAATAAACCACTCTGGCATTTTTATCCTTATAAATTTAAAGGGGCAAATTTGCTTCGCCCCAAGCTAAATTTATCCCTCGTAATCGCCAAGCATATCAACTGTTGGCACAAAGTATAGAGCACCAGTTACTGGCGTACTAAAGTCAAGCAGCCTATCTGAGTTGCCCTTTGGCTCACCGATAAACATCTTTTTAAGCATAAGCTCAACCGTTGAAAATGTGCTAGCATAAGCGATGAAGTAAGTGCCAGTTTTACTACCTTCAGTAAATGGCATATTGCCACGCACGACCTTTTTATCATCTCCTACGTTTGCAGCAGCTGAGTGTGAATTTGTAGGTTTTACATCTTCGCTCATCTCGATGTCAAGCTCTTTTGAGCGGCCTATTACCTTTTCTTGCTCACTTACGCTTGTAGCGTTCCACTCTTTCATATTGTGGAAATATTTTTGTACAAAAACGTAGCTGCCGCCTTTAAATTTAGCGTCCTCGTTGCCAACTTTAGCAAAGAAATCTCTATCTTCGCCCTCAGGGTTTTCAGTGCCATCAACAAAGCCTATTATCGCCCTGCCGTCATGATACTTAAAGCCTTGCGTCTCATCTGTAAGCTCTGCAAATTTAAAAAGCACGGCCTTTATCGCTTGAGCCATATCGAAGCAATCAGGTGCATTTAAAGCGCGGATATGGATGTGGATGTCGCCCTTTGTGCTAACAGCCTCGTGTTTATCGCCTTTGATCGCTTTAAAATTTACAAGCTCTTTTGGCAGATCTTTTGAAATTTCAAGCTTTTTCCAAGCATCATGACCCACACCAAGGACGCAGTTTACATTTTCATTTGCGCCAAATCTAATCTTGGCAGTTTTATTTAAATTTACAACCAAGGCGCAAAGCTCGGCAAACCCCTCTTTACAAGCCTTTTTATCAGCTGTTAAAACCCATGTTTGAAAGACTGTGTTGTTGCCTGGTGTCTGCGTGACTTCTTGTGAATTTACGCTCATTTTTTCTCCTTTTTAAAATTTTATGCAATATTTTCTAAATTTAGTTGTGAGCTGATCTGCTCATCATTATCGTCAAAAATAAACTCAACTTTGTTTGCCCCAAAGCTCTTTGCGATCGCTTCAAGCGTGTCGCGAGCTGATTTATGAATTTTACTTTGAAGCTGTGAGATAAGGCGGACACTCATCTTTTTGACTTCGTTTCTTGCCTCTTCGATTAGTCTATTTTTATCTTCTTCTGTAAAAGTGCTACCAAAAAAGCCATTTAGCGAGTCAGGCAGCAAAAATGGTATAAATTTACCGTTTTTCTCATCGTAAAATTTCATATCGGCGATCGAAAATTTATACTTGCAAGGAGGCATTTTTACCTTATAGCTAGAGTTTGCGATCTGCATAATCTCGAGTTTTGGGCTAGTTAGATCGTAGATGAAATTTATCTCAAACTCAAATATCATCGAAAGCTTCTTCTCACTTATAAGCCATCTTAGATACTCTTTGCCAAAATTTCCAAACGCATGATCAGTTTTTGTGACGATCTCTTTGCTATAAACTTGAAAAACAGATAGCTCGCCGATGCTTTTTAGCTGCGAAATTTCGGTGCTGACTGAGAGATTTTCGCTATCATCTTTTGCCTTTTTTAACGCCTTATTTGACCTATAAAATGCAAATGCCAAAACAGCTAGTAAGATAGCTAATATCAAATTTGCATATTCGCTCATTTTTTCTCCTTTAAAGCTTGCTATTTTAGCTTAAATTTGTAAAGCAGAGATGAAATTCTACTTTTATTAAAAATTATATTTAAATAATTGTTTTAAAATAAAATCGTAATTAATAATATTTATGTGATACCGTTTTAATTATTTTTTCATATCTTATAGTAAAAATAGCGTAAAAAAGGGATTATTAAAGTAAATTTTTATCATAAATTTTAATATTTTAATTAATAATTTATTTTAAGGATATTACAATCCATTTAAATTTTATGCAAAAGGATGAGATGTGAAAATATCCATTTTAAATAAAAAATGTATTTTGATAAGCGCAGCTTGTTGTACTCTTTTGTTTGCAAATTCACTAAATGCTAACGATCAAGAAAGTGGTAAATTTGGTGACATAAGTAGCTGGCAGAGCACTGAGTATAAAGCATACTGGGGACTAAAGCGTATAAATGCGGCTATCGCGTATGCTCTTGGAGTGACAGGCAAAGGTGTGACGCTTGGCGTTATGGACTCTGGCGCATTACTTAGCCACCCTGAACTTAGTGACGGTAGGATAAGCGCACTAAAAATTTCTGGCAGCTACTACAAAGATGGACAAAAATATCCAGATACTGAGCACGGCAACTCTCCTTTTTTAAAAAAAGGAAGCACTGATAAAAACAGAGCTGACTTTGGCGACTTTAAAAAAGATGAAAAATTTGAAGCTGATGGCAACTGGATCGCTGGTGTAAATGACTCACACGGCACGCACGTAGCTGGTACAATTGCTGGCTCAAGAGATGGTAAAGGGATGCACGGTGTAGCATTTGGCTCAAAACTTATAGTAGGAAATACTGGCGGAACCGACGGTATGACATATGGTCCAAACCAAGACTACAACTTCTTTTTAGCATCTTATGAGGGGTTAGCCAAAGGTGGTGCAAGAGCCATAAACAATAGTTGGGGTTCAAACCGCAAATTTTATAAAGCTTATGAGGGAGCAACTGGATTTGATGGCGGCAATAGCTTAGATATAAAAGACCTTGATGCAGCCTATAAAAGCTACTATCCATTTGTCATAAATGGTAAAAATTTCTTAGATGCTGCTTATGAAGTCGCCAAAAAATACGGCATCATTCAAGTCTTCACTGCCGGAAATAGAAATGGCATGAAAGAGTCATACACAAGAGCAATGCTTCCATATTTTCGTCCAGATGCTGAAAAATACTGGATAAACGTTACTGGAATGACAGATGGCGATGCACAACATTTTAACACCGCAGGACACTCAAAATGGTGGAGTATCGCAGCACCTGGTAAAAGTATAAAATCAAGCACAGTTGATCCTAAAAATGGAGAGGCTGGTTATGATAGTTGGGATGGTACATCAATGGCGGCTCCACACGTCACTGGCGCACTTGGTCTTGTAATGCAAAGATATCCATATATGAGCAACTCTCAAGCAAGAGATGTTTTACTAACTACCGCAAGACAAGTTAGAGATGAGTTTAAAAAGCCAGCCGATACAAGAAGAATTTCTGGCTTTACTGCGCCACTTGGCGTACCTGATGAGCGCTGGGGCTGGGGAGCACTTGATATGTCAAAGGCTATGTTTGGACCAGGACAGCTACTAGGCGTATTTGATGTAAGTCTAGACACAGATGATCTTTACTCAAATAATATCAGTGATATAGCTATAAAATACAGAAAAACTGAAGATGAGGCAGAGGCAAAAATTTGGGCTAATCGTAAGGCTGAGCTTGAGAAAATGTCAAATTTGACAGCCGAGCAAAGGGCTGAACTTGATATAGGTAACGCTAGAGAAAAAGCGAGAGAACAAAGAGCTAGCGAGGGCTATGAAGGAACTCTTATTAAGAGAGGCCTAGGTACCCTAAAACTAGCAGGAACCAACTCATACACTGGCAAAACCATAATAAAAAGCGGCAAGATCACAGCACTAAATCAATCACTAAAATCAAGCGAAGTAGTAGTCGAAAATGGCGGTGCACTTGAGATTGTTAAAGAGATGAGTGTTGGAGAGATTGATAGAAATAAATTTTCTCAAAAGCTATCTTTTAAAGATGTAACTAGAAAAAGCACAAATGACGCAGTAAAAGCTACTATAAAAACAGGTGGTAGTTATATCATCTCAAATAATGCAGCAAATTTAAATCTAAATTTTGAAAAGAACTCTATCATAGATATAAGCAAGCCAGATGTAGATATCATGAAAAGACTATATGATGATAGTTCAAAGGCAAAAACTTACGCTGTAACTGGAAATTTTAGTGGCTATAATGACACCATCTTAAGAAAATATGCTTTTTTTGACCTTACTAGAAATTATAGTGACAACAAGCTAGAATTAACACTCAAAAAGTCAAAAAATACAATAACAAGTATCGCAGCTAGTGATAACCAAAAAAGAGTGGCACAACTCATAGAGAGTACAGCTAGCAGGCCAGCACTCCTTGCTTCACCATTTAGAAGTAGACCAGCAGTCATCACGAGCGATCTATACAGACACTTCATCTACGCTACACCAAAAGAAGCAAGTGATACGCTAAAAACATTTGCAAATAATGCAAATTTAGCTCAACATAATGCATTTTTACTAGAAAATATCTTGCTCAAAAATGCGATTATCAACCACGAATTTGATCCATTCAGTGCAAAAGCAATCGATGCGAGTGGCATGAAATTTTGGTCAAATACCATGGCTAATGCTATGAAATTTGATGATGTAAAAGCAAACTCATTCACTCAGCTTTTTGGATTTGACGGTAGTGTAAATGATGTTTTCACACTTGGTGGCGTGCTTGGTGCTAGCAGTGAAAAAGTAAAAGAAGATGGCGATGATGCTTATAAAACAAAAGGCACAAGTATAGGCATTTACGGAAAAAGCCAGATCGCCAGCACAAAACTAGACCTCGGTCTCATATACACAAATGCGAAACGAAAAACACAAAATGGTGCCACGATCGTTAGCTTTTACTCAGATGAGCATGTAAAAAGCAAGGAAAAAGCACTTACTGCTTATGCAAATTTGGCATTAACAGCATTTAATAGTGCGAATTTCTCACTAAATCCTTATGTAGGTGCAAGCTATCTACGTATGAAAACTGATAGCACTAGCCAAAATGTAGGAATTTTCAGAATGGATGTTGATGAAAAAACTAGAAATTTAGGTGTATTTAGCATAGGTCTAAACCCTAGTGTGCCATTTAGTCTTGGTAGTACAAAGATGAAATTTGAAGCTGATCTAGCTTACAATAGACTAGTTGGCGATACAAGAGCAAATATCGGCGTAAATATCGCAAATGCTGGATACTTGGAACTTGAAGGTAAAGAGGTACGCGATCTTGGCACAGCTAGCCTTGGTGTAAAAGCAAATGTTTATAAAAATATAAATTTAGGTTTATCTTACACAGGTGCTTTTGCTAAAGACATGAAGTCAAACAGCGTAAATGCAAAATTTGAGATTTTGTTTTAATAGGTAAATCATGCTCACTACTTTAAATAGTAGCGAGCCATTAAATTAAAATAGTTGAGTGAAAGAAAAACCGTTTTTAGTAAGCACTTCTTTGATCTTTTCTTGATGCTCAAGACCCTTTGTCTCAAGCGTGATAGTAATACTTGCATCACCATAATCAAGCCTTGTTGAGAAGCGGTCGTAGTCGATTTTGACGATGTTTGCATTTGCTGATTTTAAGCTATCAGTTAGGCTCATAAGCGCTCCTGGCTTATCCACAAGCGTTATTTGCAAAGTCATCTTGCGGTGAGACTTGATAAGACCCTTTTCAATGATGATAGAAAGTACCTGTACGTCGATATTTCCACCACTTAGCACCACGCCTATCTTTGCACCTTTTTTAAATTTGATCTTATCATGCATGAGTGCTGCCACACCAGCTGCGCCAGCTCCTTCCACAACGATCTTTTGCGTCTCTAGTAAAAACAAAATCGCAGTTGCGATCTCCTCGTCATCAACTTGCACAAACTCATCAACACACTCAATAATATTTGCTAACGTGATCTCGCTCGCATCACGCACAGCGATGCCATCAGCTATGGTGCGGACTGATTTTGAGTTTATGCTCTTTTTAGCGCCGTAGCTATTAAACATCGCTGGAGCACCTTTTGCACCGACACAGATTACTTTTGTCTTTGGATTGACCTGCTTTATACAACTAGCCACACCACTAGCTAGCCCACCGCCGCCAACTGGGACGATGACTATATCAAGATCGCTTATCTCATCAAGCATCTCAAGCCCAACAGTGCCCTGCCCCGCCATGACGTACTCGTCGTTAAATGGATGAACAAAGGTCATACCCTTATCTTTGGCATAATTAACTGCAAAAGCGTACGCCTCGTCAAAATTATCACCTTTTAAAATAACCTCTGCACCAAGGTCTTTCGTACCAGCAACCTTTAGAAGCGGGGTTGATTCTGGCATGATGATACAAGCGTGTACGCCAAATTCTTTTGCGCTTATAGCTACACCTTGAGCGTGATTGCCAGCACTTGCAGCCACGACACCACGCTTTCTCTCCTCATCACTTAGGCTAGCTATTTTATTGTATGCGCCTCTTATCTTATATGCGCCGGTTCGCTGTAAATTTTCCTCTTTTAGATAGATACTTGCTCCCAAATTTTTGCTAAGTTTTGCACTCAGAGCAAATGGAGTTTTATTTACAAAATGACCGATCGTAATCTTTGCTTGGATAATTTTATTTAGTGAAACCATTTTTATTTTTCCTTTTTTAAATTATTCTTTTGCCCTTAGTAGCACGCCACACTCGATGTGATGAGTGTTTGCAAACTGATCAAAAATGGCAAATTTTATCACTTCATGGCTTTTACAAAGCTCTTTTAAATTTTCTTTTAGAGTCTCTGGATTGCACGATATATAGATGATATTTTTAAAATTTTTGATGAAATTTACAACACTTTCGCTTAGTCCTGCACGGGGTGGATCGACAAGAACATGAGAGAAGTTAAAATCGCTTAAATTTATATTCTTGAGCCTATTAAATTCCCTAACGCCAGCAAATGCGCTCATAAGCTCGTCAGCGTCCATACGTAAAAATTTAATATTTTTAGCTTTGTTTAGCTCGCAGTTTTTAAGGGCATTTGCGATCGAGCTTTTTGAAATTTCAGTGGCAAGCACATTGTTAAATTTAAATGAAAGCGGGATAGTAAAATTTCCATGTCCGCAGTAGAGTTCAAGGAGGTCAGCGCCAGCCCCTACACACTCTTTCGCCCAAGCTATCATCTTTTCATTTACGGCTCTGTTTGGCTGGATAAAGGCATTCTCACTTAGGCTAAATTTATAAATTTGCCCTCCAACATTCAGCTCGTCGATCAAATCTAGCTCACCGCTTAGTAGCTTTTGCCCACGAGATCTAGCAAGTATGGTGATATCAAGCTTGCCGGCTAGAATTTTCATCGCCGCTTCAAACTCACTATCAAGCTTTTTGTGATAAAGAAGGGTGACTAAAACACCGCTTTTACAAGAGATAAATTCTACTCCAAAAAGCTTTGTACGCAGCATATCACTCTCTTGTAAACTTTTAAGTAAACTTGGCATAAGAGTAGAAATTTGCTCGCAAACCTTAGGGCACTCATCTATAAAAATTCTCTTGCCCTTCTCACTTGCATGCATAGTATAACTAAGCTCGCTACCATCGTGCCAGATGCCAAACTCAGCTCTCGTACGGTAGTGTTTTGGACTGGAGCTAAACACATCAAATTTGCCATCATAAAACTCTGAAAAATCTTGTTTTACAAGATCAGTTTTAAATAGAATTTGCTCATCATAAGGGGCAAAAAGAGTGCAAGAGCCGCACTCTTTTAGATAATTGCAGTCCAAATTTACGCTTCCACCTTTTTACCAACAAATCTAACTAACGCCCAAATCGCTAAAAAGCCGCATGGAAGTGCTAGCCAAACACTAAGACCAAATGCAACTGGCAAGTAACCAACTAGCACGCTTACCGCACAAACGCTTAGAGCATATACCATTTGTGTTGAGACATGGTCGATGTGGTTACATCCCGCACCCATCGATGAAAGGATCGTAGTATCCGAGATCGGCGAGCAGTGATCACCAAAGATCGCGCCTGTGAGCACACCTGAGATATTTACGATCATGTATGCATGCATAGCATCTCCGTCTAGACCATAATTTTTACCAACAGCATAAGCTAATGGAATAGCTAAAGGCATCAAAATACCCATCGTGCCGTAACTTGTTCCAGTCGAGAAGCTTATAAATGAACCAAGGATAAAAACAGCCACTGGAAGGATAAATTTAGGTGTTGAAGAGCTTAGTAGATCAACCAAATATCTTGATGTGCCAAGCTCTTTTATAACAGCACTAAGACTCCACGCAAGAAGCAAAATCACAACTGTAATTATCATAGTTTTCCAACCTTTTACCCATGTGCTAATAGCCTCTTTTACGTCAAAAATTTTACGCCAAACACCCATTGTGATAGCTACGATACTAGCAAGTAACGCTGCTTGAAATAGCGATGTAGCTGAGTCTGCCTCGCCAAAAGTATCTTTAAATGTTGAAAATGCAAGCGGATTGGCAAGTGCATTTTTAAGAGTATCGCCCTCAAGTGCAGCAAGACCACTAAAGTAAAAACTAGTAAATGCGCCAATGACCAGCACAAGAAGTGGCACAACAGCATTTGCAGCACTTAATTTTACGCCCTCTTTTGGCTCAAGAGTTTTGTCTTCAAGGTCTTGGATCTGAGTTTTACCTGAGTGAAGTTCACCCTTTCTGGCACGTCTTTCAGCTAATAGCATTGGGCCGTATTCGCGTTGCATCAAGGCAGTACAAACTATGAAAAATAGTATAAAAAGGTTGTAAAATCTATATGGAATTGTCTCGATAAATATAGAATAAGCATTAATGCCAGTCTCTCCAACTAGCTCATAGCCCTTTTCGATGAGTGAAACCTCAAGGCCAACCCATGTCGAGATGATAGCAATACCAGCGATCGGTGCTGCGGTAGCATCTATGATAAAAGCTAGTTTTTCGCGGCTTATTTTAAATTTATCACTTATTGGTCTCATTATAGGGCCAACGATTAGGGCATTTGCATAGTCATCGAAAAATACAAAAATTCCCATGAGCCATGTTGAAATTTGAGCTGAAATGCCGCTTTTTGCCTTTTTGCTAAGCCAAAGAGCAACTGCCTTTGTACCGCCCATCTTTGTGATGAGTGCGACCACACCACCGATACAAAGCACTTGAAGCAAAATTCCTGAATCGGTCTTATCCGCCATTGATTCAACGACCCTTGAAACGATGCCCGTAAAGCCTTTTACGATACCCATAAAGATGTTTTCATTGATGATGTTTATGAGAAACGTTCCGCTAAAAACACCTATAAACAGCGACAATATAACGTCTTTTGTGATAAAAGCAAGCGCTATTGCCACAACAGGCGGTATAAGCGTAAATACGCCATAAATTTCAGCGTTTCTCTTTGCCACTTCTGGATCGACACCAAAAAGCGCAACGCTAAAAAAAAGTAATAATAAAATTTGTCTCACAAGAACTCCTTAAAATTTTTCTATCGCAAGTCCAGCCCAAGTCTGCGTATTTGCCATGACTTCGACCCTGTTTATGTTGACACTTCCGGGCATATTTAGACAATTTACCAAAATCGTCGCGATATCCTCAGACGTGATGAAATTTGTATTTTCATAAAGACTATCCGCCTTTGCCTTATCTCCCCTAAATCTAACCTCGCTAAATTCAGTCTTGCAAAGTCCTGGCTCGATGTTTGTCACTCTGATATTTGTGCCGACTAGATCGTTTCTTAAATTTAAACTAAACTGCTTTACAAAGGCCTTTGTAGCGCCGTAAACGTTGCTTCCAGGATATGGCCATGAGCCAGCTGTCGAGCCAATATTAAAGATATAGCCCTTTTCTTGCTTATAAAGTAGTGGCAAAACCGCCTTTGTCGAGTAGATAAGACCCTTGACGTTTGTGTCTATCATCGTCTCAAAGTCCTCTACCTTCGCATCTATCGTCTTTTCAAGCCCAAGCGCCATGCCAGCGTTATTTACAAGCACTTCGATATCCTTAAATTTATCAGGCAGGCTCTCGACTGCTTTAAAAACAGCCTCTTTGTCGCGTATGTCAGCTACGATAATATGCGTATCGCCAAGCTCGCTTGCAAGCTTCTTTAGCCTATCTTCGCGCCTCGCAAGAGCGACTATCTTGTAGCCCTCTTTTGAGAGTCTTCTGGCGATCGCCTCGCCAAATCCAGATGTTGCACCGGTTACAAAAGCTGTCTTTTTCATGATTTTTCCTAATTGAAATTTGGCTTTAAACCCAAATTTTCTAAAAATTTGATCGTTTTTTCATTTTGTTCTTTCATGGCATAGTCAAGCGCGTTAAATCCAGCGTCATCAGTGGCATTAATATCAGCGCCATTATCCATCAAAAGCTTTAAAATTTCTGGCGTTGCGTGAGCTGCTGCATGCATAAAAACGCTTCTGTTTGTATGCTCTAGACCGCATGTATCTTCAACTTGCGTCATACCCAAATTTATCATATTCATCTTGGTATTTTCATCTATGTAGCTCTCGTTGGCATTGGCACCATTTTTTAGCAAAAGCTCGCAAAGTGGTTTATCACTAAACTGCACAGCATAAAAAAGTACACTTTTTCCAAAAAAATTTTTGTGATTTACATCGGCTTTATTTGCAAGTAAAATTTTTACATTTTCTATATTTTTTAAAGCAAAAAATAGCGGCGTCTCATCGCCCAAATTCACATCAGCCCCACGCCTTATGATATCTTTTATCATATCGCTACTTTTTTCGTTTAAAAGTGCGATATTAAGTAAATTTGTAAGCTCAGCGGTACTGAAATTTTTCGAGTAGAGCAAATTTGCTAGCTCATCGGAATTTATCCTTTGAGCCATCATATTTTGCTCAGGTGTTAAAATTTTAGCTTTATTTACACTTTTACCGACACCAAAAGTCAAAAACTCATTTACCACGCTAGTTGCGTAGTAAGCGGCACTTGCCGTATCAAGTCCAAGGCTTTCATAAAATTTTACAAGCGGAGTTTGAGCGTTTTTGTAAGCTTCGATAAATTTTTTATATTTTAAAAAATTAAATAAGCTCTCGTTTGCCCAGTATCTAAGATACTCCATTCTAGCGTCTTTTTCACCCTCAGCAACCTCTGGCCTTGCAAGCTCTTTTTGATAAAGCTCAGGAGCAAATGATGCTTTTAGCAAAAGCCATCTAAGCTTGTTTAAATTTTCTTTATAAACTCTATTACCAACGCAGCTTTGAGACTCACTTCTCACAGCCACACTCGCGTCAAAAAGCTCTTTTACCTCTTTTAAATTTAAAAGCGAACCATCACAGTAAAATAGCCACTCATTCGCGTAAGCAAGATCGTTTGGAGTAGTTTTAAAGCTCTCTTTTTTGGCAAGATCACTGCACTCTAAAGCGTGTAAATTTATCAAAAAACAAACGCTAAAAAAGAGAAAAAAAACTACTTTTTTCATCAAAGCTCCTTAAAATTTCGCGATATTGTAACAAATTTATATACTAAACTCGCTTATTTCATTAAAATTTAGATATTTATAAATTTCATTTTTATTTAAGTTAAGACTATCTTTTACTATCTTTTTATATTCATCTACACTTGGCAAGTGCCCAAGTAGCGCACAAACAGCGGCTAGCTCAGCACTTCCCAGATAGACCTTTGCGCCCATACCCATTCTGTTATCAAAATTTCTAGTCGAGGTAGAAAAGACAACGGCATTGTCGTTTACTCTTGCTTGATTACCCATACAAAGCGAGCAGCCTGGTACCTCTGTCCTTGCATTTAATCTTTTAAAAATTTCATAAATACCTTCATCTTCAAGTGTGCTTTTATCCATCTTTGTCGGCGGTGCGATCCAAAGCCTAGTTGTAAGCTTGCTCTCATGCTCCAAAATTCTAGCGAGCGCCCTATAATGGCCGATATTTGTCATACAGCTTCCCACAAAAACTTCATCGATTTTATGTACTCTTTTGTTATCAGTTAAAATTTCACTTAGTGTTGCCACATCGTCTGGGTCATTTGGACAAGCCAAAATCGGCTCATCTATCAGAGCTAGGTCGATTTCTAAAATTTCAGCGTAGCTTGCATCCTTGTCGGCCCTTAAAAGCGTTGGATTTTCTAGCCATTTTTGCATTTTTTCTTTTCGTCTAGCAAGCGTTTCACGGCTCTCATAACCAGCTTTTATCATCGCATCAATTAGCGCAACATTTGAGCGAACATACTCCACAACGCTATCAACGCTTAAATTTACCACGCAAGCAGCTGCCGAGCGTTCAGCCGAAGCGTCACTTAGTTCAAACGCCTGCTCTACTTTTAGATTCTCAAGCCCTTCTATTTCTAAAATTTTGCCCGCAAAAACATTCTTTTTATCTTTCTTTTCAACGCTTAAAAGCCCTTTTTTAATCGCAAAATAAGGTATCGCATTTACAAGATCCCTAAGCGTCACGCCCTCTTTTAGCTCGCCTTTAAATTTGATCAAAACCGACTCTGGCATATTTAGTGGCATCATTCCAAGTACCGCTGCAAACGCTACTAGACCACTTCCCGCTGGAAAACTAATGCCAATAGGAAATCTCGTGTGACTATCGCCGCCAGTGCCCACCGTATCAGGCAGCACCATGCGGTTTAGCCACGAGTGGATGACGCCATCGCCTGGCTTTAGACTCACACCACCACGTAAATTTATAAATTTTGGCAAGCTCTCATGCATCACAAGATCACTTGGCTTTGGATAAGCGGCCGTATGGCAAAAGCTTTGCAAAACAAAATCCGCGCCAAAACTAAGGCTAGCAAGCTCTTTTATCTCATCTCTAGTCATCGGCCCAGTCGTATCTTGCGAGCCAACAGTTAAAATTTCTGGCTCCACATAAGCCCCGGCTCTCACGCCAGCCTTGCCGCAAGCCTTGCCAACCATCTTTTGAGCCAGCGTATAGCCACCGCCTAGATCTTTTGGCTGATCTGGCTTTATGAAAATTTGCTCCTCACCAAGCCCCAAGGCCTCTCTAGCCTTTTTGGTGACTTGCCTACCTATCATCAAAGGTATCCTGCCACCCGCTCTTATCTCATCGCTTAGAGTATTTGGGTTTAGTTTGAAATTTGCCACGAGTTTTTTCTCGCTGCCAATAAACTTATAAATTTCACCCTTAAATGGATAAATTTCTATCTCATCGCCCATTTCTAGCTCATTTACGTTTGCAACTATCGGCAGTGCACCGCTGTCTTCAGCGGTATTAAAAAATATAGGAGCTATGGTAGTGCCGATCACGATGCCGCCCGTTTTTTTGTTTGGCACACCCTCGATCTCATCGCCCAAATGCCACTGGATCGAGTTTATACCGCTCTTTCTGCTGCTGCCAGTGCCAACTACGTCGCCAACATACGCAACTTTTTTACCACGAGTTTTAAGTTCTTTTAAAATTTCTAGACCCTCAGGCATCTTTTTAACAAGCATTGCTTTTGCGTGAAGTGGTATGTCAGCCCTTGTATAGGCCTCGCTCGCTGGACTTAGGTCATCAGTATTTGTTTCACCAGGTACTTTAAAAACGACTGCGTTTATACAGGTTTCGATTGGCTTTTTATGCGTAAACCACTCCGCATTTGCCCAAGAAGCAAGTACATCTTTTGCAAATTTATTGTTGCTACTTAGCTTTGCGATCTCGTCAAAATATTCATGCACCAGGATAATATTTTTTAGCTCATTTGCTGCAGCACGAGCGATATTTTCATTGCTATTTTTTAGAGCTCGCACCAAAATTTCCACGTTATATCCGCCAAGCATCTTGCCTAAAATTTTAATAGCACGCATCGCGTCAAGACCGTTAACAGCAAGCCCATCAATCACTTCGCCAAGAAATTCTGCCTTTATCTTCGCTGCATCATCAACGCCAGGATTGATACGAGTTTTAAGCAAATTTATAAGAAATTTTAGCTCGCTTTGTTCCTTTACATCGCCACTAGACTTGCTGGCAAGCTTTATTAGCTCGCAAACTTCACTTGTTTGCTTGGCATTTAGCGCAAGCGGTGGCACGCCCTCTTTTTCTCGCTCGCTCACGTGTTTTTCGTAGTCGGTAAAAAAGCTCATGAAATTCCTTTGTGGTTTTTGCTCGTTATTTTTAGTCTAAAATCGCTAGTTTTGCTTGCATTTTATCAAAAAGCAAAACAAACTAAAGTAAAATTTGCCCAAAATTTCAAATTTCAAGGAGCAAATGTGTCAAAAGCTTACCTAAAATCTCCCATTGGAATTTTGGAGATCATCGCTAGCGAAAATGGAATTTGTGAGATAAATTTTGTAGATAAATTTGAAAAAATTTCAGTAAAAGATAAAAATTTAAAGCTTTGCTTGAATGAGCTAGAGGCTTATTTTAATGGCAAGCTTAAAAAATTTAGCGTAAGGCTTGATATAAAAACAACTAATTTTAGAGCAAAAATTTACGAGGCTTTACAAAAAGTACCATACGGAGAAACGACTACATATGCGGCTCTTGCACTTGCCGTAGGCCACAAAAATGCCTACCGAGCAGCAGGCTCAGCCAATGCTAAAAATCCAGTGCCTATCATCGTCCCTTGTCACAGAGTGCTAGCTAGCAGTGGGCTTGGCGGATACTCGGGCGGTGAGGGCTTGCCAACTAAAATTTGGCTTTTAGAGCATGAAGCAAAGCATAAATAGTTAAAAATTTACAGCAAAATAAAAGTCCATAAAATTTTAAAATTTACAAGCGAACATTTTTAAAATTTATCAGAGTATTCGAAACGCATGCAGTGCTTTAGCGCCATTGAATGAATCTTGAACGTGAGGGATCTAGCGGATTTAAAAAGGAAAATAAGAGAACGGCCTCGTAATTCAAGCCCCATTGTCTCTCTTTTGAATAAAAAGGAATTTACAAATTTAATCAAGCTGTCTTTACAAATTTTAAAACTTCATTCACTCGCCTTAGCAACTTACCAAAATTAGGTTTCGCTATTTGCTTGTTGCTGAATTTGGAAGCGTGATATGCTCACTCATAAATTTTAAAAATTTACCTGGCTTTCTTTGGTGTGATGCACGTGCTTATATTGTTTTAAATTATTAATTGTCTTTATACGTTATATGGCTTTTTTTGGATTTGATGATCGTCAAAATTTATAAATTTTCTAGCCCTAAGTGAGATATAGGGCTAGAGAGAGGATTATTTTTTAGCTACAAGGGCATTTTTTAGCACATCATCGATCGTATCCACGGCGATGATCTTCATGTCAGCTTTTACTTCGGTTGGGATATCGACAAGGTCGCGGTCATAGTTTTTGCGAGGTATCAGAGCTGTTTTGATGCCAGCTTTGTGAGCGGCGATGAGCTTCTCTTTTAGCCCGCCGATAGGTAAAACTCTGCCAGTTAGCGTGATCTCGCCAGTCATTGCGATGTCGTGTTTGACTTTTGTGTCAGTTAGTATCGATGCGATCGCTGTCGCCATCGTGATACCAGCGCTTGGACCATCTTTTGGCACCGCGCCCTCTGGCACGTGTAAGTGAAGGTCGTAGCGTCTATAAACGTCGCTGGCTTCGAGCTTGCGCTTGTCATCATCTAGTTTTGGCACGATAGCCATCGGCACTTTTAGCTTTTTGTTATCTATCAGCACTTTTACCACGCTAAATGCGATCTGAGCGCTCTCTTTCATCACGTCGCCTAGCTGACCGGTGATCTGCATATTGCCTTTGCCTTGGATCCTGATAGCCTCGATCCTTAGCACATCGCCGCCGACACTTGTCCACGCGAGACCATTTACCAAGCCGATCTGATCTTTTTTATCCGCTGGCTCGATCTCATAGACCTTTTTCTCTAAAAACTCTTTTAAATTTTTAGCCGTGACGCTGATCTTGCCTTCATTCTTTTTGGTGAGGATATTTTTGGCGACTTTTCTTAGTATGTCAGCGATCCTGCGGCGTAAATTTCGCACGCCACTCTCTCTTGTGTAGTCGCTAATTATTAGCTCAAGTGCCTCTTTGCTGATGCTCACATCGCTTGGTTTTAGGCCGTGCTTTTTAAGCTCTTGAGGCAAGAGATATTTTTTAGCGATCTCAAATTTCTCTTGTGGGGTGTATGAGCTAAGCTCGATAAACTCCATCCTGTCGCGAAGTGCGGCTGGTATCATACTCACATCATTTGCTGTGGCGATGAAGATGATCTTGCTAAGATCGATGTTGAAATTTAAGTAGTAGTCTCTAAATTTGTTATTTTGCTCTGGGTCCAAAATCTCAAGTAAAACCGCGGTCGGGTCGCCTCTGTAGCTTCTGCCAACCTTGTCGATCTCATCTAAGACAACCACTGGATTCATCTGCTTGGCTTCTATGAGCCCTTGCACGATGCGGCCTGGCATAGCGCCTATGTAGGTGCGGCGGTGGCCTCTTAGTTCGTTTACATCCTCAAGTCCGCCAAGAGCGATCCTGACTAGCTCGCGCTTTAGCGCCTTTGCGATCGAGTTTGCAAGGCTTGTTTTACCCACGCCTGGAGGTCCTGCAAAGCATAAAATGGCGCCGTTATTTACCTTTTCACCAACGCCTCTAAGCTCCAAAAGCTCACGCAATGCAAAATACTCCTCTATGCGCTCTTTTGGCTTTTCTAAGCTGTAGTGATCGGCATTTAGGTGTTTGCTCACCTCGGCGATAGATGACTTTTTCTTAGCTACATTCTCAAATGGAATTTCAAGTACCCAGTCGAGGTAGCTTTGTAAGGTATTTGCGTCTGCTGAGTCTGGGTGCATGCGAGAGAGCTTATCTATTTGTTTTTTGATCTCTTTATAGGCGTCCTCAGCCATAAATTTCTTCTTCGCATCAAGCTTTTTGCGGTACTCCTCAAGCTCCTCTTCTCGGCTCGTGTCCGCTCCGAGCTCAGCTTGAATTTGCTTTAGCTGCTCTTTTAAGAAGTACTCTTTGTTCGTCTTGTCGATCTTTGAATGAACCTTATTTTTGATCTCTTTTTGAAGCTTGTTTGCCTCGATCTCTTCGATGACGTAGTCGATGAGCTTTAGTAGGCGCTGTTCTAAATTTTCTTCGACAAAAAAGCTATAAGCGATCTGTTTTTTTAGGCGAAGCGCGCTTGAGACTAGGTCGCAAACTCTGATCGCCTCAGCGCTCTCTTCGATCGTTTTTAAAAGATCAGGCGGGAAAAAGTGGCTAAACTGCGAAAGCTCTCTTACTTTTTCTCGTAAAACTACGATGAGAGCGTCAGTTTTGACCTGTGATGGGCGCTTTACGTGGAGCATATCGACGATGCCACGGAGTGGATTTATGCCTGATTGTTTTAAAATTTTACCTTTGTCGATGCCCTGAAATAGCACTTTTACGCGTCCGTCAGGTAGCGGCACACGGCGCATTATCGTGCCGATCACGCCTGCGTCATAGATGCCGTCAAAGTCTCTAGCGCCGTCTTGCTGGGGCTTTGTAGGCACGACAAGGATCGGCGTCTCTCCTTGTATGGCAAGCTCAAGCGCTTTTAAATTTTCTTCGTCGCTTAAAAAAAGCGGTGTTATCATAAATGGATATAAAAATAGCTCGTCCTCAACTATGATAGGGATCTCAGTTGGGAAGCCTTTGTTTTCGTTTATTTGCAAAATTTCTCCTATTCAAACAGTTTTCTATACCATGCCACGTCAGGTTTGATAAGGTCTGAGTTTTTAAACGGTGACTCTTCAAGCTTTTGCTCGTAAATTTTGGCCGAAACATCACGGCCAGTTCTCTTGTAAAGATCTGCTATTTGCATATCTAGGAAGTAAAGCGCGAGTTTGAATTTAATAAGCATGGTCTCGATAAGCGGCTTATACTCGGTATTTGGATACATATAAAGAAATTTTTCGATCTCAGTTACGCTATCCTCCATTAGCTTTTGGTTGCGGTTTGGCTGGGTAAATGAGTCAAAATTTGCTTTTATCTTTAGATATTGAGCAAATTCTGTTTTTGGGCCGTTATCGCCATATCTTTTGATGTATTCATCAAGATAGTGATTTGCCATGAGATACTCTTCATCATTTGCGTGAGCTTGGGCAAGGATGAGTAAAATTTGCTCCAAAAGCGGGCTTGCTACGTGTTCACTTGCCATTGAAACATAGTGTTTATCGGCCGCTTCAAGATCACCATCTTTTATATCAGCGATAACCTGAGCATACCACTCATCAGGGGTTAGATTGTAAAGCTCGGTATATTTTTCAGCACAACCACTAAAAAGCCCCAAAAGAGCTATAACTGCTAGAAATTTAGAAAATCTTTTCATGCTTTTCCTTAAAAAGTTTAAATCCTCGTATTCTACATTTTTTGCTATTATTTTTGTATAAATTTTTTAAAACTATGATAAAATACGGCAACTTTACAAAATAGGAGTTAGTATGATTTTTAGTGTTAAAAGCCCTATTTTAGGCTTTGAGCATATCAAAACGATGGAGTTAATTGAACTTGATAAATTTTTTGTTAAGCTAGCAAGCAAAGATGATGAGACATCTTTTACAATGATAAATCCTTTTGCATTAAGAAGCTACGAATTCGACATTCCAAGCTATTATGAAGATCTTATGGAGATTAAAGAAAGCTCTCAACTTAGAATTTATAACATTATCGTTGTTGCACTCCCGCTTGAAAAATCAACTGTAAATTTTATAGCTCCTATCGTTTGCAATATGGACAATATGACCTTATCCCAAGTCGTTTTAGACATTGCCAAATATCCTCAGTACGGGCAAGCTGAAATGATAGAAAATTTTATACAAAAATAGTAGCTAAAAGCTTTTAAAAATCTAAGGAGAGATTTTTTATTGTTATTTAGAGGATTTGTTGTGAAGATAGCATACTTACTCTGTTTTATTGTCACGTTTGGTTTTTGTGCACCCAGAGCTTGTACGACAGCAGAAGCAGCATCTATTGGTTGTAGTGGAGCAAACTATTCTTGCTTTATAGACGCTGAAGAGTACCAAGACAACTCTTCTAAAAATATCCCACATTGCATAAGAAAATCTGATAGAACTTGGACGATAGATACCAATAGCTTTTCTTCAGGCTTAGCACAAGATCACTATCATATTTACGTTGAGCAATTTTCTCCATGGAATCAACGATCATTAATAGGTATGTGGGATGATCACTCTAAAGGCTTAAGACAAAGATCAATAAATGGAAATCTAAATACCAGAGTAAATGGAGATATAGCTACCATTGGTGCTACTATTATGATTCCACAATACGCTGGATATAATTTTGTTCCAGATCCATCTAACGTAACAAGAACATCATCTACAGCCGATAGAATATTTTTAGATACTGGTAATTTTTTGCCTAGCAATTACACACTTTGTCAAACAACATATATTTATAATCCTAGCAAGCATCCTTATTGTAAAAATTCATCCTCTTCCACATTTGATTTTAGTGAGAAAAATACCTTTATACAAAATAATTTAAAAGGTAAAAACGTAGTCTATGCCAGGCTTTATTGGGGTGGCTCTCTTTATCAAAACTGGGCAATAAAAAATCTTGGGTCAAATTTATATGTAAGCGCCTTAAATTACATAAAAGGATATAGCAGGATTGATTTTAAAGCTCCTGGAAAGAGTGTAATCACAATAGATGCTGATCCAAAAGATGTCTTTTGGTTTGGCTCTTTTAGTCAGTATGCACCAAAATCAATGACTCTTGAATCATATAATCAAAACGAGTCTAATAGCTACTATGTAAAGGCTGGAATAAACTACCAATATGTAGCAAGTGCTGATGTAACAGATATAGTTAGAGACTCTCTTGGTACTAGTGAGTCAGATAGGACATTTTATGCTGGCAATATCAGATCAACTACGATTCCCTTTAGTGATGAATTTATAGACCCAAATGATGGCATATATAAGGTAAACAACTCTACTAGTAGAAAACTAAAAAAAACATACGGCACGCTACTATTCTCACCAGTTCAAGGGCAAAATGGTTACTGGATACAATCCATTGCACCACAATTTGCTGCTTGGAGTTTAGTTATCATTTATGACTTTGATGATAAAACCGCTGCAGCAAACAATATAGAGCCAAAGCTTGTTAGTATATTTGATGGATTAGAAAGACTTGCAGCAGACTGGATGAAGTCAAGCGATCCATTTGGTACCGTAAAGAGCTCAACCGTAGATGTAAAATTTGAAAACATCTATACGCCAAAAGCAGGAAATATAGATGCTTCGCTTACAATGTTTTCCTTTGGCGGCAAGCCAGAAACAAAAGGTGAAGATATCAAGATAAAAAATGGTGGCAGCTATCAGAGTATTACCAGCGGATATAACGCGCAAGGCGATCAGTTTAACTCAACTATGACAAAATTTGGACAACTTATAAATCCAGGTAAAAAATTTCACTCCCAAGCAGACTTAGATATATTTGATATATCGGACAAAATGTCATATGCTCAAAAAGAAGCGGATATAAAATTTACAGTTACAACGATTAAGAGCTCAGGCGGTGCCAATGTTGTAAGTGCTGACCGTATAAATTTAGCTCTAGTTGGCTTTTCTACTCGTATATATAAGCCAGATGTTTGTTATATGGAATATATTTATGCGAAAAAACCTAGCGATAGTACTTTTACAAAGGTGCAAGAAAATACTCCGACAGTAGTGCCAGCAAATACTATTTTAAAAACTTTCGTTGAAGTTACAAATAATACTAATGAAGCTGCCCAAGACTTTGCTCTAAAAGCTACAATAGATCCAAGTCAAATTTATAATCCAAACTCAACTTACATATACGCAGATAAAGCATCACAAGGGCCCAGTGATCTACTTACTATGTCAGGACAGGTGCACTATAACGACAACACAGGCTTGCAGCAGTTAAGCGGAAATGACTTAACTTTTTATCTAGGACAAGGTGCGGCTGCAAATAAGGGTGGAGAAATGCTAATTCATCAAGGCAACTACGCTTATGCCATATATGAAACGACCCTTAAGTCTAAATTTGAGCCAAATAGTTACAAAGCCACGGTTGCAAATGCTGATATAAATTTACAGCCCTATGACACATACATAAGAAGATGTAGCAATCAAAATTACAACATTACTTTAGGCGTTAGTGCCAGTCCAAATAATTTCGTCGCAAGCAATAGACAAGACGATGGCTCGGCAGCTTTTAAAACTAAATTTAAAAATAGACTTCTAACTAAAATCGTTTCTACGCCATTTAATGTCTATATCACGAACTATGATACAGATGGCAACAAAAAAGTACCAGATGCCCCAGTAGATGTAAAAGTAGAGTTGGTCGAGTCTTGCAGTGCTCCAACAAATTTATATGAACAAGATATAACATTTAATGGTGTAACTGATATTTTGTTGTCAGGCATTAGTATTGATAGAGCCTATAAAAGCATAAAATTTAGAATTTCTCATCTTGATCCAGTAACAAATACCACAAAGGTTGAATGCGAAAAATTAGATGATTTTGCTATAAGACCAAGTCACTTTAGGCTATGGGATACTGACAAGAATACGATCAATAATAACAATGTTTTAATAGGCGGCAAAGTTTATAATAACATTGCTCTTGCAGCTATGAAACCTCTTGATAGTGGCTTAGCAAATGGTTATATAAATAACATAAGTGGCTCAAATGGAGAGATAAAACTTGTACCAGCATATAGTGCGACTTGTGATCCTAGCATTATAGAGAGTGAGAACAAACTAAGCGTAGATTTTAACGATCCAAATAAAGCATTGGGTAAAATTTTCCGTCACACATCAAGTGGACCTGTTGGCTTTTCTTACTCAGATATAGGCGATACATATTTTTATGTATTAGACAAAGACTATACAATAACTGATCAACATACGCCATCAAGAGCTGATGATTGCGTAAAAAACTCAATTAGTAACGATCCATCACAAGACACTGCTCAAGAAGGAAGGATCGGATGTAGTATAAAGCTGGAAGGTAATAGAGATTATCTATTTAGGCCAAAAGATATACAAATAAGTAAGTTAAAGATAACAAAAGACAACGATATAACATACCTTGATAATGAAGGCATACAAAAAGCAAAGCTTGACTTTGAAGTAACTGCCAGGTTATTTAACGATGACCCTGCAAAACTTTATAATGAAGATTGCTATGCAAAGAATATGAACTTTGACATAAAGCTAGATAGAGTTCCTTTAAATTTTACAGACAACGATGGCAATGCCGGTACATTAGCAAAAGCAAATGAAGAAATTTTATTTTTTGAAATTCCTGGCTCAAATACTAGAAAAGCAATAGATCCAAGTGCTACAAAATCAACATTTTATGTAGAGAAAAATACTTTTGTAAATGGCGTAGGTAAAGGTGAAGTATATTTTAATTTTGAAAGAAAAGTAAATCATGCCAAAAATCCTTTTACTATTTCAAGTAATGATTTTAGCTTTAGCGGCATGTCAGATAGCACCGATACAGTAAAAAAATATGAAAAACCAGCAACAGAAACGACAGCAAAATTTTACTTTGGTAGGGTTTATGCACCATTTTATGAAGGGCTTTATAGTGGCTTTTATGCCAAAATTTATTATGGCGCCTACTGCGATGGATGCAATAAAAATATCTATATGAAAGATAATGGCAAACTATGGCAAGACTTTCCAGCTGCACCATTTTGGGCTACCAATCCAAAACATAGCGCAGGAGTACTTAACTATCATGACTTTAGCTTTACAAACACTTACAGCGGCACTGTTTTAAGAAATGATGTAAGCAGCATAAGTAATGGCGAGCAAATAATTTTTATAAGAAATCCTTCAGCGGTTACTGATGTGGCTAAAATGAGAGCACCTAGCTGGCTTCTTTATAGTGAATTTGATGAGAAACCTGAAACAAATAATTTCAATCTAAATTTTCTAGTACCAAATGGCGAATGGGCTGGTAAAGTCCTAAAGAGCAATAACATAGAAGATAAGACAAGCGGTGCAGTTGGAGGTTTTATAGGAGTAAAATCTAATAGTGATAGTAACCTAGATATAAGCGATAAGACAAACAGGAGAATAGAGTGGTGAAAAGGGGTGGCTTTTCATTGATAGAGCTTATCTTGTCAGTGCTTGTAGTAGCCATAGTAAGTGCAAGCTTACCACTAGCGGTAAGAACTACTTCAAATTTAAGCGAGCAGTCCTTAATGCAAGAAGGACTAATGAATGCTAAAACTTATATGTCATTAATATTAAAAGCACCATTTAGCGATCAAGTCTTAATAGCCGGTAGAAATACCATGCCATCATCTATAACTACTCAAGAGGCTATAATTTTTCCTCTTATTATCTGCGAGCAAGGGGCAAATCCGGATTTTTATGAAAAAAGTGGAGTAAAAGGTGAAGGACATAGGATACTTGCATATCCGGTGCAAAATTCGTCTGCATGCGCCACAAGGCCTAGTGATTCAAAGCTTCCAGAATCAATCAAAAGCGTAAATTTTAAAGTAAAATCTATCAAAAATTTCAATACCCAAAAATCTATCTCACCAACTGCTAGCACTACCAAACGCGACTTTATCATAGATACAGAGACGACTCCAACCATAACAAATGGAGCTGATAAATTTGTAGTTAGCACTCCTTTAAACGATAACGACGTTTTACAAATAAAGCTAGATACGACTATGAAAACTACAAAAGAGAGCAAAAGCGTACTTTATGGATATGCCTTTAATATAGGTGAAAGCAGTACTCTAAGTGTAAAAGAATGGAAATGAAAAAAACAAAAAAAGCTTTTACACTAATTGAGCTTATAATAGTTATTACAGTCCTTGGCGTTATCTCACTCATGAGCTTTAACACGCTTATGAATTTATATCAAAACTATTTTCAAAGCAAAGTAATAAACGAACTAGAAACGCAAAGCGAAATCGCTCTAGAGCAAATTTCAATGCTACTTAGCCACAGAATCAAACAAAGCGTTATCGCTAGGAAAAAAAATGGAGATTACCTGGCCCTAAATGATAGTGGCGTAAATTTAAGTAGCGACTTTGAAATTTTAGAATTTATCCCAGCTGCTTATGAGCTATTTGACGGCATAAACGAATATAAAGGAGACGATACTAACGGAGATCCGATCATCGAAGAAGGCATATATAGTGGATATGTAGATCTTGCAAATAGCTCTATTGCAAATGGACTAAAAAGCCCTGGAAGCAAATTTAATGACGCTTTTAGAAATGGCGTAATGGACTTGACCTGCGAAAATGATAGCAATGAAGAAGATGTAAATAGCGGCTCTAGGTGTATAAACGCCGATAATGAAAATGGTGGTTTAGTAGCGATATTTTCTAGCATACTTTATAGAGTTGGTAGTAGCTTTGGCTATCAAGAAAATTTAGACCAAAGACACTTAGATATCGCAAAAGTTGGCATACAATCAATCGACACGCTTAAAATTTCAAGTGATTTTAAAAATAAAAAAATTTCAGAGCAGTATAAGCTAGCTTACACAGCCATTGCCATAGCACCAGCTGAGCAAAGTGCCGAGGATATACAAAACGGCTCTTTTGACCTTAAAATTTACTACAATTATAGGCCATGGCTAAATGAAAGCTTTAAAAAATTTAGCTCAACATCTACAAAGGATATCAAAGCCGAAAGTGCAACACTAGCTAAACACGTAACAAGATTTGTCTTCACAGAAAAAAATGGAGTCATCGCGCTAAAGCTTTGCCTTAAAGCAGAAAAATCAGAAATAACCATTTGCAAGTCAAAGGCAGTTTATTAATGAGAAAAGGATTTACGTTAATAGCAGCGATATTTTTTCTAGTTGTAGCAGCTTCTATTAGTACTCTTGCCCTTTCGATAGCTAGCACATCAGCTAGACAAAGCAGTGAAATTTATCTAAGAGAGCAAGCACAACTCGTTGCTCAAGCAGCAGCAGAGTATGCAATGTTTGAAATTTTTAGAACCGATTTCTCAAACAAATGCTTAGATAAAGTAAATGGAGGATTTAACGATATGTTCGACTTTAAAGTAAAAATAACTTACTTTGGCGATATTGGTATATGCACTCCACCGACCATTATGCCAGGAACAAACGGAGTCGCAAGTACTGGCAACATGATCTTTGATGTTTTTGTAACATCAAAAGACAAAAAAACGCCAAATCCTATAAATTTTCACAAACGAACTATTCAGAAACTTTAAAATTTTATAAAGATTTTAGTTTAATTTGTTTTTAGTTTTAGCGTGTTATAATCATCTTACTTTCTATAAAGGAGATTACGATGAACATAAGCATTGTAGGAAAACAATTTGAGCTAACAGAGCCAATCAAAAACTATATCCAAGACGCTTTTGATACTCTTGGCAAATACAATCTCGACATCATCTCAGCAAGATGTGTTGTAGCAGCCGATGAAAAACAAGGAAAAAAAGGCTTTAATGCAGAATTTTCTCTAAATATGGCCCATAAAGATACGATAGTCGTTCGCCAAAAAGATAAAGATCTTTACGCTGCGATCGATCTTGCTATCGAAAAAGCATCAAAAGTTTTAAGAAGAGAGCATGATAAGAAATTTACTGTAAAAGGCAAGGCTGACGACAAAGAATTTCGCTCAAGAATAGGCGAAGAAAAGATCGAAGGTGTTGAAGAAATCGTGCCTATGGAGCTTGAAATTTATAAACCACTTGAAGTCGAAGAGGCACTTGATAAACTAAAATCAAGCGATAAACAATTTTACGTATTTAACGATGTTGACGCAAAAATGCGTGTGATCTACAAAAGAACAGACGGAACTTTTGGTCTATACTAAAAATAGGGGCAGCTTTGCCCCTAAAATTTATACCGACCCACTATAAATTTCTTCCTATAGTCCAAAACCCTGCTTACAAAGACTGCTACGCCAGCAAATAGCTTTAAATTTTCAAAAATAGAATAGATATCCTTGTGCAAGATAGATCTAGATACAAGAAGGCTTCCCTGTAAGCCATTTTAAGAAGATCTTGGCGAACTAAACTAGGTCACAACTGATGAATGGCAAGGCAAAGAATTACATGCCATAAAAAAGTGGGTGATTTTCTTAAAAATAATCTAGATGTAGAATTTTATTTTATAGACCGAGAAAGCGTAGAGGAGCATGGCAGAACAAACGAGCTAAAAATATAATTGATAACACTAGAAATTTTTAGAGATAAAAGAGAGACAAAGCTCTCTTTTTGATTTTAAAATATCAAATAACTAAAACAAACACTATCTATTTCTCTAAATTTTCACTAGTTTTTGGTCTAAAGGCCTTATTTATCTTTCTTATCCAAATGATTAGCGAGATAAACAAGATAAAGTAAAATACATAGCTAGCTACCGGCCAACTAGTATCAGTACCGCTCTCTTTTAGTGAGATGACATTTCTAAACTCTTGAAGCATAGAAATTCTATATCCATAATATTTTACAGTTACGTTTTTATCGCTATTTGCAAAGCCCTGAGCCTTGGCTTGTACATCAGCTGAGTTAAATTTAAAATAAAACGGAAATCCCCATGCAGTATCTTCATTTCTATAAGCCATGACTTTATTTGAATTATTAGAATCTTTAGTGTAGATAAAATAAACATCTCTAGTAGGACCATCAGCCGGATTTTTAGCATCGATGATACCATCTTTGTCCATACGTTTGACATCGCCACCTGTGATTTGTACATTTGCATAGTGTGGAAATGAATAATCAACTACAAGAGCCAAAAAAGAGTGTAAGAGTACAATAAAAATAACGCAAATTCTTTTAAAAAATGTAATCATTTCTTTCCTTTTAAATTTGCGTTATTTTATGAAAAGATAGCTTAATAAAGGGGCAAAATACCCCTTTAGTTTTAAGCTTTTTTATTAAGCATAAATTTTAGAAGTTGTGCAAGGAAGCTGATTCCACCGATTATTAAAATCGTATCGCCAATCATTCTTACCCATCTTAAATTTTGTAAGTGTGATTGTTGTAAAAGCTCAGCACTTCTTGCATACCACATACCATGCTCTAGGCTTGCAAATGCTTGATAAATTCCTATTGGAAGCAACGAAAGTACGATCATTAACATAAGGCCTATATTTAAGCCCCAAAAGCCTATTTTCATAAGTTTTTCATCAAATTCTTGACCTTTGAATAGATAAGTAGCCACTAGCCAAACAAATCCGAGTGCCAAAAATCCATAAACACCAAATAGCGCAGCATGTCCGTGAACTGGAGTCGTATTTAGGCCTTGGATATAAAATAATGAAATCGGAGGATTGATTAAAAATCCAAATACACCAGCACCTAGCATATTCCAGAAAGCAACTGCTATAAAGCAGTAAAGTGGCCATTTTAATGTCTTAGCCCAAGTTTGAGCAAACTGAAGTCTATAGTGCTCATAAGCTTCAGCGCCAAGCAATACAAGAGGAACTACCTCAAGTGCTGAGAAGCTAGCGCCAACTGCCATTATAGGTGTTGTAGTACCCGCAAAATATAAGTGGTGGAAAGTTCCTGGAATTCCGCCTACTAGGAAAAGTGATGCACTCGCAAGTGTTGAAAATGTAGCAAATCTCTTTGAAACAAGACCAAGACTAACAAACACAAAAGCAAGTGAAGCGGTAGCAAAGACCTCAAAAAAGCCTTCAACCCAAAGGTGTACAACCCACCAGCGCCAGTATTCCATCACTGGAAGTGGACTTCTTTGGCCGTAAAATAATCCTGCTCCGTAAAATAATCCAACTGCAACAGCAGAAGCTGCGAAGATAGCAAGTAAATTTTTGTCACCTTTGTTCTTAAATCCGCCGATAAATCCGCGAAGTAAAAGTAGCATCCAAATGACAAGACCAACAAATAAAATAATTTGCCAAACACGTCCAAGCTCGATATATTCATATCCTTGGTGTCCAAACCAGAAGCTTAAATTTATAGGCATAATATTTGCAATCGCTAAATACTCGCCAGCAAAACTGCCAACTACAAGGATTAGTAATGCGTAAAATAATAAATCTACGCCAAGCTTTTGGAATTTTGGATCTTTACCGCCATTTATAATAGGTGCTAGGAAAAGACCACCTGCTAAAAATCCTGTCGCAATCCAGAAAATACTAGCCTGAATGTGCCATGTTCTAGCAAGTGAATAAGGAATATAAGCTGATAAGTTTATACCGTAAAATTCTTGTCCTTCGACTGTATAGTGAGCCGTAAAGCCACCTATTAAAATTTGGAATGCAAAAAGAGCCAAAGTTACAAAAAGATATTTTTTAAGAGCTTTTTGAGATGGAGTTAGGCTTAATTTACTAAGCGGATCTTCGCTAATAGCTTCCAACTTTTCATCATCTTTTTTGCCATAAAAAGAGCTAAACCAAACAAGAAATCCAATACCAGCAATAAGTATTACAACACTTGCGATTGACCAAAATATATTTTCGCTTGTTGGTACATTATCTATTAGTGGCTCGTGTGGCCAGTTGTTTGTGTATGTAGCATCGCTATTAGGTCTGTTTGCTGCGGTTGCCCAGGCTGACCAGAAGAAAAAGTTATTAAGATCATCTCTATCAGAAGCATTTGGAAGAGTATTTTCTTTCATCGCATAAGCTTCTCTTAAAGATTTAAACTTAGGGTCATTTCCAAAAAGTGATGAATACTCTTGGCTTACTTGTTTCATAGCCTTTAATCTATCGCTACTAAGTACGATTTTATCGTCTTTTACGCCATTTTCTCGGTACTCTTTTTTAAGTAGAACTTTTAGATTTGCTTTTTGCTCATCATTTAAGTCAGCATATTTTGAGTGATAAATTTCATCTGCTTTTAACTCTAAAAATATAACTAACTCTTTATGAAGCCAGTCCGCACTCCAATCAGGTGCTTGATATGCGCCGTGTCCCCAAACAGAGCCAACTTGCATACCTCCTATGCTTTGCCAGGCCTCTTGACCTTTATAGATGCTCTCTTTGTCGATCACGACATTGCCATTCTCATCTGTAAAATTTACAACTGGTGGCGAGCTTCTATAAACCTCAACGCCGTAGTAGCCTAAAATACTAAAGCAAATTACTAGTACTGCAACAAGTGCTAGCCAATACTTTTTGTATTCACGCATTGATTCTCCTTTTTTTAAAAAATTTAGGCAAAGTTTATCCCATTTTAAAAAAGCAAATAATGACATATGTCAACAAAAGGAGAGAATTTATCCTATTAGATTTATAAGAATTTACAAGATATGCAAATTTTTCATAATGTATATGCAAAATTTACATAGAATTAATATAAATATTATTAATATATATGTTTATACTTCAAAAATAAAGGAAAAATATGCAAACAAATTTTATGCATAAAGTAACCAAATTTAGCCTTGTTGCTTCATTATTTATGGCTCTTAGCCTAAACGCAGCTGAGTCTGCAAGAAGCATCACTGATATGCAAGGTGTCAAAGTAAGCGTACCTGAAAAGGTAGAAAAGATCGCTGCGCTTTGGCACGCAAACAACGAGATTATCCTAGCACTTGGTGGCATGGATAAAGTAGTCACAACGACAGATCTTATCAAGAAAAACAAATGGTTTGCCCTTGTCTATCCAAAGGTAAAAGACCTACCAGCTGCGCTAAATGGCAAAGATATTCAAGTAGAAGAGCTAGTTAAGCTAGCACCTGATGTTGTCATAGTTTCTAGCAAAAATTACCAAGAAGAGCTTACTAAAAATGGCTTTAGCGCGGTAAATATGATATATAGAGACTATCCAGATATGGAAAAAAGTATCTATGCAACAGCTGAAGTTATCGGTACTGACAAGGCTAGAGCTTTGGCTGAAAAGCTATCAAACAAGATCCATGATAACTCAAAATTTGTAGAAGCCAAAACTAAAAATATCCCAGCTGATAAGCGTCCAAAAGTACTTCACCTTCTTGGCGGAGCAAATTTATTAAAAGTTGATGGAACAAACACTATCCAAAATACTTGGATAAATTTAGCTGGCGGCAAAAACGCAGTGACAAAAGAGGGCTCTATGATCGAGCTTACAGCTGAAGAGATCATCAACTCTAATCCTGATATCATCATTGTTGGCGGCAATGACACAGACGCTTTAATAAAAAATGTCAAAGAGAATCCTGCATTTTCAGGCTCAAATGCTGTGAAAAACGGCAAAATCTATGGCAACCCAAAAGGAGTATTTGCTTGGGATAGATATGGCGCTGAGAGCGTGCTCCAAATTTTATGGGCAGCAAAAACTATCCAGCCTGATCTTTTTAAAGACCTAGATATAAAAGCAAAGACAAAAGAGTTTTATAAAGAGTTCCTAGGCCACGAGCTTACCGACACAGAGTATGACTACATGCTAAAAGGTCTAAATCCAGACGGCAGTAGCAAATAATATATGAAAAACGCAAATTTTTCGCTAGTTGCTATATTTTTAGCCCTGCTCACGCTTCTTTGTGCCTTTGTAGCTCTTGGTGTTGGTAGATTTTACATACCATTTAGCGACGTCTTTAGCGTGCTCGCTCACGGCTTTGGCTTTGGCGAGGGGGCAGCTAGCAACATCACAAATGTGATAGAAAATTTGCGTATACCTCGTATCATCGCAGCTATCCTTGTTGGAGCCGCTCTTAGCGTGAGTGGTGCAGCCTATCAAGGCGTCTTTAAAAACCAGCTAGTAAGCCCAGACCTTCTAGGTGTCTCAGCAGGTGCTTGCGTGGGAGCTGCCACTGCTATCATCTTTGATCTATCGCTATTTTGGGTGCAGGCTTTTGCATTTGGCTTTGGTCTAGCAGCTGTTGCTATCACTCTAGCCATACCAAAGATGATGGGGCGCACGAGCACACTCATGCTAGTTCTTTCTGGTATCATCGTAAGTGGACTAATGGGCTCGGTGATCGGCTTTTTAAAATATGTCGCCGACCCAGAGACAAAGCTACCTGACATCGTCTATTGGCAACTTGGAAGCCTAGCAAAGCTTGATAGCGAGAATTTAAAATTTATAGCCCCAGTGATGATCATCTGCGCCATTTTACTAATCGCCATGAGCTGGCGTATAAATTTACTCTCTCTTGGCGACGAGAGTGCAGCAAGACTTGGCGTAAATGTCGCTTTTGAACGCGCTATCGTTATCATATGCGCTACGCTTCTTACAGCATGTAGCGTTTGCATAAGCGGTATAGTCGCTTGGGTGGGACTTCTCATGCCTCACTTAGCTCGCATGCTAGTTGGTGCAAATAACATAAAAAGCATGCCTGCAAGCATATTTATGGGTGCGATATTTTTACTATTTGTCGATACTTTAGCGCGCAGCATAAGCGTGAGCGAAGTGCCCCTTGGCGTACTTACTGGCTTTATCGGCACAGTATTTTTTGTCTGGGTCTTGTGGCGAAATAAAAAGGTTGCATAATGCTTGAAGTTAAAAATTTAAACTTTAGCTATCCAAACGGAGCTGGCAAACTAGAAAATGTAAATTTAAAGATAGGTGCAGGTGAAATTTTAACCATACTTGGGCGAAACGGAGCTGGTAAATCAACCACCCTTGGGCTGATAAGCGGATCACTAAAGCCAGTATCTGGAGAAATTTTTCTCGATGGTAAAAACGTAGAGAGTCTAAGTAATAAAGACCGAGCAAAAATAATGGCCTACGTCGCTCAAAGTGAGATCACAGAGTACGACTACACAGGGCTTGAGTTTATTACGATGGGTCGTGCAGCACACCTTGGTATCTTTGCAAGGCCTAGTAAAGAAGATGAAGAGATAGCTAAAATTTATACCAAAAAGCTTGAGATCGAGTATCTTGAAGAGCGTTTTATTACGCAGATGAGTGGCGGTCAAAAGCAGATGTGTATGATCGCACGTGCGATGGCTGCACAGCCAAAGATGATTATATTTGACGAGCCAACGAGCGCGCTTGATTTTGGCAACCAGTACAAATTCCTACGTACCATCAAGTGGCTAAAAGAGCTTGGCTACTCGGTTGTGCTAACCACTCACAACCCTGACTTTGCCGTGCTTCTTGGCGGATATGTAGCACTTGTAAAGGGTGATGGCGAGGTTGGATTTGGCACGGTTGATGAGATCATAAGAAGCGAAAATTTAAGCAAGCTTTATGGGCTAAGTTTAAACGTAAGCTACATTGACGAAGTAAAAAGAGAGTGTTGCTTAACATATCCTCTTTAAATTTATACTCTCAAAAGAGAAATTCTTTTGAGAGCGCTTTTTTGTATTATTTTTCTTATTTAATACTGCCTTTGAAGTAAAAATGAAAAAAGTAGTTTTGATTTTATTTTTTGCATTGATGGCAAACGCGGCGGATAAATTTGATTGTTCTAAACGCTACTGCAAAGAGATGAAAAGTTGCGAAGAAGCATATCACTATCTAAGAAAATGCGGACGCAGTGGATTTGACCGTGATCGTGACGGCATACCATGCGAGAATGTATGCAAAGAGCGTAGAGTAGAAAAATAATTTTATAAATTTTACAAAGCTTAGCCTTGCCACTCACTTCAAATTCTATAAATTATAAAAATTTAAACAAGTCAAAAGAACCAGTAAAAGAAAACAATTTTTTTAGATCAAGGCCAAAATAACTAGGTATTATTTTTAGCAAGTGTCGCCACTCTAGCCTTTGCAGCCTGCGTAATATCGTCCTCGTAGTCATAAAAGTTAAAGGTCGCTCCGTGCTGAAAAAAGCCGTTTAGTATGTCGCCGCTTTGGCGATTTTTAAGATCAAGCTCGGCTACTTTAAAGCCGTCATTTGTCGCGCAAAATTCTTTTAACCTAGCTGGCGCCTCTTTTAGCTTGGTAAATAAAAAGCAGTATCCATCGCCGCCATTTCGCCCCACTCTACCGCGCAGCTGATGAAGCGTGGCAAGCCCTAGCCGCTCAGCCCCTACGATCACTATCGTATTTAGCCTTGGCAGCGAAATTCCGACCTCAACAACGGTGGTTGAGAGCAAAATTTCACCCTCTTCTCTGAACCGCCTTAAATTTTCCTCTTTCTCTTTATCCTTGCCATGTGTGACGAAGACATTTTTGAAATTCTTTAGCCAAAAGCCCTGTGCCTCATTTAGGCTTTGATAGTTTGAGCTCTCACTGCTCTCAACTAACGGATAGATGATGGCTATTTGAAAGCCACCTTCAAGCTGCTTTTTTATGTGAGTTAGCAAAAAGCCAAACTCGCTAGCGCCTAAAATTTGGCTCGTTATATTTTTCTTAAACGGCATCTGCTTTAAAAAGCTAAAATTAACGATCTCAGACTGGATCAAACTTAGCGTCCTTGGTATCGGTGTAGCCGAAAACTGCACAAAATTTGCTCGCTCGTCCTCGTTTGAGGCCAGCTCCTCTATCTTTTTGCGCTGGTTTGAGCCAAAGCGGTGCTGCTCATCGACCATGACTAGCGGTGAGTTTGGTAGCTCATGAAAGAGCAGCGCATGCGTGCCAACGATCAAATTTGCCCCACCAAAGTCTATCTTTTTCTCTCCACTTTGAACCAACATCACATTCATAAATGGCGGCAATAGCCTCTTTGCTTCATTGTAAATTTGCTCGCTTAAGATACTTGTTGGCGCCATCAAAATGGCACTTTGAGGATATACACTAAGCGCAGCCGCTAGGATCACAAGCGTCTTGCCGCTTCCCACGTCACCCATTATGACGCGCCTTTTTGCCTGCACAGCACTAAGGTCGTCTCTGATGTCATTTATGGCGTTTATCTGGTCGTTTGTCGGCGTAAATGGCAAGCTCTTAAGCCAAGAGCTTATGTCAAAAGGCTTGATTTTTAGGCTTTTAAAGTAGGTTTTTTTAGCACTTAGCTTTTTTATGTAGTTAAAAATTTCTACAAATTTTAAGATTCCCACGCCCTCGCCTTCGTTTTTTAGGTGATATAAAAGTTGTACGCTTTGCTCGTCTAGTCTTTGAAGGTTAGCTAGAAATTTAGCCTCTCGCTCACTTAAGCCCTCGGCTAATAAATTTTGTAAATTTATATATTTTAAAACAAGTTTTTTGACTTCATCATCTTTTAGCTCGGTCTTAAATTTAGGAACTATCTGACCTATTTTTGTGGTGATTTTTGGATTTACGATCTGCCACGAGCCAAAGGCATAGGAGCAAAGC
Source organism: Campylobacter concisus (assembly GCF_003048905.1). Lineage (NCBI taxonomy): Bacteria > Pseudomonadati > Campylobacterota > Epsilonproteobacteria > Campylobacterales > Campylobacteraceae > Campylobacter > Campylobacter concisus. Next base: position 395,567 of record NZ_PIRO01000001.1, read on the forward strand.
CCATATATCGCCATCTCTTTGCCAGTCTTAAAAGCGCCGTAGTGCCAAGACTTTGCGTTAAAAATGACGATCTTTACGCTACTTTGCCACGGCTCGCAAAAGGCAAGTGCCGTTAGCATTCCAGGGCGCGAGGCGAGCGAAGTGATCTTTACATTTATGCAGACCTGCCCTTCTCTTGGGCTCTTAGCGATCGTAGTATCCTCAAAGCCCTTTGGTAGCACAAGAGCAAGGTCAAGTAGGCTAAGCACGCCTATTTTTATAAGTTTTGCTCTGTCGCTTGCTTCAAATTTCATTTTTTAAAACGCAAAAACTTAGCTGATTGATCTCTGCGTGGGTTTTTATGAAGCTATTTAGCTCGCTTAGCGAAAGGGCTGAAATTTTATCAAGGTCCTTTAAAAATACCCCAAGCTCGCCATGCTCGTAAAACTCGCCCTGCGCGATATCAAGGCGTTTAAATAGCGTCTCTAGCCTAAGAGGTAACGAACCAAGTAAGAATTTCTTTGCCTGCTCAAGCTCGGCATTGCTAACGCCTTTTTTACTAAATTTTAAAATTTCCTCCTGACCTATTTTTGTGGTGATTTTTGGATTTACGATCTGCCACGAGCCAAAGGCATAGGAGCAAAGCCCATATATCGCCATCTCTTTGCCAGTCTTAAAAGCGCCGTAGTGCCAAGACTTTGCGTTAAAAATGACGATCTTTACGCTACTTTGCCACGGCTCGCAAAAGGCAAGTGCCGTTAGCATTCCAGGGCGCGAGGCGAGCGAAGTGATCTTTACATTTATGCAGACCTGCCCTTCTCTTGGGCTCTTAGCGATCGTAGTATCCTCAAAGCCCTTTGGTAGCACAAGAGCAAGGTCAAGTAGGCTAAGCACGCCTATTTTTATAAGTTTTGCTCTGTCGCTTGCTTCAAATTTCATTTTTTAAAACGCAAAAACTTAGCTGATTGATCTCTGCGTGGGTTTTTATGAAGCTATTTAGCTCGCTTAGCGAAAGGGCTGAAATTTTATCAAGGTCCTTTAAAAATACCCCAAGCTCGCCATGCTCGTAAAACTCGCCCTGCGCGATATCAAGGCGTTTAAATAGCGTCTCTAGCCTAAGAGGTAACGAACCAAGTAAGAATTTCTTTGCCTGCTCAAGCTCGGCATTGCTAACGCCTTTTTTACTAAATTTTAAAATTTCCTCTTTTATAACAGCGATAGCCTCATCTTTTTTTTCATTTTTTGTCTGCATGTAGCCGTATAGCTGGCTGTAAGAGAGATTTAGCAAATTTCTAGCGTAGGCGCTGTATGCAAGCCCTCTTTTCACGCGGATCTCCTCCATGAGCCTCGAGCCAAAGCCACCCTCGCCCAAGATAAATGTCGCCACTGCGGCCTTGTATTTCTCCTCAGGTCTCACGTTAAATGGTGCGCCAAAGTAGATGTATGCCTGCTCGCTTTGCCTTACTATCTCGCTGGTTTCGCACTTATTGCTTGGACTAAAACGCTCTAGCTTTCGCACCTTACCAGGTTTTAAAATTTCTAAAACGCTAGCAAGCTCTTTTGTCTGCTTCTCATCGATGTCGCCACCTAGCACGCAAAGCAAATTTGAAAGGTCTAAATGCTCGTTTAAAAATTTGCTCACATCTTCAAGCGTGATCGCTTTTATGCTCTTTTTCGTGCCAATGCTTGGCTGAGCAAGCACGCTTTTTGGGTATAAAAGCTCAAAAAGCCCTTGCCTTGCCAAGTAGTCAAAGTCGTTTTCATTTGCTGCGATCTCGCCAAGTGTCACGGTTTTGCACCTATTTAAAATTTCATCAGTTAAATTTGGAGCGCTTATAAGCTCTTTTAGTTTGCCGCACGCAAAGGCAAAGTGCTCTTTTAGGCAGTTTAGATCGATACAAAATGTCTCAAAGCCGCAGCTTGCATTTAGGCTGATCGCCCTTACTTCAAGCTCTTTAGCAAATTTAGCTGAGCCTAGCTTCATATCGCCCTCGTTTAGCAAATTTGCACTTAGCCTTGCAAGGCCTGCGAGCTTGCCATTTTGCGAACTACCAGCTGCTTTAAAAACTAGTTTTAGGCTCACTACTGGCATCGTTTTTGAGCTTTCAAAAACGACTGGGATTTTTACATTTTTTACATTGATATTTAAAATTTTCATCTAAAATTTCTCCAAAATATCGTAGTTTGTGTTGCGCTTAGCTGGAATTTCTCCGACATCTTTTATAAGCTCGATCATCTGATCTTGATTCATCCTAAAGCTTGCCCCTGCAGCTTTTACGACGTTTTCTTCCATCATCGTGCTACCAAGATCATTTGCACCAAAAAGAAGCGCTAGCTGGCCTACGTAGCTGCCCTGCGTGACCCAGCTGCTTTGGATATTTTTAAAGTTATCCAAAAAGAGCCTTGAAACCGCAAGAAGCCTTAGATAGACGTTCGAGCTTTGCTTTTTGATCTCTGGAAATTCTTGCATGAGCTTTGTATTTAGCCCTTGAAAGCTCCAAAGTATAAATGCCCTAAATCCAGCCGTTTCATCTTGTAAATTTCTGACGTGCTCCCAGTGCTCTACGATCTCGCGAGTGCTCTCAACCGTGCCAAACATCATCGTAGCAGTTGTCTTTATGCCAAGCTCGTGCGCCTCTTTGTGTATGCGAAGCCAGTCTGCGGTGTCGCACTTTTTTGGGGCGATGATGTCACGCACTCTATCGCTTAAAATCTCCGCTCCAGCCCCTGGCATCGAGTATAAGCCCTTTTCGTTTAGGCGTCTTAAGACCTCTTTTGTAGAAATTTTTGAAATTCTTGCGATATAGTCGATTTCAACGGCTGAGAAGCCATGTATCGTGATGCTTGGATAGTGCTTGCTGATGTAGCCAACAAGCTCCTCGTACCATTCGATCTTTAGCTTTGGATGAACACCGCCTTGAAATAAAATTTGCGTGCCGCCAATGGCGATTAGCTCCTCGATCTTCTTGCCGATCTCCTCAAAACTTAGCACGTAAGCGTCTTCTTCTTTTGCATGGCGGTAAAATGCGCAAAATTTACAATCCACCCAGCAGACGTTTGTATAGTTGATGTTGCGATCTACTATGAAGGTCGTAATGCCCTCTGGATGAAGCTCTTTTTTTCTAGCTAATGCCATCTTGCCAAGCTCGTGAAGCGGTGCATTTTCTATAAGATCGATGGCCTCATTTACACTAAGTCTTTTCAAATTTAACCTTTTATTTTGCTTATTTTTGGGCGAGAGTTTAGCCAAAAATGCTTTTAAATATGATAAATCATGTCGTTACCAAATTTTTAACTTTAGCAGATAGAATATGCAAACTTTTTGAAGGAGTAAATATGAAAAAGATCGTTTTAGCCGCAGTTGTAGGCCTATTTTTAGTGGGTTGTGCCAAAAATGAGCCAAAACCAGAAGCTGCACATGCAGGATGTGGCTGCCCTCACCACCAAAATATGGCGACAAAAGATAAGGGAAGTTGCGAACACCACGGCGGCATGCAAAATGGCGGCCATGCACATGACCACCAAATGATGCACAAACATTAATAAAAGTGCCAAAAAGGCACTTTTATTTTAATATCACCTTGTCGCCTTTGGTGCCAAGAACCGTCACTTTTTCTCCGTTAGTCAAATTTCCGTCGTATTTCCAAAGCGTACCCTTAAAATAGACCATATTTTCTCTAATCTCGCCAACTCCAGCCTCGTCTAAAAATTCCTCATTAAAGCTCTCTTTTTTAGCCATAAATTTACTCTTTAACGGCGCCTTTAAGAGTACAAGTAAGATAAAGGCAAGCACTAGGACAGCCAAAATTTGAAAGCTCCACTCAAAATTAAAGCCAAAATTTATCGCCCCAACGATGATAAAAGATAAGCCAAAAAAGAGCAGATAAAATGAAAATAGCATAAGCTCAGCCACGCACAAGAGCGCGCCTATGGCTATCATTATAAAAGGACTTATCACGCCTTATCCTTAGCTAAGAAATTTTTTAAAACACTAATCGAGCCGATGAGTTCAGCCGCTTCGTAAGGGACTAAAATTTTATCTTTTGAGCTATTTTTAGCTAGCTCGCTAAATGCCCCGACTCTATCGCGCGCAAGCAAAAATTCTGCTGCATTTGCATTTTTGCTCATGCTATCATTTATCATATCCATGGCCTCTTTTTGAGCCGTTGCGATAGCGATTTGCTCGTATTTTTTCGCATCAGCCATACGCTCTATAGCCTCTGCTTGAAGCACTTTTTCTTGTTTTAACGCTTCGGCATTGCGTATTAGCGCCTCTTTTTCAGCCAAGGCTTTTAGCTCGATCGCGCGTTTTTCACGCTCAGCTTTCATCTGCATATTCATCGCCTCTTCGATGCCAAGTGGGACAGAAATTTCAGAAATTTCTACGCGCATGATCTTTACGCCCCAGTTGCCAGCAGCGTCGCCAAGAGCCACTTGAAGTGCAGCATTTAGGCGGTCACGAGAGCTTAGCGTATCGTCAAGATTCATCGCGCCTATCTCGCCACGAAGCGTAGTCATGGCTAAATTTGCAATGGCACGCTTGTAGTTATCGACATTATAAACCGCCATTTTTGCATCAAAGACCTTCAGAAAGACGATACCATCGACGCTTATATTTACGTTATCTTTTGTGATGACTTGCTGTTTTGTGATATCAACAAGCTGCTCTTTTACGGTGATTATCGCTCTTATTTGATCAACAAATGGGATAATTATGTGAAATCCGCCGTCAAGCACTTTATGGAATTTACCAAGTCGCTCGATGAGTAGATTATCAGCTTGTGAGACGATCTTGATACCAGCCTTTAAAAACAAGAACGCAAAGATAACCAGAACTACGACCAAAACGCCAAATGCTTCGATTTGCATTTTTACTCCTTTAATTTATAATTTATTATTTTCTTAAGTATTATAATACATTTTAAATTTTATTTTCAAAAAGGATTAGCATGAAAAATTTTATATTTGCACTAAGTGCGGCCCTACTTTTGGCAGGTTGTGCCTCATCTAGCCAAAATGCAAACGTCCCACAAGGCAAATGTGAAGTAAAAAGTAGCTGCGAAGCTCCAGTTAATAGCATCGAGGGCACTTATAAAGCATTTTTACCTTGCGCTAGCTGCATGGGTGTTGATTCACGCTTAACATTAAAAAAAGATGGTACATTTGAAAGCGTGATGGACTACAAGTCAAAAGACAACTACAAAGCCGTTAGTAAAGGCAAATACTCAATCGAAAATGGCGTGATAACAACGATTGATGAGTATAAAGAAAAGAGCTTTTATAAGATCGAGGGAGAGAACCTAAAAATGCTAGATATGGATCAAAAAGAGGTCACTGGCGAGCTAAAAGATAAATACATCTTTAAACGCGTAAAATAAATTTTAAAGGCAAAATGATATAATTTTGCAATTTTTAAGGAGTTGCAAATGAAATATCTTTTTGCCATACTTATCTCATTTTTCATCCTTGGCTGCGCAAAAAATGAAAATTTAGAGCCAAAACAAAACACACAAAATACAGTAAAAGAAGACAAACCACTAGTTCAGGCAAATACACCCAAAAAGCCAGAAAAGCTAATACTTCCAAACTCAATTTATAGTAGTTTTCACACTATTTTGCCTTGCCCAAATTGCGAAGGCATAAAAACTATCATTACGCTAAATAAAGATAAAACCTACACAAAAACAATGCTTACTATGGATAAAGAAGTAAGCTTGGTTGAAAAAAATGGTACATTTGATGTTGATGATAGTGTTATCATTTTAAAAGATGAAAATGGCAATCTTAGCTACTTTGTGCCAAATAAAAACTCTCTTCTTCAGCTTGATGACAAGAAAAATAAGCGAGTTGGCGTGCTAGCTCAAATTTATAATTTCGAGCCGGTAAATAAAGCTTACAAAGATAGTTTTTTTGCTAAATTTTATAAATTTAAAAACAAAGATAACTTTTTAGACACTGTAATCGTACCAAGTAAAAATGGTGCGAAAATAAGTTTTTATTCATCATTAAAAAATGGCTCACCACTTTGCGAGTTTAGTTCGGAGCTACTTTACGACAAGGGAATTTTTTACCTTTTAGATGAAAAAGGCATTGCTCTAAGCATACACAGGATAAATAATGCAATTTTTCTAGTAGCAAGCGATAAAATTTGTAAAAATGCTCACATAAGCGGACGATATAAAAAAGATAAAGATCAAAAAAATCTCTTTGGCAAAGGCTTTTTTGCAGAGCTGACAAACGAATCAGCAAATAGAGATGTGATAAAAATTTATGGCTCAAAAAACATAAAACGGGATAACACAAAAAAAGGAAACAGCTACATCGTAACAAACAAAAATGAAAGAATTTTTGAATACACCTTACTAAATGGCATTATCACAAGCATTGAAATTTACTCAAACGAGTTTAAAACTCCAGAAAATATCAGCCTTAAATCAAATTTCAAAGATATAAAAAATTCTCTTGTTATCTCTAAATTTAGTAGTGACAAAAACAATATCTATCTAAAAATAGATAGCCACGATATGCTAATCACACTAAAAAATCCACTTGCCAAAGATATAACAAGCCTAAACGATATCCCAGATGAAACAAAGATAGAGCAAATAACGCTAATGTGGAATCAATAAGTTGAAAGGATATCTTAAACTCTTAAAAGAAGAGAAAAATTTTCGCCTCTTAAGCATCATTCAGCTTATATGCTATTTTGGCGTATGGTTTTCGCACACAGGTATTTTTACCCTTCTTATCAAGCTTGACGCTCCTGTCTGGGCGATCACACTAAGTGCAGCGATGGCATTTATTCCAGGTGTTGTCATAGCTCCATTTAGTGGAATTTTAGTTGATAAATTTAGCCCAAAACCAATGCTTGTTATCATGATGGCAGTTGAGACGATAAGCGTTTTCATGCTTCTTTTTATAGACTCACTTGATTTTTTATGGCTACTTTTACTTATCATTTTTGTTAGAAATGGCACTGGTGGAATGTATTTTCAAGTAGAGATGAGCGTACTGCCAAAAATTTTAAGCAAAGAACATCTCAAACTCGCAAACGAGATCCACTCTATCATCTGGGCGGTCTCATATACCGCTGGCATGGGGCTTGCTGGAGTTTATATACATTTTTTTGGGATAAAAAGCGCCTTTTTGCTTGATGGCATACTATACATTCTTAGCTTTGGATTTTTATATTTTTTAAATTTGCAAGGTCTAAAGCCAGAATTTATAGAAAAACCACTAAAAATGCTAAAAAATGGTCTTGTGTATTTAAAAGAAAATAGACTCATCGTGCATCTTATATTTTTGCACGCCTTTGTTGGCATTACCGCTTATGACGCGTTGATCGCGCTTTTGGCTGATTACAAATATGCAAATTTACTCTCGACATCATTAATTATAGGACTATTAAATACTTCAAGATCCATTTCACTTATGTTTGCTCCAGCCATACTTAGTAAATTTATAAATAAAAATACGCTTATTTTCGTATATATCGGTCAAGGCCTTGGTATCATTATTTGGGCTTTATCGCTTTGGAATTTTTATCTATCGCTTATTGGCATTATATTTGCTGGATTTTGCACATCAAGTCTTTGGAGCTACACCTATACGATGCTTCAGCAAAACTGCAAAAAAGAATTTTATGGCCGAGTGATTGCATATAACGATATGGTTTTTCTTGGCTTTAGTGCTCTCATTTCATTTATCATTGGTCTGCTTTATGATATTGGACTTAGCGTTGAGATGATTGCAAGTTTTATGGGAAGCCTCTTTTTTGTAGGGGCTTTTTACTATCACATCGTATTAAAAAGCTACAAAATAAGATGATTGTTTTTAAATTAAGTCGCCCAAGTTCAAAAGGCGACTTGGCAAATTTTTATTTTTTTAGATAGTAGGTAGTTCCATTTGAAAAACGTTTTTCATAAGCTGGAGTGTAAGGCACAAGATCAGCGTGCCCAGCGTAAAGCCTACCATCTGGCTTAAGCAATTTATGAAGTCTCTCAACACATTTTAATCTAAAATCATCATCAAAATAGATCATCATATTTCTTGAAAGCACGATATCAAATTTTCCTAGATTAAAAATAGCATCATCAAAAACATTTAAAATTTTAAACTCACACCTTGGTAAATTTTCTTTTTTTATCTTAAATTTATCATCGACTTTTGTAAAAAATCTCTCTTTTTGAAAATCGCTTAATCTATGCAAGCTCCTCTCACTAAAAATACCATTTTGACAGCTTGCTATGGCTTCTGAGTTTATATCTATACCTACGATTGAAATTTCATGCTGTTTAAATCCCATCTCATAAGCAAGCATTGCAAGCGAATATGACTCATCTCCAGTAGAGCAAGGAGCACACAAAATTCTAGCTCCTCCAAGCTCCTTTGCGTAATAGATCACATCTTTAAGTTGAGGTAACTCTCTATAAAAATAAGTCTCATTTACAGTTACTAGATTTAAAATGTCTTGTCGCAAGCTTGAGTTATATCTTATCATCGAAACAAGATCTTTAAAGCTTTTTATCTGGCGATCCCTAATAAAAATGGTAATTCGCTGCAATGTGATATCTCTTTTTGGCTCCAGATCAACTCCGCAAAGAGTTTTGATAACGTTCATAAATTCATTAAAACTATCCATATCTTGTGAAGTATTTGTTTGCATTGTTTTTGTATCTTTTGCGTCATTAGTTAGTAGCATTTAAAAAATCCTCCAGCTCTTTTTTTATCATAGTTAGATTTAATGATTTTAAGCTTTGATTTAGCTCTTTTGCACGTTTTGGCATGCCATAAACTATCGCGCTCTCTTCATTTTCAGCTATACATTTTGCTCCAGCCTTATAAAGCTTATCAAGCCCAGATGCACCATCATCTCCGATACCAGTTAGCAAGATAGCTAGGACATTTGCGCTCTTGCAAATTCCGACTCCAGATTTAAACAACACATCAACATTTGGCGTATATATAGTCTTTTCTTCTGTATTTGGCTTTGCGCTAATTGGTAAATTTGGTGACACCACTACATTTTGTTCGCAGACATATACGGTATTTTCTTTTAAAATTTTCCTCTCATTTAAAATTTCAACATCCAAGCCACACTCTTTTCCGATTTGCATAGCAAAAGAGTTTATAAACATTTTATTCATGTGCTGGGCTATCACGATGATAGCTCCATTTAGTTTTACGTTTTTTAATAACTTTTTTAAATGCCCAGGCCCGCCAGTAGACGCCCCTATTAATATTAATTTTTGTGCCACAAATAGCCTTTAAATTTTTAATTTAATATTTAGCTTACGCCACTTTTTTGTATATCGTCAATATCCCTGCCACTCTTTATATGCCTTGCTAATTTTTAAGCAAATTTATAGATCATTTCTTTGTGATCTTATATAAAAAGCTAAAAATTTCAGCAACAGCTTTATATAAATTTGGTGGAATTTCTTGATCAACTTCAACCTTGCTTAAAATTTCAATAAGGTCAGGATCCTCTTTGATCGGTATATCATGCTCTTTTGCAAGATCAATTATTCTATTTGCTATCTCGCCAGCGCCACTAGCCAGCACTCTTGGAGCATTATCTTTAGATCTGTTGTAGCCAAGAGCTACTGCTTTTTTCTTATTTACTTGCATTAAATTTTCTTATCAAAGCCCACATCAAGGCCGCCAAATTTTTTAAATCTATCATTTAGCTTTACTTTTGACAAAGTTTTGATATTAAAGTTTGAAACTATGAGTCCAAGCTTTGATATTGCTTGTTTTAATTCGCTAGAGTTTGAAAGGATTAGCTCCTTAAACTCATTTGTTTGTGTAGCTACCGAGAGATCAATATACCTTTTATCAATAAGTCCAACCATCACATTTATCTGTCCAAATTTCTTAAAATTTAGATCGATCTGAGCGTAAAATTTATCCTTTTTGCCTTTCTTAAATGCGATATTTCCACCCTCAACGCCGTCCCAAATATAAGGCATATAGGTTTGGATCCCTCCTTGAAGACTTGATATCATTTGATGCATCTCGATCTGCGAAATCATCTTATTTGCTGCATTTACGCTTTGCGGATTTTGACTCTTTTCACTGATATTTAAAAGCGTACTTTTTATATCTTGGCTTAGCACCTTTGAAATTTCGCTGCTATTTTTAGTCGTAATGTTATTTATATCGTTTGTAGCGAGATTTAACTGTTTTAAAAGTGCCTTACTCTCACTTAGCTCATTTTTAGCCAAACTTGCCTTAGCATCAGCAAGACTTAGGCTATGAGCAAGACGCCTCGCCGCGCTTTGGAGCTTATCTTGCAAGCTACCATCCTTTGAAACATCGCTCATCTCATTAAACGCTTTTACAAGCCCTGCTTCATCGCCTATGTTATTTAGCGTTTTTAGATCGTTTTTTATGCTATCAAGGATAGTTTTTAGCTCTTTGTGATTTTGGCTAAAACCAAAATTTTGATTTAGCTTTTCATTTGCTAGGCTTGCGACTTTCTCGCTTAAATTTGAGATGAAATTTTGCATTTTGCCTATTTGATTTTTTACTAGCTCGCCATTTTGATCTTTTGAAAAATTTTTATCTAAAAATTTAACCACACTATCAAGCTTATCAACATCTTTTAAAAGGGTTTTTATGCTTGAGTTATCAAGGATATTTTTTGCGTCACTACTCGCTTTTTCAAGTATAGAAGCAAGCTTTGAAAAAGAGTTTTGATTGTCTAATTTTTCATCATTTAGGGTTAAAATTTGATTTAGTAAATTCCCGCTTGAGAGATTTTTTATATCGCTTAGTAGCTTCTGAACCGAGCTTGGAAGCTTTTCTGGACTAAGTGCATCTTTTAAATTTGCTTCAAGCATTACGCCTGAGTTTTTGATCTGATCATTTAGTGAGCCAGCTTTTAGATCGGCTATTGGTTTTAGAAATTCTTTTAGTTTTAAAGCAAGATTTTTTATCTCACTATTTTCATTTTGCGTTGCTTCTGCTTCTAAGCTTTTTGCAAGGTCTGATAGCTCGCTGGCTAAATTTGGAGCTATTTTCGTGTCTTTTGCCTGAGATAAAATTTGTTCAGCCTTGCTAAGACTTGAAGCACTTTTTAGATCATCAAGCACTCTTGCAACGAGTTTTCCAACATTATCAAGTGTCTCTGAAATACTCTGCTCATTAGGCGTTTGTACGCTTGGCTGATTTTTAAAAAGCGAGCCTTCATTTTTACGAACTGGCACATTTTGAGTAGTATTTTGTCCGGTCTGAACCGAAGTGTTTGATATATTCAAAGAATTTCCTACGTCCATTTTTTATTTTTTATTTTTTCTATCGGCAAAATTTCCATTTTGCTCAATAGTAGCTATGCCAGCCGTCCTTGCAACGAGCCTATCGTTATACTCTTTTCTCATGTGCTGTGGTATTGTCTTTTGCGTTAGTGCAAATAAAATAAGTCCAGCAAAAAGCACCAAATAAACATAGATAAAGCCAAATGCTCCAAAAATTTTCATCGCATAGCTCATAAGAAGCGGTGAGAAAAGCGAAGCCAAAGAGTAGCTAAATAGCAAGGCACGTGCGACTTGCACACTCTTTGTCTTGTCTGTGATCTCATCATTTGCTCTAGCGAGCGAAAGCCCATAGGTGCAAAAAATTCCAGCCCCAAAAAAGAATGAAAGCAGATATTCAATCGTTAAATTTTTGCCATTTAGTAAAAACAAAACCGCACTTATTAAAGCTACGCTGCTACAAAGCAAAATAGCTGGCCTTCTGCCATATCTATCAGAGAAACTACCGATAAAAACTTGAGCTAAAAAGCCTCCGATCATCGCAACCGTCATAAAAAACGATGCCTCTTTTGTGCCGTATCCTTGAAGCAAAACAAAAAGGCTTGCCATCGAAAAAAAGCCATTTATTGCTAAGCCTGCAATGAGCGCACCAACAAGAGCGAGCGGGACGATACCAAAAATTTTTGGGATATTTATGGGCTGACGCTCTGGGATTTGAGGCTGATTTATACGGATCAAATTTAATGGAATGCTTGAGAGCATGATAAAAGCTGCACTGATGATGAAAATTTCAAAGGTATTAAGGTTAAGCGCCAAGATCAAAATGCCAAGTCCAAAACTCGTGTAAAAAACGCCTTCGTAAAAGGCTATCACACGAGATCTTATTTTATTTGGAATTTTTGCATTTAGCCAGCTTTCTATAACCATCAAAAGTGCGTAATAGCAATATCCCAAAAATGCACGCAATATCGCCCAGAATACTAAATTTTGATTTACCGCATGAAGCATAGCTGAGACCGCAAAAATGGCTGAAAAGATGGCAAATGCTCTGATGTGGCCAGTAGTTGAGATGACTCTGTGAGCTGTAATGGTGCTAATTAACGCACCCACAAAAAAGCCTGTATTGATTAATCCAATCTCTAGCTCACCCACTCCGTTTTGCTTAAGAAGTGCGCTACAAGATGCGATGACTAGGCCATTTCCGATAAAAAGCAAACTCATACCCAAAAATAGCGGTCCCATCGAGCGAATGATCCTAAAGCTACTTGCCATCAGTATCCTTTGCGGTATTAAATTTATTCTCCATAAGTCCAAAAACAAATGCACCAATAGGCATCGGAGCAAGCCCAACTAAAAAACCAGACACATTTAGTAAATTTTCATTTTTTAAAAAAATGAATCCAAAAAAAAGTATCGCATAAGCCACCAAGCGATAAGGCATAAAGGCTGCTGCGAAACTTTTATCTTTAAATGAAAATTTCTGCTTTTTTAGCCTTGCTTTTTCATCTTTTAGGCTAAGCTCTTTTGCCTCATTTTGGGACAAAATTTCTTCATCCTCTTCGTCCTCTTCTTCTATCTTGGCTAAAATTTCATCTCTTGCATTTTCTAGCCGAGAATTTATGCGGTTTTTGTAGGCAAAAAAACTAGCCGTTAGGATGATAAGCGAGGCAAAAAACGAAATTTGCGAGCTTATGAAAAATTGATTTGATATAAATTTGCCAACCGCACTAAGAGCCAGCCAAAGCACAAAATAGCAAATCAAAAGCCTACTAATCGTCCTCATCATCGTCTTTTGTGTAGCCTTTGTATCTGCTTTCATCTTTTAGCTCATCTAGGCTTTTTATCTGCGCTTTGTAAGCTTTATAGACGTTTAAAATAGCAGCTGCGATGCCAATAGCAAAGCCTATCCAAAGAGCTGGTGTAAAATTTGTAGCCTTTTTTACAAAATACCCTAGTCCAGTGCCAAGCAAGATCGCAACTACGATTGAAACGCCAAGACTTAGCTGCTCAGCACCTGCTACGATATCTTTTATCTTAAATTTTGCCATTAAGCTTTTATCTCCAAAAACGCCTCTTTAGCTGCGCTTACCGCTAGATCGATATCCGCCTCACTCATCGCATCGCAGACAAATCCAGTCTCAAACTGACTTGGAGCTAGATAAATTCCACGCTTAAGCATCGCTTGGTGAAATTTAGCAAATAGCTTTGTATCGCTCTTTAACGCATCGTCGTAGTTTTTTACGGCGTGATCTATAAAAAAGTAGCCAAACATAGAGCCACGAACATCAGTTTGGATGGTGATGCCTGCACTCTTTGCAGCCTCTTTAAAGCCAGCCATTAGCTTTAGGGCAAGCTTTTCAAGCCTAGCGTATAAATTTGCGTCGTTATTTATCTTAGAAATCGCCGCTATACCAGCGCTCATCGCCACTGGGTTGCCACTTAGAGTGCCTGCTTGATAGACAGCGCCATCTGGGCTTAAGCAGTCCATGATCTCAGCTTTGCCTCCAAATGCAGCGACATTCATGCCTCCGCCTATAACCTTACCAAATGTTATAAGATCGGCATCCACCTCGTGAAATGGATATGAGCCAAGGCGTGAGGCTCTAAAGCCACTCATAACCTCATCAAGGATAAGCACAGCGCCAAATTTATCGCAAAGCGCTCTAAGCTCCCCTAAAAATTTCTTATCAGCTGGTACAAGCCCCATATTTCCAGCGATAGGCTCGATTATGACGACGCCTATTTTGTCTTTATTATTTTCAAAAATGGCTTTTACGCTTTCTATATCGTTATAAACTGCCAAATAGGTGTTTTTCACAACGTCTTGTGGCACGCCGCTGCTTGAAGCATTGCCGTATGTCGTTGCGCCACTTCCTGCTTTGATAAGAAGTGCATCACTGTGTCCGTGATAGCAGCCTTCAAATTTTATTAGTCCATCTTTTTTGGCATACCCTCTAGCCACCCTGATCGCGCTCATGGTAGCCTCCGTACCAGAGCTAACGAAGCGAATTTTATCTATTTGTTTAAACTCGTCACATATTAGCTTTGCTAGAGCGGTCTCTTTTGGTGATGGCGCGCCGTAAGATACGCCTTGTTTTACAGCAGAGATGATAGCTTCTTCGATATCTTTGTCACAGTGGCCAAATATGAGCGGACCCCAGCTTTGGATAAAGTCAAGGTATTTTTTACCCTCGACATCGTATAGATAAGCGCCCTTTGCGTGATCGATCATTACAGGTTCGCCACCAACACTACCAAATGCACGAACAGGCGAATTTACACCACCTGGGATATATTTTTTGGCTTCGCTAAATGCCTCTTTATTTGTCATTTTTTATCCTTTTGATTTTGTGTTTTTAAATTTGTCTTTTGATTATCTTTTTGATTTGTTACTGGTTTTACTGGCGACTTTGGTGCTTGCGTAGTAGCGGTTTTTGCTGGCTCAGCTGGCTTAGCTGTGGTAGTTTTAGCTGGTTCTGTAACCTTTGTAGCAGGAGCGGCTTTAGTAGATTGCTCTGGCTGTTTTTGCGTCGTATCAGTGGAAACTGGCTTGCCTAAATTTTGCGCTTTTGCTGCTTTTGAGGGAGTATTTATCTTATTTGTAATGTACTCATAAAGAATCGTAGTCTCCTCGTCTGTCAAAAAGTAGCTTGGCATGACACCTTTTGGCTTAGTTAGAGCGGCTTTAAAGCTTTCAAATTCTATATCATTTATCTTTGGTGCTCTAAGCTCATCGTCAACCGTTTTGTTTGCTTTTTTGTCAAAGTGCTTGTATTTAGAGATTAGACTGCCCTCGCCCTTTGTACCGTGACATTTATCGCATCCTATGCCGCGTGGATTTAGGTAGAGCATCTTGGCGTATTCGGTCTTTGTGATAAAATCAGCACCAAAAATCGCCACACAAAAAAGCAAAAACAAAAAAACAGACCGCATAAACCTCTCTTTAAAAATTTTAATTTAATTTTAGGTATGATACCACCCTTGTGATTAAAAAAGCTTTTAAATAAGGATCCAATATGAAAATTTTAGACGGCAAAGCCGTATCTTTAAAGGTCAAAGAAAGCGTAAAAGTAAGAGCTGAAGAACTAAAAAAATTTGGCATAGAGCCAACCCTAGCTGTCATCTTAGTAGGTGAAGATAAAGCATCTCAAACATACGTTAGAGCCAAAGAAAAAGCCAGCAACGAATACGGCATAAAAAGCGTGGCTCACCGTCTAAGCGAAAATACAACCCAAGCAGAGCTTCTAGCACTTATAAATGTGCTAAATTTAGACGATAGTATCCACGGCATCTTGGTGCAGTTGCCACTTCCAAAACATATAGATACAAATACCGTTTTAGCAACGATCGATCCAGCAAAAGACGTAGATGGCTTTCACGCTGTAAATGTTGGCAAACTTGTCAGTGGCCTTGATGGCTTTGTGCCTTGCACACCGCTTGGCGTGATGGAAATTTTAAAAGAGTATGGCATTGATGTGGCTGGACTAAACGCGGTGGTGATCGGTAGAAGTAATATCGTTGGCAAGCCTATGGCAAATTTGCTTTTAAACGCCTCAGCAACCGTTACCGTGACTCACAGCAAGACTAAAAATTTAAAAGAAATTTGTAAAAATGCCGACCTCATCGTCGCAGCCATTGGTAAACCATTTTTCTTAAAGGCTGATATGGTAAAAGATGGCGCAGTAGTCGTTGATGTAGGCATAAATAGACTTGATAATGGCAGGCTTGTAGGTGATGTGGATTTTGACGAGGTCGCACCAAAATGCTCATACATCACGCCAGTTCCTGGGGGCGTAGGTCCGATGACGATTGCGATGCTTTTAAACAACACAATCCTTGCAGCCCAAGCTAAGATAGCTAGCCACAAAAGAGCGTAATAATGAAAAAATTTTTTACTAAATTTTATGACTTTTGCTCGAGCTGGACTGGCACAGTCATCATTGTACTTTTTGTTATATTTTTCATAGCTCAAGCCTTTGTTATCCCGTCTGGTTCGATGAAAAATACGCTTTTGGTTGGTGATTTTTTATTTGCAAAAAAATTTGTTTATGGCATACCAACGCCAAGAATTCCTTGGCTTGAGGTGAAAATTTTACCCGAGCTAAATGACAATGGGCATCTTATTACAGGCGATGGTCCAGCAAGAGGCGATATAGTCGTCTTTCGTTATCCAAAAGATGAAAAGACCCACTTTGTAAAACGCTGCTTTGCTACGAGCGAAGATGAGATAGTATTTACCGAAAAAGCCTTGTATTTGCGTCCAAAAGAGGGAGATAATTTTATAAAGGCAAACTGCCGTGAAAATTTAAACGGCGAAGAGAGTAAATTTGGTTACTCATGCAGTGACATAGCCGAGCTTGATGGCAAACTTTTCATAAAAGAGCCATATAGATTTAGCGGCATCCACTATGACGAAAATGTAAATTTATTTGAGCAGATGATTTTCATGCTAAATACAAACAAAGATAGTGTTTTTATGAAGCCAGTGCTAATTGGCTCACTACCGCAAAATCCAAATTTTAACCTTAATGCATTTTACGTCAAAGTACCAAAAGATGAATACTTCATGATAGGCGACAACCGCGATCACTCAAATGATAGCCGTTTTTGGGGAAGCGTGGCTTACAAAGATATAGTCGGTCAGCCTTGGTTTATATATTTTAGCTGGGACAAGAACTACAATGTGCGCTGGGAACGTATCGGACGCTTTGTAGATACGATAGAAAATGACGAATTTTTCACTAACAAAGCTCTAAAAGAAGGCGAAGTAGATGGGCTTCATTGATAACATAGACATAGTCAAAGTCGCCACTATCGTCATCTCTTTAATAATCGCCATCGTCGGTCACGAGATCGCCCATGGCTATGTCGCTTATAAATTTGGTGACAACACTGCAAAAAGCCTTGGCAGGCTTAGCATAAACCCTATAAAACATATTGACCCAGTTGGCACTATCATCGTGCCACTGGTACTTTACCTAAGCACTGGTATGATGTTTGGCTGGGCAAAACCAGTGCCTGTAAATACCTACATAGTCGTGCGAAATGGCGGATATAAAGCAGCTATCTACGTAAGTCTAGCTGGCATTTGCTACAACATCATCTTGGGCGTCTTGTCGCTTTTTGTGTTAAAGGCTTTATTAAATATAGAAACCTTTGAAATTTTACTTCAGTTTTTATTTACGCTTGCGCTTTTAAATTTGATGTTAGCCATCTTTAATCTCTATCCGATCCCGCCACTTGACGGCTTTCACGCGCTCGAGTACGCACTTAGAAATTTTGGCTTTCACGCACTGGCTGAAAAGCTTGAGGGCATCTCAAGATATGGCTTTGTCATCCTTATTATCATCCTTGTTTCGCCGTTAAAAGATACTATCTTTTATCCGACAAGATACGTTTTAGATATCGCAAGTGCCTTTATAAATGGCTAAATTTAGAGCAAATTTGCTCTAAATTTTTGGCTTTGTGATCTTATAAGAGTACTCTTTTTTAAATTCCTCTTTTGGTGCAAGGCTAAATTTAAGTTCCACCTTGCCATCTTTGCTGATATCTTTTTTATCAAAGCCCTTTACCTCGGCCTTTACCGTCTCATCGGCAGACACTGGTACACGATCGACCAAAGTAACATCAACGCTCTTACTTGAATTATTTTTGACACTTATCTCATAGCCCTCTTCGCTTATGCGGTCTTTGCCAAGAAGCGAGCTCTTTTTAAATTTATTTAATCGCTCTTTTTTAAGCTCGATTAGCTCGTTTTGCCCTAAAAATAACTGCACTGGCTCATCTTTTGCTTTTAGTTTAAACTCACTAGGACTACCAACACTCACACCATTAACATAAAACTGCGTTTTAGCTGGAGTTAGATCATCATTTATCTTAAAACTAGCCACATTATATGCCTTTAGCGAGTCGTAAAAATCAGCAAAAACACTAAAATTTGCGTCCATTTTTTGCGTATCATAAGTTATATATTTGCTCTCGCCTTTTACCAAATTTATCCCATCTATCTTCCAAATTTTGGCAAACTCATTTTCATCTCTTTGCACACGCATATCAGCGACCTCAGCGGTGACTTTCGCGGCTTTTAGCATATTTTTTGAAGCGCCGTAACTAGCAACCTCTGCCTCGCTCTCCTCGTACCAAGGGTAAAACTTGCTTGGAGCAAGCGCCTTTTGATATCTGGTTGGATAGATAGCGAGCTTTAAATTTTTAACATCGCTGGCAAATGGGTTGGTGAGTAAAATTTCTTGTTTTATCAAGATATTTTTGTTTTTTGTGTCTGCGTAAATTTCATTTAGCGTCTTTGGCGCCTCATCATCCATATATGAAAGCGTCGCCTCTTTTGGGTCGCAAGTAAATTTCATATCAAGCTGCAAAAATCCAGCCATCTTGCTCTTTGGCTCATTTTTATTAAGCGCTTCAAGCTCACTTTTAGCAGCTGAAATTTTCTCGATATTTTCTAGGCTAAATTTATAAAACTCATCAGCTCTTTTCGTCACATCGTTACTTTTATTTTCTCCTGTCAAAGCTTGCTCTATAAACCTACCTCTTGCTTTTAGCGCCTCAAGCTTGTTATTTAAATTTGCAACTTCTTGCTTCCATTTTATGTAACTTGGACTATTTTCTTCGTTGATCTTTTTTAGATTAGCATTCGCATCACAATCCCCATTTATAGTGATACTATCACTCTGTACGCCCTCTGGCACAAAGGCGCTAAAAGAGCTATTTGCGTCACTAAATTTTTGAGTGATAATGGTTTGATCAGTGTAGATCTCTATCAAATTTTCATTTGCAAAGGCTAACGCTGAAGCCATTAAAAAGAGTATCTTTTTCATATTTTTCCCTTTTAAGAATTTCTAAAATTATAGCCTTTTCTCACATGCAAGCAAAATTTTATTTTAATGCAACTTTGACTATAATCTGCAAAAAATTTATTGGATTTTTCATGAAAATAGATAAAATTTTTATCGCTTGCGATCACGCTGGAGTAGAGCTTAAGGCAGAGTTAAAAGAAGCCATAAAAAAGCTTGGTTATGAAGTCATTGACCTTGGTACGAATGACAAAAATAGCGTTGATTACCCTGATTATGCGCATTTGCTAGCGAGCAAACTTGAGCCTAACTGCTACGGCGTGCTCATTTGTGGCACAGGTATTGGTATTTCAATCACTGCAAACAGGCATGAAAACGTAAGGTGCGCCCTTTGTCACGACGAATTTACCGCTAGGCTTGCAAGAGAACATAACGATGCAAACGTCATTGCTTTTGGAGCAAGGGTTATCGGAACTGGCGTGGCTACAGCAGCACTTGAAACATTTTTAAAGACAGAGTTTGCAGGTGGCAGACACGAAAGAAGAGTCAAAAAAATAGAGCTTAAGGAAGCCAAATGATAGGCGAGTGGATCGTTTTTACCGCTCTTGTTTGTGCTGCGATCTACCTAACCGTCATGGTTTTTTACTTCAAAACGCTTCTAAAAAAAGAACGTGCGACAAAAGATTTTATGAAAAATAACCTCCAAGACACCGAGGTCGTCATAAGAAAATTTCAGATCCAACTTCAGCGAAGTCTAGGCAACATCGACATCTTGACAGACGAGCTAAATAAGACCAAAAACGACGTAACCTCACTTCGCACAAGAAATTCACAGTACCGCTTAGAAAACGACAAGCTAAGACAACGCATCCGTGAGCTTGAAGGCAAGATCGAAGCGCTACTATAACCTCAAATTTAAGGAAATTTATGAAGATTTTAGATCAAAAAGGCAAAGAATTTTTACTAAACTCTATTCGCTGCATAAACGACTTTCCAAAGCCTGGCATAGTCTTTCGTGACATCACGACGCTACTAAACAACAAAGAGGCATTTAACTTTTTGATAGATCATTTAGTGGCTAGATATGAGGATGCAAAGATCGACTACATCGCTGGCATCGAGTCACGTGGCTTCATTTTTGGCGCAGCGCTTGCAGCAAGACTAAGGCTGCCTTTTGTGCCTATTCGCAAGCCAAAAAAACTGCCTTTTATCACACTTTCTCAAAAATATAGCCTAGAATACGGCGTCGATGAAGTGCAAATTCACATCGATGCTTTTGGAGAAAAAGCTGGCGCTAGAGTACTTTTGATGGATGATCTCATAGCCACTGGAGGCACTGCAAAGGCTTCAGTTGAGCTTATCAATCAAACTAACGCAACCTGCGTAGAAGCGTGCTTTATCGTAGATCTAGTCGATCTAAAAGGTAGCGAAAAACTAAAGT
Source organism: Campylobacter concisus (assembly GCF_003048905.1). Lineage (NCBI taxonomy): Bacteria > Pseudomonadati > Campylobacterota > Epsilonproteobacteria > Campylobacterales > Campylobacteraceae > Campylobacter > Campylobacter concisus. The sequence goes on from NZ_PIRO01000001.1 coordinate 416,053, forward strand.
CGCTTACTAAAATTTACAGCGTTTTAGAGGTTTAGAATGGAAGAATTTTTTATAGAACTGCTTAAAGAGTACGGCTACATCATACTTTTTGTCTGGTGCATCATGGAGGGTGAGATGGCCTTAATAATGGCTGGAATTCTCGCTCACACCACGCATATGCATATAGCGCTTGCTATCTTTGTGGCTGGACTTGGAGGCTTTGTGGGAGATCAAATTTACTTCTATCTTGGCCGTTACAACAAAAAATACATCGCAAAAAGGCTTCACGCACAGCGGAGAAAATTTGCAGTGGCGCACATAATGCTGAAAAAATACGGCTGGCCGATCATCTTTTTGCAACGCTATATGTATGGCTTTCGCGTCATCATCCCACTTTGCATAGGACTTACAGGCTATGATGCTAAAAAATACGCCTTTATAAATTTAATCAGCGCTTGGTGCTGGGCGGCGATCACGACCATACCTGCTTGGATACTTGGCGAGCATATACTAGTACTACTTCAAAAAGCAAAAGAGCACTGGTACGTCGCTATCCCAGTGGTTGCCATATTTATGGGACTTTTGATCTATACATTTAAGCGCATCGAAAATAAAATTTTAAACGAAAGGAGAGATAGAAGACATGCAGTTTCAAATAGTTGATAAAAAATTAAAAGATATAAAAGCTGATATTGAACTAATTTTCGTAGTAGATAAGGAGTTAAAACATAAATTTATAAGCGATAAAGAGGCTATTAAATTTAATAATTACAAAGGCGATAGCGTCCTTGTTCTAAGCGAGGCAAAAAGGGCTTACGTGCCACTTTCTAAGCTTGATCTTGACGAGCTTAGAGTTTCAGCTGCGAAAGCTTATAACGCGCTAAAATCGCTAAACATTAAGAGTATAAAGCTAGCTTCTTACGTAGCAGAGTGTCAAAAACTAAGCTTTGAGGCGCTAGCTGAGGGCTTTTTGCTTGGAAGCTATGAATTTAACAAGTATAAAGAGAAAAAAGAGAGATACACTCTAAAAGATATCATCTTTTCTACTGAAGAATTTGCTGGCAAAAAGGTCGATCTAGAAGCTGCAAATGAGGGTTTTAAAGAGGCAGAGATAATAGCAAATGCTACAAATTTCGTAAAAGATATCGTAAATGAAATTCCAGAAATTTATACACCACAAAAGATGGCGCAGGACGCTTTAAATTTAGCCAAAAATATCGTAAGCATAAAGTGCGAGGTCTATGACGAGAAATTTCTAGCAAAAGAGAATATGAACGCATTTTTGGCGGTAAATCGCGCAAGCGTGCATAAACCAAGGCTCATTCACCTAACCTACAAGCCTAAAAAGTTTAAAAAACGCATCATTTTTGTCGGCAAAGGCCTAACATACGATAGCGGTGGCCTTAGCTTGAAGCCGGCTGATTATATGCTAACAATGAAGTCAGACAAAAGCGGCGCAGCAGCAGCTCTTGGCATCATAAAAGGTGCAGCGGAGCTAAATTTACCATTTGAAATTCATGCCATTTTGGGTGCTACTGAAAATATGATCGGCGGCAATGCCTACAAGCCTGATGACGTGCTTATTTCAAGAAGTGGCATTAGTATAGAGGTGAGAAACACTGATGCAGAAGGACGTTTAGTGCTGGCTGACTGCCTAAGCTATGCACAGGATTTTAAGCCAGACATCTTAATCGATATGGCAACCTTAACTGGCGCTTGCGTCGTGGGACTTGGCGAATACACAACAGGCATCATGGGCAACAGCGAGAGCCTAAAAAGCGAGTTTAAAAACAAGATAAAAGATAGCGGCGAGCTAGCGACTACGCTTGATTTTAACCCTTATCTTAGCGAGCTTATCAAAAGCCAGATCGCAGACGTTAGCAACTGCGCCTCAAACAGATATGGCGGCGCGATCACAGCTGGCATGTTTCTAGCTAAATTTATCAAAGATGAGTACAAAGATAAGTGGCTACACCTTGATATCGCAGGCCCGGCATACCGCGAAAAGGCTTGGGGATACAACCAAGCAGGTGCGAGCGGGGCTGGCGTGAGGATGAATTTATACTTTTTACAAGCACTTAGCAAGGAGAATTGATGGGACTTTCAGTTGGAATAGTAGGCCTGCCAAATGTGGGCAAATCAACGACATTTAACGCACTTACAAAGGCGCAAAATGCCGAGAGTGCGAACTATCCGTTTTGCACTATCGAGCCAAACAAAGCCATCGTGCCAGTGCCTGATAAGCGCCTAAATGAGCTTGCAAAGATAGTTAGTCCTAATAAAATTCAATATTCAACCATCGAATTTGTCGATATTGCAGGCCTTGTAAAAGGGGCGAGCTCTGGCGAGGGACTTGGCAATAAATTTTTATCAAACATTAGAGAGACAGAGCTTATTTTGCACATAGTTCGCTGCTTTGAGGACGAAAACATCACTCACGTCGAGGGCAGTGTCGATCCAGTAAGAGACATCGAGATCATCCAAACTGAGCTGATACTAGCTGATATCGAGCAGTTAAATAAAAAGATAGAAAAGCTCACAAGAGAGGCGAAGGCAAATGCAAAAGGTGCTAAAGAGGCACTTGAGATAGCAAATTTACTTTTGGCTCATCTAAATGAGGGCAAAAGCGCAAGTAGCTTTGAGCAAAGAGATAGTGAGGCGTTTTTGTCACTCAATAGAGAGCTAAGACTTTTAAGCGCCAAAGAGGTAGTTTATGGTGCGAATGTCGATGAAGAAGGGCTTAATGAAGATAATAAATTTGTAAAAGCGCTAAAAGAGTACGCAAAAGCCTCAGATCACGAGGTGATCAAGCTTTGCGCCAAAGTAGAAGAGGAGCTAATAGGTCTAAGCGACGAAGAGGCACACGAGTTTTTGGCATCTATCGGTACGAGTGAGAGCGGACTTGAGAAGATCATAAGAACGTCTTTTGCAAAGCTAAATTTGATAAGTTATTTTACTGCTGGCGTCGTAGAAGTTAGGGCATGGACGATCACAAATGGCTGGAAAGCGCCAAAAGCAGCAAGCGTCATCCACAACGACTTTGAGAGGGGTTTTATCAGAGCTGAAGTGATAAGTTATGACGACTATATCGCACATGGCGGCGAAAACGGAGCCAAAGAGGCTGGCAAGATGAGACTTGAGGGCAAAGACTACATCGTGCAAGATGGCGATGTTATGCACTTTAGGTTTAATGTTTAAATTTAGCCCTCTTTTGGGCTAAATAGTCAAAAAATATTTAATCCTTGGGCTGCATAAGGTAAATTAAAACTTCCTTATTATAGTTAATAAAAATTCTTTTGAAAAATATACTAAGTTATATCGTCTTATTAATATCTTTATTGATACATAAGCTTCTCTATACAAGCAATGATGTAAATGCTATCAGCTCTGTGATATCAATATGGGTTTTATAAGTAAAGATAATAGCTCTTAGTTGCAGAGGTTGATGGCTTAATGAAGAACACAATTAAAGCAAGAAAGATTTCGATAGATAAAATAATGTATTCATCATCTTTCACAAACTTTTAAATCTATAATATTTTTTTAAAGACTATATAAAACTTACCACTAAAATCTAAGCAAATGGGACACCAGCCAAGTAAGGTATAAAAATTTTACTTATATGCCAAGCGTATTTATTTTATTATTCCAATAGTCTCAGCAAATTTAAGCTCTTTATTTTCAAAGAGATTATATTCGATCGCATCTTTTTCGCTAAGTATCACGATAGTTGAGCCAAGCTCAAAATTCCCAAGGCGCTCGCCCTTTTTGATATGTAAATTTTCATACTCGTAAATTTGTGTAAAATTTGCCATCGCATTTGTTTGGATGCGATCATCAAAGCAAAATTTCATCTTGCCAACGTTTAGCGCACCCACGAAAACTAGCCAAAGCTTTTTGCCATTTTTCATCTCGCAAAGTAGCGCCACACGCTCGTTTTTAGTATAAAGGCTATCCACCTTGCCAAGCCATTTTACTGCCACACTGTAAAGCTTACCAGGGATATAGACCGCTTTTTTTATCGTAATGTCGCAAGGTGCATGATAGTGGTGGTAGTCTTTTGGGCTAAGATAGATGTTGGCAAAGTCAAACTCGCCTTCAAGCTCGCCCTGCCCTAAAAGCTCCTTCACGCCGTAGCTCATGCCCTTTATGCTAAAAGCTTCTAGCTCTTTTGTAGTGCCAAAGCTAAGGCAAGTGCCATCAACCGGACTTATAAATATCTCATCTGCTGCGTCAAATTCTCTTGGCTTTAAGAGCTCTCTGGTGAAAAGTTCGTTTAAATTTTTATACTCATTTGATGGCTTAAACTCGCTCATGTCAATCTTAAATAGCTTTACGTAAAAGGAGTTGATAAGCTCTTGAAGCGGTTTGAAAAAATTTAATTTTGCAACTTTACCAAAAATTTGAGAGAAGAGATTGTCCTTGTTCATTTTATTCCTTACTTAAATTTAATATCGCGATCTCGCTTGGAGCAAAGATCCTAACTGGAGGCCCCCAAAATCCTGCGCCACTACTAACATAAGCTTGCATTTTATCATTAATCTTATAAAGCCCATGTAAAAAACCTTGATCTAGCAGGACTAAAATACCAAAAGGAAAAATTTGTCCAGCATGCGTGTGACCACAAAGGATTAGATCGACATCTTTTTGCATAGTTTTTATAAATTTTGGCTGATGAGAGAGCAGGATAGTCGGTAGTTCTGGGTCACATCCTGCTAGCGCTTCATCTAAATTTGGCTCTAAATTTTTAAACTTTATGCCAGCTAGATCATAGACCCCTGCTAAATTTATGCCAGCTATTTTTTCATTTTTATTGCCAAGCACCCTAATGCCTAGAGCGCGAATTTTTTCTAATATCCCATCAACTCCGTGGTAGTATTCGTGATTGCCAGGGACATAAAAGGTGCCATAGGTACTTTTAAGATTTTTTAATGGATCCAAAAAATCACCTATAAGCTCAGCTCTCATATCAACCAAGTCGCCAACTATCACCACTAGGTCTGGTCTAGCTAAATTTATCTCTTTTACAAGCTCAGCAACAAAGTCCTTTTGCAAAAACTCACCAATATGCACATCTGTTATCATGGCTATTTTTAGATCATTTTGTAAATTTTTTATTTTTATACTAATTTGTCTAATTTTTGGCGGAGTAAGTGCATTAAAAATTCCTTTTAAAAAGCAAGCAACTATAAAAACAACAAATGTCACATCAAAGCAAAATTTAATAAATTTTCGTCTTGTGGGATTAAAATGAGCTTTTGAACAAATGGATCTAACAATATCATAAAACAAACTAACACCAAATAAAAATAGTGAAAAACCAATGAGAGTTCCTGCTATCAGATATAGCTCTATATTTAAAAAAGAAAATCTTAATTGAAGAACAAATATAAACTCAAGCGCACTAATAATGTAGAAGAATATGCGAATTTTTTTAAGATGTGGAGTAAAAAAAGATACCTTTTTGATAAAACGTTTGTATGAGTATAAATTTGTAAAAACACTAAAGATAAATGCCCCGATAATAATCCGAAAAAGTCCCAAAAAATCTCCTTGAAAACAAAGATTATATTTTATATTTTTAAATTTACATTATAAATTTTATTAATTATTTAGAACGATTTGTAGTGCTAAGCCGTATGATTTTATGATTTAAATTTACAAAAATAATTGTTAAAAGATATTTACTTTAGGATAATAACTAAAAGATAAAATTTTGGAATTTAAAAATAAAAAGGTGGGAAAACTCCCACCTTAAAAAGAATTACTGGACTTTGCCAGACTCAATTCTTTCTTTATAGATTTTGCGAAGTTTTCTAATGTCGTTCTTAACTTCGAATACACCATGCCAGTGTGAATAGTCAGGGCCACCCATTAGAGCGCCTTGTCTCATACGACGGCCTTCATGGTGCCACATATGATAGTAGATATCTTGGAATTCATCTTCCCAAGCATCTGCAAGTAGTAAGTTTTTAGCTTTCAACTCTTCAAGCATCTTAGTTGCTTCAGCATTGTAAACGTTATAAAGCTCTACTTGTTTATCACCCATAATGAAGAAGTTATCTGTATGAGTTGATGTATGGCAAGCTTTACAAACTAGCTTCATCTCAGCTCTTGCTGCTTCTGGTCCATTTGGATGACCTGCTAGAGGTGTTCCTACGTTTAGTTTGCCAGTTTTTTCGTAAACAACAGCAGCTTGTTCATCACCAGCTGTTCTTAGCTTACTGCTGACGCCCCATAGGTTCCATTTTAGTCTTCTTGAAACATTGTGAGTTGTTGTTGTTTCACCAACACCACTCATGTGGCAAGCTGCACAAGTTGGAGCTCTAAAGTCTGGTACATCCCATGTATCAGGAGCAGCATCAAAATTCCATTTGTGAGCTTCGCTATTATAGATATGTCCGTGCATTGAGTTGTTAAAGATCTCAATATCTGGGTGATCAGGTCCAAGGTGGCAAGATGCACAAGCAGCTGGTTTTCTAGCTTCAGCTATGCTAAATGTGTGTGCGCTGTGGCATGATTTACATCCGCCTACGCCACCATCAGGATAAACATTACCTATACCGTAGTTTGGCCAAGTCTCTTTTGTAGGTTTGTGATCAGCGTCTAGTTTGATGACGGTTCCGTGGCACTGAGAACAACCAGTAGCGTCTGGAGCCATTTTGTATTCTGGATGATCCATACCTTCATAGTGATACATTAGTTTTACTATCACAGGGTTAGCATACATTTGCATAGCACCTCTTGCGTGACCACTCTTAACAAATTCTTCAACCTCATTTTCGTGACACTTAGCACAAGTTTTTGGGCTAACTAGCATTGAAACATGGTTGTTAGAATCTTTTGGATGCACCTTAACTGAAGCCATAGGATTATCTGCATTTACAGAGTGGCAATCCATACAACTTACGCCAACGTGAGCGTGGCGACTATTTTTCCAATCGGCAACTATGCCGGGTGTCTCTTTAGCGTGGCACTCAACACAGCTTTTTGATAAGTCTGACATTTTGTGAGCAACTTTAATGTTTTTTACAACATTAAGGTTTAAAGCGTCAGATTTATTTGCATCCATGTTTGCGGCAAAGCCAAAAGACATTAGACAGGCTAATAACATTAGCGACTTTTTAAACATCTCTCCTCCTTACTTGGTTTTATTGTTTTCTTGTTTTTTAATTGCTTCAAATTTATCGATTTGTAGTCCTAAATTCTTGTGACCAACATGCTCGTGGCAGTCAACACATGATTTCTTATTAGGATTTCCAAGAACGAAATAATCTCTATGTGGCAAGAATGATTTACCAGCTTGAATAACATTTTTTAAATTTGAGTGGCAAGTCAAACATCCACTATCATAGACAAAGTGAGATGCATGCTCACGTTTTTTACGCCAGTCGATCTTGTCTGTATCTGTAAAAAATGTCTTATAGCCATCATTTATCGATACTTTAAGTTTTGTAAGTACATAGGTATAGGCACTTGTATGGTTTAGGTGACAGGCTGAACATTCAGCTTTTATGCCAAGCTTGTTATTGCCGCCGTGCGCATCTTCATGATATGCAGCATTCATAGGATCCATCGTGTGGCAAATGGTACAGATGTAGCCGCTACCAGTCGCGTGAAGTGCATCAGCAATACCCATAGACGCAATAAGTCCGATCACAATGCCGATAACAACAGATGACCAAACAAAAAATTTCTTCTTAACTTCAGCCAAAATTTCCTCCTGAATTTATCAATATATCGTAAATTTTTACGAAAATTTTAGGTGAATGTTATCCAAAAAAATATAAATTTTTTCTTTAAGTAAATGAAAATATTTATTTGATATTAACTTTCAATAAGAATAAATTTCTTGCAGTCCACCCACATCTTTTTCCAAAATTTGGTTCTTTTCATCAAGTTTAACTAAACCATTTGTTTTAAATTTATTTAAAATTCTCGAAAAAGTTTCTGGAGTCATATTAAGTATTGATGAAATTTTTGTGTGTTTTAGCTCGTTAAATAAATCTTCATGATCTAAAATAAACTTAGCCACTTTTTCTTCTGAGCTTAAAATTAACTCTTGATGAAGTAGATTTGTTGTGATTCTTATCTTTTCGGACATTGATTTTAAAAATTTCATACAAATTTCTGGTTTTATTAAAAATTCAGCCGCGAATTTTTCATAATTTATCTTTAACACCTCGCCAGATATGGTAAAAATGGCACTAGCTGGGTAGACAATATTTTCAAAATTTACGACTTCAGCTACAAAATTCATAGGTGCTAACTGATGAATAAAAATTTCTTTTCCGTTTGCCGTGGTTTTATAAAGCTTAACAGAGCCACTTATTAAAAATATTAACCATTTTGGCTCCTCACCTTCTATAAATAAAAATTCACCCTTTTTATACTTTTTTACGACACTTATGGCTTCAAGTTTGGCTAAATCTTCTTCGTTTAAGCCTTGAAAAAATGGGATTTTCTCTATCATATTTTCACTCGCCTTTTTGAAATAAAAAATATTTTAGCATATAAAAATAAGATAAATTTTAATAGATTTTCAAAGGGAATTTTCCCTTCGAATTGTATGAAATTATTTTTTAAGTAGATCTCTAATCTCAGTTAGAAGTACTATGTCGGCTGGAGTTTCAGGCTCTGCTGGAGCTGGCTCTTCTTTTGGTAATTTATTTTTAAGTGTATTTAAAGCCTTGATGACGCAGAAAATACAAAATGCGATTATTAAAAAATCAACCATTGTTTGTATAAATGAGCCATAATTTATCGTAACAGCAGGTACACCATCCACCGCTTCTTTTAGTGTAAGCTTAAGATCAGTAAAATTTACACCGCCAGTTAAAACGCCAACAACAGGCATGATAACATCACCAACTAGTGATGAAACGATCTTTCCAAACGCACCACCTATAACAACACCAACTGCCATATCTATGACATTTCCGCGCATCGCAAATTCTTTAAATTCGCTTATAAAACTCATTGTTTCTCCTAAAAATGTTAAATTTTTGTTCGGATTTTATTCAAGAAATGCTTTGCTTCGGCTAAAAAAATCAAATTACATAACTTTAAATTTATCAAGCTGGTGTTATAATCCAAACTCAAAATTTAACGTAAGGAATGAGCTTATGTATCGTTTTGCACCCTCTCCAACAGGAGATATGCACATAGGAAATTTACGTGCCGCTATTTTTAATTATATTTGTTCTTTACAAGATAAAAGTGGCTTTATTTTACGCATAGAAGATACCGATAAAGAGCGAAATATCGAGGGAAAAGAGAAAGATATCTTAGAAATTTTAAGCAAATTTGGTATAAAGCCAGAGCAAATTTACATCCAAAGTGAAAATTTAAAATTCCACAGGCAGTTAGCTTCAAAGCTTCTTATCGATAAAAAGGCCTTTGCTTGCTTTTGCACCGAAGAAGAACTCGAGGCAAAAAAACAAAAAGCAAAAGAACAAGGCGTGGCATATAGATACGACGGTACCTGCGAGAGATTAAGCGATGCTGAAGTTTTAAACTGCGAGAAGCCATTTGTCATCCGCATGAAAAAGCCAACACGCACGATGAGCTTTACAGATGCGATCAAAGGCGAGCTGAGCTTCGAGCCAGACGCTGTTGATAGCTTTGTCATCATGAGAGCAGACAAGACTCCAACTTACAACTTCGCCTGCGCAGTTGATGATATGCTTGAAGGCGTGACCTTTGTCATACGTGGCGAGGATCACGTGAGCAATACACCAAAGCAAGATCTCATACGAGAAGGCCTTGGCTACACTGGCAAGATGAACTACGCGCATTTGCCTATCCTTTTAAATATAGAGGGTAAAAAAATGAGCAAGCGCGAGAACGAATCAAGCGTAAAATGGCTCTTTGAGCAGGGATTTTTACCTGAGGCGATCGCAAACTATTTGATACTTCTTGGTAACAAAACTCCGACTGAAATTTTTACCATCGAAGAGGCGGTGAAGTGGTTTGATATAACCAAAATTTCACGCTCGCCAGCTAGATTTGACGTGAAAAAACTCGAGCAGATAAATAGAGAGCACATCAAGCTTGCTTCAAAAGAGCGTATAAAAGAAATTTTTGGCGTAGATGAAAGCAAGGCTGAGTTAGTTAAATTTTACACTCAGGAAAGCTCATTAGTGCCCGAGATAAAAGCAAAAGTAGAAGCTATATACTCACCAAAAATAGCTCCAGATGAGTACAAAAACGAATTTGAGATCATCAAAAAAGCAGCTCGTAATTTAAAAGCTTGCAAAACATTTGATGAGTTTAAAAAAGAGCTTATGAGCGTTACAAATTTAAAAGGTAAGAACTTTTTCATGCCACTACGTGCGCTTCTTACGAACGACCTTCACGGTCCTGAGCTAAGCGAGCTCTATCCACTCATCAAAGATGATCTGGCTAAAATTTTAATCTAGGAGCAAAAATGATACTTTCCACTCTGTTTTCAGCGATTGCAAACATTTTGCACCTTATTATCACGGTCTATACTTGGGTCATCATCGCAGCAGCTCTGATTAGCTGGGTCAGACCTGATCCTAGCTCGCCGGTCGTGCAGCTACTTTATAGGCTAACTGAGCCGGTTTATAGCTTTATTAGACGCTATATAAAAACAAATTTTAGCGGTATCGACTTTACTCCGCTTATTGTGCTTTTAGCACTTCAATTTTTAGATCAATTTTTAATAAGGCTTTTATTTGGTTTTGCTGCGTCACTTTAGTATTCTCTCTCTTGCTTGTGTTGCTCTTTTAGCTAAAATTTATACCTATGAAGAGCTAAAAAACGAGCCAAAAAGCCTTGCAAAAGACTACTACATCAACCGCCTTATCAACGAGGGCAGTTATACAAAAGAGCAGATAGCAGATCTTTCGCGTGATGTATTTAGAAGAGCAGGCCTTGTTCAAAAATCAATCGATAAAATTTTACCTCCAAAAGCGGCTCCTAGCAAATGCCCTGGTGTAAATGCAAAAAATATCACCCAAGCAAATCTAACCTGCCAAAATTTGCTAACATCTATTGCTTTTAGTTTAAAACTTGATAATCACACTCGTGAAATTTTGGCAGCTAATCTTGCAAAGACAAATCCAGAAAAATCAAAAATTTTACTCGCACTAAATGAGCCAAATCCAGCCCAGGCATTTGTAAATCTAAACGATACAAAGAGCTTTCTAGAACTATTTAACGCCTCTAGCCCGCAAAATAAAAGTACACTTTTTAGCGAAAGCTTTGATGCAAATTTCATGACCAAGCTATACTCTCAAAAGGGCTTTACAAATTTATTAAACGATATTGTTTTTAATAAAAAATATGAAGGCTTTAGGAGAAATTTGCTAAGCATCAATCCAGCTATCACTGAAAAAAATGATGCTTTTACGCTTGGATTAAATGCCATTTTACTAGGACAAGACGATATCGCTTTTAGTCTTTTTGCAAGAGCTAAAAGTACATTCGAAAGAGCTTGGCAAAGGGATAATGCGACCTTTTGGCAGTACCAGATAAGCAAAAACGAAAGCTTTTTAAAAGAGTTAAGTGCCAGCAAGGACGCGAATATCTACTCGCTTTACGCAAGAGATTTGATCGGTGGCGAACCACTTGAAGTCATCGTACCAAAACCTAGCAAGCAAAATATCGAAAATTTTGACGTGAGCGATCCGTTTTTATGGAACAAAACTGCAGCCCTTGCAAAGGATATGAACACCACGCAAGCAAGCGAATTTGCGAAGAAATTTTATACAAACGAAAGCATTGGCGCCTATGCATACTTCATGCAAAAGGCGCATGGCTGGGAGAGGCAATACTTCTTAATGCCAAGCTCTCCTGAGCTTGAGGGCATCAGCAACGAGAGAAAGTCAATAATCTACGCTCTGGCTAGACAAGAGAGTCTCTTTATCCCAAGCGTAGTTTCTACTTCATACGCCCTTGGCATGATGCAGTTTATGCCGTTTCTCGCAAATGCGATCGGCAAAAAAGAGCTAAAAATCCCAAATTTTGACCAAGACGATCTTTTTAAAACAGATGTTGCATTTAAATTTGCAAACCATCACCTAAACTATCTTGATAAATTTCTCTATCATCCGCTCTTTACCGCATACGCGTACAACGGCGGTATCGGCTTTACCAAAAAGCTTATCACAAGAGATGATATGTTTAAAGAGGGGAAATTTGAGCCATTTTTATCACTAGAATTTGTCCCTGTGGCAGAAACTAGAAACTACGGCAAAAAGGTGCTTGCCAACTATGTGATCTATATGGCGCTTACTGGTTCCAATATAAAGATTTCGCAACTTTTCGAAAATTTAACAAAACCGGCTTTGACTGATAAATTTCGAAACTAAGTGCTAGATCATCACTTTGCTTACTTGGTGCGGTCACTTCATAATAGAGCGCCCAAGGCATAGAAAATCCAGCAAATTTTAGCATCTCGTCATTTTCATCAAGTAGCCTTGCATTTGTGGCATTTGAGTCGTTATTTACCTTTATATTATTTAGCTCGCTAGCGTGCTCTTTTGGATTTATAGCCACCAAAAAGTGCTCTTTGCTCTGGTCTAAATTTGAATTGTAGATCGGATTTAAATAGGTAGCGATGATGAGCGTCCTGTCAGCACCATCAATAATCTCACTTTTGCTCGTGTAAGCTAGAAGCTCATTTTTTAACGGCTCATGCACGATTACTTTTTCACCAGCACAGCCAAATATCATCAAAATAAATACAAAAAACGATATAAATTTACTCATAAAAACTCTTGAATCTCTAAAATTTCTGCCATTTTAGCATTTTAATTTTTAAATTTCACTCATAAATTTTAAAGCCAACATAAGTTATAATCGCGAGAAATTTTAACAAAAAAGGTTCTTATGAAAAGACTTGCTATCGCTTTTTCTGGCCCTTCAAATAGCGGAAAAACAACTCTTATTTTAAAAGTTGCAAAGAAATTTATAGACGATGGTTTGAAAGTCGCGATAGTAAAACACGACCCGGGCGACAAGGCTAAATTTGACGTTGAAGGCAAGGATAGCTTTAAATTTTCACAAACTGGGGCAGATGTGGTGGTGATGAGTCCGACTAGAACAACTTATTTCTCACAAAATCCACAAGAAATTAGCGATGTCATTAAAATGCTAGGCGAGTTTGATATGCTCTTAGTCGAGGGTTTAAAGACGCTTCCACTACCAAGATTAAGTGTTTTTAAAGATGAAATAGATGAAAAATATCTTAGCTTTTCAGATGCGATCGCAACATACAAAAAACAAATTCCTTACGAGATAAAAAATATAAATTTAGACGATATAGACGCTATTTGTGCGTGGATAATCAAAAATGCAAAGGCTGTATAATGCAAGAATTAAACCAAATTTTTAACACCATAAAAGATATCGCAAAAGAGATAAGCGAAGTGATAAAATACGCCGATCTTGGCTACACAACTCACGAAAACGCAACCGGCGACACACAGCTAAAGCTTGATGTCAAAAGCGACGAGATCATCACAGCTAAATTTAAGGAGCTTGCCTGCGTAAAAGCGCTAATTAGTGAAGAGAAAGAGGACGAGCTTGAGATCAATAAAAATGCTAAATTTATCATCGCTTATGATCCACTTGATGGCTCAAGCCTAGTTGATGTAAATTTTGCCGTTGGCTCAATCTTTGGCATCTACGAAAACGAGGTAAAACCAGAAAATTTAATAGCCGCAGCTTACAGCATCTATGGCCCAAGACTTGAGCTGGTAATTGCTGAGAAAAAGGGTGCTTTGCCTAAATTTTATAGACTTGGCAAAGAGGGCGAGTTTAAATTTATAAAAGAGCTTGAGCTAAAAGAAAAAGGCAAGCTAAATGCCACGGGAGCCACACAAAAAGGCTGGAGCCAAACGCATAGAAATTTTATAAACGAGCTATTCAACCAAGGCTACAGACTAAGATACTCAGGTGCGATGGTGAGCGATTTGCATCAAATTTTGCTAAAAGGTGGCGGCCTTTTTAGCTATCCAGCAACGAGCGATTATCCAAATGGTAAGCTAAGAGTAGTCTTTGAAGTGTTGCCATTTGCCTTCATATATGAAAACGCAAAGGGCGCAACGACAAACGGCAAAAACCAAACACTTTTTGATATAAAAATAGAAAAAATTCACCAAACAACGCCATGCTTTTTTGGCTCACGTGATGAAATTTCTCTTTTGCATAAATTTTACGAGCAAAAATAATGCAAGAAACACAAGCAAACGAGCCACTTGACGCATTTGAGCTAGCCTTAAAGCAAAAAGCAAAAATTTTGCAAGAGTGCCAAAGCAAAAAAGGGCAAAAAAGCTGCTTTAACTGCGAAGTATTTTTTGACTGCGAGACAAGAAAAGAGTACGTAAATAGCTGCTATAACTCGATGTCAAAAGGCAATACTGGCAGCGATGGCGGATTTGATTTTTAAAATTAAAGGAAAAATATGAAAGAAAAAGCTTATATAACGACCCCAATATACTATGTAAACGACGTGCCACACATTGGCCATGCCTACACGACTATCATCGCTGATACACTTGCTAGATTTAACCGCCTACAAGGCAAAGAGACTTACTTTATGACAGGCACGGACGAGCATGGACAAAAGATCGAGCAAGCAGCTCGTGCTAGAGGCAAGACTCCAAAAGAGTACGCCGACGAGATTAGTGCAAAATTTAGATCACTTTGGGATGAGTTTGAGATAAGCTACGACCATTTTATAAGAACAACCGACGAAGAGCACAAGCAAACCGTACAAAATGTCTTTGAAAAGATGCAAGCAAATGGCGATATTTACAAAGGCGAATACGAAGGCTTTTACTGCGTTAGTTGCGAAACTTTTTTTAACCAAAGAGACCTACTAGAAGACAATCACTGTCCAGACTGCGGCCGCGTGACGTCTTTAGTTAAAGAAGAGAGCTACTTTTTCAAGCTTTCAAAATATGAAAACGCACTTTTAAAATGGTACGAAAATGACGAGCTTTGTGTCATCCCAAAAGGTAAGAAAAACGAGGTCGTAAGCTTTGTAAAAGGTGGACTAAAAGATCTTTCGGTAACCAGAACGAGCTTTGACTGGGGCATAAAGCTACCAAAGAGCGCAAACGATGAAAAGCACGTTATGTACGTCTGGCTTGACGCGCTTATAAACTACCTAACAACACTAGGATATTCAAGAGATGACGCTAGAATGGATCTTTGGCCATACACTACTCACATCGTTGGTAAGGACATTTTACGCTTTCACGCAGTTTACTGGCCGGCATTTTTGATGAGCCTTGGTTTACCATTACCAAAACACGTAGCAGCTCACGGCTGGTGGACTATAAATGGTGAAAAAATGAGCAAAAGCAAGGGCAATGTCATAAACCCAAGAGAGGTCGCAAACGCTTATGGGCTTGAAAATTTCAGATACTTTTTGCTTAGAGAGGTGCCGTTTGGACAAGATGGCGATTACAGCCAAAAGGCTTTGATTGAGCGTATAAACTCAGAACTTGGCAACGGACTTGGCAACCTGCTAAGCCGCATTGTTGGCATGAGTGCAAAGTATAGCGACTATAAAATCGACTCAAAAGATGTACTCAAATTTCATAAAGCCGAGCTTGATGAAGCAAAAGGCTGCCTTGATGAGGCTATTAAAAATTTAGAAAATTTAGCGACGAACCGCTATTTAGAGGATCTTTGGAAGGTCGTAACGCTTGCAAATGCAGCCGTTGCGAAGTATGAGCCATGGTCACTTGTAAAAGCTGGCAAAACTGACGAGGCAAACGCGCTTGTGGCACTTTGCGCAAATTTACTTGCAAAAGTAGCGATACTACTTAGTCCAGCCATGCCAAAAACTTGTGCTAAGATAGCTGACACGCTTAGCTTTAGCATAGACACAGCATCTTATGAAAGCCTTGTTTTGAAAAATGAAATTTCAAATTTTGTGGCAAAAGCTACCGAGCCACTTTTCCCAAGAATAGAAAAAGAGCTAATGAGCGAGGCAAATGAGCCAAAGGTTGAGGTAAAAGCTGAGCCAAAAGAGAATAAAAAAGGGGACGAAATCATTAGCATTGATGACTTTGCAAAGGTGGTGATAAAAGTAGGTGAAGTGCTAGAGTGCGAGAGAGTCGAGGGTAGTGAGAAGCTGCTTAAATTTAAGATAGATCTTGGCGAGGAGCAGCCACGTCAAATTCTTTCTGGTATCGCTAAATACTACGAGCCTAGCTCGCTTGTGGGCAAGCAAGTTTGCGTTTTAGCAAATTTAAAAGAGCGAACGATGATGAAAAAATATGTCTCACAAGGCATGATCCTAAGCGCATCTGATGGCTCGCTAACGCTTCTTGGTACGCAAGGTAAAGTTAAAAATGGCGCGATCGTTGGCTAAATGACAATAGAAAATTTAACACGCCTAATAAATGCCGAGGCTCTAAACGCACCGACGATAACTAGCGTAAGCGAGTTTGTTTTCGAGCTAAAACATGTAAGACGTGGCTTTGCGTATATTTGCTTAAACGCAAACGATAGCGACATAGAAACAGCGATTAAACAAGGCGCATACGCCATAATTAGCGAAGATAATGTGCCAATTATCGACAAAGAGATTGCCTTTTTAAAAGTTAGTAGCTTACAGACCGCCATGATAAAACTCATGAGATTTGAGGCTACTCACAAAGATCTAAAATTTTGCGCCGTAAATCCTTTTATAAATGACTTTTTAGAAAAATCAAAGCTTGGCTCTAACGCACACGTCATGTCAAAAAATATTACTGAGCTTTTTAATCAAATTTTTCACGCAAAAGTCTTTGATATCTTTTTTGGCGATGATACAAGAACACTTCAGCGAATATCGCCTCTTTTTGAGACCATTTACACAGATACAACTATGCACGAGATAAATCCAAGCTCGATCTTTTTTACAAACACAGTCTTTAAGCAAACATACTATCAAAACTTAAACATACCACGAGTTTTTGCTGGGATGTTTTATGGGCTTTTAAAATTTCTTGATAGCAATAAAATTTCATTTAAGCCTTACGAAGGTAGGATTCACGGGCATTTTGACCCGATTTTTATAGATAAAAATTTTATTCCTACTAGTTTTGGAAATAGCTTTAGAGCCATAATTACTGAAAGTGATGAAGATTTATTCATAAGCCAAAGTATATTTTTAAATAAAAAATTTAGCCCTGATGAGATAAAAATTTGCTTGCCAGAAGGCTCTTTGTTAAAAGTACAAAACGCAATCTACTTTAAAAATTTAAGCGAGATAAAAAAGCTTAAAAATTTTATCTATATATTGATTTTATGCCAAAAAGAGGAGCTTTTAGAAGAGCTTCACAAAACATCCGAAGAAAATCTACTCTTTTAAGTTTTTATTATTTATAAGATCAATTAGCCTAACATCCTCGCTTCTTACGATTAGACTTTTAGGCAGCTCAAATTTCTTGATAACCTCGCACTCTTTTTCTCTCATTTCGCCATCATCTTTTTCATGATCAAATCCCAAGATATGAAGTAATCCATGTGTAAAAAGTAGTGCGGTTTCGGCCTCTTCACTATGATTTAGCTCAGTGGCTTTCTCTTTTACCATATCTTTGTTTATAACGATTGAGCCAAGTGGGGCGTGAATGACAAGCTCAAGTGGAAAGCTTAAAACATCTGTCGTTTTATCAATGCCCCGCTCAGTTTTATTTAGTTCTCTCATCTCTTCTTTATCAACAAAAACTAGCTCGATTTCTCCTAGTGTCAAATACTCACAAATTTCATCTAAAATTTTTGGATAGCTCTCTTCGCAAAGTATCATTTTAGGCTCTTTCCTTAGTAACTTTTTGTATAATTCTAGCAAAAATAAAAGGCAAAATATGAAAAAGGCAGTTTGTATAATGAGCGGCGGTATGGATAGTACGCTTTGTGCTGTAATGGCAAAAAAGGCTGGATATGATATTGTAGCACTTCATTTTGACTATGGCCAAAGAACGATGAAACGTGAAAAACTTGCATTTAACGAAATTTGCGAGAGATTAGGTATTGCAAAAAAGATAAGTTTAGATGTTAGCTTTATTGCCCAAATAGGCGGAAATTCTTTGACTGATGAAAGCTTGCAAATAAGAAAAGATGGAGTAGAAAAAGACGTACCAAATACCTATGTACCTTTTCGAAATGGCATTTTTATCTCGGTCGCTGCCGCACTTGCTGAAAAAGAAAATGCACAAGCTATCTATATCGGAGTCGTAGAAGAAGATAGTTCAGGCTATCCTGACTGCAAAGAAAGCTTCATAAAAAGCATAAACGAGGCTATAAATTTAGGTACATCGCCTAGTTTTTCGTGCGAGATAATTACTCCACTTGTAAATTTAAGCAAGGCTGACATCGTAGCAAAGTCGCTTGAGCTTGGCTCGCCACTAGAGCTTACTTGGAGCTGTTACGAAAGCGATGACGAGGCATGCGGACTTTGCGATAGCTGCAGGTTAAGGCTAAATGGCTTTAAAAAGGCAAACGCTACTGATAAAATCGCATATAAAAAATCAAAAATTTTCCTTATGAGCCTCTAAAAATGTCTTGATTTGCTGCATTTTACTATATTTAAAAATTTTGGAAATTAATATTTTTCTATTTGCCACATTTTATTAAGTAAGACCATTTAACGAATTTAAAGATATATCAACGCTTATACTCTTGCTAGCTACCAAAAACATAAATTCTCAGTCAAGTTTGCCAAAATTTAATAAAGAAGATTAAAAAGTAGTTGATAAATTTAGTCAAAAACGCACCAAGCACAAGGTAAAAATTTCTAAGTAAGTGGTCACCACCACAGCTTTTTAGTGATCTTTATTTTTTCTTATTGTCTTGTTTTTTATTTTGATCGCTTTGGATTTTTTCTAAATTTATATATCCCATTTCAACGAGTTTATTATAAATTTGAGCGATTTTTGGCCCAGCCGCACTTCCGCCATGGCCACCATGCTCGATAACCATTGTAATGACATATTGCGGATCTTCATAAGGCGCATATGTAGTCATCCATGCATGGGATCTTTGCAAATACGCCATATCTTCTTCTTTCATACGCTTCTTTTCGGTTTGAGAAATTCCAACGACCTGAGCAGTACCGGTCTTTGCAGCAACTTTAACTAGGCTTCCAATAAAATGCCTATTTGCCGTACCTCTTGGGTGATTTGCCACTTCGTACATTGCATGCCTAATGGCTGGTAACTGTGATTTTTCAAACGGCGTAAAAGCATCGTCTGTTGGTGTAAAATCAACATCCTTACCATCAATGCTCTTTAAAAAATGTGGAGTCACATTTAGCCCAGTTGCAAGGCCTGCTGTATATTTTGCCACTTGCATAGGCGTGACCAAGAAATTTCCCTGTCCGATAGAGGTGATGAGGGTCTCACCTTGAAACCACGCTTTGCCATACTTCCTCATCTTCCACTCTCTACTTGGCAAAGTCCCCACAAACTCATTTGGCAAATCAACCTCGGTTTTTCTACCAAATCCCATACGCTCAAGTATCGGCACAATAGCGTCGATCCCTATCTTTTGACTACCTTTATAAAAATAATCATCACAGCTCTCTCTAATTGCCGTATTCATATTAACATTTCCATGTCCGTGAGAGTTCCAGCAGCGAAATTTACGTCCTCCAAGCTCATACGAGCCACTACAAAAAAAGCTATCGTATTTACTCATGCCATTATCCAAAAACGCTAGCGCCATACCCATTTTTACGACAGAACCTGGCGGATAAAGGCCGTTTATTAGCTTATTTGTAAAAGGATGATCGACGTTTTTTACAAGCTCTTCCCATTCAGGCTGAGAAATTCCAAGTACAAATGGATTTAGATCATACTCTGGAAAGCTACCAGCAGCTATGATAGCACCGTCTTTTAGACTCATAACTATGACACTTCCTGCGTCCTTGCCAAAGACATCAGCCATAAACTGCTGAAGCTCAAGATCGACTGCAAGCTTGATATTTTGACTTTGTGGCGCTTGATAGTTTATCTGCTCGATCTCTTCATTTAAGGCATTTACCTTTATCTTTTTAAACCCTTGAATTCCTTGTAAGATCGGATTATAAAACCGCTCCACACCACTTCTTCCGATGTAGTTTGTAAGTTTTGTCAAAGGATCATTATCTATATCTTTTTGATTTGCCCTGCCAACGTAGCCGATGATGTGAGAAGCCAGATCGTTATACGGATAGTGGCGTTTTGAAGCAGGCCTTATCTCTAAATTTTCACGCAAAGAAAGTGATGCAAAAAATGGTAAAAATTTATCATAATCAATAAATTCGACCACATTTATAAAATCCTGGTTGTAAGCTGAGTCATTTTTTATGTATTCATTTTTAAGCTTTGTAACATTTAGATCGCTAAATAGCGAGCCAATGTAAGCTAGCTCATCATCTAAAATTTTTACCTTTTTATTAGCACTTAAGTGAGGTCTAATGGATACTGAAAAGCCAAGACGATTAACAGCCATTGGCTTATCATGTGCGTCGAAAATAATACCCCTAACTGGCGGAATATAAATAGTCTTTATTGCGTTTTGTTCTGCAATCTCGTTGTAGTAAGTATTTGAGTTGATGCTTAGGTGATAAATTCGTCCCAAAAGTATAATCCAAAAAAGAGCGATCACACTAAAGACGATGCGCATCCTCATAGCACTTTATCCCTAAAAAGAACGATAGCAAGGATACTTTCAAATGCTATAAAAAATAGATATTCAGACGAAAATGCTAAATTTTGCTCATTTAAAACGTAAGCAAATAGATTATTTACAAGAAATGTTAAAGTATATCCAGCTGTTACAAAGATGATAAGTAGGCAGTTTCGCCACTTCATCGTGGTATATAGCCAGTCTAAAATAAAATTATAAAAAAGCAAAAATGCAATAATCGTTGAAAAAAGATGAAATCCATGGATTTGCTCACCAAATATTATAAAAATTATCGCAAAGTACCAATTGTGCTTAAACTCGTCGTATTGCTTTTGTTTTCTTGAATACTCCAAAATCATATAAGTAAAAAAAATGCCAATGAGTGGCGGCAAAAAACCAAATTGCGTAGTTGCTATCTCATATGAGAATAAAAAAACAGCCCACCAAAATTCTTTAAAAATTTTAATATCTAAGCTGCTTATGGTTTGCATTTTATCTACCAAGAGCGTTATTTATGATGGCTTCTCTAGCCTTTTCGATACCACTTTTATTAAGAGTTGAGACCAAGATGCCGCTTGGATCAAATTTCATTACCGCACTCTTTTGGCTTTGATTTAGCTTATCGCTTTTTGTATATAAATTTAAAATTTTCTGATCAGCTCTTAAAAAGCTTTTTAGATAAGCATCCACATTTACGTCTATATCTAAATCAAAATGTCTAGCATCAATTAGATGTATAAAAAGCCTTATATCGCTTCTAAATTTCAAAAACTCATCTAAATTTTTACGCCATTCATCATGCTTTGACTTTGCCACTTTTGCATAGCCAAAGCCTGGCAAATCAACCAAAATGAGCTTAAATTTATCTTTTTCTTCCTGCTCATTTTTTTGCTCACAAAACTCGGCCTCAAAAAAATTTATAAGCTGAGTTTTGCCTGGTGTCGATGAGCTTTTGGCTAGATTTTTTTGATTTACAAGTGTATTTATGAGGCTGCTTTTACCAACATTTGATCTACCCAAAAAGACAACTTCGCTTGTTACGAAGCTTGGAGCCTCTTTTATACTTGGACTTGATGTGATAAATTTAGCACTTAGTGGCCTTATCACTTATCTTTTTCCTCTACCTGAAAGATAAATTTAACAGGTTTTTTCTCATCACTGTTTACGCTATATGTGCCATCTTTTTGATTGACAACGATCTTTTCACCATAAACATTTTTATCAGTTTCTACCTCATGCAAATAGCCATTTCCACTAACAGTATAGATCTGTTTTGCTGGCTCGTATATAAGAGTATTGCCTTTGCCGTCGTAGTGCTTATCTTTTATAAAAATTTTAGCTCTAGCATTGCCAGTGGCTACATATTTTATAGGTTGACGTTTTTTGTCAAAATAGACAACCACTTTATCTGCCTTAAGCTCATCAAATGAACCCTTTTTGATATTTACATTACCTATAAATTCACTAGTTTGCTTATTCTCATCTGCAAAAAAATCATTTGATGTGATTTCAACTTGCTCTGCATTTAAAAATGTAAAACCCAATATCATCGCTAAAATCGCTGATTTTCTTCTACCCATGCCCTTAACCCTTTTACCTGCATTTGTTTTTTGCCAAGATCATAGCTTCCACTCTCACCCAGTGCCTTATCATTATTTCTTATGAGCGTGAAATTTGCTTCAGATCTTACTATTTTTGTTTTTGTTCCATATATCACTTCGTCACTTATAAATCTCAAACTATCGTTGTTTTCATAGTTCGCATTCTTTTGAAAAATGATTTCGTCATTTTGTGAGATTGCTTTGTCTGAGCTTAGAAAATGTTTTAAATTTCCTCTTAAAATTTTTGCTTTAAAACTCAAAAATTCATCTTTATCATTGTATCTATTTAGCTCATCAGCCTCGTAGACTCCGCTTATTTTCGTGGAATTTATCTCATAATCTATCACATCATTTATCTGCATATTTGATATCTTTGTATCGATCTTTAAAACATTTGCAAGGTATGGATCTTGAGCTGCCAAAAATATCATCACGACACTAAAAATTGCCACGACGAAGTAGAAAATTTTTACAACCAACGCTTCGACCACTCGTCATATAAATTTTCTGATTTTATAATAAGCTCGATCATCTCTCTAACCGCGCCATTGCCACCTTTGTGCTTTAACTTTGTCTTTACGTCAAGCTCTTTTATCGCATCTTTTGGCTTAAAGCTCCAAGCAACTGCATTTAAAATTTTATAGTCATTGTAGTCATCGCCGATAGCTGCTGCGTTTTTAAAGCTAAGCCCTTCAAATTTTAATATCTCACTCGCCACTTCAAATTTATCACCAACACCTTGATAGACGTGATTTATCTTTAGATCTTCAGCTCTTCGCTCAACGATGGCTGACTTTCTGCCAGTGATGATAGCTACTTTTTTGCCAAGTTTTAGCCAGCTTTCTATCGCGTAGCCATCTTTTACATCAAAAAATTTAAGCTCTTCACCATTTGCATTGTAGATGATCTTGCCATCAGTTAGGCACCCATCAATATCTAAAAAAATAATCTCTATCATAAAACACCCTTTGTGCTTGGTGTGCCTATCCTTGCGTTTTTAGCAAGTGCTCTACGAAGTGCAACGGCAAATGATTTAAACGTTGCTTCGATGATGTGGTGAGTGTTTTTACCGCGAATTTGATTTAGATGAAGCGTGATGGCTGAATTTATAGCAACTGCCCTAAAAAACTCCTCCACAAGCTCAGTGTCAAACTCGCCAACTTTGGCATTTTCATTAAAATTTTCATAGACAAGGTAGGCTCTGTTGCTAAGATCTAGCGCACAAAAAACAGCTGCCTCATCCATAACAACGCTTGCTTCGCCAAATCTCTCAACGCCACTTACAGGATACAAGGCCTCTTTTAAAAGCTGACCCAAAACTATGCCGACATCCTCAACGCTATGATGAAAATCAACATGGGTATCGCCCTTGCATGAAATTTCAAGATCGAGCAAAGAATGCTTTGTAAAAGCTTCAAGCATATGGTCAAAAAAACCAATGCCAGTATCTATCTTTGCAACACCAGAGCCATAAATTTTAAGTTTCATTGAGATTTGTGTCTCTTTTGTATTTCTAGTTAGTTCTAAAATTTCTTCTCTCACGCCCTAACCTCTTACTATAAATGCACCTTGGAATTTACCGCTTCTTGCATAATCCCTGGCCTCGTCCTCACTTCTAAAGCCATTTAAAAATACTCTATAAATGGTAGATCCATCTATAGTAAATGTCTTAACTACCGACTTATAGCCATCTATGCTTTGATGCTCTCTTTGATATCTGTTTGCGCCCTCAAGGTTTTTAAATGAGCCAATTTGCACCATAAAATCTCCACCTACGACTCGTTGCTCTGACGAAATAATAATGCCTCCAGTTGGAGCTGTTGGAGAGACTGGATTTGGCACTTTTATGCCAGTACTTGTTGGTTTTGCTTGAGTATTAATGCTTGCAACAGCATTTATATCTTCATTAAAGCCTATGACTTCCATACTGACTGGAGCTGTGCCTGTACCGATAATATCAAGTTTAGTTGCAGCCGCCTTTGAAAGGTCTAAAACTCTATCAGCCACAAAAGGTCCACGATCATTTACGCGAACAATGACGCTTTTTTGATTTCTTAAATTTGTTACTTTAAGGATCGTATTCATCGGCAAAGTTTTGTGTGCTGCAGTCATGTTGTACATATTATAGATTTCGCCGTTTGAGGTTGTTTTGCCATGAAAATTTGGACCATACCAGCTTGCCGTACCACTTGCCTTATCACCAACGCTTACAACGGTTGGGTAGTATGTTTTGCCATTTATCGTGTAAGGCCTCATTGTTGCTTTTTGGATAGAAGCTGAGTTATTGCCCTTTACATTAGTTGGGCCACTTGGTGTAAATGGTGCCCCATTCCAAGAGCAACCAGTAACTAGAAGAGTAAAACTTAGTCCTATATAAAATTTTAGGCTCTTATGGTATGACAATATTTGCTCCAACATTTAAATTTGAACTAGCAAAAGAATTTGCATCTTTTAAATCTTTTTCGCTCACATTAAATTTCTTAGATAAAGAAGCTATCGTATCACCAGTTTGGACTATATAGTTTTGAGATTTATTTTGTGCGGAAAATGGAATAATTAGTTTTTGATTATAGCTTACGGCATTTGTGCTAAGCTCGTTGTAGTCTTTGATCGCTCTATGGCTAACACCTGTTTTTTTAGAGATAGAAAGTAGTGTTTCGCCTTTTTTTACGACATAGGCATAAAAATTATTTTTACCATTAAATGGCTTGAAATTTTCTGCAAAAAGTTGTTTTTTGTTTTCAGGGATATAAACATAATAATCTTTTAGAGTTGGTGGAGTAAATACAAATT
The DNA here is from genome assembly GCF_003048905.1 of Campylobacter concisus. NCBI lineage: Bacteria > Pseudomonadati > Campylobacterota > Epsilonproteobacteria > Campylobacterales > Campylobacteraceae > Campylobacter > Campylobacter concisus. The sequence continues at coordinate 441,063 of NZ_PIRO01000001.1, forward strand.
TTAAATGCGGGTTGTTATTTTTCATCTTTTTTGTACTAAGACCGATACTATCGCCTATTTGAGCCAAATTTGTACCGCCTGGAACTTTTACTTTTACAAGCTTAAGGCCACCATTTATGTTTAATAAAGATGAATCCTTAGACATTAAGAAGTCCGCGTCTTTTGCGGTATATGCTGCTCTTAAAATTTTAATAACAAAATTTCTAGTTTCGGCTGGAAGGTATTTTTTCTCCGCGTCAAGAAGCGTTACAAGGTCATCTGTACCAGCTTTTTGTATAGCTCTTTTTAACGCACCATCGCCGCAGTTATAGGCCATAGCTGCTAGATACCATTTGCCAAATTGATTTTTAAGCGACTTTAGATAATTTGTTGCTGCAATAGTAGACTCTACGGGATCTTTTCTCTCATCTACATATTGACCCACTTTTAAACCATGAAGTCTAGCCGTTTGCTCCATAAACTGCCACATGCCAGTAGCTTTTGCATTTGAGACTGTGTGATTTGAAAAGCCTGATTCTATCATAGCTAGATAAAAGAATGACTCAGGTACGCCTGATTTTTTGATCTGATCTTTTACCATTGGTATATACATATAACCATTTTTTAGAGCTTCTGTAAATGTTTCAAGTTGTGATTGTTTGATACCTTGTCTCATCTTTGCATAGTGAGAAGTCTTCATAAAGCTAGCATCAATGTCCAGCTCTTTTAAAATTTTTACCTGAGTATCGTATGAGCTTTTTTCAGGTGTATTTGCTAGTAGCAAGGTACTACATGCAAACATTAAAAATATTTTAAGCATTGCTTTCATTTCTATCCTTTTTCGTGTCAAAACTTAAGATGCTAGCATCTTAAACAAGTGCAACGCTCAAAATTTAAGCAAAGCACTTAAACAACCTTTTGGCATTATTTGAAGTTTTTTCACAAACAACTTCAAACTCAAGGTTTAAAATTTCAGCTATCTTTTTAGCAACAAATGTCGTAAACGCCGGCTCATTTCTCTTGCCGCGATTTGGTTCTGGCGTGAGATAAGGAGCGTCAGTTTCAATAACTATCCTATCAAATGGGATTTTTGGCAAAATTTCGACTAAATTTTTAGCATTTTTAAATGTTAAAACACCGCCTATACCAAAGTAAAAATTCCCAAATTTACAAAGCTCTAAAAGAAGTGGCGAAGCATTATAACAATGCAAAATCGCTCCAGCTTCAAGCTTTGGTGCATACTCTTTTAAGATACTAAAAGAGTCCTCATTAGCCTCCCTAATGTGAAGAATAACGGGTTTTTTTAACTCAACAGCTAAATCAAGTTGAGCTAAAAAAATACGTTTTTGATCCTCTTTTTCTTTTATCTTTTCATTTTCATCTTTTGGTAAGCGAAAGTAGTCAAGACCGCATTCGCCAATCGCCACACACTTTTCATCTTTAGCAAAATTTCTTAAAAGTTCAATGCTAAAACTCTCTTTATCATATGGATGAACTCCAGCAGCAAAGAAAATATCGCTGTTTTCGTGCGATATTTTAACTGCTTTTGGTAAATCATTGATATCAGCCCCTGGGATAATAAAGCCTTTTAGCCCTAAATTTCTAGCTTCATCTAAAATTTTATCAAGGTCAGGATCGTAAATTTTACTATCCAAATGACAATGCGTATCTATAATCATAAACCTATTTCTACTCTATTTCTACCATTTTCTTTTGCGGTGTAAAGTGCCGAATCGCAAGCTTCAAGCATATCATCTATCTCACAATGCCCATTGCCAAAAGATACACCTATAGATATGGTCACTCTTATTTTTTGTTTTTTTATAACTACTTCATTTTCAGCCACTTTGGCTCGTAAATTTACAAAAAATTTAACAGCTTCTTCTTGGCTTATCTTTTTAAGCACAACGCAAAACTCTTCGCCACCAAATCTAGCAACGATGTCACTTCCTTTTGTATTGTCATTTAAAATTTTTGCGATTGATTTTAGTACCTTATCTCCACCATCATGGCCATATGTATCATTTATCTTCTTAAAATAATCAACATCAATCATTGCAAAAGCATAAGGCTCATTGGTCTCTTCAGCTGCTTGGATATACTCTTCCACGTCGGAATAAAAAAATCTTCTATTATAAACCCCAGTCAAGAAGTCACGATTTGCAAAATTTGCTATCTTATTTATATTTTCCATCGCTTCAATCGTATTATTGACACGACATATTAGCTCTTCTTTTGAAAATGGTTTTGCTATAAAATCACTCGCACCATTTTTTAAAAATATTGATGCGTCAGTCTTTTCGCTAGGAGATGTCATAACGATTACGCCAAGACTATTTTTATCTTTTTCTTTTCTAACCTCTTTTAAAACTTCAAGGCCATCTTTGACTGGCATTCTATAATCAGTTATTATAAGATTTATATCAGGATTATCTGCAAAATAACTCATTGCCTCTTCGCCATGAGCTGCAGCCAAAACTTTAAACTGAAGGCTAGTTAATATCTTTTTTATCATATTTCTAAAAGGAAGCGAGTCTTCAACTACCAAAACCTTGTATTGTCTATTTTTACTCAGTCTATTTATCATTTGAAAGATATAGTTGATATCGTCCATATTCCCTTTATAAACATAATCAACAATATCTTTATTTATAAAATTTTGCCTTGTTTCATCATCAATGCTACCTGTTAAAACAATAGCTGAAAGTCCTTTGGAAAGTGCATAATCAACGATCTCGCCATTTGGAGCATCTGGCAAATTTAAATCCAAAATAGTCATAAAATAATCTTTATCATGCTCATTAATTAGCATTTGAGCCTCGGCAAAACTATATGCGACATCAATTGCCATCTCATCAATAGTCTTTTCCATTTGCATAACAATCAGCTTTGCTAATGCCTTATTATCATCAACTACAAGGATTCTTTCCATATTATTCCTACAAAAATTTTTATCAAATTAGTGGCGATTTTATCAAATAAATTTATTTATAAAGCTTAAATTAATAATTTAAATTAAGCTACTTTAAAAGCCCTTTCGCAAAATTTATTGCCTCTTCACTTATGTGCTCACCGCTTATCATACGTGCTAATTCGCTCACTCGTTCATCTTTATCAAGCTCACTTACGACCGAGTTTTCTCCATGACGCTCCACTAAAAAGTGTGAATTTGCCTTTGAGCTGAGCTGCGGCTGATGTGAAATGGCAAAAATTTGATAAAAATTTGCAAGCTTAAGCAAAACATTTGCGATACTCATCGCCTCTTTTCCGCTTAAATTTGCATCTATTTCATCTAAAATAATGACATCACCGCCAGTTTTTGTGATCTCGCTAGAGGCAGCTATGAAGGCCAGTCTTAGGCGGTTTAGCTCGCCTGAGCTTAAATTTTTAAGCGAAGTCTCATTTAAATTTAGACAAATCTCATCAACGCCCAAAATATCAAGCTTTTTAGCCTCAATACTCAGCGTAATATCTGGCATATAAAGCTCTTTTAAATATGAATTTATCATACTCTCAAGCTCTTTTAAATTTACGCTCCTTGCCTTGCTTAAGATGCTAGCTAGCTCATTTGCCTTTTTGCTTAAAATTTCAAATTTCTTCTCTAGCTCGCTCTTTTCAAAGCTTAAATTTTCATATCTGGCAAGCTCTTTTTCCTTTTTATCAAGCGCTTCTAATGCCTCTTCCTCGCTGCCGTATCTTCTAATGATAGCATTAAGAGCCTCTATCCTATCAAGCACGCTCTCCACGTCGATATCGTCAAGCTCCTCCATATTTAGGCTATCTCTTGCGACCCTTAGCTCGTTCATTGCATCTTCAAAAAAGCCATTGTCAAGGTCGCTGATGCTTAGCGCCTCATTTACGCTGTGCTCTAGCTCAAATATCCGCTCAGCCCTAGCCCACGCCTCATTTATCTTATCCTTTTTACTAAGCCTCTTTTTAGTCTCCATAAGCTCTTCAAACTCACCTTTTTTAGGCCCAACACTTCTTATCTTCTCGATCTCAAAGCTAGCAAGCTCCTTTAGCTCCTCGACCTTTTTCTCTTCCTCTTTTATAGTGGCTAGCTCTTTTGAAATTTTAGAAAATTCCAAAAACGCTTCTTCAAATTCCTGCTTTATCTCTTTAAATTTCTCATTTTTTGAAATTTCTAGCCTATCAAGCAAATTTAGAAATTTCTCATTTTCAAATTCATTTGCCTCTTTTGCCGAGAGATATTTGATGTGCTCGCGCGCCACTTGGGCTAAATTTTTCTTTGAGATGGCTTGTTGGTTTATAAAATATCTCGTGCTTTTATCTTTTAAAAGCTTGAAAATATTGACCTCTTCGTTTTCTATGCCAAACTCATCAAGCTCAAATTTATGCTCCACGTCAGCCTCAATGAGCCTTGCCTCGCTATCTTTTAGCCCAAAAACAGCCATTATTGCGCTCATTAGCACCGACTTACCAGCGCCACTAACACCCGTAAATACGCTAAGGCCCTCTTTAAAATTTAGCTCGACATTTTTAAAATTTAGATAATCTTTAATCAAAATTCGATCAATCATTATAACCCCAGTGAAGTTTCTCTTTTAAAATTTGAAAATAATCCCTGCCAATATGGCGTATCAGCCTAGCTTTTTTGTCGCTGAGGCTCATGCTGACGGCTGAAATTTTACTCATATCAAATCTATCTTGTCCGTCAAGTACCAAAATCGCATCGCTATTTGTTCTAAATTTAACCGTGTGATTTTTGGTAAGCACTACTGGACGCTGCGTGAGTGAGTGCGAGCAGATAGGAGTTACTGTAAAAACTTCGCTTAATGGATAGATAATAGGGCCATTTGCGCTCATGTTATATGCCGTGGTTCCAGCAGGTGTCGCTACTATAACGCCGTCTCCAAAATATGAATTAAAATATTTTTCATTTAAAAGTGCCTCGATATGTGTCATCGAACCGCCATTTTTACTAACGATGACTGCATCGTTAAATGCTATTTTTTGCTCAGTTTTGCCATCATTTTTGTGAAGCGTGACATCGAGCATAAAAGGCATTTCTACCTCAAATTTACCATCAAAAAAGTCTTTAAAAAATTTCTCACTCTCATTAATCATTATGTCAGTTAGAAATCCGAGTCTACCAGCGTGTATGCCAAGGACAAGTGGCGAGATGTGGGCTAGCTTTCTACAAGTTGAAATGATCGTGCCATCTCCGCCAAGCGTAATTAAAAATTCGCACTCTTTAGCTAATTTTATAAGCTCAAAACCACTTTTTTCTATACGCTTAGCACAATTTTTTTCAAGCAAAATTTCTGCGTTATACTTTTTTAAAATTTTTTCTAATTTTTCTAAATCTTGCCTAAATAATGGATAATCTTTAGCAATAAGTCCTACTTTTTTTGTGCAAAAAGTATTAAATTTTTGTTCATTTTTCATGTAAATGATTGTAACATATTTTATTTTAACAAAGCTTTTCAAAAGAAAAAAGCGATTATAATTGCCTAAAAAACATTGCAAAGGAGCATTTTATGCGAAGTCATTATTGCACCGATCTTAGCAAAGCTGACATCGGCAAAGAAGTAATACTTTGTGGCTGGGCAAATACATATAGAGACCACGGTGGCGTTGTTTTCATCGACTTAAGAGACGTTAGCGGGCTTATACAATTAGTTTGCGATCCGGCTGATAGCAAAGAAGCACATGACGTGGCTGCAAAAGTAAGAGATGAATATGTCTTAAAAGCAAAAGGAAAAGTAAGAGCTAGAGGCGAAGGACTAACCAATCCGAAGCTAAAAACTGGCGAGATAGAAGTAATAGTAAGTGAGTTAATCATCGAAAATCCAAGCGAGCCACTACCATTTATGATAGGCGATGAGAGCGTAAATGAGGACATCAGGCTAAAATACCGTTTTCTAGACCTTAGAAGCGAGCGCTTGCAAAATATATTTAAAATGCGTTCTCGTGCTGCGATCGCAGCTAGAAACAGCCTAGATAAAATGGGCTTTATCGAGTTTGAAACTCCAGTTTTAACGCGCGCAACTCCAGAAGGTGCGAGAGACTACCTAGTGCCAAGCCGCGTATATCCAGGCCAATTTTACGCGCTCCCACAAAGCCCGCAGCTATTTAAGCAGCTTTTGATGTGCTCGGGCTTTGATAAATATTTCCAAATCGCAAAATGCTTCCGTGACGAAGATCTAAGGGCTGATCGCCAACCAGAATTTACCCAAATAGATATAGAAATGAGCTTTGTCGAGCAAGAAGATATCATAAATATGGCTGAAACGATGCTAAAAGATATTTTTAAAGCCTGCGGATACGACATCAAAACGCCATTTAGACGCATGAGCTACAAAGAGGCCACTGAGACTTACGGCTCAGACAAGCCTGATCTTAGATACGATCTAAAAATGATCGATGTTATCGATATTTTCGAGCGCTCAAGCAATGAAATTTTTAGCTCTATTGCAAAAGATAAGAAGAAAAACCGCATCAAAGCACTAAAAGTACCAAATGGCGACAACATCTTTAGCAAGCGCGAAATGAATAGATTTGAGGAATTTGTACGTAAATTTGGCGCGCAAGGTCTTGGTTACTTCCAAATGAAAGAAGAAGGACTAAAAGGCCCACTTTGTAAATTTTTCGAGCAAAGCGATCTTGACGAGATCATATCAAGATGTGAGCTAAAAGTTGGTGACGTAGTATTTTTTGGTGCTGGCAAGAAAAAAATCGTGCTTGATTATATGGGAAGATTTAGAATTTTCCTAGCTGAACAAATGGGTATCATTGATCAAGACAAACTTGAATTTTTATGGGTGCTCGACTTCCCAATGTTTGAGCAAAACGACGATGGCAGCTACTCTGCGATGCACCATCCATTTACTATGCCAAAAAATATAGATGAGCCTGATCTTGAAGATATCCTCTCTATCGCTCACGACGTCGTACTAAACGGCTTTGAGCTTGGTGGCGGAAGTATAAGAATTCACAAAAACGATATCCAACAAAAGGTCTTTAAGCTTCTTGGTATAGACGAAGAGGAACAGCGTGAGAAATTTGGCTTCTTGCTTGATGCCTTGACATTTGGTGCGCCTCCACATGGCGGTATCGCGATCGGCTTTGATAGACTAAATATGCTTGTAAATAAAGCAAGCTCGATCCGTGACGTCATAGCCTTCCCTAAAACACAGCGCGCTCAGTGCCCACTAACAAAGGCACCAAGCCACGCCAGCAACGAGCAGCTTAGAGAGCTAGGACTAAGGATAAGAGAAAAAGAGCAAAAGGCTTAAAAATTTATTGCAATAAATTTAGACTTTTTGAATGTCTAAATCTGAGTTATTTTAAAAATTTAAATTTTTGAGATGATTTTGGATGTTGTGCAGAAAATTTCATCCCAAAGCTAGACATATAGTCTGCTGCAGGATGAAATTTTCAAACTCATTCAAAGGCGCTCAAAAAATATAAAAAGGGAAAGAATGAAGAATTTATTTTTAATCATCGGCGCTCCAGGTAGCGGCAAAACAACAGATGCATCGATCATCGCACAACAAGATGAGAAATTTGCACACTTCTCAACTGGCGATCTTTTAAGGGCTGAGGTTGCTAGCGGTAGCGAGCTTGGTAAGCTTATAGATGGCTTTATTTCAAAAGGAAATTTAGTTCCGCTTGACGTTGTCGTAAATGCGATCGTCTCAGCTATCAAAAGCTCAAATAAATCAAACATCATAATCGACGGCTACCCAAGAAGCGTTGAGCAAATGACCGAGCTTGACAAAGTCTTAAGCGAACAAGATGAAATTTCTCTAAAAGGTGTCATCGAAGTAGATGTTAGCGAAGATGTGGCAAGAGCAAGAGTGCTTGGCCGTGCAAGAGGCGCTGACGATAATAACGAAGTCTTTAACAACCGCATGAAAGTATATCTTGATCCGATCAAACCTATCCGCAAATTTTATAGCGAAAAAGAGCTACTTCACGTAGTAAATGGCGAGCGTGGCATTGACGAGATCGTGGCTGATATCAAAGATTTACTAGCTAAACTTTTATGAACTCGCAGACCTTGCATCAAAATGTGCAAGGTCTCAAAGAAATATCATTCAAATATACTTATTTTTAATTTTATTTTAAATGTAACTTCCCTACAATTCTAAATTTATTTTTAACAGACCTAAACAAAGATGAAATTATGCATAAATTTAAATTTATAATACTACTTGCGATCATAGCCATTTTTGCCTTTACAGGATGTGCTAAAAAGTATATAGAAATGGTTGAAAAGGATACTGCATATAAGTACAGCAGTGCTAAAGCGGTTTGTGGCGAAACTGAACTTGATAAAAAACTAGAAGGATACATAAATACCTTTTTAAAAAAGAAAGACCAATACGGTGACGACTTAATCATAAAATGTGATATACAAAGAACAAAAAATGGAGTTAGGATCCTTAGACACTTAACTCTGGGCATAGGTGGAGCTGGTAAATCTGAGACTCTCGCGGTCGTAAATTTAGTCGATCAAAGCGGCAAAGAGGTGGCCAAATTTAACGTTACTGTCGAGATTAGATATGGCTTTCTTGGTGGTAGCGCAGATAGAGCGCTACCGATTACCGCTAAAAACATCTATAAAATTGTTACAAAAGATTTTATGTAAAAACTTACCTTTTATTAATATCATAAATGTACTATCCCTTAAAATTTCACAACCAATTTAAAAGGATAAAAATGAAAAAGATCATAACCGCTGCAATATCTGCTAGCATTGCGATGGCTGGAGGCTTCACATCAAAGCACTCAAGTGAAACGATAAGTGTAAAAGATGCCTTAAAACTAAACGACGACGCCAAAGTCGTACTTGAGGGTAAGATAAAGTCACATATAAAATCAGACAAATATGAATTTATTGATAAAAATGGTGACGTCATCGTTGTTGAGATCGATAATAATAAATGGGACAACATAACAGTCAATGAAGATACGCCTTTACGAATAAGAGGTGAGATAGATAAAGACCTTATGAAAACAGAGATCGACGTAGATAGCGTAGAAATCATAAGGTAGTTAAAATTTACACGCATTTAATGCAAAAAATACTAAAATCACGAAAATTTCTAACACAAAGGACGAATATATGGACGTTTCAAAGATCAAATTTGGCTCAAACCCAGACAAAATCAATGCCGTAATCGAAATACCTTATGGCTCAAATATAAAATACGAGATCGATAAAGATAGCGGTGCAGTCGTTGTTGATCGCGTGCTTTACTCAGCGATGTTCTATCCAGCAAACTATGGCTTTGTGCCAAATACACTTGCAGCCGATGGCGATCCAGCTGATATTTTGGTGCTAAACGAGTATCCACTTCAAGCTGGCAGCGTCATCCCTTGCCGCTTAATAGGCGTTTTGGTGATGGAAGATGAAGCAGGCATGGACGAGAAGCTTTTGGCTGTACCAGTTACAAAGATCGATCCAAGATATGAAGCGATAAAAAGCTACGAAGACTTACCAGTTGCAACGCTAAATAAAATTAAAAATTTCTTTGAAACTTATAAAATTCTTGAGCCAAATAAATGGGTAAAGGTAAAAGAATTTAAAGACGCAAACGCTGCAAAAGAGATTTTAGACGCTGCTATTAAAAATTATAAATAATTTAAAGCCCTATTTTAGGGCTTTTCTTTTTAAATTTGTTCGTTTTATACTCCACGTAAAAAAGGCTATTTTTTATATTTAGATAAGCTTTTTCTTGTATAATACGATTTTCTTTCAACTGTGGGTTCATAGCTCAGTTGGTTAGAGCATCCGGCTCATAACCGGATGGTCCCAGGTTCGAGTCCTGGTGAACCCACCACCTACTTTATCAACATTAAAAAATTAAAAATTTTTCATCACTTTTCCTTAGATTTTAAAATACAAAAATGTTTAATAGTCCAAAATTTAAGCCAAATTTTCTAAACTCTTTCTAAAATTTCCTTGCGTTTTTGCCAATCAGGCATATAAAGCGTTAGATAATCATAAAATTTCTTTGAGTGGTCAGGATAGAGCAGATGCACTAGCTCATGAAATACAACATACTCGATACACACTCTTGGCTTTTTGATGAGCTCTATGTTTAAATTTATATATGATTTATAAGGATTGCAACTCCCCCATCTCGTCTTCATCTGCCTTATTTTTACGCTTTTGATATCTTGTTTTACTATCTTGTTAAACTCTTGCAAGATATTAAAAAAATATAGCATCGCCTTTTCGTGATACCACTCATAGACCAATTTTTCTTTTCGTTTTATATCGCTTTTATCTTTCACAAAGAGCTCCAGATAGCCTCTTTGTAGCTTTACGCGCTCCTCTTTAGACTGCACGACTTTAAGCCGGTAGCTTCGCCCAAGATATTTAAAGTCTTCGCCACTTACGTATTCTTTTTCGGGCGGCCTAAACGAGGCAAAAAACGTACGCTTTTGCGTTATCCATTTAGCTCTTTTTTTATGATAAATTTTATATGCTCATCGCTTGTCGTTTTTGGCGCCGTTAGGATCGCTTCGCCATTTGGTCTAACTTTTAAGGTGATATTTTTCACCTCTTTTTTGATGATTTTCACCTCATTTGACATAGAAGCTTATTTCTATTCCACGGATAGTTTGGTAAATTTTCTCCTTCTCATTGATTAAAACGCCGTATTCGTCCTCTATCTCCCAAAGGGCATCTTCCATCTGACTTGTTATCTCATTTTCTACGTCTTTATTTTTGTGCCATTCTGGTTTTCTTGAGGCCTCTTCGTAAATTTCATAAAATTTCATGCTCAAATTTTTAGCGACCACCTCGACATCCACAAGCTCCACATCTCCCAAAATGTCGAGCAAATTATCATAAATGGCAAATAAAATTTTCTTACCATTAAATTCTTTTGGATACCTGTCTTCATTTGGCTTTAAAGCACCAGTTATGAGGTCTTGTAGCAGTTTTGCTTTGGCAAGTTTTTCTTCCTCACTTAGCCTTTTTACTTTATACTCGTCGATGATATCTTGTATCTGCTGTGCTATTGATTTATAAAAGGCTGGATTTGAGTCTATTTTTTCTTTTACCACCGCGCTTACGGCGCTGATGATCGTATCAGCCTTTGCGTTTTTGCCCTCTACCCTTTGCACCTCATCGTCAAATTCCGTCTCAAAGATATTTACAAGCTTTGTAAGCTCATTAACCCCTTGTGCATTTACATAAGTATCGAGCAGCTTTTGCATCTGCGCTTCGTATTTGCCAAAGTCGCAAGCCTCGTGATACCTTAGCTGCACAGCCTTTCTTAGCTCGTTATAAAATTTAACCCTCTGCTTATAAGCTTTAATCTCCTCTTCGCTTAATATGTCATAAATTTTCTCACTTGAAAGCGCTAGTTTAAACGCCCTAGCAAACTGCGATAGCCACTCTTTAAAGTCATCTCGTTTTTGCACGTCCTCTAAAACCGACACGTAGCTCTCTAGATCGTCTTTAAATTTCACACTGCTAAAAAGATCGTCCAGATGAGTATAGTAAGTCTTTGCCTTTATTATCTCGCTTCTTACGTCTATCACGGCTCCAGTTAAATCCTCCGGGTCAAAGCCACTTAGCGAAGCATAGCTAGTAAGCGCCTGATCAAGCTCGCCAAGAAGCCCTCTATAATCAATAATGTAGCCGTAGTCTTTCCCATCATAAAGCCTATTTACTCTAGCTATGGCTTGGAGCAAATTATGCTCTCTTAGCTGTTTATCTATATAAAGCGTACTTGCTCTTGGCGCGTCAAAGCCTGTTAAAAGCTTATCCACGACGATGAGCAAATCTATCTCGTCACCATAAATAAATTTTAAGGGCTTTTTATATACGGTCGGCGTGTTTGAGTCATGCACGGGCCATATAACAGTAAAATACGGCTTGACAAAATTAGTTTTTTGACTCGACTCTATAATATAAATTTCCTTCTCGGTCTTACGTCAGGCCGCAAATTATATTTATGATTTTTCAAGATTTAACCTACATATGCGGCAAGTTATGTGCGATCTCGTTCTAGCCTTATGCTATTTTTTATTATTCCTTCATTTCTTATGCAAATAATAGATAATGATAAAATCGTGGTCAAAAATATCTTAAGATATATGCTAAATTCGCATATACAAATCATCATCAGATACCGATAAAGACGCGCTAAAATACGTTTAAGTTTTTGCTTGATTTAAGCAAGATTTCACTACAATCAAATCTTAAATTTAGATTTTCAAGCTATCATTTCGCAAAAATTAAGGAAAATCATGCAACCTATTTTTACGACCCAAATCACCAAATTTAAAGGCGCGCAAAAAAGCGCCGTTGATGATATTTTGGTGCGCGAGATCAAGCTTGAGATCTACATAAACGGCAAGCGTTTTGGCGCACTCATGGCGACTCCGACCGATCAGGAGGCTCTAGCTGCTGGCTACCTAATCAGCGAAAATTTGATCGCAAGCCCTGAGGATATCGAAAGCATAGAGCTCTCAAGCGACGCTTTAAGCGTGCGGGTAAAGGCTAAAATCAACGAAAAACGCCTCGAGCAGTTTGACGAGGAAAAGGTGATAATCAGCGGCTGCGGGCGTAGCTCGACGGCAAACATCGACCCTGAGGCTATGGCGGCGCGCTCCGTAAAGGCCGACGTCAAATTTAACAAAGACGAAATTTTGCGCCAGATGGGGCAGTTTTACACGCAGTGCGAGCTTTACGAGATGACGGGCTGCGTGCATACGGCTAAGCTTTTCGTGAACGGAGAGCAGTTTTACATCGGCGAGGATATCGCTCAGCATAACACCATAGACAAAGCCGTCGGCAAAGCTATACTAGCCGGCGCGCAGCTGCAAAATTCGTTTTTGATGGTGAGCGGCAGGCTCAGCTCCGAAATGGTCGCAAAAGCCGTCATGCACGGCATCCCAGTGCTCGTCTCGCGTACGGCTCCGACTAGTCTTGGCGTCGTGATAGCGCGTAAATTTAACCTAACGCTGTGCGGCTTTGCTCGCGGCGAAAACATAAACGTGTATAGCGGCGCAGAGAGAATCTATGAGTGAGCAAATCCGTGAACTGATAACAAAACTGTTAAATCCAAAAGGCAGGCTAGACTGCGGCGCGGCGTTTAGGATCGCCGCAAAGCTAGGCGTAGAGATCGGCGAGGTTAGCGACGAGGCTGAAAAAATGGGCGTAAAGATCGACAACTGCGAGCTGGGACAGTTTGGCGGGCTAGAAAACGGACGCGGCAAATACACCGTGATGACGCAGCTAAAACAAATGACCGATGAAAAGGGCAGAATACTGTGCAAAGACGCTAGAGACGCAGCTGCGGGCGTGGGGCTAAAGACGATCCGCTCTACGCTAAAAGACTATAAAATCGACGTAAAATACTGCCAGCTAGGGTGTTTTAAGGAGAAGAAAGGAAAAAAGATGAGAGTAAAAACCAAAACTTGGATAGAAAACGACGAGGGCGAGCTGATATTCGGTAAGGGCAAAACCGAAGTCCTAGACGTCATCGCCGAGGTCGGCTCGATCTCAAAGGCCGCCGAAATCCTAGGAATGAACTATAAAAAATGCTGGACTCATCTGCAAATTTTGCAAAAAAATCTAAAAGAGGAGCTTTTTACGACTAGGCAAGGCGGCGGCGAAAATGCCGGTACGACGCTAAACGAGCGCGCGCATGAGCTCATAAACGCCTATAGGCAGCTTCAAAACGACATCGAGGATTTTGCGGATAAGCGCTTTAAGGAGTTGTTCTTGAAAAAAGACGGCGAAAAAAATGACGCAACTAAAGACTACAAAAAAGATAAAAAATCAATTTAAGGGAGAAAAAATGTACGTAAAACTAAACGATAGGGTCTATCTAAACAAAGACAAGATCACTAGAATAAAGGTAGATAGCGTCCAAGACGGTATCAGGATTCGCTTCTACGAGGGGCAAAATCAGGTCGCTAAAAGCGGATGCTTCGAAACTGAGGCAAAAGCTATCGAGTGGCTAGAGAAAAATTTTATAAACAAATAATAAAATAGTCGTGAGCCTCTGTGGCTCGCGCTTCTGTGCTTTATCAAGTTAAATTTGCCGCTTTGCGGTTAAATTTAGCTTGCTCAAATTTAATCTCCAAATTTACTAAATCATTTCCGCCGCAAAAGCCCCAAATTTGCGAAAATTTACTATAATTACCGTATCAAATTTAAAGAGTAAAAAATGGCAAATTTAGACGAAATAAGAAAAAATATCATCCTAAAACCTGGCATGCACTATTTTGATTTCGCGGCTTCGGGGCTTGCTTATGAGCCCGTAGAGCGCGAGATAGGCGAAATTTTAAAAACCTACGCCAACACCCACTCCGACAGTAGCTCTAGTGCGATCATCACGCAGAGACGCTACGAGGGCGCGAGAGAGAGCCTAAAAAAGCTGCTGGGGCTTGACGAGCGGTTTTGTCTCATCGCCTGCGGACATGGCACGACGGCCGCGATCAAGAAATTTCAGGAGCTGCTTGGCATCTATCTGCCGCCTGCGACCAGAAGCGCGATCGGCGAGGCAAATTTACGTACCGCGCAGCTTCCGCTCGTGCTCGTTTCGCCCTACGAACACCACTCAAACGAGCTTAGCTATCGCGAGGGGCTTTGCGACTACCTGCGCGTACCTCTTAGCGAGGGCGGCGAGATCGATCTGCTAGCGCTTGAGCGCATCCTGAAGCTAAATGCCGGACGCCGCATCATCGGCTCATTTAGCGCCGCCTCGAACGTCACGGGCGTCATTAGCGACTATAAAAAGATCAGCGAGCTAATCAGGGCTGCGGGCGGTATCGTCGCCTTTGACTGCGCGGCGCTGAGCTCGCACGCAAATTTAGACTGCGATTACTTCGACGCTATTTTCCTCTCGCCGCATAAGCTATTAGGAGGGCCTGCTAGCTGCGGGCTTTTGGCGATTAAAAAAGAGCTGCTCGGTAGCGACGTGCCGACATTTGCCGCGGGCGGAACGGTCGCCTACGCTAGCCGCGAAGGGCACGTGTTTTTGAAAAATCCCGAGCAGCTAGAAGAAGGCGGTACGCCGCCTATTATCGGGCTTATGCGGGCAAATTTGGCTTACGCGCTGCGAAACGAGGTGGGCTTCGAGCAAATAAAAAGCGCCGAGGACGAGCTAGCGCGGCTTTTTGAGAGCGAGCTAGCGGGCATTGACGAGATCATAAACTACGCTCCAAAGGGCGCGCCGCGGCTGCCGATAATTTCGTTTAACGTGCGCGGCGTCTCGGCGTATGATTTCGCCGCGAGCCTAAGTAACGACTTCGGTATCCAGACGCGTGCGGGCGTGATGTGCGCGGGGCCGTATGCTCACGATCTGCTGGGTATCAAGGAGGGGCGCATGCCCGAGAGCAAGCCCGGCTTCGTGCGCGTGAGCCTGCACTACACGCACACCGAGCAAGACGTGCATTATCTAGTGGGCGCGATAAAATCCTGCACTAAAAAACACCGCGAGCTCTGGGGTGAGGAAAAGGCGATGTATGAGATGTTCGGCGGGAAAATTTAGCTTTACAATAGTGGTTAAACGGAAGTAAATAAGTTTAAGGAAATATAATAAATGAAAATTCAAATAATATCTTACTCCACAATATTTAAAATAAATGATCCGCACATGTCTTGCACTATTAGCACTTTTGAACATCCTAAGAGTTTTGATGAATTTGATATAAATGTTATAGATTTAAATAGTCCTAACTTATGGAGTTTCAGCCCAGAATACCAAAAGTGCACTGAGGCCGTATATCACCTTAAAACATTAAAAGAAATTATGGAGAACTCTAAAAAAAGCATGTCTATCATATTAATGCCTGCGAACACAAAAGTATCATTGCTTCGTTCTGGAGGCTTAACTGCTCAAACTATTTTAATTAAAGATATTATCAAGCAAATTAATTATGAACTATGCGAATTAACCTTGTCTTATGCGCGGCTAAGATATGAAATAAGCACAACGACCATAAACGAACGAAATTTTTATTCCGATTTTATATTTGACAATGTGGAAGAAGAGACCATTAAATGGTCAAATGGAGGTAAGAGCACAATAGTAAAGCATAATGAAAGGCTATACTCAACTACTCTTTTGATTAAAAACACAACCAATGATTTAGAAATTTTAATATCATTTATTGTTTCTAGATTTAAAAAATCCGATGTTCCTGATTGGTTTAATAGTTTGGAATACTTTGATGATGCTGCGTTAAAAAATAAGCGTAGTGAATTATTGAATATGTATCGGCAAATTAAAGATATAGATAGGCGAATTGATAAAAATAATAGATTCAAATCAATCCTGTATTCAAATGGAGATGAGTTGATTGATGTGGTAAAGGGAATTTTAGTAGATATTTTTAAGTTACAAGATGATCATTTTATAGATGTAAAAAAGAAGATTTTAGATTCAAATTTAGAGATATTAACTTTATAGTAGAGATAAAAGGGATAAACACAAACGTTAAAAATAGCAATATAGCACAGTGCAAGAAACATGTAACTGATTTAATAGCCGAAGACGATACCAAGTCTCCTGGCAGTGTAAAAGGCCTGCTAATAGTTAACCCTCAACGCGACATAGAGCCTGGCAAAAGGGAGCCGATACATGCCAATCAAATAAGCTATGCAAAAAGTGAAGGTATATTAATAATAACGACTTTAGAATTACTAAAATTATATCAAGCATGCACTAAAGACGAAGTTGTTAGTAATAAATGTTTTGAGACGTTTAAAAATAACGTCGGAGAGTTTAAATTTGATTTATAAAAAGGGCGCAAAGTGCACCCGAATCACGCAAATTTAAGCCATAAATTCGACTCAAATTTGCGCGTAAATAAAATTAGTTTTTGCGACTGTTTGCGTCAGGCGTGAAAAGCGGCTTATCTAACAGCTTAAAGTCACCTATAAATTTCTGACCCTCTTCGCTTGTAGCCCATTTTATGAATTTCTCTGCATTTTCGATGTCAGTTTTAGGGCAGTGTTTTGGATTTACTGCGATTAGAGAGTAGAAGTTTTTAAGATCGTTGTCGCCCTCGTTGATGATGACCATCTCAGGATGACCTTTTTGGTTTGCTTCATATTTAATGTAAGTACCACGATCAGTAAATGTAACGCCTTTTTGCTCAGCAGCAGCATTTATTGTAGCTAGCATACCTTGGCCTGTTTGCATATACCAGCCGTCTTTTTCAGGGACTTCACCAGCGATCTTTTTCCAGATGCCTTTTTCTTTATTGTCTGTGCCTGATTTATCGCCACGTGAGAAGAATTTGATACCATCTTTTTTGATAAGCTCAAAGCTCTCTTTTATATCTTTACCTTTAAATTTATCAGCGATTGATTTATCAGCGATAACGACGAAGTCATTATACATTACGGCATTTCTTTTTAAGCCAAAACCTTTTTCTACAAATTCTTTCTCAACTTTTGGTGAGTGAACGAAAAGTATGTCAGCGTTGCAGTCTTCGCCAAGCTTTAGTGCAGCGCCTGTGCCAACAGCTGTCCATTTTATATCAACGCCTGTTTTTGCCTTATAAACTGGATAGATCGCGTCAAGCAAGCCAGTGTTATCTGTACTTGTTGTAGTCGCCATGATTAGTTCATTATCAGCGCCAAACGCCAAAACTGCGGCTGCTAGTGAGCCTAAAATAATCTTTTTCATTTTTCTCCTTTAAAAAAATTGTGATATTATAGCACATTTAAAATAATCTTAAGAAATATGCTAGGAAAGAATAATTGGATTTTTTACTTCACGGCTTTGCAGAAGCCTTTAATCTACTTTTAAACGGCAATCTTGAAACATATTCAGCCATCAAGGCTACCCTTTACACATCAAGTGTGTCGATACTTTTTGCCGTTCTTATAGGCTTTCCACTTGGTTTTTCGCTTGGATTTTATGACTTTAAGGGCCGCAAAATTTTACGCCTTCTAAGTGACACAGCTCTTGCCATGCCAACGGTTGCGATCGGTCTTATTTTATATGCATTTATCACGAGAAATGGCCCGCTTGGCAGCCTAAATTTACTCTTTACGCTAAAAGCGGTCATGCTGGGTCAGTTTGTGCTAGCCCTTCCTATCATCATCTCGCTTACTGCAAGCGTGGTTGAAAATATGGAGACAAAGCACTATCTAACTATCCTAAATTTACGCCTTGCGCCAGCAAAGCTAGTTTTTTGCGTGCTTTATGAGTTGCGCTACGCTCTCATGGTAGTTATCGCCACAGCCTACGGCAGAATCGTGGCTGAAGTGGGCATTGCGATGATGATAGGTGGCAACATCAAGTATTTTACCCGCACGATCACGACTGCGGTGTCGCTGGAGACGAACAAGGGCGAGTTTGCGATGGGTATCGCGCTAGCTTTGGTGCTCATCTTTATCGCATTTGCGGTAAATTTGGCGATACATGCGCTAAAAAGGCTTGATAGATGAAATTTGATAAATTTAGAAATTTTACGCTCGTAAAAAGCGGGCTGGGCGCGTCAAATTTGAGCCTTTTATTTAAATTTAACGAGAAAGGCGCAAAGTGATAAACGTTAGAAATTTACGCCTAAACTACGGCGCGAACGAGATTTTAAATATCCCACGCCTTGATATCGACGTCGCCAAAATCACCGCGCTAACGGGCAGCAACGGTAGCGGCAAAAGTACGCTTATGCGAGTGATTTCGTTTTTGCAAAAGCCAACTAGCGGCGAAGTGCAGCTGTGGGGAAGCAGCGCGCCTAGTCTAAATTTACTGCGCGACGTTAGCGTTTTGCTACCAGAGCCCGCGCTTTTAAAACGCTCCGTGAGGGAAAATTTCAAAGCCGTTTTAAAAAGCCGCGGAGTGCTGTGGGAATTTGACGAGCGAGCGAGCGAGGCGTTAAATTTGGTCGGGCTTGACGAGAGCTTTTTAAACAAGCGCCACTTTGAGCTAAGCTCCGGGCAGACGCAGCGCGTTAGCTTTGCGTTAAATTTGGCGCTTAGATCGCGTCTTTATCTACTCGACGAGCCGACAAATAGCGTGGACGTGGGCACGTCAAAGCTGTTTGGCAAAGCGGTGCTTTACATGCGGCAAAGATACGGCTGCGGCTTTGTGATCGCTAGCCACGACGACAAATGGCTAACCGCCATTGCCGAAGAAAACGTCTTTTTGCACAAGGGGCGTGTGTGCGAATTCGAGTACAAAAATATATTCGACGCGCGGGACGGGGTTTTAAAATTTGACAAAAACGCGAGCGTAAATTTACCGCAAAATTTACGTAACGCCGTAAAGATCGCCGTAAATCCAAGTAAAATAACGCTAAGCAAAACGCCGATAGAAGGCTATCTTGAGGGCATCTTGCACTCGGTTTCGCTCTATCTTGGCAAAGATCTTTTGGTGAAAATCAAAGTCGGCGACTTTTTGATTAAAACGCTGGCGGCGAATTCGCAAAATTTTAGAGTCGGCGAAAATATTTATTTTAAATTTGACGAGGAAGCGTTTTTGGGGCTTGAGTGAGCCCTGAAATTTTGCAAATTTCGCTTCAAATTTTAAATTTAGACTCGTTTAACGCCCGTTAAAAGAGCCTAGTTAAAAGTAAATATCAAAATGAAGCGTAAATGCAATATATATGCTGAAATTTCATATTTATTTTATCTCCTAAAATTCGCCGTAAGTAATATGCAACTAAGGCATATTTAAGCATATATTAATTTTTTTGATTTATTTTTTTTTAAGTATAAGAAATAAGCCAAAAAGTAGTATAGTTTCACAATCGAGAAAAATCTCAAAAAATAGACAAAAATGATAAAGGAAGGCGATGACTAGCAAGGGCGAATTTGCGGCGGGACGTGGGCTTTACTACTCGCTATTTTCGCGTTTTTTCGTTTTTAGCCAAGAAGCCGATAGATTTAGCGGCGTAAACGCGATGCTAGGCCTTGCCTCGGCGCACGCTCTAAACGAGGAATCGGCCGCCGCGATAATGCGCATACAGGCAAAATTCGACGAGAAAAATTCGCAAAATTTAGCGGATGAATTCGATGAAATTTTCCACGCTCTGCCAAGTCCGCTTAGAAACTCGCTGTCCTACTACGACGAGGGCTACGAGGTCGGGCATGCCTGCGCGAAAGTGCGTAAAATTTTAGCCCGCACCGACCTTAGGCGCGACGAGGCTAAATTTAAAGAAAACGAAGACAACGTGGGTTTCGTGTTTGCGCTAATGAGCGAATTTATCGCGCGAGAGAGCGAGCTGGAGTTATACGGCGAGCTTGAGGAGCAGCTTTTTAAAGAGATCATAAACCCAAACATCGACGAATTTATAAATGATCTTTTTAACCACGAAAGCAGCGAAGTTTACAAAGACGTCGCAGTGCTTTTGCAAGGATTTATAGAGTTTGAGCGCGTAGTTTTAAGCGCGCCGCGTCCTATAAATCAAGGCAAAAACAAAAAGACTTTGGACGGAGTTTCAAGATCTGAGGCCATAAGAAGGCAAAAAAACCGAGTGAGAAAGATAAAAGCTATGGAGGAAGAAAATGCAAAAAAATAGGCGAGAATTTTTAAAAAAGGCGGGGCTAGTCGGCGCGGTAGCGGCTACGGCCGGAGTAGCGACGGCAGCGGCGTCAAACCTAAAATACGGTAAAAGCAAAAAGACCGAAGTGCTTTATAAAAGAAGCAAAAACTGGGATCTATACTACGAACAAGCGAAATAAATAAAATTTAAGAAAGGATGAATATGTCTGAGGCAAATTTACGTCTTATGCCCCACTCAAACGCAGTCGGGCGAAGATCGTTTTTAAAAATGGCCGCGCTAGCAGGCGTAGCGAGCGGCATGAGCGGGCTGGCTGCTAGCGGCGTAACTAGAAGCGCCACAAAAGAAGAAATGGCAAATCCGTTTCCAAACTCTAAAATCGTAAAAACCGTTTGTACGGTTTGCTCCGTTGGATGCGGAGTGCGCGCCGAGGTAGAAAACGGCGTTTGGGTACGCCAAGAAGTAGCCCAAGATCACCCGGTAAGCGCGGGCGGCCACTGCTGTAAGGGCAGCGACGTCATCGATATGGTGCGCTCTCACTGCCGCGTGAAATACCCGATGAAAAAAGTAGGCGGCAAATGGAAACGCATCAGCTACAAAGACGCGCTTGACGAGATCGGCGCCAAATTAAAAGCGTATCGCGAGAAAAACCCTGAACAAGTGATGTTTCTAGGCTCTGCAAAAGATTGCAACGAACAAAGCTATTATATAAGCAAATTCGTAGCGATGTTCGGGACTAACAATCTAGATCACCAAGCACGTCTTTGACACAGCTCTACAGTCGCCGGTGTGGCGAATACTTGGGGTTACGGAGCTATGACCAATCATCTTGGAGATATCCAAAACGCGAAGTCTATCTTTATAGTGGGCGCAAATCCGGCGGTAAATCACCCGGTCGGCTTTAGACATTTTCTAAAAGCGAAGGAAAATAACGGCGCAAAGCTAATCGTGGTCGATCCAAGATACACGAGAACTGCTGCAAAGGCTGATTATTTTGCTCAAATTCGCACCGGCACGGATATACCTTTTATGTACGGCATGATGAATATCATCTTTCAAAACGGCTGGGAAGATAAGGAATTTATAAACGACCGCGTCTACGGTATGGATCTGATCCGCGAAGAGGCTGCCAAATGGACGCCTGAAGTCGTGGCCGATGTTTGCGGGATCAAAAAAGAGACGCTTCTTGAGATAACCGAAGTTTATGCCAAAAATCGCCCGGGATCGGTCGTTTGGGCGATGGGTCTAACTCAGCACACCATAGGCAGCTCAAACACTCGTATCGCTCCGATCCTGCAACTAGTGCTAGGAAATATGGGCGTATCGGGCGGAGGCTGTAATATTCTGCGCGGTCACGACAACGTTCAAGGCGCGACGGATATGGCGAATTTGCCGACCGAGCTACCCGGGTACTATCCAAAAAACGAAGCCAACTGGAAATACTTCGCTAAGATGTGGAAGGTCGATTTTGAATGGCTCCAAAAGAATTTCGTTAAGCCTGAAATGATGTTTAAACCCGGATTTACGCTATCAAAATGGTGGGCGGGCGTGCTTGACGGTAAAAACGGCAACGAAGCCGTAGATAATGCCAGCGACAGTATAAAAGCCTTAGTGGTAATCGGCAACGGTATCACATCAACCGCGCAACAAGTAAAAGTAAAAGAAGGCCTAGATGCGCTTGAGCTTTTAGTGCTGGTAGATCCTTTCGTAAACGATGCCGGCGTGATAACTGACAAAAAAGACGACGTCTACATACTGCCTGCGGCGACGCAGTTTGAAACTAGCGGTACGGTCGTAGCGACAAACCGTAGCGGCCAATGGAGAAGCCAGGTTGTAGAGCCTCTCTTTGAGAGTATGCCGGATCACGAAATTTTGTTTGAGCTTGCCAAAAGGCTAGGCTACTATGACGAGCTAACGCGCACGATCAGAGACGCCGAAGGCAAGATCGAGTGGCCTGAGGTCGCTACGCGCGAGATCGCAAATATAATAAAAACTATCGGCATGACGGGTTGGACTCCGGAAAGGCTCAAAAGGCACCAAGAAAACTGGGATAAATTTGACGAAAAAACAAGTCTAGGAAAACCGGGCACCGTAGTCGAAGGCGAATACTACGGTCTGCCGTGGCCGTGCTGGACGGAGGATCATCCGGGCAGCCCGATACTTTACGATATAAACAAGTCCGTTAGGCAAGGCGGTATGGGTTTTAGAAACCGCTTCGGCTTAGAGCATAACGGAGTTAGCCAATTAGCCGCAGACGGTAGCGCGCCCGTAGATTCGTTTGTCAAGGGCGGATATCCGGAGATCAAAAAAGATAACATCGAAAAGGTGCTAGGCATCACGCTAACCGAAGATGAAAAGGCTAAAATAGGCGGCAGCTGGATACATGACGATAGTAATATCATCGCTAAAAAATGCATGGAGAAAAACATCGCTCCGTACGGCAACGCGCGAGCTAGGACGATCGTTTGGACTTTTGCGGATCAAATTCCTCTTCACAGAGAGCCGCTGCATACGCCTAGATTCGATCTAGCGCAGAAGTATCCGAGCTTTGAGGATAAGAAACTTCAAAACCGCGTCGATACAAAATTTAAATCCGTCCAGCTAGCAAAGGACTACTCAAAAGAATTTCCTATTATCCTCACGACGGCTCGCCTCGTAAATTTTAGCGGCGCGGGCATGGAGACGAGAGCTAGTATGTATCTAAGCCGCTTGACGCCTGAGATGTTTGCGGATATCCACCCTGAACTTGCGGCTAAACACGGCATTAAAAACTGGGATTTCATCTGGGTTCATTCGCCTGAAGGTACTAAGGTTAAGGTGCGCGCCAGAGTGGTACCGTCCGTTAAACCCGACACCATCTTTATGCCGTTTCATTATGCGGGTTATATGCAAGGCGTTGATATGACGGGTAATTTCCCGGAAGGCACCAAGCCTTATGCGGTAGGCGAGAGCGCAAATACCGTCACTAACTACGGATATGATATAAACACTCAGATTCCTGAAACCAAAAGCGGTCTATGCCGCATAGAAAAGGCGTAAAATGAGCGAATTTAACGATAACAATAGACTTAAATTTTACTGCGACGACGATAGATGTATCGACTGTAACGGCTGCGCGGTGGCTTGCGACGAGGCTCACGAGCTGCCTCTTGGCATCCGCCGCCGCCGCGTCATCACGCTAAACGAAGGCATGCCCGGTAAGGAAATATCAACCTCGATAGCCTGCATGCACTGCGAGGACGCTCCGTGCTCGCTGGTTTGCCCGGTTGATTGCTTTTATATCAGAAGCGATGGTATCGTGCTACACGACAAAGATATCTGCATCGGCTGCGGATACTGCCTATACGCGTGTCCGTTCGGCGCGCCTCAGTTCCCGCGCGATGGAGTGTTCGGCGCCAAAGGCTCGATGGATAAGTGCACGATGTGTGCAGGCGGTCCGCTACCGACAAATAGCGAAGCCGAGCGCGAAGAGTACGGCCAGGATAGAATTTCCGAAGGCAAAGTGCCGGTTTGTGCGGCGATGTGCTCGACAAAGGCGCTGCTAGTAGGCGAATCTGCAATGATAGAGAAGATCTACGGCGATAGGGTCAAGGCACGCGGCTACGGCTTTAAAGACCTAAAGCAAACTCTGACTTGGAAGCTCGCCTACTATGCTGGCGATAGGCTTAAAATAAAATCTTAAAATTTAGCTCGCTCTTGCCGAGATTGCGGGGGCGAGTAATCTCATCAAATTTGACACGGTTTGGCTGCGTCAAATTTGACTCACACTTCTTTAGCTTCACTAAATTTTACATAGATAGTTCGTCAAATTTGAATGCAGGTAAATTTAAAATAAAAATGGATAAATTTAAGTAGAAAGGGCGGTCTCCCGCCCTAAATTTACGCTCTAACAGGCGACAAATACGGATTTGCCGAGTGCATCGACATCTCGTTTTGCTCTCTAAATTTGATAAATTCCTCTTCGCTTAGACGCCTGATGTTTGCTATCGTCATCTTTAGCGGCGTGATGCCTGAGAGCGGATCGGGATCGCCGGCGTTTGCTAGCTCGTTACCGTCGGCCTCGCTGTAGTGGAAGGTCGTAAATATCGTGCCTTCTTTTAGATCCGGATTTACGCGTAGTTTGGCCGCGATCTGGCCGCGTTTGTTTTGTACGAGCGCGTAGCAGCCCTCCTCTAGCTCCCTCTCGCGAGCGATATCGGGGCTTACCTCGATGAGCGCGCCCTCGATGCCCGCGCCGTATTCAAGGGCCGGACACTCTCTAGTCATCGTGCCGGTGTGGTAGTGATAGACCTTGCGTCCGGTCGTAAATAGGCACGGATATACCTCATCAGGCACCTCGCTAAGCGCGCCGCTACCGACTGGGTAGCCCTCCGGGATATTCATCTTGGCTCTAAATTCGGCCTCGGCCTTTGCGCGTTCGTTTTTATCGTCTAAGTAAAGCACCGGCGCAAAGCGGAATTTACCGCCAGGCAGCATGGACTTGTGATCTGCGTAAAGCACCGGCGTACCCGGATGCTCCTCGTCGGGGCACGGCCAGCTGATACCGCCTAGTTTGCCTAGCCTATAGTAGCTGATACCGCCGAAAAATTTAGGCATAAGCTCCCTTAGCTCGTTCCAAATTTGCTCAGGGCTCGCAAAATCAAACCCCTCTAGCCCCATGCGGTTTGCGATGTTGCAAACGACCTTCCAATCAGGCTCCACGCCGTTAACGGGCTCGCTAGCTTTGCGAGTGCGTTGGACGCGGCGAGAGGTGTTGATAAAGGTTCCGTCCTTTTCGCCCCAGCCCGCGGCAGGTAGCACCACGTCGGCCTTATGCGCGCTCTCGGTAAAGAAAAGATCCTGCACGATAAAGCAGTCTAGGTGATGTACGGCGTGGACGAAGTGCTCGGTCCAAGGATCGCTCATTACGGGGTTTTCGCCGTAGACGTAGAGTACTTTTAGCTCGCCGCTATCCATTTTATCGGGCGCTTGAGTTAGCTTAAAGCCAGGAACCGGATTTAGCTCAAAGTGCCATACTTTGCGTGCTTGCTCCTGCGCGTAAGGGCTGTTTACCGCGCCTGCCGGGATGACGTTAGGTAGCGCGCCCATGTCGCATGCGCCCTGGACGTTGTTTTGACCGCGCAGAGGATTTACGCCCGCGCCCTTTTTGCCTAAATTTCCAGTTAAAACGGCTAAATTTGATAGCGAAAAGACGTTTGACGTGCCGTCGCTAAACTGCGTGATACCCATCGTGTAGCAAATCGCCGCCGCGCCTGCTTTAGCATACATCCTAGCTGCTTCTATGATGAGCTCTTTTTTTATACCGGTTTCGCGCTCGAAACGCTCAGGCGTAAAGTCCTTAACCGCTTCTTTTAGATATTCAAATCCCTCGGAGTACTTCTCGATAAATTCGCTATCTTGCAAATTTTCGGCGATTATTACGTGCATCATCGTATTTAGCGTTTTGATATTCGCTCCGATCGGGATTTGCAAGAAAATATCGGCTTTTTTAGCCATATCGGTGCGCTTTGGATCTACGACGATCATCTTGGCACCGCGTTGAAGGCCGCGCTGCATCTGCATAGCGATGATCGGGTGGCACTCGCTCGTGTTTGTGCCGATCAGTAAAAATACGTCCGTATCGGTCGCAAATTCTACCAAATCATTAGTCATCGTTCCGTTTCCTAGCGTGCTGGCAAGACCTGCCACTGTAGGAGCGTGTCAAAGACGGGCGCAGTGATCGACGTTGTTGCTACCCTGGGCGCGGAAAAATTTCTGGAAGACGTAGTTGTCTTCGTTATTTGAGCGCGCAGAGCTAAAGCCCATGATCGAGCTTGGGCCGTATTTTTCAACGGTGGATTTAAATTTATCCGCAAGGAAATCATAAACCTCCTCAAAACTCACTTCTTCAAGCTCGCCGTGCTTGTCGTAGACGCCGTTTAGCTTTCTCATCATCGGTCTGCTTAAGCGTTTAGGAGAGTTTACGAACTCCCATCCGAACATTCCTTTTAAGCAAAGCTCGCCGTCGTTTACGTGGTGGTCTTTGCTAGGTTTGGCGTCTACGATTCTACCGTTTCGCACGATAAGATCGATGCCGCAGCCCGTACCGCAATATGGACAGGTGGTCTTTACGATCTCTTCCATTTTTGATCCTTTCTGGTATTACTGAAAATTATGAGATTATTATACAACTGCAAATGTAAATTTAGTTTTAAAATTAGTATATTTTTTTAAGAATTATTTAAGTAATATGCAAATTTAGCATATTGCTCTTTTGGCTAAATTTGTCTTTAAAATCGTATTTTGAAAGCAAAATCACATATTGGTCATTTTGATAAAATTTGTCCTACCGGTACTACTTTATAATAATCTATTAAAGATTTCTCGCTGCCGATAACTTGCTTATATCTCCATCCCATCCCTACTATACATCTTGCCTTTTATCTCATTTTTTACCTCATTTGGTTCGTCATCCAACAACCTGCTAAAATTCGGTATTAGATTGCTTATTTTTGAGATAAAACCAATAACCTTCATTTTAAAGTTTTCTAATAGAGATAACTTATCCTGTAAATTTTCTATCGTTTCGTCTTTAACTTTTACTTCTTCTTCTAGCTCAGATATTCTTTGAACTTTGCCATTTATAGAAGTTTGTAGTTTAACGATTTGTAGTAGCTTGCTTTCATTGTCTTCCTTTAAGGCATTCTCGTTACTTAACGACGCCTCCAGCTCTTCGTTTCTTTGTTTCAAAGACTGATTTGTTTTTTCTTTGCTTTCTAGATCTGTATTAGCTTCTTCGAGCTTGCTTTGTAGGGCATCGCTTTGGTCGGCTTTTTGTTTTAGTTTATCTATTTGCGCTATATCAGCTTCAATATTTTCTAATCGGCTTTTTAATTTATTGTTTTCATCTTCTTTTTGGATTAGCTCGGCCGAGAGGTTGCTTATTTGCAAATTTCTATCTTTTATAATTTCATCTTGATTATTTAGATTTGCGTTTGCTTCTTTTAATTTTTCGTTTTCTTGGATTAACTCTTCGTTAGATTGTTCTAGTTGATTATTTTTTGCTATTACTTCACCTTTGTTTAAAAGCTGATTGGTTAGTTCCTCGACCGTTTGTTTTAATTCGCTATCAGTAACTATGTTTATATTGTCCTTCATTTGATCTAAAACCAAATTCGTAAGACTTGTTATAAAAGCCTTATCGTCTCCGATTTCCAGTCTAAAATAATCTTTGCCAAACATAGACTCTTTCTTTTTTATATACCTCCTTGCTCTATCGACTATCGATTGTCTAATTTTGTTTTTAAACTCTTGCTCATTATTAAACTCTTTTTCATCTTTGTGCATTTGTTTTAAATTCTTATGTCTTGCCTTAGTGCCGATTTCGCCACGCATTGCTATGCCCTCAAATGCCGCTCCGCCCATTTCTTGCATACTTCTGCCAAATTTTAACGTCTCGCCTTTGCCGTTAAACCTAAGGTTTTTATGGTTTTCAAATTGGTAGTTTGTAAATATAAGTTGATAGTGTTTAGTCTTTTCATCATTGTGTTCGCTAATTAATAGACATTTTACTTTGTATTTAGCGCAATAATCGTTTGCAAATCTTCTAACTCTGTCGAGCGAGACCTGAGCGTTGATAAAATTTACTTCGGTTTTATTTAGCCCTTCTTTGGATTCTTTATTCCGATCGGTGCCGAAACTTATGACTATTTCGGAAAACCCGACCATATTTTCTCGCCAACGATTCTTTACCACCTTGCCGTTTTTATAGATTTTAGTTTGGGCTTCGTAGTCGACCTTCATTTTTTCGTGGTATTTTTTCAAGAGTGCTTTTATATACTTTCTATCGCTAAATTCCCTATCGCTATTAGGCATCTATCGCATATTGCCGTTATCGTTATATTCGCTAAGCACTATGTATCTATTATTACGGCTGTTGCCTCTAAGATATCCGATCTTAGAGGCGTGCTTAACCTCTCTAACATTGTGCTCATACCTTATAATAGCCTTTTTGAGCGTCAAGAATTCGCTTCTTACACAAAGAACTAGGCTGTGTCCGCCTATTTGAAGAGCATCACTCATTTTTAGTCCTTTTCTTTATTATCTACTATAGAAATTAAGAGCATGTTTTAACCCTTTTTTGAAAAATATAAGTCGCAATGTCCGTTATCGCAAACGCTATGCGAGAATTCTTTGCATCTCCCATCTTTATATAACGCGGAATATCTCTGCCCTGCGATATACGAAGATCAAGAGTAGATACGCCGATGCCAAGAACCCCTGCGGTTTGCTTTCTGTCTAGAACTACCTTTCCTTTATATTGGCTAGATATGTGCTCAAGAAGCGTTTTGTACTCTACATCGTTATATAGTTCATTAAGCATCCCATTTTCTCCTTATGCTTATTCTTATATAACTAATTATATGTACTTTTCATTTACTCTTGCTATTTTGAGTAGTTTTTGGATAGTTTTTGAAAAATTTTTAATACCCTATGATTCCTTAGGGTATTTTAGAGTAATTTAGGATAAAAAATGTTTTCTTGTTTTTAAAAACAAAAATAAAGCATCTTAGATTGACTTAGAAAACATGGCGAGAAATTGGAATATTAAAAAATTTCGGGAACAAATAGGGAACAAATTTTATAAAACTAAGAAAACTTAAAGCTCTTGAAACATTGTAAAAATCGGGGTTTTAAAAGGATTTTTGAATATAAATGGCTCCGGATGCTGGGTTCGAACCAGCGACCAAGTGATTAACAGTCACCTACTCTACCGCTGAGCTAATCCGGAACACTTGAAAAGAGCTCGTATTATAGACGAAAAGATATGTTTTGTCAATAAATTTTAGCTTAATTTATAAAAAATTACGCAGAGCCCAATAAATTTTTATAAAAGGCTAAAACTAGCCTTTTATAAATCCACTTGCAATAACCTTATCGCCATCATACATAACACAAAGCTGGCCTTGTGCCACACCAAGTGCATTTTGACTTAGCGTTAGTTTCGCTGTTTTATCCTCTTTATCAACCTCAACAAAAGCATCAAGTTTAGGGCTTCTATATCTTATCTTGGTTTCGCATTCAAATTTATCTTTATCTATAAACAAATTTACGTTTTCAAGCTCGACTACTTTTTGAGCCAGGTCATCTTTTGTTCCTACAACGATCTCGTTTTTATCGGCATTTATCTTTATAACAAAGTGTGGCTCATGGGCGCCAAAAACTTCAAAACCACGGCGCTTACCGATAGTATAGTGCATATAGCCTTGGTGGCGGCCGATTATTTTACCGTCTTTATCAACTACGTTTCCTGGTAAATTTGTATTGTAATGCTTATTTAAAACTTCGATATAGGTATCTTCCACAAAGCAAATTTCACTACTTTCTGCCTGCGTAGCAAATTCTTCAAGCACTTTTACACTTCTTGCAAGCTCTTTTATATCTTTTTTAAATTTATCCCCAAGCGGGAAAATAACATCTTTTAATATCTCTTTTGGCACTTGGGCTAAAAAGTAGCTTTGATCCTTGCTAGGATCTTTTGCGCATGTGATAAATCCATCAATAACTTGCACATAATGCCCAGTAGCAAGCTTCTCACAGCCATTTGCCTTTGCAAAATCAAGCAACGCACCAAGCTTTATAAATTTATTGCACAAAGCACAAGGATTTGGCGTCTTGCCTTCTTTATAGAGCTTCACAAAAGGATCATAGACAAACTCATTAAATTTATCCTGCAGATCCAAAATATGCACCTTTATGCCAAGATACTCGCCTACTTTTTTCACTTTTCTGATATTTTCTTCGTGATATCCTGGCTTTTGATGTAGCATCATATAGCAGCCTTGCACTTCATGACCAGCTTCTTGCAGAAATTTAGCCGTCATAGTGCTATCTACACCACCGCTCATTGCGACCATTATTTTCATATTTTTTACCTCTTTGAAATTTAAAAGCGGATATTTTATATCTTATTTTTAAATAGTCAAAATTTCGTTTGCGATAAGCTCTAAATCATCGGTGATTTTGTATAAATTTATATCTTCTTTTTTTATTGTTTTTTGGCTAACTAGCGTATTTTTTATAAATTCATCAAGCCCTTGCCAAAACTCACTCCCAAAAAGAAAAATTTTTACTTTTTTACTACCAACTTGTGCAAGTACTAAAATTTCAAAAAGTTCATCAAGAGTGCCAAAGCCACCCGGAAAGACGACAAATGCGACTGAACGATCGGTAAGTGCAAATTTTCTTGGGCTTAAATTTGAAAAGAGATATTTTGCTGTGACGTAAGGGTTTGTATTTTGTTCAAACGGAAGTCTCACATTTAAGGCTATGCTTGGCGATTTTGCACTATCAAATGCGCCCTTGTTCGCAGCTCTCATTATGCCGTCTCCGCCACCAGTTAAGATGGCATATCCCAGCTCGTTTAGCTTATAAGCTAGTTCATAAGCCTTTTTGCAGTAGAAATTTTCTTCATCGAATCTAGCCGAGCCAAAGAAGGTAACATTTTTATTTTTATATTTTAAGACGTTTGGAAAATTTAAAAGATCGCTAACTAATTCATTCATTATTTTAACTGTTGAAGCCTCTCGCGTTTTGAGCCTATCTGAGTGATCTGGATGCCAAAGTTTCCGTCTATTATTACAACTTCACCAAGAGCTATTACCTTATCACCGATCAAAATTTCAAGCGGATCGTTTGCTAATTGATTTAGCTCAATAACTGAGCCAATATCCATGGTAAGCACATCTTTTAAAAGCATTCTTTTTGAGCCAATACGAACACGAATAGGCAGCCTAACATCCATTATAAGCCCGATATTTCTCATCTCTTCAGCGCTAAAATCGCCCTTAGCTACATGAGGAGTGCTCGCTGGTGCAGCTGGTGCTTCGGTCTTTGTTGGCTCAAAAAATTTCATCAACGAATGATCGCAAGCAAAACCGATATGCTCGCTTAAGTCTTCAATTTTGACATTAAATAAAAATAGCTTTTCATAAACACTAAAATCAAGAGAAGAATTTTCATCTAAAAAATTTACATTTATTACTTCAAAATTTATCTTTGGCATGCCCTTTTGAGCACCTAAAGATGTACTAAAGGCGCTAAAAAGGTTTGAAAATATCTCTTTTGCGGCGTCAAGCTCATCACTGCCTAAATTTTCATTCTTTGAAATTTCCTCTTCGCCCATCATCCATTCGCTAATGGCACTTATTAAAACCGGAGTACATACTATCTCTGTTTTAGCATTGATATCGCCACTTAAAGAGATATTGGCCATCACTACCGGCGGTTTTATGCCATTTTGTGTTGGTGCGTCAAATTCATTTCTTTCGCCAACCTCTGGAGCTCTGCCCGTAAGTCCTTCGATAGTAGCTTTTAATTCATTAGAAAATATATTAAAAAAATCATTCATCATCTTCATCGTCCTCTTCTTCTTCCATTTTGCGCTCATTAGCTTCATACGCCATTAACTTTGCTTTTCTCTCTTCTTCGTATTTTTCTAGGATATTTTTGATCTCATCTTTATCGGAGCGTATTAGCTGCTCAATCCTTATAGATTTTCTAAATCTATGAAGCCCAACTTCAGCCAAGAAAACTTCTTTTTTATCGATACAAACGATCGCCTTATCATCAGCTCCTCTATCAAGCCTTAAAATATCGCCTTCTTTTAAATTTAAAAACTCATTTACGCTGATGATCGATTTGCCAAGTATGGCTTCATATAAAATTTCTGCTCGTCCGATAAGTGTTTTTAGCTCTTTGTTTCTACTTTTTTTTGCACTCGTTTCACCAAGCATAATATCTCTGTTTGCAAGACGTGAGAGTATCGGTTCAAGGTAGATGACTGGATAGCATAAATTTATCATACCGCTTGATCCGCCAACTATGATCTCCATAACGACCATGATGACGATCTCATTTTGAGAGACGATCTGTACGACATTTGGACTGCTCTCCTTGGCTTCCACATTTGGGTACATATCAGTTATCATCGACCAGCTCTCTTTAAGACGCTGCATGATCATTCTAAGCACCGCATCAAGCAAATTTACTTCAATGTCGGTTAGTTCTCTATTTGCCTCAAAATTTTCACCAGTTCCGCCAAGCAAACGATCTATCATCGGAAAGGCAATGCTTGGATTTATCTCCAAAACACAGTTTCCATCAAGCGGTTTTATAGAAAAGACGTTAAAGCTCGTTGGACTTGGCAAGCTCATCAAAAATTCGCCATAAGTCATCTGATCAACACTGTGAAGTCTGATCTCGACGATACTTCTCATAACACTAGAAATTTGACTAGCTAAATTTCTAGCAAGCTTATCATGGATGCCTTTTATCGCACGGAGTTGCTCTTTACTAACGCGGTTTGGACGCTTAAAATCATAAATAATAATCTGTTTTTGTTCGCCTTGCGATCTCTCTTCAACCTCGATATTACTCGTATCGCCGTCTTCATCAACAACTTCAAGTAGCGCGTCTATCTCTTCTTGACTTAAAATATCAGCCATTAAACCCCCAAGCTACGCCTGATACGATCAAGCAAACGTTTATGAATTTGTGAAATTCTACTCTCGCTGATATTCATGATCTGGCTTATCTCTTTTAAATTTAGCTCTTCATAATAATAAAGCTGAACCAACATCTGATCTCTTTCGTCAAAATCTTTTAAAGCTTCTTCTATTTTTAAAATGAGATCCTCTCTCTCAATGCTTTTCTCGACATCATTTTGACCAATTAGCTCCATTTGCTCGTCTATTGGCAAAATAGTGATAATACCGCTAACGCCTCTTGCCTCTCTTATTTTTTCGATGTCTTCATTAAGCTTTTCGGCCAAATACTCATCGCTTGGCTCTTCTTCAAATTCATTAAAATAGTTATCTATCTCGCTATTTATGCTCTTTACTAGCTTTCTATCGCTTCTGCTAACAACATCAAGCGTCCTTAGATAATCAAGCATAGAGCCATAAATTCTCTTTTTGCCATAACCCCAAAAAGAGTCATTTTGCTCCTTGTCATACTTCCTGCTAAGTTTTATCATCTCTTCAACACCAATGCTTATTAGGTCATTTGTATCTATGCTTGATGGTAACCTCTCTTTAAGCCTAAACGCCATTGCACGCAGTGCTGGCATATATTTTAAGACGATCTCGTCTTGTTCCTTTTTTATCGTATTTTTATAAGCGTTAAGCTGCTTTTGCTTTAACTCGTGCATTTCGTTTACCAGAATCAAAATTTTCAGCAGTCATTTTTACCATAATATTTTCCATACGCTTTTCTCTAGTATTTAGCTCAGAGATGAGATAGTCTGCGATCTCTTCGTGTTTTTGTTTATCAAAAATTTTAGTTAAAGCCCTTTTTACATCGATGTAGTTCATGATAACAATGTGAATTATAAGATAAAAAAACAAAGTAATAACTAGTGTATAAACAAGCATTTCGATAGGCTCACTCACCTTTAGCAAGGTAAAAACTATACCTACAAAAAAACCACAAACCGTAAAAAATGCTATAAAATTTTCTGCACGCAAAGCTCAATCTCCATTAAAATTGTTCTATCAAACGCTTAAAGAAGCCCCCAAAGCTCCTGCTTTGCTCATCGTTAAGCACTTTTCGTTCCAACCTATAAAGCAAATTCGAAGCTATCTGTTTTATCTGAGTACTAGGCTCAGCATAAGCAGCATCGTCTGTAAAAAGCGTTCTTTGTTTTATGCTTCTTGAAACATTCTTATCAGAAGCCACAAATCCTATAAGCTCTAAATTTAAGCTAGGTCCGATATTTGCATTTGCCACTCGCTTTATATTTTCATAAATTCTAGTCGCTTCTGCTTCATTTTTTACCATATTTAAAAGCAAAAGCTCACTATTTTTAAACCTTGAAACGATCTTTATGACAGCGTATGCGTCAGTTATCGCTGCAGGATCAGGCACAGTTACCACCACGACCTCATCAGCTGCTTCTAAAAATAGCTGCGTGCTACCACCTATGCCAGCTCCGGTGTCAATGATCAAAAAATCAAGCTCATCAAGCTCGCTCGCCTCGTCTAAAAACCTCTCAAATAAAAATTGATTGTTAAATTTTAAAATTTCATCGCCGCTTTCGCCAGGAATGAGTATCAAATTTTTATTTATAGGTATCAAGATATCTTTTAGGCTGCACTCGCCTTTTAGCACGTGAAGTAAATTTTTACCCATTTTTACATTTAAGATGACGTCAAGGTTTGCAAGGCCGATATCAGCGTCAAATAGCCCTACTTTGTAGCCATTTTTTGATAAAACATTTGCTAAATTTGCACTTATCGTACTCTTACCAACACCGCCTTTGCCGCTAGTTATCGCAATAAAATGTGTATTTTTACTCTTGCTTTGAGACTGGACTAAATTTTGTAATTTTTGAGCTTGATTATTCATCGCTAGCCTTTTGCTTTGTAAAGCCATCAAACACGCACTCTACTAAAAATTCGCTCTTTGCCTCCACAAGATCATCAGGCACCTCTTGGCCCACGCTAAAGTAGCTAACCGGCGTGTTTGTCTCATATATCAGCGAAAAGACGTTGCCAAAAATTTTTGTCTCATCAAATTTTGTGATTATAAGTGTGTCGATCTCTAAAAATGAAAATCCATTATAAATTTCTATTAGATCTTCAACCTTTGAGCCAGCCGAAAGGACCAAATTTACATCGATCCTTGCGCCGCTATGCTTTAAAAATTTATCAAGCCTTTCAAGCTTTTCTTTGTCATACTGCGAATTTCCAGTCGTATCAATAAGTATCACATCACAATAATTAAGCTGTTTGATAGCATTTTGAAAGTCATCTATCTCAATGACATCGAGAATAGGCAGCTTCATCATTTTAGCGTATTGAAATAACTGCTCAACCGCTCCGATACGGTACGTATCAAGCGTGATGATACCTGTTTTATAGCGTTTTTCATTGCCGTATGCAAAACGAGCAGCTAGCTTTGCAAGAGTCGTAGTCTTACCAACTCCAGTTGGGCCAACTAGCATCATAATACGTTGTTTTTTGTCACTTAGCTCTTTTCTACAAGGTAGCATATTGCGTAAGAGTGAGTAGAAATATCTTTTTACCGCGGTTGGATTGCTCTTCATCGAAACTGGCAAATTTTCAAGCGTCGTTTGCATGATAGCCTCTAAATGCTCATCTTTCATGCCACTTTGTTTTGCGAGCTTATAGATGCTAGCAAACTCCGGCGGGATCGAGAGATTATTGCGATTTGGGGCTTTTTCGTCCCAGATCATGTCAGTTATGAGCCCTATTTTCTCGCTTAGCGCGCTTACTTGCTTTGCCACATCGTCTATTTTTTTATTCATGCCGTTTGGTATGCTCAACTCTTTATCTTTGACGTCATCGATATTTACATTTGCGATCGTGCTTATCTCTTTTGCAGCAGCTGAGATATTTAAAAGCACACTCTCGTTTGGATCGTAAGGCTCGGGCGATGCTGTCTTTGCCTCAAATTTAGCCGGCTCCTCTTTTATCTCAAATTTTGGCTTAGTAGGTTCATAGTTTTTATTAAATTTAGAATAGGCATTTTCGTAGTTTATAGCTTTTGTATTTGGTTTTGTTGGCTGCTTTACGTCGCCCTCTTCGACACTTACTAAAATTTCATAAAGCGGTTTTTTATTTATCGTTTTGGCTTGAATTTGTTTTGTAGTAACTAATATGGCCTTTTCGCCGCACGTTTCTTGAGCCTTTTTCAAAGCCTCAATGGTGCTCTCGCCTGTAAAAGTATGAAATTTTGTAGCCATTTATATCCTTTTAACCTCTCATAAGCCCTAGTGGCACGATCACGCTAAGCCTCTTATCAGCTCCTGGGTGCGGGACGATAAGGCGCGGCGTCTTATAGACTTTTTTACTAAAATACAAAATATCCAGATCAAGCGTGCGTGGCGCATTTTTAAACGTCCTCACGCGCTTAAATTTACTCTCATAGTGCCCTAAAATTTTTAGCAAATTTCTAGGGTTCATAGATGTTTGTAAATTTATAACAGCGTTACTAAAATCATCCTGCGCTTCGTAGCCAAACGCCGCATTTATAAGGATCGGCGAGACTTCAACCACGTGAAAACGCCTATCTTCACTAATCGCTCTTATAAATTTATCAAACCTCTTTGCGCTATCGCCGATGTTGCCACCCATGCCAACTAGCGCCTCATACTTAAACTCATCTCTTTTATGAAAAAAACTGGGGCAAAAACGGCTTTTTACGATCTTTCTTGCTCCAGCTAGTCTCATAAAATTTCGCACCCACTTTCTCTTGCGACCACCACGTCCTCGATGCGCACACCAAATTCATTTTCTAGATAAATTCCAGGCTCCACGCTAAAGACCATACCCTCTTTTATGAGTGTTTCGCTCCTTGCTGAGATGACTGGAAGCTCGTGTATATCGACACCTACGCCGTGCCCTGTCGAGTGAAAAAAGGCTTTTTCATATCCAGCCTTTGCTATCACGTTCCTTGCTGCAAGGTCTATCTCGCACGCCATAACGCCAGCTCTTGCGACCTTTATCGCAGCAGCCTGAGCCTCTTTTACGATCTCATAAATTTCTTGCATTTTGGCATTTTTAAATTTCTGCTCCTTTGAGAAGTTAAAATTTTCATCAAAGCAAGCAGTTCTAGTGCGATCAGAGCAGTAACGCTTAAATTTAACCCCAGCGTCAAGTAGCAGCAAATCGCCCTTTTTTAAAATTTTATCCCCAGGCAGCGCATGTGCTTTTGCGGCATTTTCGTTTATCGCTACGATCGGATCAAAGCTAAGACCTAGCTCGTTTTTTTGCCTAAAGATGAGCGAGGCGTTAAAATGAAGCTCTTTTTCGCTCATCCCTTCGCCATTTTCACGCACAAATTTAGCAAATTCATCAAAGCATTTTGCTCCAAATTTGCTAGCTTTTTTTAAAATTTTTATCTCATCTTCGCTTTTACAAATTCTCTTTAGCCTAGAAAAATTTGCCTTTGGTTTGAAATTTATCTTAAAGCCCTTGCTAAGCGCGTTAAACTCGCTTAGGCTTAGCTCATCAGGGTTAAAAACGAGGCTGCTTGGCTTCGTCTTTCTTAAAAATGCCCTAACCTCGCTTATTAAATTTCTCTGCGCTAAAAGAACGACCACGCCTGCATTTACGCAGCTTTTTGCTTCAAAATAATACCTCGCATCCGTAAAAAAGTATTTCACGCCATCAAGACATAGCAAAAATTCATTGTCGCAGCTGTAGCCGCACTCGTAAAATACGGCATTTTCGTCCTTTAAGATGAAATTCATTGTGCTTTTTGATTTGCTCTTACTGCTTTGATTTGCTCAAAAATTTGAAGCATGCCTATCATCGCCAAATGATAGCCAACTGGTCCAAAGCCCACGATCTGGCCTGCCGCAACTGGTGCGATGAGGCTTTTGTGACGGAATTCTTCTCTTCTATAAACGTTGCTGATATGCACCTCGATAACTGGCAGCGCAACCGCACTTAGCGCGTCACGGATAGCGATAGAGGTGTGAGTGTAAGCGGCTGGGTTTATGATGATGCCGTCAGCATCGCCCAAGCACTCTTGGATCTTATCGACTAGCTCGCCCTCAAGGTTGCTTTGAAAAAACTCGATCTCAACGTCATTTTGATCGGCAACGATCTTCATTTGAGAGTGGATATCTTCCATCTTCATAACGCCATAAATTCCTGGCTCTCTAGCGCCAAGCATGTTGATATTTGGGCCTTGGATGACCATTATTTTTAGCTTCTTATCCATGTCACTCCTTTTTGATTAAATAGCCCAAATTATACATTTTCGTTCCTAAATTTTCGCTACAATAACAAAAATTTAAGGCTCAAATGTGGAAATTTTAAAAGCAAAAAAAATAATCACTGGCGGAGAAAATCCAAAAATTTTAAGAAATTCTTGTGTCGTTATTGATGATGATAAAATTTTAGAAATTTTAAGCGAAAAAGAGGCGCAAAAGAAATTTAAAGAGGCGAAAATTTGCGACTTTGGTGATAGCGTGATCGCCCCAGCCTTTATAAACTCGCACGTTCATTTAGAGTTTAGCTCAAATGTTAGCACGCTAAAATACGGCGACTTTATAAAATGGCTTGGCTCTATCATCGATAAAGGTGGCGAGCTAGCCAAAATGGATGCTAAAAAAGCGATGAATAAAGCTATAAATTCGCTGTTAAAAAGCGGAGTTTGTACCATTGGCGAGATATCTAGCTTTGGCTCGGAGCTTGAAATTTTAGCCGCTAGCCCTCTAAAAGTCGTACTTTTTAGTGAAATTTTAGGCTCAAGCGAGCAAATGGTTCAGCAAAATTTGCAAAATTTCTTAGCCAAATTTGAAAAAACAAAGGACTACAAAAGTAAAAATTTCACCCCAGCCATATCGCTGCACTCGCCCTACTCTGTGCACCCTAAGCTAGCCAAAGCCGCCCTTGAGATAGCCAAAAAAGACGATCTTCTTGTTAGCACGCACTTTTTAGAGAGTAAGGCTGAAAAGCAGTGGCTAGAACGTGGCAGCGGTGGCTTTAAAAAACACCTTTTAAGATTTAGCCCAGATCCAAAGCCTATGTATGATAAAGAGGGCTATTTTGCGATGTTTCGTGAGATAAATACGCTCTTTACGCACTGCGTTTATGTGAGCGATTTTGCTAAATTTAAGCCTCATCACAGCGTGACACACTGCGCCGTTTCAAATAGGCTACTTGGCAAAAAGGCGCTAAATTTAAAAGAAATTTTCAAAAATAACGTCAGTCTAAACATCGGTACAGACGGACTTAGTTCAAATATCAGCCTAAATTTCTGGCATGAACTAAGAGCCGCCCTTTTTACCCATGCTAGCCTTGATCTAAACGAGCTTGCCACCAGGCTTTTTGTCGCTGCAACGCATGGGGGCGCAAAGGCGCTTAAGACAAATAACGGCGAAATAAAGGCAGGACGAGCGACCGATCTTGCCGTCTATAACGACCTAGAGTGCGATGATAGCGAGCTAATCTTACAACTCATACTTCACACAAACGAAGCAAAAAAACTATATATCGGAGGCAAAATTTGCAAATTTTAAGGCTTATTTTTAGAGGGATTTTGGGAATTTTTAAATTTATCAATAACTACTTTAAGGCGCTTATATTTTTGCTCATCTTATTTTTTATATTCGCGCCAGATGACAAGATGAAAGAGCCAAATTTAGCCCGCATAGACATCACCGGCACGATAATGGACACAAGCGAAATTTTAGATGCGCTAGAAAAAGCAAGGCTTGATAGCAACATCAAAGGCGTGCTACTCTACATCGATAGTCCAGGCGGCGAGCTAAGTCCTAGCGTGGAGCTAGCCATGGCGGTCAAGCGACTAAAAGAGAGCAAAAAAGTACTCGCATACGCAGCTGGAAACATGGCAAGCGGCAGCTACTACGCTGGCGTAAATGCTGATACTATCGTCGCAAACCCAGGTGCTTTTATAGGCTCGATCGGCGTCATCATACAAGGGGCAAACATCGAAAATTTAGCCAAAAATTTAGGCGTGAGCGAGCAGGTGGTGAAGGCTGGCGAGTTTAAAGAGGCTGGCACCTTTATGAGGAGCTGGAGCAAGCAAGAGCGTGAGAGCTTACAAGGGCTCGTAAATGACGCTTACATGCTCTTTGTAAGTGACGTGGCGAAGGCTAGAAATTTAGATATCAATAAAAAAGACGAGTGGGCAAACGCAAGAGTGTTTTTAGCTCACAATGCCCTAAAGATGGGGCTAATTGACAGCCTTGGTAGCTACATAGACGCTCAAAACGAGCTAGCTAAAATGAGCCTCGTAGATGAGCCCATCTGGCAAGAAAAACCGCAGATCGAAAAGATAATGGAGAAATTTACAAAGCAGGGCATAAACTCGCTTTTTAACGCATTTTTCGAGACAAAGCTTAGATAATTTTTCAAAAATTTATAAATTTAAGCATCAAACAATAGGCTAAAAGAGTTTTAAATAAATTCTTTTAGTCAAGTCAAATGCCAAAATTTTGCAATATTTTTTAGCTTAAACTCATAAAGTAGATTTTGGATTTTGTCTGCTGATTTTATATCTAAACCAAGATCATTTGCTAATATTTTGTAATAAATTTGCGGGCTATCTTTTAGATTAATTGGCGGTGATTTTGAGCTTTTTGAGAGCTTTTTGCCATCTTTTAAAAGTAGCTTATGATGAATAAAACTAGCATTATAAAAGTTAAGATTTAGCCTTTTTGCAAGGTATCTTTGAGCTAGCGTGCAAGCCTTTAGATCCTCGCCTCTAACAACCAAATTTACGCCCATATCTTCATCATCTATCACACTTGCAAAGTTGTAAGCCGGAGTAAAATCTTTTTTGTAAATCACAAAATCGCCCATTTGCTCTGCCACAAGCTTACCAAGAGGGTCGCCCTCATCTACGCTTAGTCTAATGGCGGTCTTATCTTTTATAAATTTTAAATTTTTATTTTTACAAATTTTAGTATAAATGCCGTTTATGTAGGCATTTTTTGTAGTTCTAGAACACTCGCAGATATAAATTTCTTTAAGCTTTTTTAGCGCGCTTTCATATCTTTGAGACCTCGTTTTAAAGCTAAAATTACACTCAAAGTCACTTACATTAATTGGACCTTTGTCGTAATCAATTTCCAAAAATTCTAAAACATCAAAGATATTTTGAACAAATTCTTGCCGGCATCTACCAAGGTCATAGTCATCGATACGTAAGTGCAAAACGCCACTTACCGAACGTGTCAAGAGATAAGTTAGGATGAAGTTATAAGCATTGCCAGCATGCAAAAATCCACTAGGCGTAGGAGCTATGCGGGATGCTATGCCACCATTTGGTGGCAAATAGTCATTAATCCCTTGGTCTGGCCTCATTTACCCTTAAAGTACGTCCGCCTAGTTCTTTTTCATTTAGTGCGTCTATAGCTTTTTGTCCCTCATTTGCATCGTCCATTTCAACAAAGCCAAAGCCTTTTGAGCGATCAGTTTCTCTATCTTTTACTATTTTTGCTCGCCTTACTTCACCAAATTGTGCAAAGGCTTCCTTCAATTCTGCCTCTGTCGTTCTATACGACA
Source organism: Campylobacter concisus (assembly GCF_003048905.1). NCBI lineage: Bacteria > Pseudomonadati > Campylobacterota > Epsilonproteobacteria > Campylobacterales > Campylobacteraceae > Campylobacter > Campylobacter concisus. The sequence goes on from NZ_PIRO01000001.1 coordinate 482,546, forward strand.
AATTTCCTACATAAATATTCACAGGAGTATTCCTTAAAAAAATTACCGATTTATTCGGTTAGTGTGATAATAGCTAATTTTCGTCAAAAAGATGTAAAAAATCAAAAATTTATTATATTTTTTTGAAAAATATTCTTAAAAGCTACAAGCTCGTATATATAGAACTTTTATAACTATCACTAAACAAAATCTAATCTTAAGTTTAAAAAGAATAATTAAATAAAAAATTATTTTATCTTTATAAGCTATTTATAAAGTAAATCATTCTTTACTTTAAGATACGCTTCATCGCCAAGTAAATTTTTAACTATAAAAAGTGCAAATTCTATTGAAAAAGCAGGACCTTTTGCTGTAATAATATTTTGATCCCTCAATACACTCTTGCCGTTATCATAACCACTTTTATCACTTCTTACATTTTCTTCAAATCCTGGATAACAAACAAAATGATCTTTTAGCACACCAGCACTCTCAAGTACCATAGGAGCAGCACAAATGGCACAAATAAGCTTATTGCTTTTATCAAAATTTTGCAAAATTGCTTTGAGTCTTGTATCGTTTGCTAGATTGCTAGCTCCTGGAAGTCCACCAGGAAGGACGATCGCATCGTAGTCTAGCTCTTTCATCTCGCGAAGTGTCACATCGGCTTTTACACTTATATTGTGACATCCTTTGATGTTTACGTCATTTAGCCCAACAATAGAAGCTATCGCTCCAGCTCTACGTAAAACATCAACAGAAGTTAGTGCTTCTATCTCCTCAAATCCTTCAGCTAAAATCACAGCAACTTTTTTCATAAATTTATCCTTTCAAGTAATATGTTTTATTTGTTAAGTAAAATTCTATATAATGTTGGCTTATTTCACAAGAAAGGACAGAGCATGCAAGTAAAAATTATTTACTGCAACTCTTGAAACTATCGTCCGGTAGCTTCTCGTGTAGAAGATGAAATAAAAGCGAACTTTAGTGATGCAAGAGTCGAAAAGGTTATAGGTGATGGTGGAAATTTCATCGTCGAGGTTAATGGAGATGTTATATTTTCTAAGAAAGATCGCATCGGAAATGATGAAGCGAGATTTCCTCACGGTGAAGAGATCACAACTCTTATAAACAAATATCTTAAAGAAAAGTCGGCTTAATGCTAGCTACCGAGACGGGAAACCGTCTCGTTTTTCCCCTGTTTTTGACTTATGGTTCTACTATCCTAATATAAAAATTTTATAGTTAAAACATTAGCCTATTTCGCTAAGAACTTTCATTTTTTTTATATATTTTTTGATTTTTTAAAGATTTTATGAGCTGATATTTGATTTTTATAGAGTATAAAAATTTTGTGCATTCTATGCTAGTGCTACTTGAAAATTTACAATGTATGAAATGAAGTTTTTGCTAAAGCCAATACTTTTTAAATAGTGACTTTAGCTAAGCATTAGATTTACTAAACGTAAATTTAGTAAGAAAGATTGAGCTGCTTTATTTATTTGCTCGCTCAATATACTCGCCACGAACAGTATCCACACGGATAACTTCGCCCTCAAGTACGTGAAATGGTATCTGAACTACCGCACCACTCTCAAGAGTAGCTGGCTTTTTACCACCTTGCGTATCGCCCTTGAAATTTGGTGGAGTCTCAACTATCTTTAGCTCAACTACTTGTGGTACTTCAACGCCGATCGCATTGCCATTGTGAAATAAAATTTCAACCATCATGCCATCAATCATCCATTTTTTAACATCACCCACATCCTCATCGCTAATAGCAACTTGTTCATAAGTAACCGTATCCATAAACTGACAATATTCACCATCATCATAAAGATACTGCATCTCTTTTTCTTCAAGATGTGGTTGCTCACATTTATCGCCTGCGTGAAAAGTCTTTTCAAGCACCTTTCCATCGATAAAAGATTTGATTTTTGCACGAACAAAAGCTGCACCCTTGCCCGGTTTAACGTGTTGATATTCTACGATTTTATAAGGAACGCCATCGATCTCGATCTTTAGCCCTTTTTTTAGATCGCCCATTGAATATGAAGCCATTTTTTATCCTTTCAAAATTTTATATAACTGCGTATTGAGCCCAAACGCAAGCTTCAAGTGCGTTTAGCCTCTCTAACGTTTCTGCTTTTATATGTTCATCAACCAAGATGACAGCAAGTGCCATATTGTGATCATCTCTACCAAGGCGGAAGTCTGCGATATTGATCTTTTCATCAGCTAAAATTTTACTAATCTGAGCGATAACGCCTGGCACGTCATGATTTTTAAAGATGATCATCTTACCTTTTGGTTTAAAGTCAGTCTTAAAACCATTTATCGTTACGATGCGTTGCTGATTTTCACCAAATACCGTTCCACCAACGGTTACAATGCCATTTTCAGTAGTTAAGCGAACGGTGATTTTATTTTTAAAAATGCTATCTCCACCAAGGCTAGTTTCGGTCACTATTCCTTTTTCATCGCATAAAAATTTAGCATTTACGTAATTTATCGCATCACCAAGACTCTCTTTTAATGCACCAACTATGGCAAATGTTAGCATTGAATTTGCATATTCGCTAATCTGACCGTGAGTTTCTATACGGATAGCCTTGATAACGCTTTTATTTATCTGTGCAGCAAGAAACGCCATCTTGCTTGTAAGATCGATATAAGGCTCAACAAAAGGCGGTAGATCTTCTGTTTTTATAGGTAAATTTAACGCATTTGGATAGCTTATACCGCGAGCTGCCAAGATAGCTTGTTCGACTGCCTCAACTGCGATATTTCGCTGCGATTCAAGCGTATTTGCTCCAAGGTGTGGGGTGACGCTTACATTGTTTAGATCAAGAAGTGGATGATCAGTTGCTGGCTCTCTTGTAAAAACATCAATACCAGCAAATGCTATCTTACCACTTTTTAGCCCTTCATAAAGTGCTTCTTCGTTATAAAGACCGCCTCTAGCGCAGTTTATAAGTCTTACGCCATCTTTCATTTTTGCGATCTCTTTGGCACCGATCATATTGGTTGTCTCTTTAGTCTTTGGCGTATGGATCGTGATAAAATCACATGCTAAAATATCATCAAAATTTTTAGTATAAGTACCACCCATATCTATGACTTTAGATGGGTCAATATATGGATCATAAGCGATGATCTCCATGCCAAAAGCTTTTGCGCGAATAGCTACCCTTGAGCCAATATTTCCAAAGCCGATCACACCAAGCTTTTTCTTAAAAAGCTCAACCCCATACCACTTCTCACGCTTCCAGATTCTATCTAGCTTTAGATCATTATGAGCGTATTCAAGAGATCTAGCTGAAGCTAGCATATGCGCCATTGTTAGCTCAACTGCAGCAATAGTGTTTGCAGTTGGAACGTTCATAGCTATTATGCCACGCCTTGAGCATCCTTCTATATCGACATTATCTACACCAACACCAGCTCTAACAATAGCTTTTAGTTTTTTACCAGCGTTTAAAAAGGCCTCGTTTACTTCAGTTGAGCTTCTTGTTATAGCAACATCAGCCTCGCCTAAAATTTTTAAAAGTTCATCTTTGGGAGTATTAACTGCGTCTATTACATTTATATCTTGCTCTTTTTTTAAAAGTTCAAAACCTACTGGATGTATCGCATCGCAAACAATGATAGTTTTCATAATTTTACCTCTCTCACACTTGAGTGGATATCATAAACTCTTAGTTCTAAAATGATATTTTGTAGAAGCTTAGAGTCTTGAGTATTTAAAAATATCTGGCTTTTTGCACCATCTTTTACAACAGTAAAATCGACCTCACTTTTTCTTAAAGTCTGCATCAAACAAAACATTGAATAGATATCATTTTTATCTATCAAAAGCTCATATGCAGTAATCTTTGGTTTTTCTATTTTGGGTCGGTTGTATTCTATAAAAATTTCATTTACAGGCAGCACATAATCTCTTTTTTTAATAGTTGCTAGTTCACTCATCCAGTTGGTATTACTGGTTGTGTTTTTGGTTAAATTTTGCTCATTTGTGATATTTTCTTCATGTATCTGGCTGAAATTTACACTTGCAAATTTAACAAGAGAAATTCCAACCAAACCCAATATTACAAATAGCAGGACAACTACTAATAAAAGTACGCGTCTGCCCATTTAAACTAAAGTAATTGTTCTTTTATAATATCGCCGAGTGTTACTTTATCATCGTTATCATTGATCTCATTTAACACTTCACGCTCTTTTTGTTTTGCTAAACGGCGTATGCTTAGGCGAATTCTATTTTTCTTCTCATCGATAAATGCGATAGCTGCTTCGATCTCATCACCGATCTTAAGTGTACTAACATCTACACTACCTAGATCTTCTTTGCGGATCAGCGCATCAACGTTATCGCCAAGCTCTACAAATACGCCAAAGTCTTTGATGTCGCGAATTGTTCCTTTTGCGATATCGCCTACATTAAATTTATCAGCAAATGCTTGAACTGGACTTTGTTTTAGGTCTTTTAGACTAAGTGAAACTTTTTGTTCAGCACTATCGATTTTGATGATTTTTACTTCAAGCTCGTCACCAGCTTTAAACATATCTTTGCATTTATCGTTTCTATCCCAAGACGCGTCTTCATTATGTAGTAAGCCTTCAACGCAGCCTACTCTAACAAATGCACCAAAATTTGTGATAGTTGTCACAACGCCTTTTACTACGTCACCTTCTTTGTGTTTTGCCTTAAACTCATCAAATGGCTTTGGAAGTAAATTTTTAAGACTCACTCTTAAGCGGTGTCCTTTTGCATCTATCTCGATAACCTCAACATCAATCTCTTGACCTTCATTGATGTGATCTTTTGGATTTTTTATATTTTTGTCCCATGAAATTTCAGATATATGCAAAAATCCTTCAATATCATTTCCAAGATCAACAAATGCGCCGTAAGGCTCGATATTGCTAACTGTAACTTTGATAGTGTCACCAACTTCTAGTCCATCATTTATGATCTCTTCCCAAGGATCTGGAGTAGCTGCCTTGATAGATAAAGACAAGTGGCGCTTTTCGTTGTCATAGCTGATAACTTTAACTAAAACCTTATCACCTTCTTTATATAGCGAGCTAGGGTTTACTGGGCCTTTATAACTTATCTCACTATAATGCACAAGCCCATCGACACCGCCAACATCAACAAACATACCATAAGTTGTGATTTTTTTAACTGTGCCCTCTATAACGCTATCGTTTTCTACTATGCTTGATAGAGCTTCTTTACGCTTTTTGCGGTCGTCATCTAAAATTTTCTTTCTAGAGACAACTATGCTATTTTCCTCTTTATCAATTTTTATAACTCTTACTTTATATGTTTTACCAATTACGCCTTCAGCGTTTTTAAAGCCACTGTGAGTTTTTGGTAAGAAAAATTCCACACCATTTACATCTTGAGTTATAAAGCCACCTTTATTTTTTCCAACTACTTTTACATCGATTTCGCCAGAATTTTCAGGATCGTAAGCTTCGATGAAAGCTTTAACTTTCTCTTTTCTAAGTGCTTTTTTGTGCGACACTATAGGTCTTCCATTTCTTGATCCAGTTATTACAACTTTGATCGTATCGCCAACTTTATGCGTCAGGTTGCCGTTTGCATCAGTGATCTCAGAAACATTTAAAATGCCTTCTGACTTCTTGCCAACATCAATTAAAACCTCATCGCCATTGATACTGACGATCTTTGCGTCACTATCTTCTTCAGTCTTTTTAAAAGACTCCTCTAACATCGCAGCAAAATCGATATCTTCGATATCCTCGTCTTTTGCTTTTCCTAATTGAACACTTTTGTTCACAGCCATCTTGATCCTTTAAATTTTATTATGCCAGTAGAGGCAAATTGGCTTATTATAGTTAATTGTGGCTTTAGCTAGGATAAATTTTATACTTTTTTGATTCTGTCAACGACTTTTTGTATGATCCAGTCAGGCGTACTTGCACCCGCACTTATGCCACACAAATTTTTGCCATCAAACCATGATTTTTCAAGCTCTTCTTCGCTTTCTATGAGGTAGCTATCTTCGCAGAAATTTTTAGATATTAGATAGAGTTGTTTTGTATTTGAGCTATTTTTTCCACCAATTATTATCATCACATCGGCTCTTTTTGCCAAATTTTTAGCAGCCTCTTGGTTTTCAAATGTCGCGTTGCAGATGGTGTTAAAAACGCGTACCTCTTTTACGTGAAGCATAAGGTAGTTTGCGATTTGCATAAATTTCTCGACTTTTCTAGTCGTTTGACTAACAAGAGCGACTTTTTGCTTAAATTTAATGCCCTCTAGCTCGCTCTCTTCAAGCACGACGTAGACATTACCCTTGGCGTATGACTTCACGCCCTTTACTTCAGGGTGATGCATATCGCCATAAATCACCACATCATAGCCCTCTTCGCTCATTTTTTCACAAATTTGCTGTGGCTTTGTCACAAATGGGCAAGTTGCATCGATCACTTTTATATCGGTTTTTTTTAGCTCTGCAAGGTCATTTTTAGTGATGCCATGAGTACGGATGATCGCCTTTTTCTCATCTTTTAGCTCATCTATACCCTCAAGTGTTTTTACATTGTAGTTTTTCTCAAGCCTGTTTATCTCTTCGTTATTATGGATGAGTGGCCCGATGGTCGCAGCATCTCCTGCATTTTCAGCAATCTTTATCGCCCTTTTTACACCAAAGCAAAATCCATAGCTACTAGCAAGCTCAATCTTCAACTCTAGCTCCCATTTTCTTTAAAATTTCAGCAAAATTTGGAAACGATGTGGCGATAAATTCGCTCTTTTCTATCTGCATGCCACATTTTAGTCCAAGTACGGCAAAGCTCATCGCGATCCTATGATCTCCGTGGCTATCTATCTTGGCAAATTTAGCCTCAGAGCCATTTATGATAAAGCCATCTTCAAGCTCGCTAGCATCAACGCCGCACTGCTTTAACGCATTTATCGTGACGGCTATCCTATCACTCTCTTTTACGCGAAGCTCTTTTGCATTTATTAGCTTGCTTTGGCCTTTAGCGCAGGCAAATGCGATGGCTAAAGCCGGGGCTTCATCAATGAGCCACGAGATATTTTCACTAACCTCTACGCCTTTTAAATTTGGCGAATATCTAACCTCGATATCACCGATATCTTCGTACTTGCTTGAAGTTTTGTGAAATTTTATCTCAGCGCCCATTTTCTCTAAAATCCTGTAAGCTTCGATGCGAGTTTTATTTAGCAAAATATTTTTTAAAATAATGTGTGAGCCCGGAATTATAAGTGCTGCGACTGCAAAGAAAAATGCAGAACTTGGATCATTTGGCACATCTATATCAAGTGGCGCAAGTGGCGATTTCATAGGCTTCAGAGTAATCTCTAAGCCGTCACGCTTTATATCAGCTCCCATGCCTGCAAACATGCGCTCAGTATGATCTCTGCTTAGCTCTGGCTCGCTAAATTTACAGCCATCTGAGTAAAGAGCCGCTAGTAAAAGCGCACTTTTTACCTGGGCTGAGGCGATCTTGCTATCAAAACTAAATCTTTCAAATTTCATCCCTCTTATGCAAAGCGGAGCATTGTTTGCGTTGTTTGCACCATCTATCTTTGCACCCATATCGTTTAGAGGTTTTGCTATTCTAGCCATTGGACGTGAGTTTAAATATCTATCACCACTTAGCACAAAAAAGCCATCCTGTACGGCTAGTAATCCCATAAAAAGCCTCATCGCCGTACCAGAGTTACCACACTCTAAAATTTCATTTGGCTCTTTTATCTTTTGTGGCGGCATGATCGTTATTTCAGAACCATTGTCCTCAACTTTTGCGCCTAAAAGCTGGACTATTTTTAAGGTATTTAGCGTATCGCCAGCTCTTAGGTAGTTTCTAATGCGAGATGGTTTATCACTCAAAAGCGAAAAAATCGCGCATCTATGCGAGATGGATTTATCCGCTGCGATGTCGTCAATAGTTAAATTTAGACTTTTTTCTAATGGATAAATTCTCATCTTATTCCAATATTTAGTTTCTCTTTTAGCTCACCTAAGATTTTATCCATAAGTGCGTTTATATCATCATCCTCAAGTGTTTTTTCCATATCTTGGAATGTAAATTTAAGGCTAAGGCTGATCGCGCCATTTAGTTTCGCATCTTTATAAATATCAACTGGTAAAAATTCTTTTAGCTCTTTTAGATTTAGCCCTCTTATGCACTCATAAATTCGTCCAGCCTCGAAATTTTCAGGCACGATGAGGCTAAGATCTCTTGTAGTGCTTTGGAATTTTGAGTAAGGCACTGCTAAGACCGGTTCGAATTTAAACTTAGTAAAATCAATCTCGCAAACATAAGTTTTTGGCAGATCTCTCTTTGCCTCAACTCTTGCGTCAACTCTACCGATATAGCCGATATTTTCGCCATTTTGATAGATGTGTGCTTGTTCGTATGGACTAAGATATGAGATGCCCTGGCAAGGTTTTAGTTCAAATTTGCCTATGACATTTTGCACCATCGAAGCAAAAGCATAGAAATTTGCCTCCTCGCCCTTTGCACCATTTATCAGCGTAGGCTCTTTCAGAAGTCCAGACACAACAAAGCCTAAATTTAAGCCCTGGTTTGCATTTTCGTCAAAAATTTCTCCAAGCTCAAATAGTCTAACTGAGCGTTTCGAGTTTTTGATATTTTTCTCGCTTGAGCTTAGAAGGTGATTAACAAGTGTCGGTCTAAGCGTGTTTAGCTCATTATTTATAGGATTTAGTATCTTGACTTTGCATGGTTTAAAATTTAGCTCACTAAGCTCATCCTCACTATCAAAGACATAGTGTACGCTTTCAAAAAAGCCATTATCAGCTGCTCTACGCCTTAAATTTAGGGCGTTTTTATAGTTAAAATATGTCTTATTTAGCCTATTTTTCTCTGCAAAATTTAGCGGCGTTGAGGCGATATTGTCGATGCCTATTATCCTTACGATCTCCTCGCAGATATCATGAGAATTTACGATATCATGGCGAAATAACGGCACTTTTACGTTAAAGCTTTCTTGCTCGACATTTACCGCGATCTCAAAGCCAAGTTTCTTTAAAATTTTAACGACATCGTTTCTTGCAACCTCTTGACCGATCATATTTTTAAGCTCGCCAAGTGAGATGCTAAGCGTGATAGGCTCGGTGTTTAAAAGCGACTGCTGTGAGCCAGCAAAGAGATTTAGAGTATCTTTAAAATTAGCAAGTCTTTTAAATAAATAATCCGCTCCATAAGCTAAATTTGGCTCGCCACCACGACTTGAGCGATAAATTTGATCACCCTTTGGTAAATTTTTATTTTCAAAAATAGCCTTTGAAACTACGTCTGGCTTTACGTAGCTAGCTTCTACTAGGATCACTTTTGACTTCTCATCTACCCTAGCCTCATCGCTTTGGCAAATTCCAGCAATGCCTAAATTTTTATCCCCGCAATAAACGACACATTCGCCATTTTCGCCATTTTTTATATCAAAAACAGCCTTTTCGCCTTCACTTACAAGTTTAGCGTGATCATAAGCCCTAAATAAAACACCCGTGCAAAATGTCGCATATTCAAGTAGTCTCTCTACTAAATTTGTCTTTTGACACTCTATTAATGCTAGACGCATGCGAGTTATTAGATTTTCGTATAGTCCCTCTTTTAGCTCAAAAGCCTTATACAAAAATGACCCATTTACTTTATCCTCTGCTCGCACAGAAGCTATTCTACCAATACCTAGTAAATTTTCGCTCTCATCGTCTTCGTGACTATCTTTCATATTTAGATCAAGCGCTGCACAAATTTCTCTTGCGATGCCATGTAAATTTTGGCAATCGCCTCTGTTTGCTGTGACATCAACTTCAATTATCGTATCTTTAAATACCTCAAATTCGCTAAGACTTGTACCAAGTTTTAGTTTACCGATGCTCTCATCAAGCGGTAAAATTCCATCGTTTACCTTTGGAAGTCCCAGCTCACTTGAAGAGCAGATCATACCACTTGACTCGATACCTCTTAGCTTTGCTTTTTTTATCTCAAGACCATTTGGCATAGTCGTGCCAATAAGTGCAACTGGCACAAACTGGCCAGCTTCAACGTTTTTAGCCCCACACACGATCTGAAGCGTCTCTCCACCAACATCCACTTGACAAATGCTTAGTTTATCAGCATCTGGGTGTTTCTCTCTACTTTTTATGTAGCCAACCACAATACTCTTTGGTAAATTTATCTCTTTATAGCTATCAACCTCTAGCCCGATAGAATTTAATGTCTTTGAAAGTGTCTCGCCGCTAACGTCGCTAAGGTCGATCCACTCGTTTAACCAATGCTTTGAAATTATCATTTAAACTGCTCCAACAATCTTAAATCTCCCTCAAAAAGCGACCTTAGATCAGGCACTCTATGAAGCAACATCGCAAATCTCTCAACGCCAAGGCCAAAGGCGTATCCACTTACATTTTTATAACCAACTGCCTTAAATACATTTGGATCAACGACGCCACATCCAAGTACCTCAAGCCAAGTGGTCTGCTTGCACACTCTGCAGCCCTTGCCATGGCAGAATATACAACTAATATCAACCTCTGCGCTAGGCTCCGTAAATGGAAAAAAACTAGGGCGAAAACGTACTTCAACGTCGCCAAACATGTGCTTTAAAAAGCCCTCAAGCATTGATTTTAAATTTGCAAAGCTAACTTTCTCAGCATCCTCCACCACAAGGCCCTCGACCTGGTGAAACATCGGTGTATGCGTTAAATCCATATCACGTCTAAAGACAGTACCTGGCGCTATCATGCGAATAGGCGGCTTTTGATTTAGCATAGTTCGCACCTGAACTGGACTCGTATGCGTCCTTAAAAGCCTAAAATCATCTAGGTAAAATGTATCTTGCATATCTCTTGCTGGGTGGTATTTTGGTAAATTTAGCGCCTCAAAGTTGTGAAAATCATCTTCTATTAGTGGTCCAGTCTCGAGCGAGAAATTTAGAGCTAAAAAGTATTCAATTATCTTATCCATCGTAGCCATCACAGGATGAAGTGCCCCGCTAGCAATAGGCTCATTAAATAGCGTGATATCAGCGGCTTCTTTTTTCATCTTGTTATCTATCTCTTGCTCGCTAAGCTCAGCCTTTTTAGCTTCTATTAGCGCGCCAAGCTCATCTCTTTGCTTATTTAAATTTGCTGCAAATTCCTTTTTCTCGTCCTCGCCAAGCTCTTTTAGCTTTGCAAAGCCTTGCGCCAAGATGCCCTTTTTGCCAAAAATTTCTACCCTGACTTTTTCCAAATCATCAAGCGTTGAAATTTCATTTTTGATTTTATTAACGAAATCTTGCAATTTTTTGCCTTTATAAATTTTTGAGTCGATTTTATAGAAAAAGAGTTAAAATCAAGATAAAGAGCACGAAATTTAAGCACACTTTGATATAATTTTGCAAAATTTCAAAGGAGCTAAAATGACCATATTTGAAAAGATCGTAGCTGGTGAAATCCCTTGCAACAAAGTGCTTGAGAGCGAGAAATTTCTAGCTTTTAACGATATAAATCCAAAAGCACCAATCCACATCCTAATCATCCCAAAAAAACACTATAAAAATTTCCAAGAGATGGATCCGGTTTTAATGGGAGAGATGACAAAATTTATCCAAGAAGTAGCGACCTTAATGGGCGTTGATAAGAGCGGATACCGCCTTATAACAAACTGCGGTGAAAACGGCGGTCAAGAAGTTATGCATCTACATTTTCACCTGCTTGGCGGAGCTAAGCTTGGCTGGAGCGAAGGCGTAGCTGATCCACAAAGCACATTTTAATAACTTCTAAATTTTAGACTCAAAACCTGAGTCTAAAATTTTATTTTCTTGCAGACTTAATAGCTTCAAGCAACTCTTCAAAACCTACTTTACTTGAGTTTTCAACATCTTTTAATATTTCAACGCCAGGTAGATTTCCTTTATCTTTATCAGCAAAAATAACCATCGCTTTTTCTAGTCCATGATGAACATTTTCATGATGAGCTGCGATACTTGAGAGAATTTTGGCATCTTTTACAAGAGTATTTTTCACATCTTTTTCATACCATTTGCCAAATCTACACTCATGAACATCTTGAATTTTATTAAATTCATTTAAAAGCACACCTCTATATCCATTTAGCTTCATATTTATATGATCTATTTTTCCATTACTTACATAGACTTCATTTGTAACATTTAGAGCCTGATTTAGGATATTTTGCGTATTTGAGTTTACGCTTGAGATATTTCCTTCAAATCCACCTAAAATTTTCATAGCATTTGCAGAAATTTTTGAGAAATTCTCACTCATTTCGATCATCGTATTCGCACTTTGCTTAAGTCCATTTATATTTACTTCTACTTCAAGTGTCGCTTTTTGAGTGCGCTCAGCTAGCTTTCTAACCTCATCTGCCACGACAGCAAAACCTCGTCCATGCTCACCAGCACGGGCCGCCTCGATCGCAGCATTTAGAGCTAGCAAATTTGTCTGATCTGAGATGTCTTTAATTAGATTTATAATCTCAGCAATCGAATTTACGCTTCCATTAAGCGAAGAAGCGTCATTTGAAAGGTCATTGCTCATCTGGCTTACTTGCTCGATCGAGTTTAAAATTTCAGCCGTTTGCGACTTGAGTTCGCCCGTCTCTTTGAAAGTCTTTTCATTTAGTCCGTTTATACTTTCAAGCATTTTTAGGTTTTCTTCCATTGTTAATTGCAAGAAATTTATACCATCTTGATAACTTGAAAGCAATAAATTTACAGCCTCTTGCTTATCCTTGGCTTGCTCTTTTGGCTCGCAAGTTTTAACTTTTTTTAGCTCCTCTTTAAGTGCTAAAATTTCAGCCTTTAAAGCTTCATTTTCTCTCTCTAAAGCTTCATTTTTACTAGAAAGCTCTTTATTCTTGCCATCAAAAAACATTTTTCATCCTTTAAAATTTTGTAGATTTTGCGTAATTATAACTCTTTTTTCTTAAGCCAGTAGTCTAAAATTTCTATCTGCTCATCAACGCTTTTATTTGCCGTGCCGCCTTTTGAAGTGCGAGCCTCTTTGGAAGCGTGCAGATCTAGAAATTTAATGGCATTTTCGTCCAAATTTTCATCGACACTTTTTAGCTGCTCTTCGTTTAGCTCACTTAGATCAAGTCCTAAGCTTTCAGCCTTTGCGACGGCTTTGCCTGTGATAAAATGCGCCGTTCTAAATGGAATATTCTTTTCACGCACTAGATAGTCTGCCAAATCAGTCGCACTTAGATGCCCAGTTTTTGTAGCTTTTAGCATATTTTTTTCATTAAATTTGGCCGTTTTTATCATCTCGTTTAGGATGGTAGCCGAGCTTAAAATGGTTGAGACGCTGTCAAACACGCCCTCTTTATCTTCTTGCATATCTTTATTATAAGCAAGTGGCAGGCCCTTCATCGTAGTTAGCAGTGCTACTAAATTTCCATTTACACGCCCAGTTTTGCCACGGATGAGTTCAGCAACGTCTGGATTTTTCTTTTGAGGCATAATGGAACTTCCTGTGCTATAAGCATCGCTAATGCTTATAAAGCCAAATTCTTGCGAGCTCCAAAGTATGAGCTCCTCGCAAAGCCTAGAAGCGTGCGTCATAAAAATGCTAATGTTAAATAAAATCTCAAGCGCAAAATCACGGTCGCTCACGCTATCCATCGCATTTCGCGTGCAACCTGCGAAGCCAAGCTCACTTGCAACGATAGTTCTATCTATCTTATGAGGAGTGCCTGCAAGGGCTGCTGAACCAAGCGGACTTAGGTTGTTTCGCTCATATGAGCTAACAAAACGCTCGAAATCTCTTTTAAACATAAATGCATATGCTAGCAAGTGATAGCTAAGGCTTACTGGCTGAGCGTGTTGAAGATGTGTGTAGCCTGGCATTAGCGTATCTTTGTGGTTTTTTGCCAAATTTGTAAGCGTAGTGATGAGCTCTTTGATGAGAGATGAAATTTCTAAATTTTTCTTCAATACGTAAAATTTAAAATCAAGCGCAACTTGGTCGTTTCTACTTCTAGCTGTGTGCAGTCTGCCTCCAAGCTCGGCGCCGATGATCTGGCTAAGGCGCTTCTCAACTGCCATATGTATATCTTCATCTTCTAGCTTAAACTCGAATTTACCTGCTCTTATCTCAGATAAAACCTCATCAAGCCCCTTTATGATCGCCTCTGACTCATCTTTTTTCAAAATTCCGCAAACCCCAAGCATCTTTGCGTGAGCCTTACTTCCAGCGATATCTTCCTCAAAAAGATTTTTATCAAAATTTATAGAGGCATTGAATTCCTCAAGCAGCTTCGAACTAGCCTCGCTAAATCTGCCCTCCCACATCTTTTTGTGTGCGTTTTTCTCTTCTTTCATAGCTTTGCCTTTAATTAGTTTTGCGTGATTTTAACAAAATAGCACTTAACTGGGTATTTTAACTATAAAGTTGCAAAAAAGTTATAAATATAATTTATCTTTAAGGATATAGAAATATAATTCAAAATATAACTTTTTAAAAACTATTTTAATTTTCTATTGAATATAGTTTAAAATAAAAATAATCTATAAGAGGAAGGATGATATGCAAATAGATGCGAATATGAACTCAAATATTTTCTATCATGATGGCTATACATCTATCTCTTCAAATAGCTCAAAAACAAGCATGCTAGTATCTTCCGGCTATGACAAGAAAGATATTATTAGAAGCAATGAAGTACATGTAGAACAAAGAGAAGATGCTAAAATTTCCTCTATAATTATTAATAAAGCAAGTGCCATACAGTTACAAAAAGACTTAGAAAAATTACAAGAGCAAAAGCTAGATATTTCGCATCAAATTTCAAGCATCCAGAGCCTAAAAGATCGTAACTCTATGCAAATGCTTCATTACTTAAATTTAGAGCAGTCAGCCATTCAAAATAACATTTTAAGTATTAAAACTCAAATGATAGAAATGGCACAGGCTTAAAACTAAGCCTTGCCAATAATAGTTTCTAAAACTAGGCAAAAATCCTCTAAAAAATATCCCATTGATTTATAAAAATTGCTAGTTGCGTCTTTTTGGATATCTCTTGAAAGCTGTTTAGCATAAGGCAAGAAAAATGATACACTAAAAGCTGCAAGAAGTTTCATAGACTCATTAGATGCTTCGCTTTTTAAAATATTTGCTATTAAAATTAGCTGATTTGAGATGCTGTCAACCTCGCCCATCTTTGGCTGAAAATTTATAGCCTTATAAAATTGAGCTAGATCATCTTTTGCAGACGAAAAATAGTAACTTGCCTCAAATTTTGACTTTAAAATGACAAAATCGTCACATAAAGCAGCACTACTTTCATCTTTGATAAATTTGGCATAAAGCTCGTTACCTTTTTTATTTGCTTCGCTATTTGTCTGCGTTATCCACGCATTTGTCTTTTTGATACGCATAAAAGATGAAACGTCTAAAATGCCGCTAAAATTTGCAGCAAGCGCAGCCGCTACAACGCTATAAAGTTCTCCAAGTTTCAAATTTTAATCCTTAAGTCGTAGATATCTAAGTCTAAGTGCATTTAAAACGACAGTAACAGAGCTAAGACACATTGCCATTGAGCCATAAACTGGGCTTAAAAGTAGCCCAAAGACCGGGTAAAGCACGCCAGCAGCCACTGGAATACAAATCGCGTTATACATAAAAGCCCAAAATAAATTTTCTTTTATGTTTGCCATAGTAGCATTTGCTAGTCTAACTAGTCCGGTCACGCCACGCAAATCATTTTTAACAAGTACGATATCTCCAGCACCCTT
Organism: Campylobacter concisus; assembly: GCF_003048905.1. Lineage (NCBI taxonomy): Bacteria > Pseudomonadati > Campylobacterota > Epsilonproteobacteria > Campylobacterales > Campylobacteraceae > Campylobacter > Campylobacter concisus. The sequence goes on from NZ_PIRO01000001.1 coordinate 498,297, forward strand.
TGCGATATCTGAGCCCGAGTTCATAGCGATACCAACACTTGCTTCTTTAAGTGATGGTGAGTCGTTTACGCCATCTCCTACAAAGATGACACCACCATGACTTGAAAGCTCTTTTATCTTGTTAAATTTATCCTCTGGTAGCATATTTGCATAGTATTTGCTTAAATTTAACCTGTCGGCGATATTTGCAACCACTTTTTCATCATCGCCTGAGAGGATCACACTTTGTAAATTTAGACTTGTAAGCTCATTTATAACATCGCTTGCCTCGTCTTTTAGCTCATCACTAAGCGTTAAAAAACCGACAAATTTTTTATTTATAGCACAAAGTATGACGCCGCTTCCATCGTTTGTAGCCTCTTTTATAGCTTTACTTTCATCCGGATTTAAACTCACTTCATTTGCCAAAAGCAACTTTTCGTTTCCGATTATTATCTGATTATTCTCATCCTCATAGATGATGCCTTGCCCAACAACGTTTTGAAATTTTCCATTTAGCTTTTGTAAATCTATACATTTTTGCTTTGCATATCTAACGATAGCTTTTGAGATGAGATGCTCACTTAAATTTTCAGCAGAAGCGATAAGAGCTAAATCTTGCTCGCTTAAATTTGAGCTTTTGACGCTGATTTGCCCTTTACTAAGCGTGCCAGTTTTATCAAATGCTACAAATTTAGCATCTTTTATTAGCTCTAAAACTTCTGGATTTTTTACTAAAATTCCAGCTTTTGCACCGCGTGCAAGCGAGCTTACTATTGCTATTGGCGTAGCAAGTCCAAGAGCGCATGGACATGAGATGATAAGAACGCAGATCGCGCTAGAGATCGCATAGGCGAAATTTCCACTAAAAATTATCCATATTAAAAATGTAAGAACTGAGATCGCCACGACACTTGGCACAAAGATGTTTGCTATCTTGTCAGCCAGCCGTCCGATAGGCATCTTTTTAGAGCTAGCGTCGCTTAGTAGGTTTAAAATTTGAGATAGCAAGCTCTCGTAAGAGCTCTTTGTTACCTTGACGCTTATGTAGCCATTTGTGTTTAGAGTGCCGGCAAATACGCCATCTCCCACCTCTTTATAAACTGGCAAGCTCTCTCCTGTAAGCATAGAAGCATCTATCTCAGCGCCACCTTGAACTATCACGCCATCACATGGAACATTGTAGCCATTTTTTACGATGACGATGTCGCCTACTTTTAGCTCATTTACATTTACCTCTTTACTATGTCCATCTGGCATGACCAAAAAGGCGGTCTTTGGCGAAATTTTAAGTAGCGTCTTTAGGTAGTCGCCTGCCTTTGCCTTTGAGCGCTCTTCAAGATACTTACCTAGCAAAACAAAGGCTATTATCATCGCTGCGCCTGAGACATAGACATTTTTTAGATCATCTGGGATGAAATCTGAAAAGATCACAACAAAAAGCGAGTATAAAAATGCACTGCCGCTTCCAAGAGCTACAAGCACGTTCATATCGTAGTTTTTGTTTTTAACAGCCTCTATGGCGTGAGCAAAGAAGTCTTTACCACTAAAAGCTAGCACCAAAAAGCCAAGCGCTAAAATGGCTAAATTTACAACCACGCTAGGCCTTACAAACATCTCAAGCGCCATGATGACCATGCTCGCTAGAAATGCAAATATAAATTTATTTCTGATCGCAGTTATATGCTCGTCTCTTTTGGCTTCAAATTCATCAATATTTGTCGCCACAAAGTAGCCAAGCTTCTTTATCTTTTGCTCTAAAACTTCACGCACGCTGGCGTCTTTTAGGACAAACTCACCGCTTGCGTTTGCGAAATTTACATTTGCTTCAAGCACCCCATCTATCTTTTTGGAAACTTTCTCGATAGCGTTTGAGCAATTTACGCAGCTCATTCCCGCTATATTTAGCTTGACTTTTAAAGGCATATCAAAGCTCTTTTATAACGTCAAATCCCAGATCAGCCATTTCTGATTTAAATTTCTCTACATCGCCATCTTTTATATCAAGACTAACTTGTCTTGGCTCTTTGCTAAGATCGACTTTTATCTCGCCAAAGTCATCTTCAAGTGCGTTTTTTATAGTATTTGCGCAGTTTTGGCAATGCACGTTATTTACCTCAAATGTTTTCATATTATCTCCTTTATCATGTGGTCGTATTCGTGTAAATTTATGATCTTTTTGGTGTTAAATTTAAAGCCAAGGCTCTCGTAAAATTTACGAACTTTTGGCTTATTTGTATCTACTATTAATGAAACTTTTTTATGTCCTAGCTCTTTTGCCTTGACAAATGAATGCCTTATGAGCTCTTTTGCAAGCCCTTGGCCTCTAAAATTTTCATCAACAGCGATACTATCTATATAAAACTCATCATCAAAACACTCTTTTTCTACTTTAGCGTCTTTGCCAAGAGCCTTTAGATGCTGTGAAATTTCTCTATCAAGCTGCTCCGCATCGCCACCAAAGTAAGCACACATCGCTGCGATAATTTTCTCGTTGCTTTTATAAACAAAGACATTTTTATAGCTTAGTCTATTTGTCTCACTTTTGAAAAAAACTTCTAAAATTTCATCACTTTTAATAGGATCGTCGTAGCCACTTAGCTTGTAGGCGATATCCTCCATTGCTAGATTTAGTAGCTTTATGCAGCTTTTTGCATCTTGTTTTTGAGCATTTTTTATCATGGCATGATTATATGCCTTTAGCTTAAATTTTTACCAAATATCAATCTGCGATTTACAAATTAATAACCCGCAATATGCAAACTAAAAATGTTTTAAAAAAGTATAAAATTTTTTTAGTTATAATCCGTAAAAAATTTATTTAAGGATATTTATGGGACGAGCATTTGAGTACCGAAGAGCGGCAAAAGAAGCTAGATGGGATAAGATGAGCAAGGTATTTCCAAAACTTGCAAAAGCTATAACAGTAGCCGCAAAAGATGGTGGTTGTGATCCAGATATGAACCCTAAACTTCGTGCAGCTATCGTAGCGGCAAAAGCTGAAAATATGCCAAAAGACAACATCGACGCAGCTATAAAAAGAGCAAATGGCAAAGATAGCGCCGATATCAAGACTATTTTTTATGACGGCAAAGCAGCTCACGGCGTGCAGATCATCGTTGAGTGTGCGACCGACAATCCAACAAGAACGGTTGCCAATGTTAAAGCGATATTTAGCAAAAATGGTGGAGAAATTTTACCAAGTGGCAGCCTTAGCTTTATGTTTACAAGAAAGAGCGTTTTTGAGCTTGAAAAACCAAGCGCAGATATTGAAGAGATCGAGCTTGAGCTGATTGATTATGGTCTAAGCGATATCGAGGCCGACGATGAGACGCTATTTGTTTATGGTGATTATGCAAATTTTGGCACACTTCATGAAGGTATCGAAAAGCTAAATTTAGTGGTTAAAAAAGCTTCACTTCAATACTTACCAAATCAAACCGTGAATCTAAGCGAAGAGCAAATGCTTGAGGTTGAGAGACTTCTTGATAAGTTAGAAGACGATGATGACGTTCAAGCAGTTTATACAAATATTGAATAAAAAGGATATACATGCGTTTTGATGAATTAAAAGTTTATGATATAAATTTAGACGAGCTTAAAAAAGATAAATTTGCAGTTTTAGAGACAGACAAAGGCGAGATCAGACTTGAACTTTTTGCAGAAGAAGCTCCACAAGCTGTCGCAAATTTTATCCATTTGATAAAATCAGGCTTTTATAATGGTCTAAATTTTCACAGAGTTATACCAAATTTCGTAATCCAAGGTGGCTGCCCAAATGGCACGGGCACAGGCGGTCCTGGCTGGAGAATAAAATGCGAATGCGATAAACAAAACGTAAAACACGAGCGCGGTAGCCTTAGCATGGCTCACGCAGGACGCGATACTGGCGGATCGCAGTTTTTCATCTGTCATAGCAAACAACCTCATCTTGATGGCGTGCATACAGTCTTTGGAAAATGCGTTGATGAAGAGAGCCTAAAGGTACTTGATGCTATCAGACAAGGCGATAAGATCATCTCTGCTAAGATCAGAGAAAGCCTATAAAGGGGAAATTTATGAATAATGCTAAAAAGCAAGGAAATCTTGCTGTAAGATTATTTACCAATCTTGCCTTTTGGGTTGTGATCGGTATTGTTGGTGGTGTTGTCGTTGGCATGGTCGCGCCTGAGCTTGGTATAGCAAGCAAACCAGGCATTGATTATTTTATAAAAGCACTTAAAATTTTAATCGGCCCTATTATCTTTTTAACGATCGTTTCAGGTATCGTTGGGCTTGAGAGTTTAAAAGATCTTGGGTCTATTGGATTAAAGGCATTTATTTATTTTGAGATAGTTAGCACACTTGCGCTTGCTGTTGGTATCATCTTTGGTGAGACACTTCGTCCAGGACATGGTATGAATCTTGACTACACTCAGCTTGATGCCTCAAGTGTAGCTAAATTTACATCTCAAGCTGCAAATATGGACGCAAATAGTGGGTTTGTAGCACATACAATTCATCTTTTAAGAGGTGCTGTGCCAGTAGATGATATTTTCCCTTACGTGCATATACTTGATCCATTTATAAAATCAAACACACTTCAAGTACTTTTCATGGCTATTATCGTTGCCATAGTACTTTCGCTGCTAGCTCACGATAAAAAACAAGCTTGCCTAAAGCCACTTGAATTTATTCAGCACTATGTCTTAAAACTTCTTAGCTGGCTTATGCTCTTTAGCCCAGTGGCTGCATTTTCAGCTATGGCTTATCTAATCGGCAAATTTGGTATCGGAACGCTTCTTGGCATGATGGAGCTTTTGGTTGTTATGGCACTTGCAAGCTGCTTTTTTATCTTTGTAGTGCTTGGCGTTATTTGCTATTTTGCAAAAATCAATGTCTTTAAATTTATGCGTTTTATTTCAAAAGAGGTATTGGTAGTCTTTGCAACAAGCTCGAGCGAAACAGCTCTTGCGCCGCTTATGCAAAAGCTAGAATCAGCTGGTATAAATAGAGGCGCTGTTGGACTTATCATCCCAACTGGCTACTCATTTAACCTTGACTGCACCAACATCTATCTAAGTTTAAGCGTTATTTTCCTAGCTCAAGCTTTCAACATCCCGCTAAGCTTTGAGCATCTAATAAGTATACTAATCGTACTAATGATCACAAGCAAAGGTGCTGTTGGCGTGACAGGATCAGGCTTTGTCGTCCTTGCTGGAACACTAAGCGCACTTCCAAGCACTGGCATACCAGTCGTCACTGTAGCCGTGCTACTTGGCGTTGATAAATTTATGTCAGAAATGCGTGCTGTTGGTAATCTCTGCGGTAACGCTGTTGGCTGCATGATCGTATCTATCTGGGATAAAAAAGTCGATATGGATAAATTTAGATACGCACTAGATCATCCAGAGGAATTTCACTTTCACTCATAATATAACTTTATAACTATAAGGGCAACTTTGCCCTTATTTTTTTCTTTTTATCTAAATTTAATGCGCTCTATCTACTTCCTCAAACCTATAAAAATTTTTAAAAACAGCATCGTAATAAATGATACTTGATAACTGGTTCAAATACAAAAAGAAAAACTAAGCTAAGTATAATAGGAAAATTTTATTAGTAACTAATATATTTGGCAATATCTAATATTTTGTTACTTACTAGAATAAATTTACAAATGTAACACTTGAGATTGGAATTTAGAAGAGAGATACTTTAAATTTAGTCATATCAAAAATATCAACCAAAAAGACTAGCCTTGCAAGAAGCTTTGCAAGGCTATACAAATTAAGCTTTTGGACCAGCTTTAGCGTACTCAACGCCCTCTTTTACATCTTCGTAACGTTTGAAATTTTCAACAAACATTTTAGCTAGCTTATCGCGTGAAGCGTTATACTGAGCTGGATTTGCCCATGTGTTTATAGGATTTAGCAGTTTTGTCTCGACACCATCAAGCTCTTTTGGGATAGCGAAGTTAAATTTATCAAAATTTTCAAATTCGCATTTTGTGATGCTGCCATCAAGGATCGCATTTATGCAAGCACGTGTTGCTTTTATGCTCATACGCTTGCCAACGCCGTAAGCACCGCCGCTCCAGCCTGTATTTACAAGATAGACATTAACGCCGTGCTTATCGATCTTCTCACCAAGTAGTTTTGCATAGACAGTTGGGTGAAGCGGCATAAATGGCTCACCAAAGCAAGCACTAAAAGTAGCGACAGGTTCAGTTATACCGCGCTCTGTGCCAGCAACTTTTGCTGTGTAGCCACTTAGGAAATAATACATCGCCTGCTCTTTTGTAAGCTTTGCAACTGGGGGAAGCACGCCAAAAGCATCAGCACTTAAAAAGATGATATTTTTTGGATGGCCGGCACTTGAGCTTGGTTCATAGTTGTCGATGTGATAGATCGGATAGCTCACGCGTGTATTTTCAGTCTTTGAGCCATCTTTGTAATCAACCACGCCATTTTCGTCAGCTACAACGTTTTCAAGTAACGCATCACGTCTGATCGCTGCATAAATTTCTGGCTCGCTGCTTGGATCAAGGTTGATACATTTTGCGTAGCAACCGCCCTCAAAATTAAACACGCCATCATCGTCCCAGCCGTGCTCATCATCACCTATTAACTTGCGTTTTGGATCAGTTGAAAGTGTCGTTTTACCAGTGCCAGATAGACCAAAAAATAGCGCTGTATCGCCCTTCTCGCCTACGTTTGCAGAGCAGTGCATACTTAGCTTTCCTTCAAGTGGCAACCAGTAGTTCATCATAGAAAAAATGCCCTTTTTCATCTCACCGCCGTACCATGTGCCACCGATCACTGCAACATTTTCCTCGACATTAAAGATAACAAAGACATCTGAGTGTAGCCCATCAGCCTTGTAGTCCTCATTTTTTGTCTTACAAGCGTTATATACTACAAAATCAGGCTCAAATTTAGCTAGCTCCACTTCACTTGGACGAATGAACATATTTTTTACAAAGTGCGCTTGCCACGCTACTTCGGTGACAAAACGGACTGATTTTTGGCTCTTTTTGCTAGCCCCACAAAATGCATCTTGGATAAAAATTTCTTTACCGCTTAGCTGCTCTTTTGCTTTTTTAAGAAGCTTGTCAAAAAGCTCTTTTGTGATAGGCTGATTTATCTTGCCCCAAGCGATATACTTCTGACTTGGATCTTGTTTGACAAAGTACTTATCTTTTGGGCTTCTTCCAGTAAAAATTCCCGTATCTACCATAAACGTGCCGTTGCTTGAAACCCTGCCCTCGTTATTTGTCTTTTCAAGCTCAAAAAGCTCGTCGTAGCTTAGATTGTGATTTATCTTTTTGATCTCTTTTAGACCTAGCTCGTCTAATTTATTTATCATGTTGTTTCCTTTAAAATTTTCATTTCTTTATAACTTCTGACCTAAAAGTCATCAAAATGTTAATCAAATTTCGCTTAACACTATCTTTTTAAAAGTGGCAAATTTATTTAAATTTAGCCACCACTTGATTGTTCGCGACGCTTTGACCTTTGCTAACTTCAATAGATCCTATCACACCATCTTTTGGGGCTTTGACCTCTATCTCCATCTTCATTGCTTCAAGCACGACTACAGCTTGCCCTTTTTTGACTTGATCGCCAGGACTTACTAAAATTTTATGCACAGCACCCGGCAAGCTAGCAACGATATCATTTTCAGTTGCACCTGCTGCTGCACTTTTAGCATTTTTTACGCTCTTGCCTTCAACTCCGGTGATTGATTTTACTTGGATGCCATCGTTAAAACCTTCGCTTACTTCGACATTGTAGCGGCTACCATTTACAACGACACTATATCTGCCACTTTGAGTTTGTCTGCCCTCGTTTGCTTTAGCATTTGGGTCGATCTTTCTAACATTTACTTTGGCTTCGCCTTTTAAGAATGCGATACCCTTTTCTTTACAAGCTGCTGCTATAAATATATTTTCTTCGGTAGTTTTTATATTGTTTTGCTTTAGAATTTCTTTTACGTGAGCAAGCGACTTACTCTCATCTTTATCAGCTATATCAACTGCGTGTTTTGTAGTTGGTTTTAAGCCTAGTTGCTCGCTTGCAAGCTTGATGATCTCTTTATCAGGCGTAACTGGTGTCTTGCCAAAGTAGCCAAGCACCATTTTACCGTATCCCTCAGCTATCTTTTTCCACTTGCCAAACATTACATTATTAAACGCTTGTTGGAAGTAAAACTGGCTAACAGGAGTCACTGAAGTACCGTATCCACCCTTTTGCACCACTTCACGCATCGCAAGGATAACCTCTGGAAATTTATCTAAGATGTTGTTATCTCTCATCATCTGGGTATTTGCTGTAAGCGCGCCACCAGGCATCGGTGAAAATGGTATGAGTGGGCTTACTTGTACGGCCTCAGGTGGCAAGAAATACTCTTTTAAGCAATCATTCAAAACGCTTTCATATTTTAAAATTTTCTCCACGTCAAGTCCGCCAAGATCGTAGTTTTTGCCTTTTACTGCGTGAAGCATAGTTAAGATATCTGGCTGACTTGTACCACCACTTACTGGGCTTGCGGCTAGATCTATTCCATCAACGCCGGCTTCAAGCGCTGCAAGATAGCAAGCCACACTTACGCCTGCTGTTTCATGTGTATGAAGTCTGATATGAGTTTTTTCTGGCAATAATTTTCTAGCCATTTTTATGGTTTCATAGACCTTTTGTGGGCTACTTGTGCCACTTGCATCTTTAAAGCAAACACTGTGATAAGGGATGTTTGCATCTAAAATTTCTCTTAAAATTTTCTCATAAAATTTAACATCATGTGCTCCCACACAGCCACTGGGCAGATCCATCATCGTAACAACAACTTCATGTTTTAAGCCATGATGAGCGATCCTCTCGCCTGAATATTTTAAATTTTCAACGTCATTTAGTGCGTCAAAATTTCTGATGGTGGTGGTTCCATGTTTTTTGAAAAGCTTTGCGTGAAGGTCGATTAGCTCACGGCTGCCAGTATCAAGTGTGACGGTATTTACGCCCCTGCTTAGGGTTTGAAGATTTGCTTTTGGTCCTACGATGCTTCTAAATTTATCCATCATCGCAAAAGCGTCTTCATTTAGGTAAAAATAAAGGCTTTGAAATCTCGCTCCGCCACCAAATTCAAAATGCTCTATACCAGCCTCTTTGGCTGCTTCAAGCGCGGGCAAAAAGTCGTTCATAAGCACCCTAGCGCCATAAACTGACTGAAAGCCATCTCTAAAAGTCGTATCCATAACATCGATAAATTTCTTCGCCATCACCCACCTCATTAATTTTATAAATTTATTTAAAGAATTCATAGAAAATGGCTAAATTGGTTAGAAACTCAAATTAGCCATTTTGCTTGTTTTTTGGTATTTTACAACCAAAAACTTTTATATCATTTAAAAAGTGAGAGTAAGAAGTTTAATAATCCGCCGTGGCTCGCATCAAGCATTGGCTTTAATTCCATTAGAAAGACGCAGAAAAATACAAGTACAGCAAGCTGAATAAAAATATAAGGCACAACACCTTTATAAATAGCAGTCGTTTTTATCTCAGCTGGTGCGACTGATCTTAGGAAAAATAAGCTAAATCCAAATGGCGGCGTCAAAAATGAAGTTTGTAAATTCATAGCAACTAAGATTGCTAGATAAATTGGATTTATACCAAGCTTTGCAGCTATTGGCACCAAGATAGGAAGCACGATATATGAAATTTCAACAAAGTCGATAAAAAAGCCAAGCACAAAGATGACAACCATACTAAAAATAATAAAGCCCCACTTCTCGCCTGGTAAATTTGTCATAAATTTTTCAACAATCTCATCTCCACCAGTATAACTAAATACCATAGAAAAGGCTGTCGCACCAACAAGTATGGCAAAGACAAGTGCTGTAGTTTTTACGCTTTCTGCCAATGCCTCTTTTATCATAGAAAATGAAAATGTCCTATAAAAAATAGCTAAAATAATGGCTCCAACACAGCCAAAAGCTGAACTTTCAGTTGGTGTAGCGATACCTGCAAATATAGAGCCCAATACACAAATAACAAGTAAAAGCGGTGGAAAGATAGCGATTAGTGCTCTCATAATCTGCTTAAATTTACTAACACCGCTCTCATCTTTTACTACCGGTGCAGTATCTGGTTTCAAATAAGCAACAATCAAAATATAAATGATATAAACTGCTACTAGCGTGAATCCTGGGATGATGGCTTGATGAAAAAGCTCACCAACTGGCACTGAAAATATATCACCCAAAATAATCAGCACGATAGAAGGTGGAATGATCTGTCCAAGCGTACCAGCGGCACATATAGTGCCACAACCTAGCGCTTGGTCGTATTTATACTTTAGCATGACAGGCAAGCTTATAACGCCCATTGCAACGACACTTGCACCAACAACGCCGGTTGAAGCTGCAAGAAGTGCTCCAACCAAGATAGTACTAATAGCAATACCTCCGCGAATTTCTCCAAAAAGCATACCCATGCTCTCAAGCAGCCTCTCGGCTAGTTTTGACTTTTGAAGCACGACACCCATAAATACAAAAAGTGGAACTGCTATAAAAATTCTACTCTCCATGATAGAGAAAATTCTATAAGGCATGAAGTTAAACATATCTTTGAAAACTTCGATGCTTCCAAGTAGTCCGTCTCCGTCTCCAATGCTCTCAACAATACTACCAATCATGCCAAATATCATCGAAACCGCACCAAAGGTAAAGGCTACTGGAAAGCCAATACCTAACATCAAAAGTGCGGCTATAAACATTATCAAACCAGCCATTATTCCCCCTTTTTAGCTTTTTTGTAAAGATTAAAATTTCTTATAAAAAAGCCAATCGCAAAAAATACAAGCAGATAAAAAGAAAAAGGAATAAGTGCTTTTATGATCCATCTGTGAGTAAGACCGCCTGGATCTGCACTAGCTTCAGCTGAAGTATAAGCATCACTCACAAATTCAAACGATAAATTTGAAACCAAAAGTGCAAATGGAATTACAAAAATAACAGTTCCTATCATATTTACAAGAGCTTTATTTTTTGGTGAAAATTTAGCATAAAAGATATCAACTCTAACGTGCGCATCTTCTTTTAATGCATAGCTCATGCCAAGCAAAAATATTACAGCAAAAAAATGCCACTCAAGCTCCTGAAATGCGACATTTCCATAAGAGAAAAAATATCTTGCCACAACGTTAAAAAAGACGTCTATTATCATCAAAGCCATAATAAACATGCAAATATAGCCGACTATGTCGCCGACCTTATCAAAAAATTTCTCAACTTTTTGCATAAACAACCCTTAAAAAAACAATTTATTTATCATTATGATAAATACGCAAACTGGCGCCACATATCTTAATAAAAAATACCATGCACTAAATACAAAGTCGCTCATATATGGACTAAATAGCACATAAAGTGCCTCTCTTTTCATAAAATATCCAACAAATATCGCTCCACCAATGCCACTAATTGGAAGCAGGACATTTGAAGCGGTAAAGTCAAGAAAATCAAAGAAATTTTTACCAAAGAGCATAAATTTGTCGCCAACATTTTCTATATTTGATAAAAGACATAAAAATCCTAAAACAAAAACACCAGCTCCAACTATACTAAGAGCTTTTATCCTGCTAATGCCATACTCTCTGATCAAGAAAAATACAAACGGCTCTACGATAGAGATAGCTGAAGTAATGCCAGCAAAGATAAGTGCAGCAAAAAATGCTACAGCTAAAATTTGACCTATCACACCAAGCTTAGCAAAGAGCGTTGGAAGCGAGATAAAGACAAGTCCTGGTCCTTGAGACGGCTCTGCGCCAAATTCAAATATAAATGTAAAGATAACAAGACCCATCATGATGGCTAAGACGATGTTTATAAAAACGATACTTAGCGTAGAAGTGGCTAAATTTGTATCATCACTTAAGCTAGCTGAATATGTAATGATCGCTGCCATACCAAGAGATAGTGTCCAAAAAGCAAGTCCAAGGGCAAGCAAAAGCGAATTAAATGAAATTTTGCTAAAGTCAGGAACAAGTAAAAACTCAGCAGATTTTGTAAAGCCATTCATCGTCATAGAAAAGATAAGCATGATTAAAACCATGATAAATAGGCTTGGCATCATCCAAACATTTAGCTTTTCAATGCCACTTTTCACGCCTTTTGAAAGGATGAAAAAGCAAGCTACAAATGCAATAACAAAATAAAGCGTCTGCTCGCCAAGACCATGCGTAAGAAGCTCGTTAAATATTACTTTTGAACTTTCTATATCGTTTGGAAGACCGGTAAAAGATAGGGTGAAATACTTAAAGACCCAACCGATGATCACAATATAATAAGATGAGATTATAGCTGCGGTTACCATAGCTAAAATTCCAACCAGTTGCCATAAATTTTTATTTTTATTCGCCAACTTTCTAAAGGCATTTACACTATCGCTCTCACTAAGTTTGCCAATACTTAGCTCTGCCATAAAGATAGGTATGCCAACTAAAAACGTTATCAAAAGATATAAAATAACAAATGCTGATCCACCATTTTCACCAACCATATATGGAAATTTCCATGCATTGCCAAGTCCAACAGCTGACCCTGCAACTGCTAAAACATAACCTATTTTAGAAAACTGTTCTTTTGCCATTATGCAATCTCCCTTACTAGCACCACAAAAACTAAAACTGGTGCCACAAACCTTATTAAAAAATACCAAATTTTAAAAACAACCTTACCCATATAAGGCAAGAATAGCTCTTTTAAAAGCTCAAATTTCATAAAGTACCCAACAAAAAGGGCAAATATAATGCCACCAAGTGGTAGCATAATGTTTGAGCTAATATAATCAAGCAAATCAAAAAAGCTCTTACCAAAAAATGTAAGTGACTCCTTAAAATCGCCAATACCGCTTAATGCGCATAAAATTCCCAAAAGATAAACTACGGCACCAACAATAATAATTGATCTATTTCTACTAAGTCCCAAGCTTTTATTTAAGAAAAATATAAATGGTTCAACTAGTGAAATAACCGATGTTATACCAGCAAAAAATAAAGATGTAAAAAATGCAAAAGCTAAGAAATTTCCAAGCAAACCAAGCTTTGCAAAAAGCGTTGGAAGCGAGATAAATGCTAACCCTGCACCCTTTGATGGCTCTGAGCCAAATTCATAGGTGAATGTAAAAACTATAAGCCCTATAATTACGCTAATAATTATATTTGCAAAGACTACATAAAGTGATGAAGTGAATAAATTTGTATCATTGCCTAGGCTTGATGAGTAAGTTAAAATGCAGCCAATGCCAATACACATCGTAAAAAAAGCTAACCCAAGAGCATTTAAGATAGCGCCTTGATCTATCTTCGAAAAATCAGGTACTAGTAAAAATTTAGCCGCCTCATCAAAACCATTCATACCAAAAGAGTAGCCAAGCATCAGTAAAAGCAGAATAAATAAAGCTGGTATAAGATAGACATTTATGCGTTCTATGCCACTTTTAACACCTTTTGTCAAGATAAAAAAGTAGGCAAAAAAAGCAATGCTAAAGTATAAAATTTGCTCCTCTATGCCCTTTGAAGTAAAATTTACAAAAAGTGCTTCTGAGCTTGCCATATCTTTTGGAAGCTCGCCAAGACTTAAGATAACGTATTTTAAAACCCAACCGATAATGAGCGTATAAAAAGATGCGATGAATAAACCCGTCACCATCACAACACCAGCAAATTTCCAAGAATTTGCCCCCTTTGTAGCTAGATTCTTAAATGCCCCAACCGTATCAAGGCGTGAAATTTTGCCCATTGCCATCTCAGCAAAAAATATACTAAGGCCGACGACAAAAGCAAAAAATAGATATATAAGAATAAATGCTGAACCGCCGTTACTACCGACCATATATGGAAATTTCCATGCATTACCAAGGCCAATAGCCGCTCCAATGATAGAAAGAACAAAACCAACTTTACTAAATCTATCCATCATTTACCTGCTATTTGATAGATCATGATGGCACAAATTGCAATTGGCACGATGTATCTTAGAGTAAAGTACCAAATTTCAAAAAATACTTTTCCCATAAATTCGCCAAAGAGTAGATATAGGCTCTCTTTTTTGAGCTTGTAGCCTACAAAAAAGCTAAAAATTATGGCACCTATTGGCATCATTATATTTGAAGTAAGAAAATCAAGCGCATCAAAGACTGGCTTGCCAAATATACTAAAGATATTAGCCGTCTGCGCATAATATGAAAAAATACAAAAAAGGCCTAAAATATAGACAAAAATTCCAATATAAACAAGAGCCATTTTGCGTGAAATTTCAAATTTTCTAACCAAATAATAAGCAAATGGTTCTATCATCGAAACAGCACTTGTAACACCAGCAAATAAAAGTGAAACAAAAAATGCGATAGCCATAACATTGCCAACTATCCCAAGCTTTGCAAAAAGCGTAACAAGTGAGATAAAAATAAGCCCTGGTCCACTTGCCGTACTATCAGCTCCATAAGCAAATATAAATGTAAAGACCACAAGTCCCATCATAATGCCTATTAATATATTTATAAAAATGATAGAAAGTGTTGATTTTATTAAATTTGTACGCTCTGGTAAATTTGCAGCATATGTTGGTATGACGCCAACGCCCATAGATAGCGAAAAAAACGCAAGTCCAAGAGCCTGTAAAATCACATCTGGTGTGATCGCGCTAAAATTTGGTACAAATAAAAATTTAGCCGCCTTAATAAAGCCATCACCCATGCTAATTGCATAAAAAAGTATACAAACAAGCAGTATAAAAAGACCCGGCATCATCCAGATATTTAGCTTTTCAATGCCACTTTTCACACCTTTTGAAACAGCAAAAAATACCATTAAAAAGACTAGACTAAAGCAAAGCACGGCACTGGTTAGATCATTTGCCAAAAGTGTATTAAACTGCTGGACTGCCTCTTCTTGATTGCTTAAAAGTGGCGAAAAGCTAAGATAAATATACTTTAATATCCAGCCAATGACAACCATATAAAACGAAGCAATAAGTATCGCTCCTATCATAAAAAAGCCTGAAAGAGACCATATTTTTTTATGCTTTGGAGCAAGTTTATAAATGGAGCTTACAACGTCACTCTCACCAAGCTTACCAATGCTAAGCTCCGCTAAAAACGCTACAAAAGCAATAGCAAACGTGAGAAGTAAATATAAAATTATAAACGCTGAGCCACCATTGTTTCCTACCATTGTTGGAAATTTCCATGCATTACCAAGTCCAACAGCCGATCCTGCCATAGCAAGAACAAAGCCTATTTTTGAAAATTTTTCATTTATCATTGATTGCCTGAGATTAAGAATAAATTAATTTTTTCAAAGATAACATAAAAAAACTTTTATTTTTCTAAGCCAAGAATTTTTTATGGGCAATTTAAATTTTTAGTGTTTTTATTTGAAACAAAGTTTTGTTTTTGTAATATTACGGTTCATAAAGTTTAAGTAGGGGACAGATCCGAAAGAGCTTTAAAATTTTAAAGGAGTAACGATGAAAAAGATCGTGTTTTTAATTCTTGGTCTTGCTGCGTTCGCATTTGGCGCTGACGGTGAGATGATTAGATCATATTCAGTTATAGCTGGTGGTATTGGCCTTGGTCTTGCAGCTCTTGGTGGCGCTATTGGTATGGGTAACACAGCTGCTGCAACAATTAGTGGAACAGCTAGAAACCCAGGCGTTGGTAGCAAACTTATGACTACAATGTTTATCGCTCTTGCGATGATCGAAGCACAAGTTATCTACGCACTTGTTATTACACTTATCGTTCTTTACGCAAACCCAATGCTTGGCTAAGCGTAAAGCTTAATTTTAGCCCCTCTTTGGGGGCTTTTATTCTTTTTGCGATCATGGTGGAATTGGTAGACACGCTATCTTGAGGGGGTAGTGCCACTAGGTGTGCGAGTTCGAGTCTCGCTGATCGCACCATCTAATCTTATACTTCAAAATCCAAAATCTTACAAAATTTAAAAAGGGGAATTTATGCTAGATAAAAAACGTGCTTTAAAACAGCTGCAAAACGAAGCAGATGATACCGCTATATATACGTTACTTGAAGCTAGTGAAAAAAATGAAGAAAATAAAAAAATACTTCGTAAATTAATCACTGAAGAAAAACGACATTATGCTTTTTGCCAAAAGATAACAGGTGAGAGCAGAACTGCAAATTTATTCAAAGTCATCTTCTATACGATACTTGTTAAAATTTTTGGTACATCTTTTACTTTAAAATTTATGGAATCACGTGAAGAAGACGCAGAGCAATTTTATCTTGATATCGTTGATGAGTATCCTGAAGCTAAAGATATTTATAATGAAGAAGTAAATCATGAAAATAATTTAATCTCTATGCTAAAAGACACAAAGCTCGTAAATGCCGGCGGCATTGTTCTTGGTATGAATGACGCATTAGTTGAGTTAACTGGCACACTAAGTGGCATCGCTCTAGCTTTTTCAAATACAAAATCAGTTGGTGCAACGGGCCTTATCATGGGCATTGCAGCTGCACTTTCCATGGCAGGGTCAGCCTATCTCGAGTCAAAAGAAAATCCAAGCGACGAGATCAAACCGCTTACCTATTCGCTATACACAGGTGGTTCGTACATCATAACAACGGCGTTTTTGATACTTCCATTTTTCATCTTTTCAAGTGGTGTTTACGCTGTCTTGTCGATGTTTTTCTTTGCCTTTGTTGCCATTATCACTTACAACTTTTACATAAGCGTGGCAAAAGAGCTTAAATTTTTGCCAAGAGTGATTGAAATGTGTGTAATAACTTTTGGTGTTGCGGTCATTTCATTTGGTATTGGCTTTTTAGTCAAGCACTATTTTGGCTTAGATATTTAATCCAAAATTTCATACCAGGTGTAGCTATCGTCTCCAAAATTTCTACTAAATAGTGGTTTTAAATTTAGATTAAGGCTCAAGTTTTTACCATTTTTGAAATTTGAACTTTGATATATAAGTAGCCATTTCACGTTTGCTAGCTTGCCATCTTTTGCAAGTTTTAAAAACTCACCAGCGCCTTCAAACATGCTAAGTCCTTTTAAGCTAAGCTCTTTTTGAATGCTGACTTTACGACCTGGAACGCTAAAAAGTGGTATCGTCTTATCAAATTTATCACTTCTTGAGTAGATTATGACATCTGGATTTTTGCCGCCACTTACTAGCCTACTATCAAGCTTTGGGCGATCAACTCGTACTGTGTTGCCGCCGATCACTAGCGTATCTATGACGCTTCTTAGTTTATGGACATGCGTGCGGCTAAGCTCATTTGTGATGATGCCGCCACTTGCCACGCCATTTTTACTAATTGCGATTTTTAAAAAACTAAAGCCACCATTTTGATAGGCCAAAAATGGCTCAAGTAGCTTATCACAACGCTCTTTTAAAACGCCAAATTTAACTTTTATACCAGCGCTTTTAAGCAAATTACCACCACCGCTTGCGATTTTATTTTCATCGTAGCTGCCAATTATGACCTCACTAAAGCCAAGCTCTTTTAGCAAATTTGCGCAAGGTGGCGTTTTACCATGATGCGAGCAAGGCTCAAGTGTGACGTAAGCTTTTGCATTTTTTAGTAAATTTGAGTGGTTTTTTAGTATAAATTCATAGGTAAATTTTGGCTCTAAAAGGCCAAATTCGCCCTCTTTGATATTAGAGCCAAATTTAGCATTATATGCTTTTATAAAATCATCTTTAAATTTTTCACTTTTTTTGCAAAGTGCAAAGAGTATCGCCGTTAGCTCAGCGTGCAAATATCCAGCCTTTTCATGAGCCTTGCAAGATAAAATTTTGCCATTTTCATCAAGGATAAGGCATCCAACGGCTGGATTTGGATAGGTTAATATTTGAAATTTCCAAGCCTCGCTTAAAGCAAGATCCATGTAAAATTCGTCGTTCATCTTAGCAGACTATATTTATTTTCCTATATCTTTTATCTCATCAACAAGAGTTTTTGAGATCAAGTCGATATCGGTCGGCTCATCCTCTGCGTCCCACCTAAAAGCAGCAATCTCTGCCAAAACAGAGATCTCTTTAAAATAGCTATATTTCGTTGTAGAAACTGGTATAGCGTAAGAGACCAAAAGCCTATCAGTGTTATCATAAATTTTCACGCTATAGCGAAAGTGTGGCTTGTTTAACGCCTTGCCACCCCAGTTAAACCATCTTTCATAATCCATTTGTATTTTTATCTTGAAGCTATTTTCGTCCCCTAAAATACCCTGCTCTTTTAGATGTTTGTTTATAAATTCCACAAACTCATCACGAAGCTCGCTTTCATTTTTATAGTTAGTGTTGTGCTCGTATCTAGTTGGTTGACTCGTCAATGTTAGGTTAAAATCACTAACAATATATTTAGCCACGCCTTTTTGTATCGGCGTTGGCTCAACATTATATTTATATCTTCCCCCACATCCAACGAAGAAAACACTTAAAACTATTAAAAAGAGTATTTTTACAAATTTCATATTTCTCCAAATTTACGATAAGCCGTCGATCTTGCCCTCTGCGTCTATCCTCATATTGACCGCAGCTGGCACTTTTGGAAGTCCTGGCATTAACATGATCTTACCGCAGACTGCAACGATAAAGCCAGCTCCCGTTCTAATGTCAAGGTCTTTTACGCTAAATGTAAAGCCCTTTGCTCTACCCAAAAGCTTCGCATCGTCGCTAAACGAGTACTGAGTTTTTGCGATACAAACTGGTAAATGGCTCAAATTTAGCTCTTTTATCATTTCAAGCTTTTTAAGAGCGGCCTCTTCAAAGACCACCTCGCCAGCTCCATAAATTTCATTAGCGACCTTTTCTATTTTAGTTTTCGTATCGTCGCTCATCTCGTATGTGAAATTTATCTTGCTTGGCTTATCGCACGCTTTTAAAACTAGCTCGGCAAGCTCAAGCGCACCTTTGCCACCTTTTAAGAAATTCTCACAAACAGCCACTTCTACGCCAAGCTCACGGCAATACTCTTTTACGAAATTTATCTCTTCATCGGTGTCAAAGCCAAATTTATTAAGCGCCACAACCACGTTTTGACCAAATTTGACTTTTAAATTTTCGATGTGGCCGCCAAGATTTTCGATACCTTTTTTAAGGGCATTCATATCTGGTTTTGTGATCTCGTCTTTATTTGCTTCGCCGTTATATTTTAGCGATCTGATCGTGCTTACAAGCACCACAGCGCTTGGTTTAATCTCAGCAACCCTGCATTTTATATCTAAAAATTTCTCCGCGCCAAGCTCTGAGCCAAAGCCAGCTTCAGTGATGACGTAGTCAGCTAAATTTAGAGCTGTTTTTGTTGCGATGACCGAGTTGCAGCCGTGTGCGATGTTTGCAAATGGGCCGCCATGCACGAGTGTAGGTGTGTGCTCTAGTGTTTGAAATAAATTTGGCTTGATCGCATCTTTTAAAAGTATGCAAACAGCGTCTTGGCAACCTAGATCACGCACATAGATAGGCTTTTTATCGCTATCATAGGCGACCATAATGTTTGCCACGCGCTCTTTTAGATCTGATAAGCTTGTGGCTAGACAAAGCACAGCCATGATCTCGCTTGCGGCGGTGATGTTAAAGCCATCTTCTCTTGGCACGCCGTCCGTTCTGCCGCCCTGACCCACAGTGATAAATCTAAGCGCGCGGTCGTTCATATCCATACAGCGCTTCCATAAAATTTTCTCGATTTTTAGTGGGTTTTCTTGATAGAGACTATTATCTATCATGGCAGAAATGAGGTTATTTGCCGATGTTATAGCGTGAAAATCGCCAGTGAAGTGTAAATTTAGATCCTCCATAGGTGCAAGCTGCGAGTAGCCACCACCTGCTGCTCCACCCTTTATGCCAAAAACTGGTCCCAAAGATGGCTCACGAAGTGCTAGGCAAACCTTTTTATTAAGTAAATTTAGTGCGTCGGCTAGACCGATCGACATAGTCGTTTTGCCCTCGCCGTATGGGGTTGGATTAGTCGCGGTGACTAAGATAAGCTTTGAGTTTGATGGCTCAAGTCTAGGGGAAATTTTGGCCTTAAATTTACCGTAAAGCTCAAGCTCGTCTTCGTTTAAGCCTAGTTTTGCGGCAACTTTACTGATGTGTTCAAGTTTCGTTTGGTGAGTTATCTCGATGTCGCTTAGCATTTTACCACTCCAAATATGTTTTTGCTTTTTTTATCTCACTGATGTTGATCTCAAAAATTCCCTCTTCGTTTTCTACTGCGACGCTCTCTTCGTCCGCTTTTACGAGCCTTCCTGCAAATTTCTCAGCTTCGGTTTGAACTTTTACAAGCTCACCAACGCTCGCTTTAAAGTGTGAAGGCTTACTAAGCTTTCTCTCAAGGCCAGGCGAGCTAACCTCAAGGTTATAATCCCCGCTAACTGGCGGTGTCACGTCAAAGATAGGCGAAAGCAGACGGCTAACTTTTTCGCAATCATCAAGGCTCACTCCGCCATCTTTTGTGATATAAACTCTAAAAATAGCCCTGCCATTTTCATTTGCGATCTCGCTGTCGTAAAGCTCGACGCCGCATTCGCGTACTAGTTTGTCTAAATTATCCATTTTTGTTTAAATCCTTTGAAATTTTATCAAACAACTTATCCATATGGTTTTGATACTCTAATCTATCGTCAAATTTAAAGTGAAAATTTGGACATCTATACCAGCCCTCAGCCGCCATGCAGTGGTTTTGCAAGTGCCTACAAACGCGCTTTAAATGCCCCAAAATATACTCTTGCTCGCGCTCATCAAACATCATCTTGTCAAGATAGACAAAGGCGTCGTATCTGCCCTTTTTACACTCGACATCAGTGACGCAAAGTCCCTTTAAAATGCTATCTTCAAGAGTGGCTAGAGCCTCTGGTATGAGCTCTTTTAGCACACTCTCTGTTCTCATACGCTTTATTTCGTTAGCGTTCATAGAGTAGCTTTCTCCTTGACTTCTTTGAAACTTTCGATGTAGTCATTTTCTCTAATGTCGTTGAAATTTTCGATGCCAACGCCACACTCGTAGCCTTTAGCAACCTCTTTGACATCATCTTTGAAGCGTTTTAGTGAGCTTACTAAGCCCTCATAAACGACCACACCTTCTCTAATAAGGCGAATTTTTGCCCCTCTGTTTATCGTACCCTCAGTGACGATACATCCAGCGATAGTGCCAACTTTTGGCACGTGGATCACTTGGCGAACCTGTGCTTGACCAAGCTGCTCTTCTCTAATTATCGGTGACATTAATCCACCTAAAATCGCCTTCACGTCGTCGATTAGATTATAAATAACGTTGTAAGTTTTAATCTCAACGCCGCTCTCTTTTGCCTTTTCTTTTATCTCGCCAGTCGGTCTTATATTAAAACCAAGGATTATACAGTCTTCGCTCGCACTAGCAAGTGCTACATCGCTTTGCGTGATGCCGCCAACACCTGAGTGGATGACATTTACCCTGATCTCGTCATTTGCTAGTTTTTCTAGGCTTGCTTTTAACGCTTCAAGTGAGCCGCCAACGTCAGCTTTAATGATGACTGGAAGTGTTTTTAGCTCGCCCTCGGCGATCTTAGCGCTAAGCTCATCGATACTAACCTTTGTGCTCTTGCTAAGCTCTTTTTGGCGGATATATTCAGCCTTTTTCTGCGCGTACTCACGAGCTTCTTTATCAGTTTTTACGCCTATTAGCGTCTCGCCAGCCTCTGCTATTTCGCTAAGACCTACTATCACACCACATTCGCCTGGTTTTATATCTTGCAAAGGCTTACCTTGATCATCAAGCAAGCTTCTTATCTTTCCATATGCGACACCAGCTACGACAGTATCTCCAACATGAAGCGTGCCATTTTCAACGATAATAGTAGCTACTGGGCCACGGCCTTTTTGAAGTGAACTCTCGATAACAGTTGCTTTTGCGTTTGCCTTTGGATTTGCTTTTAGCTCTAAAAGATCAGCTTGTAAAAGTACGATCTCAAGCAAATCATCTATGCCCATGCCTGTTTTTGCAGAGATTGGCACAAATTCATACTTTCCGCCCCACTCTGTTGGCATGATATCAAGCTCAGCAAGACCAGTCTTTACCAGGTCAGGATTTGCTGACTCTTTATCCATTTTGTTTATCGCGATGATTATTGGTACACCAGCAGCTTTTGCGTGGCTGACAGCCTCTTTTGTTTGTGGTTTTACGCCATCATCTGCTGCAACAACTATAATAACTATATCAGTTACCCCAGCACCCCTTGCGCGCATAGCAGTAAACGCTTCGTGACCTGGAGTGTCGATAAATGTGATATTTTTGCCGTTTTTGTTTACCATGTAAGCACCGACATGCTGAGTGATACCACCAGCCTCTCCTGCTGCTACACGTGATTTTCTTATGTAATCAAGCAATGAAGTTTTACCGTGATCGACGTGACCCATGATGGTTATGACTGGTGCTCTTGGCTGGAGATTTTCATCGTCTTTTATCTCTTCTTCATATGCTGCTACGTAGTCAAATTCTTTTTGATCGTCGATGATATTAACCTCTACATTAAACTCATCAGCCAAAATTTCGATCGCATCTTCATCCAAAAAGTCATTTTTAGTTGTCATCATACCTAGCATGAAAAGCTTACCAATAATCTCGCTTGGCTGTTTGTTTAGCTTTTCAGCAAATTCATAAACACGAATTTCTTTTGGAATATTTATAGATGTCACAGCTTCATTGTTTTGTTTATTTTCAGGCTTTTTGTGTTTTTTTCTAGCTCTTCTTTGAATGCCGCCTTCGCCAAATGAATTTATCGTATTGTTGACCGTAGTTCTCATAACATTTGGCTGTTTTGTCTTTTGAGCTGGCGTTGGTGTTGGGGTTTTAAAACTAAAATCAGGAAGAACAACTACATCTTCATCTTCTAGCACTATGTCACCAAAGTCACTTCCGCCAAGTAGATCCATCTTCTGGGCGCTATCTTTTTTACTTGCAACAACTACTTTTTTATCTTTTTTCTTTTTCTTAGCTAAATTTTCATCATTTGCTGAAAACATACTTTTAAAATCGCTTATATTAGCTATGCTTGGTTCAGGCTTTTTCTCTTCTTTTGTAGTAATTGGCGTTTCATAATCTTTTTTCTTTTTTACTATCACAAGGCCACGTCTTTTTTGAGTCACATCAGCCAAACTCTCTTTTGGCCTTGGAGCTTCGACTTGTTTTTGCTCTACTTTTATTTCTTCTTTTTTAGGCTCAATTTTTTGTTTTTCTTCTAAAATTTGTGCCTCTTTCTTAGGCTCAGCTTTTACCGACTTTGACTCAGTTTTAGTAGTAGTTTTTTTAGGTTCACTCTTTTGTTTTTCTTCTTTTTTTACTGACTCTTTTTCTACTTCTTTTTTAGACTCTTTTTTTGGTTTAGGTTCACTCTTTTTCTTTTTAAATTTATCTGGTATCACGCCAGTTTGAACATATTCATATATAGCTTCGGCCTCTTCAAGGCTAACTGCATTTGAGTGAGTTTTGACTTTTAATCCTAACTCTTGAGCTTTTTCTACTATCTCTTTACTTGGATAGCCAAGCTCGTTTGCGATCTCTGAAATCCTAACATTGCTCATTTAAGAGTATCTCCTTTAACTTCGGTGCATCACAAATAAAAGCACCTTTAGTTTGTTTATCAATTATTTTTTTTAAAATTTTTATATCTTTTTGTATACATTTGTCGCACAGATAAAAGCTACGACCATTTCCTTTGCCATGCTCTAAATTTTTACCTACCAAGCGGTATCTTTTTAGCAAGCTCTGAGAAATTTTAATTTTACAAGCGACACATGTCCTTACAGGATTATTTTTGTTCATTATATCTTTTTAAACTTGTTTTTAGCTTTGCGTAATTTCGTATCCATCGTTATCAAATGAAAAAACCTCAACCCTAAAATCACTAAATTTACTCTTTAAAATATCTTGTAAATTTTTAGCGTCATCTTTGTAAGCGATATTTAAAAAACTTGAACCTGAGCCTGAAAGCGTGCTCATTAAAGCGCCATTTTCATAAGCTACTTTTCTAACTTCAAAAAGTTCTTCTAAAGCGTGCATTCTACGCTCTTCATGCATCAAATCTTTGCTTGCTACTTTTAAGAGATCATACTTTTTTTCATAAAAACAAGACGTTAAAAAAGCGGCATGAGATAAGTTATTTACACACTCTTTCATAGTATAGTTTTTTGGTAAAATTTGTCTTGACGAGGATGTACTCATTGGCTTATTTGGGATGACAACTACTGCTTTTATCTCGTCACTTAAATTTATTTTGTTTGCGTAAACATTACCATTTTTTACGATTGCGCTGATAAATCCACCGTGAACTGCTGGCGAGATATTATCAGGATGGGTTTCATAGATGATAGCTTTATTTAAAACTGTATCTTTACTTGCCTTAAAGCCAGCCATTTCGTACGCTGAAGCAATGGCTCCAACGATAACAGCGGAGCTACTGCCAAGTCCCCTTGAAAATGGGATATTATTTTCAAAAACGACTCTAAAATTTTCATTTTTACCAGTTAGCTCAAAAAAAATTTCATTAAAAATACTTAAGAATATATTATTTCTCTTTAAATTTACACTTCCACTGCCTTCGCCGTTTATCGACATTGAGCTAAATTTTGCTAGCTCGATTTTCACACTATTAAAAAGCTTCAAACTAAGCCCCAAAGCATCAAAACCAGGACCTAAATTTGCACTTGTTGCAGGGACTAAGATATTCAAAATTTCTCCTAAACTGCTTGAATGATATAATCTGGAAGTGTATCTGAATTTAGTTTTAATTCATCTAAATTTAAAGGCAACCTAAATCCTACTGGCTCTACTTTTTCAAGTAAAATTTTGCCATCTTTTAAAACAAAGCTTAAATTTTTATTTGCTCTGATCGCTTGGCCTCCATTTAAGCTAAATCCACTAACGGCGTAAAATTTGCATCCTTTCGCCAAAGAAAATGTTTTTAAGATGACATAGGCCACCTTTAACCCCATAAAGCTTCCTGGCGTATTTGCATAGATAATTTTTGTGATATTAAATTTAGAGGATAAATTTTCTAAGATTTTTATCAAAGCTTCACTGACATGTTCATCAGTCGTAATTTCATCAAATTTTACGCCGTCTTTATATACTCCAACTAAAAGCGGAGTAGATAAAGAGACAACTAAAATTTCAATATTTTCTATGCAAATACCTTTTGATACTCTTTTAGAAGTTCACCATTTAGAGTTGCGATCTCGTAGTTTTTCTCATCGGCCATCAAAGCAAGAGTTAATTTGTGATTTAGATCGTGACTTCCAGCAAATGCTGTATAATCGCCCAATAAAGGCGCTCCAAGCAAGCTTAAATCACCAATCGCATCTAAAATTTTGTGCCTTACAAACTCATTCTCAAATCTCAAACCTTCTGGATTTAGGATATGCGTATCATCGATTGCTACGGCATTATCAAGCGATGCACCAAGAGCTAAATTTTGAGCTTGTAAACGTTGTAAGTCTTTCAAAAAGCCAAAAGTCCTAGCACGAGCTATATTTTTTATAAAAGAGCTTTTACTAAAATCAAAAACATATCTTTGTTCACCAATAACTGGATGATCAAATTTTATCGTATAGTCAAATTTTGGACTTCTTGAAGGTGAAGTTCGTACAAATTTAGAACCCTCAACGACTTCAACTTCACGTCTAATAAGAATTACTTTTTTGCCAGCATCAAGATATCTTATACCAGCTTCATCAAGTAGCATACAAAAGCTTATTGCACTACCATCCATGACTGGAATTTCATTTGCATCAACAGAGATTCTAATATTATCAATACCATAACCATTTATGGCTGACATTAGATGCTCAATCGTACTAATAAAGCCCTTTTCGTTGCCAACAACGGTTGCCATCTGCGTATTTATCACATTTTTAGGTTCGGCTTTAAAACTAATACCAAGATCTTCGCGGTGCAAAATAATGCCAGAATTTGCATCAAGAGGTTCTAGTATAAGTCTTATCGGCTCGCCTTTATGAAGCCCTATACCAACAGTCTCAACGCGTCTTGCGATAGTAGTTTGTTTCAATAATTTTCCTTATATTTTTAATGCGCTTATGATAGCACTAAAAAATCAATTTTGCAAATTTTTTAGTTCTTGTCTATCATCGCTTTTGCAGCATCTAAAACACTTGTTATATTGTCTTTTATCCACTTTTTGTCCATCCATTGTTGTGGTCTCACCTCTTCGCCTTGGACCAAAATTCCAAAGTGAAGGTGATCTCCAAGTGCAAGGCCGCTAGTTCCAGTAGTGCCTATCTGATCGCCAGCAGCGACCATATCGCCCTCTTTTACCCTAGAACTTGAGCAGTGTCCATAAAGCGAATAAAGCCCAAATCCATGATCGATCACAATATTTAATCCATAAATTCCATTTTCAGATGCTAGCACAACACGACCGGCATTGCTAGCTATTATAGGAGCTGCAGCCACACTTGCAAAGTCTATTCCCATATGCCATGATTCGCTTACTTGCTCGTTATTATATGTATAGTATCGGTGATCGGCGAAGTCAGCCACTTTTTTACCATTTCTTAGTGGATAAAATGGTGTCACACTAAAGCCAGTTAACATCTCATCACCAGGATTTGTAGTAAGTGCTGTTATTTTTTCTTCGTTTGAATTTCTAAGCGTTTCATTGACAAATCTCATTTTCTCAAGCCTTGAAAGCGCGCTTGGATCTTTTGCATATTGATCAGTTAGATCGACTATTTTGCCATCTAAAAATCTATCGTTTAATGCAATAGTTGAAGTTTTATACTTTACATTTTCGTAAAAATATCTGACATGTGACTTGCTTTCATTGCCTGCAAAGTCTCTTGCAATGACCTCAGCACTAAAATTTTCAACCTGAACTGGCCAAGCAACAAGTGCTGCATAAAAGCCCTCTTTATAAAATGGAACGGCCTTAAATTTCTTACCAAAATTTGTCTGCACATAGACCTCTTTTAGCTGATTATCAGTTGCTCTAAAGACCACAACAGCGCTACCACCTTTTGAGATAGAATAAGACTGCGAAAGCACGTAAAGATCAGGTTTTGAAGTATCAAGCACTACTTCAACCTTTTTGCTAGCTTTGTTGCCAGTAAAAAAGCTCCATTTACTGGTATCCACAGCCTCAATATTCATCTCATAAGTATCTTTTTGAGCAAAAAAGCCAGTCTTTGGAAAGGTTAAATTTACATCAAGCTCGGTACTTGGGGTTTGTATGATTTGATTTAATAAATTTAGATCATTTTTTCCATCATTCATACTAATTCGTACAAATTTTATACCACTATCGTCTTTAAATTTGATATTCATTGGGGTTCTAAGATTCCAGTAAACCTTATCAGCAACACCAATTATCGGCTCATTTCGCTCAAAATCTTTTGACATCAAAGCATAGCCAAAACCACCGGCTAAGATTAAAATTAGCAAAAGCACAACAATACCAAATCCGCCAACTCCACGTCTATTCATACATTATTACCTTAAAATTTTATTTACGAAATTCTACATATAAATCAATAAATTTTTAGTTAACTATAAAATTTCTCTTACAGCCCTAGCGTCGCTCATCCAGGCAAAAAGTTCGTCCCAGCGTTCATCTTTGATGAGATCTTTGCACAAATTTAGCTCTTTTTCAAACATATTTATAGCTTCAACAACATTATTTTTATTTTGCTTAAAGATATCGCTCCACATAAAAGGCGAACTCTTTGCGACACGTATCATGCCCTTAAATGTAGGTCCACCTAGTGCCACAATATGCCTTTTATCCTCTTCTTTTAAAATCCCACTCGCAAGAGAAAATGCAATCGCATGAGGCAAATGCGAAATAAGACCCACGTGATGATCATGTTCTTTCGCACTCATAAAAATGATCTTCATGCCAAGGCAAGAAAATAACTCCACGCTTCTTTTTACATGTTTTTCTGCGCTCTCAGCAAAGTCACAAACAATAACAGTTGCCCCTGTGTAAAGTGATTTAAAGGCAGCCTCTGGACCAGAATACTCAGTACCTGCCATTGGATGAGCCGGAATGAAATTTTTACGAATTTTTTCTGGCACAGCTTCTATTATCTTTTGTTTAGTTGAGCCAAAATCAATGATAGTTGTATCTTCGCTGATATCAGTTAAATTTTGCACGATGCTCACGATAGCCTCGACTGGCACAGCCAAAAAGATGATATCACACTTCTTTTTCATCTCGTCAATGCTTAAAATTTCATGCACCAAGCCAAGTTCTAAGGCCTTTTTGCTATGATTTTCATCTTTGTCATATCCGCTAACACAAGAAATTAATTTTTCATCTTTTAATGCTAGCCCAAGTGAACCACCCATAAGACCAAGTCCGATGATACCTATTTTCATAAAAAACCTTCAAAATTATAAAATTTAAATTTATTAAAAATAAAATATGATATTATACGCATTTATACTAAAACTCTAGGTTAAATTTAATGAAAAAGAAATTATTTTTATTAGCATTAGCTTTCAGCGGCCTAAGCGCACAAACAATCCAGTCAATAAATTTTAAAGGACTAATTCACCTTTCGCCTGAAGTAGCAAGCCAAATAATGGGCCTAAAAGTCGGTCAGGATTTGACTCCAAAGCTTAGCGATAAGGCGATCACAAATTTATACAAACAAAATTATTTCGACGATATCTACATAGAAGATACAGGCAATGGCAATCTTTTAGTAGCTGTAAAAGAGAAGCCAAGTGTTGCGAGAGTCGATCTAAAAGGCGTCGTAACAAATGATAAAACTGCGATCGAGTCGCTAATCAACATCAAACCAGGCAATATGTATGATGAGCTTACAATAGAAAAAACTAAAGAGAGAATTCGTCAGTATTATGAGTCAAAGGGTTATTTTGATACCGTTGTAGACGTAGAAAAACAACCAGTTGCAGATAACGACAGCTCACTTTTTATAACACTTAACATAAACCGCGGCGAAAATATGATAATCAAAAATGTAAATTTAGTCGGTGCAAAAGAGTTTGATTATGACGACATTGAGCCAGTAGTTGCAAATAAAAGTAGAGAATTTATGGGCTGGCTTTGGGGCAGAAATGATGGTAAAGTTAAACTTTTTGAGCTTGAAAATGACCCAGCAAGGATCCAAGACAAATATTTCCAAAAAGGCT
Organism: Campylobacter concisus; assembly: GCF_003048905.1. Lineage (NCBI taxonomy): Bacteria > Pseudomonadati > Campylobacterota > Epsilonproteobacteria > Campylobacterales > Campylobacteraceae > Campylobacter > Campylobacter concisus. The sequence continues at coordinate 527,429 of NZ_PIRO01000001.1, forward strand.
ATTTAGACGCGACTATTTCGTCACCTTATTTAAATTCATCGTTTGATAATTACACGGCTGATCTTACTTATTATGTTCATGAAGGTGAGCCTTATAAGGTTTCAAATGTAAGTATTACAGCACCTGAAGAGCTAGAGCTTGATACTAAAAAGATCATAGATGACTTTAGGCTTGAGGCTGGTGATACGATGAACTCAGCAAGACTTCGCCAAGATATGAAAAAGCTCGATGATATGGTTGCTGATAAAGGTTATGCATTTGTAAAAGTCTATCCAAAGACTGATAAATTTGATGAAAATAAAACTGTCGATATTGACTACGAAGTCGATCCTGGTGAAAAAGTATATATAAGAAATGTTCAAATTTCAGGAAACGATAGGACCGTTGACCGCGTTGTAAGACGTGAACTTTATCTAACTGAAGGAAATTTATATAGCAGAACCGACCTTCAAGACTCAAAAGATGCACTAAAAAGAACAAGCTACTTTGATGACGTTGAGATAGAAGAAGATCCGGTTGATAAAAATACAGTTGATCTAAAGGTAAAAGTAAAAGAAGCCTCAACTGGCTCGATAAGCGGTGGTATCGGATACGGCAGCAGCGATGGACTACTACTAAACGCTGCACTTTCTGACACAAATATCTTTGGCTCTGGTCTTCAAGGACAAGTAAGCGTAGATAAAAGTGACAGAGAGCTTTCAGGTCAGATAAGTCTTACAAACCCAAGAATTTTCGACTCAGAGTATAGCCTTGGCGGAACACTTTATGCAAATGACTATGACTGGAGAACATATAAAGAGAGAAGCTATGGCTTTAGCACAACACTAGGTAGAAAACTAACTAGAAATTTAAGTGCATCACTTACTTACAACATTGAGCAAAGCAAAATTACCTTAAAAGATGATGAGTTAAGAGATATCAACACAAAAACCAAAAAAGAAATTTATAGAGAAGGTAAAGCCATAAAAAGCGCCATAACTCCAGCTTTAACATATAATAGCACTGATGATTATTACTTGCCAAGACGTGGCATCATAGCTAGTACATCATTTGAGATAGCTGGGCTTGGTGGCGATATAGACTTTATCAAAAATCGCACAAATTTTAACTATTACCTAGGTCTTAGAGAGTACATCGACTACGATCTTATCTTAAGATACAAAGCAAGCTTTGGCAAAATTTGGGAAAGAGGATATACTCCGATCAACGAAAGACTTTACCTTGGTGGTATAAGAAGCTTACGTGGTTACGAGAGCAGAACCGTATCTCCAAAGGTAAAATATAATGGCGACTACTACGAATACGGCGGCGAAACTTCGTTTAATAATTCAGCTGAAATAAGCTTCCCTATAATAGATCGTGTCAAAATGCGTGGCGTTGTATTTTACGACTATGGCATGATCGGTGAAAATAGTCTAAATGAGATAAAAAGATCATCAGTTGGTACAGGTATCGAGTGGATAACACCTATTGGACCACTTCAACTAATCTTTGCAAAAGCTCTTAAACCTAAAGAGGGTGATGATACAAACACATTTGAATTTACTATTGGAAGACGCTTCTAATAAGATACTTTAAGGGGGCCAACTTGCCCCTTCAAACCTCTACAAATAAACAAACTTTAAGTCATATAAGAAAAAGCAAGGCAAACATTAGATATAATCCCACAATTTTTAATATAAGTGGGTAAAAATATGAATTTCTCAGACATTTTTTCAAAGATAAGAAAAGCTCAACCTCGTCCAGAAGAAGCACCTACGCACTGGGTAAAATGCGATAATTGTCACTCACTGATGTACTACAAAGAAGTTGAAGCTTGTTTTAATGTATGCCCAAAATGCGGTTATCATATGAGACTAAAAGCTACTGATCGCATAAATTTGATCTGTGATGAAGATAGCTTTGTAGAATTTGACGCGAATTTAAAACCGGTAGATCCATTAAATTTTGTTGATAAAAAATCATACAAAAAAAGGATCACAGAAAATAAAGAAAAAACAGGACGCACAAGCTCAGTGATATGCGGCGAAGGTAAATGCGATGGACAAGAGATCCAGCTAGTTGTTTTTGACTTTGGCTTCATGGGTGGTTCGCTAGCTTCAGTTGAGGGTGAAAAGATCGTAAGAGCGATAAAACGAGCGATAGAAAAACGCCAAGCTTTAGTCATAGTGAGTGCTTCAGGTGGAGCTAGAATGCAAGAGAGTACATTTTCTTTGATGCAAATGTCAAAGACATCAGCTGCTTTAAAACTACTTGATGAAGCAAAGCTGCCTTATATCTCAATACTTACTGATCCGACAATGGGTGGCGTTAGTGCCTCTTTTGCTTGGCTTGGAGATCTAATAATCGCTGAACCTGGCGCTTTAATAGGCTTTGCTGGTCAAAGGGTCATCAAACAAACCATTGGTGCTGATTTACCAGAGGGATTTCAAAGAGCTGAGTTTTTATTAGAGCATGGCTTAATCGATGCTATCGTGCCAAGAAGCGAACATAAAAAATATATAAGCGATATGGTTAAATTTCTCACAAATAACAAGACAATGCATCAAAAAGATAAACAAGACGAGAGTGAAAACAACTTTGAACTAAAGCTAAAAACCAAAGGCTAAATTTGGAAATTTCAGTTTTTAGCATTCAAAAATCATCACGTGACAACTTTGAAAACGAAATACAAGAATATATAAAAATGAGTGCAAAATTTGCCAAGATAAACGATAAAGTCTTTTTCAATGAAAAAATAGCAAAAGCTCAAAGCACTGGAAAAAGCGAAGCATTAAGAGCTTATGATGAAATTTATGAGCCAAATTTAAAAGGCTTTTGCGTAATGCTTGATGAAAATGGCTTGCAACTTGACAGCCAAGAATTCGCACAAATTTTAAACTCAAATTCACAAATTAACTTTTTCATAGGTGGAGCTTATGGCCTTAGCCAAAATTTAAAGAATAAAGCGCAAAAAATCATAAGTTTGAGCAAGATGACGATGGCACACAAGGTTGCCAAGCTTGTACTTTTTGAGCAAATTTTTAGAGCACTTTGCATAAATGCAAACCACCCATACCACAAATAAAGGAATATAAATGACACAAACTGAGCTAAATTTTTTTAAAAAATTACTTGAAGAAAGAAAATTACAGATCAAAAAAAATATCTATGATTCATCTGTTGAAGTAAATGGCTTAAGAGATAGCGGCGTAAGCGATGAGTTTGATATAGCCTCAGTAAATACAGACCAGTTAATAGAGCATTCGATCTCGACACAACAAAGAGCGGAGCTATCAGAGATAGATGAAGCACTAGAGAAGATAGCAAATAAAACTTATGGAATTTGTGATATGTGTGAAGAGGAGATCAGTATACCGCGACTAAAAGTAAAACCACATGCAAAATACTGCATAACTTGCCGTGAAATAATTGAAAAAACAGCAAAAAACTAAGGAGAAAACATGAAAACTAGAAAATTTCTCGTCTATTGCATAATCTACATAGTAGTTGTTGCAGGACTCACTTATTCTCTTAATAGTTCTGATTACACATTTGAGCTTTTAGGCCAAACTATAACTTTACCAGTTGCTATTTGGGTCGCTCTTCCAGTAGCTGTTTTAGCACTTCTTGCCCTACTTCATATCGCTTATCATGGATATGCTTTTTATAGATATAAAAAATGGATCAAAAAAGATAGCCAGCTTTATAAAGACTTAGCTAAAGAGACGCTTCTTGGCTTTGAGAGCAATAAAGACTTCAAAACCGACACTTACAAGATCGCCTCACAGCTTACTCGCTCTATCTCACCAGTAGGCGAGCTTAAAGATGTCGGTGTAGATGATGCTGAGATAAACAATATCTTACAAACTATAAAAAGTATAAAAAATAAAGAGATCGTCGATCTAAAGAAATTTAGACTAGCAAAAGATAGCAAGTTAAATATCCTAAATGAGCTAAATAAAATCGAGCAACTACCAACTTACTATCTTGACGTACTTAAAAACCAAGATCAAAACGAGAGTCTTAAAAAAGCTGCATTTGATAAACTCATAAAAGTAGCTTCTTTTAGCGAGATCAAAAGATTAAATTTTGAGCTAGCAAGTGAAGATATAATGCTTATTATTACCCGATTTGTAAATGACGAGATCGATCTAAGCAGTGATGAAATTTTTGATCTTTTAAACAACGCAAAAGTGACAAAAGCTCAATACGATAAAGCCGCTGTAATGCTTAAAAATAAACTAAAACCAGATGCATTTATTGGCATCTTTGAAAAACTAAAAAGCATCCATGCTGACGCTGATGAGGCTTACGTATATGCACTGTTTGAGCTTCAAATGCTTGATAAAGTAAGAGAAGCTATCGAAGGTAGCGATCCAGATGAGTTTAAAGAGATAAAGGTCTTACTGTTTTTACGAGATAACGGCAAAATGGTGCCTAGCTCGTTATTTTTTAAATGATAGACTTTAGCAAAAAGCCACTTTTCTTAGCGCCTCTTGCTGGCTTTTCTGACTTACCATTAAGAAGCGTAGTTAAGAAATTTGGCTGCGATATCACTGTTAGCGAAATGATCAGCGCAAACGCTCTAGTATATGAGAGCAGTGACAAAACGCTTGAAATGATTAAAAAATCCCCAAACGAAGAGCCTTACATCGTTCAAATAGCTGGTAATGACACAGAAAATATAAAAAAAGCTGTGCAAATCATCAATAAATTTGATGGAATTTATGGGCTCGATCTAAACTGCGGCTGCCCCGTACCAAAGGTCATTAGACAAGGAGCGGGTTCTGCATTACTAAACGATCTTGACAAACTTCAAAGCATAATCTCAGCTATAAAAAGCGTCTCAAACAAAGAGAGCCTAAGCGTTAAATTTAGACTTGGCTTTAACGACAAAAATGAAGAAAAGATCGCAAAGGCCTGTGAAGAAGCAGGTGCAAACTATATCGCAGTGCATGGACGTACAAGAGCTGGGGGATACAGCGCAAAGGTTGATTACGAAGCGATCGCTAGAGTAAAGGCGAGCGTAAAAATCCCAGTCGTTGCAAATGGCGATATAAATGCGCAAAATGCAGATGAAATTTTAAACCTTACAAAGTGTGACGCTCTCATGATCGGTAGAGCAAGTATTGGTAATCCTTGGATATTTCACGAGATAAAGACTAAAACTAGCGTGGATAAAGCGCTAAAGCAAAAGATCATACTAGCCCACTTTGATGCGATGATCGAGCATTACGGCGAGCATGGGCTTTGCATATTTAGAAAGCATTTGCATCAGTACAGCAAGGGCATCGACGGTGCAACAACCTTTAGAAACGATATAAATTTCATCAAAGACACGACAGCGATGAGAGAGCGCATAAGGGAGTTTTTTGCCTAGATGCAAGGCTACATCCTGCGCGTGCAAAAGGTCAGAGACGAGGACCTTTTAGTCTTTGTGCTAACGCCAAATTTGCTAGTTAAGTCATATAGATTTTTTGGCGCACGCCACTCAAATATCATGACTGGCTACAAGATCGACTTTGAGCTCGAGCAAGAGGCGAAATTTCTACCAAAGCTTAGAAGTATACTTCATCTTGGCTTTAAGTGGCTGCTAGAGCGTGACAAGCTCATCATTTGGCAGCAGTTCATGCGCCTCCTTTATGATCATCTAAAAGAGGTCGAACAGCTCGACGAAATTTACTTTAACGAGCTTGATCGCTGTGCCAAACAGATGCAGCTGCAAAATCCAAAACGCCTCATCATCGAAAGCTACGTCAAAATTTTAGAGTATGAAGGCAGGCTTCACAGCGAGCTTGAGTGCTTTATCTGCGACGAGGAGATAGAGAGTGAGCTTTGCCTAACTCGTGGTTTTTTGCCCTCTCACAAGCACTGCCTTGATAGGAGCGAATTTGACACTAACAAGATCAAAAATTTGTTTGACACAAAAAGCACGATCGAGCTAAACGACGATGAGATAAACCGCCTTTATAAAATTTTACTTGATGGGCTTTAGGCTATAGCTTGCTATTTTAAATAGCTATTTCTTAATGTTTAAAACACATGACTATTTTTTTAAGCTTAAATTTTCTAAGTTATAAAATTATAACCAAAGGTAAAAATTTTTAAAGAGAAGATTAAAATAGAAATATTTATAGCTTGCTTCTTGGGATTAGTCCCAAAAAGCAAGTAAAATTTTACTCTTCACTACTGCTGTTGAGAGCAAAAAAAGTATCAGTATGGATATTTTCAAATGCTGCTTTTAGCGAAGTAAAAAGTTTTGGATTTTCTTTTTCTAAAGTCGCTAAAAGCTGTTTGGTTTCATATCTAGCATGCGGCATCTTTACGTCAAATCTCATTGCAGGGCATGCTTCATCGCCAATGACTCTTAATTCATTTTTGATAGCATTTTCGCGAAGCTGTCTCTCGCGAACGAAGATAAATGGCCTAATAACCGTAATGCCATTTTTTGCAGTATATTTTGGAGCAAGCGTCCTTAGTGCACCATTATAGGTAAAATTCATAAAAAAGCTCTCCGCTGCATCGTCTAAATGATGAGCAATCGCAAGTTTATTAAAACCATGTTTTAAGGCGTAAGTATAAAGATAACCTCTTCTCATACGAGAAAAGAAACTACAAAAACTGGAATTCTTACGGATTTTCTCTTTTGAAATCTCAAAGATTGAGCTATCTATCACTTCATGCTCTATGCCATGCTCATTGCAATGCTTCGTAAGATAAGCATAGTCCTCACCCATGCCGTAGCTTAGCGTTACTGCTTTAAACTCAAATTTTTCAGGTGTGACATTTTGAATATGCTTTAGTACGTGAGCTAGTGCGAGGCTATCTTTACCACCGCTAAGACCAAGCAAAATCTTATCTCCGCCCTCTATCATCTTGTATCTGGCATTTGTCTGACCAACTTGTCTAAGAAGCCTTTTGCTAAGCTCTATCATAAATTTTCTACCATTTCAAGTATAAATTTTGCACTAACATTTGCTGAATCTTGCAAAAATTTATCAAAGTCAAATTCTGCTGCATCACCAGCTCCATCGCTGATAGCTCTTAGTATAAAAAATGGCACACCAAGTGTTTCGCAAACTAGTGCAACGCTAGCACCTTCCATCTCGGTAGCGCTCGCATTAAATATCTTTTTAATCCAAGCTTTCTTTTCATTATCGCAGATAAACTGATCTCCAGTCGCAATAATACCAGCACTTAAGCTCATATCTTTTTTATCGGCTATCTTTTTTGCCAGTTCGTTTAGTCCTTCATCGCTTTTGACAAATATACTTGTGCCTGGCACATAGCCATAAGGATGTCCAAAAGCCGTAATATCAAGATCATGCTGCACTAAGCTAGTAGCATAAAGCATATCGCCTATTTTTAGGCTCTCATCGAGTGAGCCAGCTACACCAGTGAAGAGCAACTTTGAGGCCTTAAATTTTTCTATCATTAAAGTTGCTGTTATAGCTGCATTTACTTTGCCTATCTTTGAATAGGCAATGACTAGCTCTTTTCCTTTGTAGTTTGCTAAGTAAAATTTATTATTTGCATATTGAACAGTTTTATATTCACCAACCATTTCAAGGATCGGTGTTATCTCCTCTTGCATAGCTCCAAGTATCGCTATCATCTCTCCTCCAAAATTTTCACAACTTCTTCAAGACTTACCATATCAGTAATACTATAAGTTGGCTTTTCAGTAATTTTTTTATTGATGCCCTTTAGCGTCGCAGCGCCAAGCTCAATAAAACAATCAACATCATTTTCATAGTTTTTAATACTTTGTTTATAGCAAACTGGTTTTATTAGCTGCTCTTTTAGTAGGACTAGTGCTTCACTTTTATCGGTATAAATTTTAGCATTTACATTTGAGACAACTGGAGAAAATTTGGCAGCCAAAGTACTCTCAAGCTCACTTGCCAGTCTAACACTAGCTGGCTCAAGTATCGGACAATGGCTTGCTACCGACATATTTAAAAGCATTGCTCTTTTTGCGCCAGCTTCTTTAAATTTTGCTTCATAGCTAGCAAGATCAGCTCTTACACCAGCGACAACGATTTGTCCATCGCAGTTGTAGTTTGCAGCATAAATTTGTAAACCTTCTTCTCTTGCTTTTTTACAAATTTCTTCAACTACTTCATCACTAAGTCCAAGAACTACCATCATGCCGGCATCTTTACCAACACAAGCTTCTTGCATAAATTTACCACGTAAATTCACAAGCCTAATCGCATCAATAAAATTAAATGCTCCGCTAACTGCAAGAGCGGTAAATTCTCCAAGTGAGTGCCCGAGACTAAATTCTGGTTTTTCTTTAATAAAATTTGAAAAAGCCAAATAAGTCATTAACGAGTTTAAAACGATAGCTGGCTGAGTAAATTCTGTTTTATCTAACTTATCGTTTTGTGTAAATAAAAGCTCTTTGTAATCAATGCCAGTGTCATTACAAGCATCATTTAAAAGTAGTTTAGCAGTAGAAAAATTTTCGTAAAAGTCTTTTCCCATACCAATACTTTGCGAGCCTTGGCCCGCAAAAACAAAAGCAAATTTTTTCATTTTAGCTTCTTAATGATGATGTCCGTGTCCACCGCAACCGCAACCACCATCCTCGTGTCCGTGTCCATGTCCCCCGCAGCACTCATGTTCATGCTCATGATCGTGACCACCACAACCGCAAGTATGAGCCCCAGCCACCATGCCTGTTGCTTTTTCATCTTCTGTTGCATCTCTAACTTCTAAAACTTCAACATTAAATAGTAAATCTTTACCAGCATATGGGTGATTAAAATCAACTGTTACTTCGTCATCTTTGATCTCTTTAACAATAACACGAACGCTTGAGCCATCTTCATTTTGACCAAAAAGCTCCATTCCTTCATGTAAATCTATACCAGCAAACTGCTCTTTTGGTAACGACTGAATGGCTTCATTATTATATTCACCACAACCCTCTGCTGCCTTTACGCTTATAGTTGCTCTTTCGCCTGATTTTAATTTGCTTACTTCTTCTTCAAGCTTTTCTATAATATGGCCATGCCCTGTTATAAATGAAATTTGGCCACCTTCTTGCATGTTTGACTCTAAAATTTCACCAGTGTTAGCATCTTTTAGTTCGTAAAACATAGTTATAACTTGATCTTTACTCACAATAATCTCCTTAGATTTGGTTTTTTGATTAATGTGGGATTATATCTAAAAAAGATTAAAATTTAGTTTCTATTGGGAGAGGCTTTGGCTTCTTTACTATCTGGATAACCGACTTTTAAAGCCTTATAAAATCTATTTGCACTTTGCGTATCACCTATCTTATCAAAGCTTATAGCTGTGTGATATAGAAGTTTTGGTGTATAGTCAGCCTTATCTTCGTTCTGTATGCTTTTTTTGTAGTATTGTATAGCTGTGCTGTATGATTTTTGACTGTAAGCAACTTCACCTAAATAATAATTTGTTGCACCAGTTTTATAGCCTTTTTTATTCAAATATTCAAAATATTCAGCTGCTTCTGTGCTATTGCCAGAATTTAGAAGTTTAATGCCATCAGCCAAAATATCTTTATCGCTTTTTCCACTAAAATTTGAAGTTGGCTTACTTTGTTGTTTTGGATTTGCATTTTGCTTTGGTTGGGCAGCATTTTTATCCATTATTGCACCTAATTTATTTAAGGCAGCAGTAATATTTTTGTAGTTTTTGTCTTGTATGTCTCTAGTTTCATCAACATAAGCCTTTAGTGATGTCAAACTTACACCAGAATCACTTATGCCACCATTTACCTTCGTCTCTATATCATTTATTCTTTGCTCAAGCTTATTCATTCTAGCACTCATGCTCTCAATCAAGCTTTGCAAACCTTGAAGTTGTTCTAAAACATTATTCATATTCTCTTCAATATTTTGAACACTTCGCTTATTATTTAAGGTAACTTTTTCATTATCAGTTAGACCATATGGATTCGCACTATCCATATTGCCTGCATCAAAAGCTGAAATCTCTTGACCGGAGGTAATAGAGATAGTGGCTCCAATGAGAGCCACTATAATTAATTTTTTGTTCATTATTATTTAATTATAAATTATGGAAGTACTTTGAAATCTGCACGTCTATTTTGAGCATCGCAAGCTTTTGTTTTATCTGTGCAAACTGGATTGCTTTCACCAAAGCTAACTACAGCGATTCTATCAGCACTAACGCCATTTCTTATAAGAGCATCTTTAGCGCTTTTAGCACGTTTTAAACCAAGAGCATAGTTATACTCATCTGTACCCCACTCATCGCAGTTACCTTCTACTTTTATAGAAAGAGCTTGAGCGTCAGCTTGGTTGAATACTGATGCATTTGAGCTAACAACGCCTTGTTGATCAGCTTTGATATTAAATTTATCAAAGTCAAAATATACACTTTTAACTTGACTCTCGATGTTAGCAATAAGAGCTGCTAATCTATCAGCATCGCTCATGCTACCTGAATTATCTGCAGATTGATTTGAATTTGAATTCATATCAACTTCAGGGTTTTTTGAGCTACAACCGCTCAACAATAAAGTTGCAACTGCAACACTTGCTAGAACTACTTTTTTCATTCCTTATCCTTTTTTAGAAATTTGGTCGAATTATATCACAAAAATTTTAAATTTTATCAGAATATTACCAATCTATAGATTGAATTTTTCCTACTTTTAAAGGAAACTGAAAACTTCTGTTTTCATTTAGCCTAACAACACCTAGTGAACTTTGACCGCCAAGCTCTTTTATAAAGACGACACTTTGCCCATCGCTTGAGAATCTTGGATAGTTATTTTTACCATTTGCTGTAAGCTGGCGTATAAAATCCGTTTGAGTTGAAATTAGATATATATTAAAACTACCGCTTGCTTCCCTGCTTGAATAAACAACATAATTTTCAAATGTGCTTACAGAATTGTTATTTTTACCATGAAATACCATTTGTTCAACGCTTCCGCCAGAAATCGCAGGAGTTGCAAAAACGTTAGGATAACCAAGCCTATCTGATACAAAAACTATCTTACTATCATTATCTACAAAATTTCCATTTACATCTATACCTGGATAATTAGTAATCTGCGTCAAATTTTTACTATTCGTATTATAGATAAAGATATCTGGTTGATCTTTTGGTGCCATAGTTAATAGAATTTTACTTCCATCTTTACTAACATCTGAGGCTATAAGCATGCCAATGCTATCGATTATCTTTGTTTTTGTACCAGAATTTAGATCATATCTAAATAAAGTTGGTTTATTATTTATATAAGATGTATAGTAAAATTTACTTTGATCAGCTCCAGCCCATTTAGGAAAAATATTTAGCCCGCCACTTACTATAGTCTTTTGATATGTAAGTGTATAATCAGCAACTATGATAGAGCTTTGGCGAGCTGAAGTATATTTTGAAAGAATAATAAATTTTTCCATCCAGCCAACTGGTGGTAAATTTAGTTCATTAGTAAGCTCAACTATACTTTTATGCGCTAAAAACGGATACTTTGCACCATCAGGCATATTATAGACTCTCTCATACCTTGTAGTTGCTGTTTTAGCATTTATCAGTTTTACCCTTAAAGTAAGAGGCGAGCCTATAGAGCCTTCAAGAGCATATCTAAAGATAAGCTCGACGCCTTTATCACTCATTGTATTAGTAGTCGCATCTCCTTCATAGGTAGAAGGCACATGATCTTCGATTACTTCAAAATCGGAACTAACCTTTAGATCTCCTAGCATGATTTTAAAGAATTTATCTTTAAAACCTATATCACTAACAGCAGTTGTTGCATCTTGCAAAGCTATCTTTGGCAAGGCAATACCTTGATTTACAACAGATATGGTTGCATCAGCAGCATAAAGCCCTAGAGCAACACATAAAAAAAGAAAAATTTTTTTCATCTCTACTCCATAATTTTATAAATTTTAGTTTATTTTATCTTCTAAATTTAAATTAAAAGTAGTGCTTTTGTCTGGATTGAATGGAAATTTCTCCATTGTAAGTTTTTCTAAGCACTCTCTTACTTTTGCGTTAAATTCTTCATTATATGATAGCTCTAAAATTTCATAGCTAAAATTTCCGCTCTGATCTATCATAACTTTAACTTTAGCCAAATTTGCAGAGTCGGCCTTATAGCTTTGCCATCTTCTTTGAATTTGCTTTGTTATGGCTCCCATCAACGGATCATAAGTGCCGGTCATTTGTGACTTTGGAGCTGTTGGATTTTGATCTATCTTTAGGCTCTTGATGATGTCGCTAGCCTCTTTTGCAGCTTTTGAGCTAGAAGCCTCGCTTTTTTTGCGACTTTGCACTTTATTTTCAGCCTTTTTTATACCATCATCTTTTTTAAGTTTTGTAGGGTCTATGTCACTAAAGAGATCTTTTATATTTGGCTCTTTTGGTTTTGGCTTTTCAACTGGCTTTGGTGTAGGCTTAGGCTCAGGCTTTGGTTCTGGCTTAACATCTTCTTTAGGCTCTTCACTTGGTTTTAAAATTTCTGGTTTTGGTTCTGGTTTTTTAGGCTCAGGTTTTGGTTCCTCTTTTGGAGGAGTTGGTAAGCTTGGGGTAGGCAATGGTTCATCTGGTACAACAGGCTTATTTGTGGTCTCTTGTTTATCTTCTTCAGATTCCTTTTTAGGTTCAGGCTTTGTCTCTTTAACTACTTCATCTGCTTGTTTTGGAGCTTTAATGGTTTGATCAACCTCTCTATCAACCATAACCACATCCATAATAGCATCTTTATCATCAGTATATTTTTTAGGAGGTTCTGCAAAAAAAGTAAGCTTTATAAACAAAACAAGTATAATAATAACGTAAATACAAGATGCTACAAGAAACGAACTAAGCGTTGGAAATTTAACTTTATTTGACATTTTAACCGTTTGTCTCTAAAGCTACTTTATTAAAACCAGCACCTTTCAAAGTCTTTAATACAAACATAACATCATCGTATTTTAAATTTTTGTCAGCTTTTATATAGATAGGCGAGGTTTTATCGTATTTTGTACTCATTAATGCGATATTATCAGGAAACTCAGCAAGGCTCATAGTACTCTGATCAACTCTAACTTGTCCTTGTGAATTTATAGATACTATAAGGTCTTTTTGCTTAGATGTTGAAGTTTTCGCCTTTGAACCATCCGGAAGAGTAATATCCTCTTGATATGTTATGGTTGGCATAGTAACCATTAAAATGGCTAGTAAAACAAGCATAATATCAACAAGAGGAGTTATATTTAGCTCTGGTGTCTCATCGGTAAATTTAACGGCCATTTATAGTATCTCATCATCTTTTTTAAGTGCTATCATAACATCAGCCTGACGCTCGATAACACTCATTAATTCATAAGCTTTTCTTTTTATGAGTAAGTTAAATGTATATGCTGGGATGGCAACAAAAATTCCGCAACCAGTTGCAACAAGTGCCTCTGAAATAGCTGGAGCGATAATACCAAGTGATGAACCTCCACCATTTCCAAGCTGTGAAAATGTCTCTAAAATAGAAACAACGGTTCCAAAAAGACCGATAAAAGGCGAAGTAGATGCTATTACACTTAGCCAAGTTAATCCACTTGTAGCATTTTTCTCGGCTATGCTTATACATACATTTAGCTTTTCTCTTGAGATTCTTCCATTTGCACATTTTCTCAAAGACGAATCATTTGGAATATTTTTAGCACCCATAAGCAGTGCTTCAAGTGCATTTTGCTCACGTTTTTGCCAAGCTCCAATACCAGCCATTCTTGAAAAAAGAATTGTGAAACTAACTATAAAATATATTGACAGCCAAGTTAAAACAATAATTGTAATAAAACTACTTCTTTGAATGTAATTTAAAAATAAATCTATACCGCCCACTTATCTAGTTCTCACTACATTTTCCATTTTAGATATAGTTGCTGCAAAAGCATTTGTATCACTACTCATGCTCTCTATCAAATTTCTAGCAGCTTCCAATGAATTTGCAAGCTCGCTTTCGCTATCACCAGAGACGTAAACCGCACCGTCAGCAAGTATTACTACCTTACCTTCGTCAATCTTTGCATATCCCCAGTTAATCGCAACAACATCATGTTTTTTATTTTTATGTTCTATATCTATAATACCTGCTTTTAAAAGAGATATTAATGCGGCGTGGTTTGGTAAAACACCAAACTCACCCTCGCTACCTGGAAGCACTACACTACTCACGTCATCATTAAATATCTGACCTTGAGGAGTTACGATCTCTAAATGTAATTTATCCATTACGCTTCCTTTTTAAATTTAAGCCTTAAGTTTCTCAGCTTTAGCTAAAGCCTCATCTATATTTCCAACCATATAAAATGCTGCTTCTGGTAAATGATCATATTTACCCTCTAAAATTCCCTTAAAGCCAGCGATATTTTCGTCAAGACTTACATATTTGCCAGGGCTACCTGTAAATACTTCAGCAACGAAGAATGGCTGAGATAAAAATCTCTCTATCTTTCTCGCTCTATCAACTGTTAGCTTATCTTCTTCGCTAAGCTCGTCCATACCAAGGATCGCAATAATATCTTGAAGATCTTTATATTTTTGAAGTACAGCTTGAACGCCACGAGCTACCTTATAGTGATCTGCTCCTAAAATTTGAGGATCGAGCATTCTTGATGTTGAATCAAGCGGATCAACAGCTGGATAGATACCTTTTTCTGCGATCGATCTATTAAGAACTGTCGTAGCATCAAGGTGAGCAAAAACGGTTGCAGGAGCTGGGTCAGTAAGGTCGTCTGCAGGAACGTAAACGGCTTGAACAGATGTGATCGAGCCTTTTTTAGTTGATGTAATTCTCTCTTGGAATTTACCCATCTCACTTGCAAGAGTTGGCTGATAACCAACAGCTGATGGGATACGTCCTAGCAGAGCTGACATCTCTGCACCTGATTGAGAGAAACGGAAAATGTTATCAATAAACATTAAAACGTCAAGTCCCATCTCGTCGCGGAAGTACTCAGCCATTGTAAGACCAGTTAGCGCGATACGGTTTCTTGCTCCTGGTGGCTCATTCATTTGGCCATAGCATAAGGCAACTTTATCCAAAACATTACTTTCTTTCATTTCGTGATAAAGGTCATTTCCTTCACGAGTTCTCTCACCAACGCCTGCAAATACAGAATAGCCGCTGTGTTTAAAGGCAACGTTGTGGATAAGCTCCATAATAATAACCGTTTTACCAACACCAGCACCACCAAATAGACCTACCTTACCACCCTTTGCGTAAGGAGCTAGAAGGTCAACTACCTTGATACCAGTTTCAAAAATTTCACTTTTTGTGCTTTGCTCTTCAAATGGAGGAGGATCGCGGTGGATAGACCAATGCTTATCAAAATTTATACCCTCGCCCTCGTCGATCAAATCGCCAACTACGTTAAAAATTCTACCCAAAACTTTTTCGCCAACTGGAACACTTATAGGTGCACCAAGTGCTTTAGCCTCAAGGCCACGAGTCAAGCCCTCACTCATATCCATAGCAATAGTTCTAACTCTATTATCGCCTAGGTGAGCAGCAACCTCTAATATTAGTTTATGTTTCTTGCCCTCAACCTCAAATAAAACTTCAATAGCTTCATTGATCTTTGGCAAGTAGTCATTAAAGTCAACATCGACCACAGGGCCCATAACTTGACTAATAACACCCTTCATTCATACTCCTTTTATTTCATTGATTCAACACCACTGATGATCTCGATAAGCTCAGTGGTAATAGACTCTTGTCTTGCTTTATTGTAAGCAAGATTTAACTGTTTTACGCGCTCTTTAGCATTGTTTGTTGCATTATCCATAGCTTGCATTCTGGCACTATGCTCAGCAGCCAAAGAATCAACCAAAGAATAATACATGCTATACTCAAAATACTTATTAAGCAACTCATCCATAATCTTAGTATAGTTGTCTTCTGGTTCAAATTCCATCAAAGAATTTGTCTCAACCGCAACTATCTTAGACGGCTCAATAGGCACAATATCATTTACTCTAATCTCTTGGGAAATCATATTTTTATAGCCATTGTGTATTAATACAACCTTGTCAGTTGTGCCATTTATAAAGTCATCAATAGCATCTTTTATGATCTTTTGAGCTTTTTCATATGTAGGTGATGAGCTAGCTCCGACATAAGTCTCAAGTAGTTCAACGCCTTGGAAATTGAAAAATTCTATGCCCTTTTTGCCAACAGCTCTTAGTCTAACTTTAATCTTTTTGGCTTTTAGCTCATCGATCATACGCCTAACCGTCTTTATGGTCTGAACATTAAAACCACCGCAAAGTCCTTTATCAGCCGTCACAAATATAATATCAACCTTCTCTACACTTTTTGCTGTGTTAAAAAATTTACTCTCAGTCATGACTGATGCATATTGATTGATCTTATAAGCTATCTCTGATAAAACCTCATTGATCTTAAGTGCGTAAACTCTAGAATAGCGTGCAGCCTCTTCGGCTTTTCGAAGCTTTGCTGTTGAGACAAGCTTCATCGCACGTGTCGTCTTTTGAGTGTTCTGGACGCTCTTAATCTTTCGTTTTATATCTTTTAAATTTGACATATCTTAGCCCTAGTTCGCGGCAAAAGTCGCTTTAAAATCTTTCAACGCTTTATGTAAATTTTCTTCTATTTCTTTATCAAGAACTTTTTTTGTTCTGATTTGTTCAAAAATTTCAGGGTATTTTGCCTCGATATATGGATATAGCTCAGCTTCAAATTTTGTTACACTTGTAGTTGCAACATCATCCAAGTAACCCTTAGCACCAGCAAATATTATAACTACTTGATTCTCAACTGGAAGCGGAGAATATGGAGGTTGTTTTAGTACTTCAACCATCTTTTGACCGCGCTCTAGTTGCTTTCTTGAGCTCTCGTCAAGGTCGCTTGCAAACTGAGCAAACGCTTGTAGTTCGCGGTACTGAGCAAGGTCTAGTCTTAGTGTACCAGAAACTTGTTTGATAGCTTTGATCTGAGCTGCACCACCAACACGAGATACAGAAAGACCAACGTTGATCGCTGGGCGGATACCTGAGTTAAATAGGTCGCTTTCAAGGAAAATTTGACCATCTGTAATAGAAATAACGTTTGTTGGAATATAAGCTGAAACATCGCCCGCTTGAGTCTCGATAATAGGTAGAGCTGTTAAAGATCCAGCACCTAGCGCGTCATTTAGCTTACTTGCTCTTTCTAGAAGTCTTGAGTGAAGGTAGAAAACGTCACCTGGGTAAGCTTCACGACCTGGTGGTCTTCTTAAGATCAAAGACATCTCACGGTAAGCAACCGCGTGTTTTGACAAGTCATCATAGATGATTAGCGCGTGGCGAGAGTTATCTCTAAAGTATTCACCCATTGTTACGCCAGCGTATGGTGCAAGGTATTGAAGCGCAGCTGCGTCACTAGCACCAGCATTTACAACTATCGTGTAGTCCATAGCGCCATATTCTTCAAGTTTTTTAACGACTTGAGCAACGGTTGATTGTTTTTGACCGATAGCTACATAGATACAAATAACATCTTGACCTTTTTGGTTGATGATAGTATCGATAGCAACTGTTGTTTTTCCAGTTTGGCGGTCGCCGATGATTAGTTCTCTTTGTCCTCTACCGATTGGTACAAGTGCATCGATCGCTTTGATACCTGTTTGAAGTGGCTCATGAACACTCTTTCTAGCCATGATACCTTTTGCTTTTTCTTCAACAAAGCGAGATTCGGTAGCTTCAATCGGGCCTTTTGCGTCGATTGGCTCACCTAGCGAATTTACAACACGACCAATCAATGCGTCACCAACTGGAACGCGTAAAAGTTTTTTAAGTCTTTTTACAGAGCTTCCTTCTGTGATACCGCTGGTTTTTCCAAGAATAACTATACCAACACTACTCTCTTCAAGGTTAAGAGCCATACCTTTTTCGCCACTTTCAAATTCAACCATCTCGCCAGCCATAACATTTTTCAAACCATAAACGTTTGCAACGCCATCAGCGACTGAGATGACTTTACCGGTCTCTTCTACATCAACACTTAAATCAAAATTTTCAATACGCTCTTTGATTATCGTGCTAATTTCGTCAGCTTTAATTTTTGCACTCACGCTTTCACTCCTTTTTAAATTGCTTTTAATATATATTCACTCATTTGACTTTTTAGTCTGTCGATAGAGAAATTTACCTCGACACCTAAATCGTCTAACTCAACTTTTACGCCGTTGTAATCGCTCTTTGAGCCATCAAGCTTGATCTTAGAGTCAAATTTCTTAGAGAAATTCTCTTCCAAAGCTTTCAGCTGCTCAGCGCTTAGGTCAAAATTTCCAATAACCTCGCCACGATATGTATTTTCAAGCAAAGATTGCTCTATCTTCATCTCGTTTAAGATCGCTGGGATAAGCTCCAGTCTTTTATTTGCGCCAAGAAGCTTAATAAAATTTACAAATTTGACATCTTGATTTTTAACCAAAGATAGTACAAATTCAACCTTTTGTGAAGCCTTTAATGTCGGCAAACTTATAATACTTTTAAATTTATCGCTAGCAAAAGCAGCAGTTAGTTCTGATAAATTTTCAACAAATGCATTAAGTTCATTGGACTTTACTTCGCTTAAGATCGCCTTTACGTATTTTTTAGCTACTACTTCATTCATTAGCTAACCTTTTTAAGTATGATATTTACAAGCTCTTTTTGATCGACTTTTAGGCTATCGCTTGAGAAAATGTCACTCAAAATTTCATTTACAACGCCTTTTATCATCTTGCGCTCTTCAAATTCTTTTTGCTCTTTGTAACTCTTTTGGAGGTTTGCTATATCATTTTGAGCATCACTTTTAACCTTAGCAGCTAAATTTAAAGCCTCTTTTTTAGCAGTTTCGATTAAAGAGTTTGCATTTTGCTTAGCCTCTTCTACACGTTTTAGAGCGTCATCTTTTTTGGCCTTAGAATCACGGAGTTTTTCTTGGATACTTTCAAGCTTATTTGCGATCCTGTCAATTCTGCTTTGATAAAGAGCTTTTAGTGGCTTAGCTGCAAAATATACCAAAATAGCAAAGAAAAGTAAGAAGTTTAGCGTTCTCTCTACTATATCGTAATTTGTTCCGCCATGCCCACTAGCATAAGCTAGAAATGGAAGTGCTAGAAAAAATAAAATTTTTATCTTCATAAAATTCCTTTAAATTTTAGAGAGCTTGGCATTTAAAGCCGCTCTAAGTTCAGGTAGTTTAGCTGATAGATCTGCCTTTAAGTTATCTTTCTGAGAGCTTAGAGCATTTAAAAATTCATTATAATTAGCCTCTAAACTACTCTTTACGGCATTTACTTCTTTTAAAGACTCTTCTTTTGCCAAATTTAAGGCTTCTTGCCTTATTTTATTGGCCTCAGTCCTTGCGTTTAATATAATCTCTTCAATCTCTTTTTCATGAACACTTAGATCACTTGCATTTTTACTAGTACTCTCTTCATCATTTTTTATAGAGGCATTTCTGTCATCTATGAATTTGAGCATTGGCTTATAAAGCAAGGAATTCAAAATAGCGATCAATACCAAGAAAACGACAGCCGTTAAAAGCATCAATGGCACATCTATTTCTAACATCCACTCTCCTTATTTTATCATTAAGTTTTATTTAATATTCAAATTAAAGTCTGATTTTACAATAAATTACTAAAAATAAAAATAAATTTGTAATTCTATTTTAGCCTAGCAATAAATTCTTCCACCTGTGAAATATTATTAAATTCTAAAACTAGATTGCTAGATTTTACTTTTGCTTTTATCTTTAAATTTTTAAAAATTTCTTGTAAATTTGATAGTTTTTTACTCATTTCCTCAGAAATTTTTGGCTTTTTGTCTTTTATCTCTTCTTTATTTTTTATCTTTTTCACCAAGATTTCCGTATCTCTGACACTTAGCTTTTGACCAATTATCGTATCAACAACCATCTTTTCTTCTTCAGTACTAAGTCCTACTATGACTTTAGCGTGGCCTTGTGTGAGCTTATCTTCTTGTAGAAGTTTTTGTGTGTAGTCGCTAAGAAGTAAAAGCCTCATCGTATTTGTTATTTGTGTTCTACTTTTATGAATGATGTTTGCCAAGCCATCTTGTGTGATCTTATACTCATTTATGAGCTCTTTATACGACTTTGCAAGTTCGATTGGATTTAAATTTTCACGTTGAATATTTTCAATAAGCGCAAGCTCTCTTAAATTTTGAGACTTGATATCAGCGATGATTGCCTTTATCTTGCTTGCTCCAAGCATCTTTGTAGCGCGGTATCTGCGCTCACCAGCTATTAACATATAGCCATCATCTTTTTTGATGACGATTATTGGCTGGATCAATCCGTGCCTTTTGATGCTGGCACTTAGCTCTTTTAAAGCCTCTTCGTCAAAATGTGTTCTTGGCTGGTATGGGTTTGGCAAAATTTCATCTATATTTATCTCTTCGACTATCTCAGAGTCATTTAAATTTGCGATCTCTTTACTGTAGGCTTGCTCTACATCTTCAAGTATCGCGCTAAGTCCTCGCCCTAATCCACCTTTTTTCGCCATTTTTTTCCTTAATTTTTAGTTTAAAATACAATATGCCAAATTTTGATACGCAATTGAGCCTGGTGATTTTATATCATAAAGTATCACTGGCTTACCAAAACTTGGGCTTTCAGCAAGTTTCACATTTCTTGGAACGACCACAAATTCCTCTTTGCTGTCCTTACTCTTAAAGAGCTTATTTTCAAAATGCTGCTTTAAATTTGCAATTGTCTCTTTTGAGAGATTATTTTGCGAACTAAACATAGTTGGTAAAAATCCCTTTATATTTAGCTTTGGATTTATCGTCTTCTTAATAATCTTAACCGTATTTAAAATTTGAGCCAAACCCTCAAGTGCGTAAAATTCACATTGAATCGGGATGATAACACTATCACTTGCGCTAAGAGCATTTATCGTGATGCTGCCAAGTGCTGGAGGACTATCGATGATGATAAAATCATAGTCATTTACAACTTCTGAAATTTTATTTTTAAGGATTAGTTTATAGTCCTTATTTTGATCGTTAAATTCTTGTTCAATACCGACAAGCCCTATATTTGACGGAGCCAAAAAAAGTGTTGGGATCTCAGTTTTTAATACGATTTGCGAGAGCTTTTTTCTATCTGTTAAGACGTGATAAATGTTAAACTCATAGTCACTTCTGCTAAAACCAAGTCCAGTTGTCGCATTTGCCTGTGGATCGATGTCTATTAATAATACTTTTTTCTCAGCAACCGCCAGTGATGCGGCTAAATTTACGGCTGTTGTGGTCTTGCCAACGCCGCCTTTTTGGTTAGCTATTGTTATTATCTCGCTCATCTTAACGAATATACCTTTTCCCCGTTTAATAATATCGCTCCATCCTCGCAAATTTCAGCATCCTGAAGCGAAACAGCTCTATTTGCAATATGCGTAATAAAACCTTTTGACTTGCAAAAGTCTATCCTAAATTTGCTAAAAATTGGCTTCCATAAAATCTTTTTATCAAGCATGCTAATAAAGCCCCAAACTAGCTCATCTACGCTAGTTTTTATATCCAAAATGCCCGCATTTTCAGGCGCGCTAGCTAAATTTATCCCCATGCCACAAATGTAAATTTCATCTACTTTATTTGTTAAAGTGCCACCTATCTTGCGCTCGTCCACATAAAAGTCATTTGGCCATTTTAACCAGCACTTTGAGCCAAGTTCGCTCAAGACTTCACGCATCAACATAGAAAAATATATTGAGATCGAAGGCGGTGGTATGTCGCTTGACAGCTCATC
This sequence comes from Campylobacter concisus, assembly GCF_003048905.1. NCBI lineage: Bacteria > Pseudomonadati > Campylobacterota > Epsilonproteobacteria > Campylobacterales > Campylobacteraceae > Campylobacter > Campylobacter concisus. The sequence goes on from NZ_PIRO01000001.1 coordinate 549,171, forward strand.
TTCACTTATGCAAAACGACATAAATAAATTTCCGCCAAGTCCCTCCCAGCTGTTGCCGCGGCTACCGACTCCTTTTGTTTGATTATACGCCACAACCATATACGGAGCTTTTATCTCGCCGTTTTTTAGGGCTTCTATCAAAAATTCCTGCGTCGAAGGCAGACTTTGGAAAAACTCTACTTTCAAATCACACCTTAAATTTATAGAAGTGATTTACCGGATTTTGTCCGCCACCAATGATGACCGCGTTTTTGATAGCGTTAAAGATATAATCATGCGCATTTTTTACGCTCTCTTTCAGGCTTTGGCCATTTGCTAAATTTGAAGCGATCGCACTTGATAGCGAGCAGCCTGAGCCGTGAGTAGCAGTCGTTTTTATGCGCTCGTCGCTAAAAATTTCATATTCACTGCCATCATAAAATATATCAAGCGACTTGCCTTCTATCTCGCCACACTTTAGATAGACGCTTTTTGTGCCAAATTTCAAAAGATCTTTGCAAGCCTCTTTTAGCTCGCCCTCGCCTTTTAGCTCACGCTTTAAAATTTCACGCGCTTCAAAGATATTTGGCGTGATCACGCTCGCAAGCGGAAAAAGCTCCTTCACGATCGCGTCTTTTGCAGCGCCCTCTAGCCAGATGTCGCCATTTTTACAGCTCATTACAGGATCGAGCACGACTGGTGGTAAATTTTTGATCTCTCTTAGCGTTTTGGCGACGCATTTTATGATATCCACGCTTGGGACAACGCCTATTTTTATCACATCAACTCTTATATCATCAAATATCGCTCTTATCTGATCCTCGATGAGCTTAGTCTCAACTAGCTGCATGCCAAATATGCCCTTTGTATTTTGAGCAGTGACCGCTGTGATCGCTCCCATCGCATATACGCCGTGTGCTATAAATACCTTTATATCAGCTAAAACCCCAGCTCCGCCGCTTGGATCAACTCCTGCTATACTTAGCGCATTTTTCATAACCGCTCCTTTAAATTTATTTTAATTCATCGCCAACGCTAATACGCTTACCATTTATATATGCTTTTGCGTTTGTTGGCTTTTTGCTTGGCTCTTGAAGCTCGTAAATTTTGACCGCCCCACCCTTGCAAGCAACGACTACGTGGTCCTTTTCTACGCTTAAAATTTCTCCACTTTTGCCACTTTTTTCGCTTAGCTCAAGCGATAAAATTTTAAGACCGCTTGCTAGATAAAGCCCCGGCCAAGGTGTGAGCGCACGAAATTTATTATAAATTTGCCCCGCATCTTCATCAAAGCTAAAAAGTCCGTCGCTTTTACTTATCTTTTTGCAGTGCGTGGCCTGTGCGTCGTCTTGCTTTTGTGGCTTTAAATTTGCAAAATTTCTTAGCACCTTGACGATTAGCTCGCCGCCAAGCTCGCCTAGCTCACTAAAAAGCTCACTTGACATCTTACTCTCGCAAGGCGTGTAGACGAAGTCCAGCATATCGCCAGTATCAAGGCCAGCGTCCATTAGCATTGCAGTCACGCCTGTTTGCTTCTCGCCAGCTAGGATCGCACTTTGTATAGGGCTCGCACCTCTATATTTTGGCAAGATCGAGGCGTGCAAATTTATACAGGTGGCGACGTCTAGGACACTCTTGGGTAAAATTTTGCCATAAGCTGCCACTACGATAAAGTCTGGGCTAAATGCCTTTAGCTCGGCAACTACCGCCTCATCTTTTAGCGTATTTGGCGTAAAGACTGGCACGCCTCCTAGCTCATTTTTAGCGTAAATTTTGACCTCACTTGGGGTTAAAATTTGCTTTCTGCCAACTGGCTTATCAGGCTGGGTAAAGACTGCTTTTATATTAAAGCCAGCTTCTTTTAAGTGCCTAAGTATCCTAACCGCATAATCAGGCGTTCCCATAAAAACTACATTCATCACTTTCCTTTAAATTTCAACGACTTTTATTTTAATCTACGTTTTCACTGCCAGTCAGCCAAGAGGCGCATGGATCTTCTTGCCAGTCAATCTTTTGAAATATCAAACTTCCTAGCTCATTAATGTTAACTTTGCCACTACGATCAAGATCCAGCCTTTTAAATTCCTCACTAGTACATAGATCTGGCGCTACTTTTTAGAGGTTGGGGCGCTTTGCAGGCCATCCATTCATCTAAATTTAGCGCGCCGTCGCGATTATTATCATTAAAATCCAAAAACATATATGCCGGATCGGCTGGATCACAGCTATATGCGCTAAGGCAAAATAGCATAATGCAAAAAATTTTCTTCATTTTATACTCTTAAATTTCTAAGTTCAAAGCACTAAAAAGTCTCAACTCAAAGATCTTTTTTTAGTAGCTCAAGCAGTGCAAATTTAAGTTCGTCGATGTTCTCGTTTGTCGCTGACGAGATCGGTAAAACAAAGTATGGTTTTTTCGCGTCAAAGCTGTATAGGTCTTGCTTATAGACAAATTTACCATCTTGTTTTGGCTCTAAATTTATGCTTTTCATAAATTCGCTTATATTTTCATCTAAATTTTCCGCCGCATCAACTCTGGTGATCGCGATAGCGTAATCCCTGCTGGCAAGTACGCTTGAAAATTTAGCAACCTCCTCTTTTAGCACGCTAAACTGCTCGCTCATGCTTCTGTAATTCGCACTATCTATCATGAAAAGCAAAATTTTATTTCTCTCGATGTGCTTTAAAAACTGCACGCCAAGGCCGCGTCCGTCGCTAGCTCCCTCAATGATACCAGGGATATCAGCCATGACAAAGCCGCTAAACTCATCAACCTCAACAAGTCCAAGCTTTGGCGTAAGCGTGGTAAATTCGTAGTTTGCGATCTGTGGTTTGGCGTTTGAGACGGCTGAAATGAGGGTTGATTTGCCGACATTTGGGAAGCCAACAAGACCCACGTCAGCGATCAGCTTTAGCTCAAGCCTGACCTCCACGCTCTCTTCAGGCATGCCTTTTTGTGCGTATTCTGGAGCTTGATTGATAGAGTTTTTAAAGTGAAAATTTCCGAGTCCGCCTTTACCGCCCTTTAAAAATAGCGTCTTTTGGCCCTCGATAACTATATCACAGAGTAGTTCATTTGTCTGTGCGTCATAAACAGCTGTGCCAGGAGGGACTATGAGTTCTAAATTTTCGCCCTTTTTGCCAGTCATTCGCTTGCCCATGCCAGCTTCACCATTGCCAGCCTTCATGGCTCTTTTACCCTTATAATTTGCTAAAGTGTGGGTATTGTTGTCACAAATAAAATAAACGTCTCCGCCGTCTCCGCCGTCTCCGCCATCAGGACCGCCTAAAATGACGTGTTTTTCGCGGCGAAAACTCACAGCTCCAGCTCCACCATGCCCCGAACTTAGAGTCAATTTTGCACTATCTATAAACATTTTTTACCTTAAATTTTTTATTTGGATTATATCCAACTTTACTGAAAATAAATCGTGATATCTTGATTAAAATAAAGCAAATATAAGTACCATGAAGCTCGAAATATAGAGTTGTGATTGATTTAAAATTTCTCTCAAACAGCTATTTGAAAAATTCTAAACACTAAATAAAAATTTTGATTTTTGAATAATTTTAAGAAAGAAAGGGGCTTTCGCCCCTGGTATTATGCAGCTGGATAAACAGATACTTTTTTTCTGTTTTTATCAAGTCTTTCAAATTTTACAAAGCCATCGACTAATGCAAAAATTGTGTGGTCTTTGCCAAGACCTACGTTATTTCCAGCGTGAGTTGCTGTTCCTCTTTGGCGGATGATTATATTACCAGCACGAACGAACTCACCACCAAATTTCTTAACACCTAATCGGCGTCCGATACTATCACGGTTATTTTGGGTTGAACCTTGACCTTTTTTGTGTGCCATATCTTATCTCCTTAAGCTGCGATACTTACGACTTTTACACGTGTAAATTGTCTTCTAAAGCCGCGTTTTAATTTTGAGTCTTTACGTCTGCGTTTTTTGTAGATAACTACTTTTTTGTCTTTGCCTTCATTTACGACCTCAAGAACAACTTTTGCACCCTTCACAAATGGCGCACCTACCTTTACTTCGCCGTCATTTACAGCTAAAACTTCTGTAATCTCAACGGTTGATTTAGCTTCAGCACTAAAGTGATCTAGCTTAAGGTACTCGCCCTCGCTAACACGATATTGCTTACCGCCATGCTTAAATATAGCGTATTTTGACATACTCTACCTTTCTAAAATTTGGTAAGACCAAAAAGCACTTTTTTACAAAAGATTTATGGAGCTTTGTTGGTTATAAGGTGTGAATATTAGCCAAAAGTTTATAAATTCTACTTTAATGCCCCTGATCTTATGATCTCATCGGCTAAATTTCTTATCATAGATGTATGATCTAAGAAAAATGTTTTGTCATTTGGCAAATGTGGCTGATATATCAGCGTCTTGGCTACTGGTGCGCTTAAGATCACATTTATCAGTTCAAGCTCAGGCGGTAAGACAAAATAAAGTTTTGGCTTAGGAATTTCACTTTGAAAAAGCCTTTGCGCGTAAAATTTACTAAAATTTTTATTCTTTGGAAGCTTTATCTCTTTAAAAAGATCAAATGGCAAAAAGTAACGCGCCAAAGCGTGAAGTCCATGCGCAAAGATGTAGAGGCGTTTTTCAAATTTAGGCGCATCTGTCCTGCCAAATGTAGAGCAAAATTTCTGCAAATGCTCACTCATAGCGGCCGTATCTTTTTCATGCAAGGCAAGCACAAATTTAACCGCCTCTCTTTCGTTTGCTGGCTTTTTGGACTCTGCAAAATTGCGAGCTTTTTCTAGGGCAGGGGCAAGTAAATTTTCATCTTGCCAAAGCATCGCCGTTAGCAGATCATGCATAACGCATAGAAATTTATAGCCGTTTTTGCTAGGTGGCAGGCCTTTTGGAAAGATCCTTGCCATACTATCTGTGTCGCCACAAGCGATAGCAAAAAATGCCGGTATGAGCTTCTCGCACTGATCATATCCACCGCTGCATCCTGGGAGTAAATTTAGCTTAGCGTATTGAAAAATGAGATCATTTAGTGCCTCGGCGTTGCCATCAGCTAGGCACTTTTCAAGGTAAATGTCGTAGCATCTAGCTCTTGAAAAAGAGAGTAATCGTATGAGCTCACATAAAAAGTCGTATTCGTTTAAATTTTTCTCTTTTATTTCAGTGTAAATCATCGCATACTCGTCTAAAAGTAGCTCTTCGTCGCTTTTTGGTGGTTTTTTGGCTCTAAAAATGTTAAACAAGCCTTCTAAAAATGACATTTTGTGTGCTCCTTATTTTTGCTAATTTTAGCCAAAAACGCCTAATTTCCACGTGCGAAAGGTGGCTTTAGCGGATATTTTAACCTTGTTTTGGTTATAATTGCCCCAAATTTAAGCAAGCTTAGGATAAAGATGGCAGGCGAAGATCAGGAAAAAACCGAAGAAGCGACCCCCAAAAAGATAGAGGATGCCAAAAAGGATGGTAACGTCCCCAAAAGTCAGGATCTAGCCGGGTTCGTGACCCTAGTTATTGCTATTGGCGTACTGCTTGCGATGCTAAATTTTATGAAAGAACAGATCATCTCACTTTATATCTACTACTCAAAATTTATCGGTCAGCCACTGACTTTGCCAACTGTAAAAATGATCGTCGTAAATACCTTTGCAAGGTCGCTTCTTATGATACTTCCAGTTTGTATCTGTGTGGCGATCGCTGGTGTCATCGCAAATGTAATGCAGTTTGGATTTATCTTTACCACAAAGCCTATAATGCCAAATTTTGGCAAGATAAATCCACTAAAGGGACTAAAAAATTTATTCTCGATGAAAAAAGTGATAGATAGCATCAAAATCGTGCTAAAAGTTAGCATCGTCTTTGGAGTTGGATTTTATTTTTTCTTGCAGTTTATAAAGGAGTTGCCACACACGCTCTTTTTTTCTATGTTTGATCAGCTTGCTTGGCTAAAAGAAAAGCTCATTATACTAGTTAGCGTTATGCTTTTTATACTTTTCGTGATCGGACTTATCGACCTTCTCATTGTGCGTTTTCAATACTTTAAAGACCTTCGTATGAGCAAGCAAGAGATAAAAGATGAGTATAAGCAAATGGAAGGAGATCCGCAGGTAAAAGGCAGAATTCGTCAAGCACAAATGCGTGCAGCCAAACGTAGAATGATGCAAAATATCCCACAAGCTGACGTAGTCATCACAAACCCTACTCACTACGCCGTGGCGATAAGATATGATAAAAGTCGCGACGAAGCACCGATAATACTTGCCAAAGGTGTTGATTTTTTAGCGCTGCAAATCAAAAAAATAGCCGTTGAAAATGGTGTGCAAATTTATGAAAACCCGCCACTCGCAAGAGAGCTTTATAAAATTTGTGAAGTCGATGATACGATACCAGCACATCTTTTTAGAGCCGTAGCCGAGGTGCTAAGCTTCGTTTATATGAGCAATAAACAAAAATTTAAAGATAAGCTTTGATAAATTCTACTCTTGCTGCTAGAAGTTACTAGCAGCAAGAGAATTTATCTATTATAGATATCCAAAAGCAGTTGCAAAAATATAGCCAAATATACAAGAGGATATAACGCCAATAAGACCCGGAATGATAAAGCTGTGATTGATAACAAATTTACCAATATGTGTCGTACCGCTTCTATCAAACTGGATAGCCGCAAGGTCGCTTGGATATGTTGGCAGGATGTAGTATCCGTAGCAAGCTGGTGCAAAGGCTAGAATGATAGCAGGATTAACATCAATATTTAATGCTAATGGCACAAATGCAACCAAGGCCGCAGCTTGAGAATTTACAAATTTTGAGATAATCAAAAGCATAACCGCATAAGTCCAAGGGTGCTCTTTTACGATGCTTCCTAGCGCCTCTTTCATCATCGGAGTATGCACTGCAAACATAGTCTCAGCCATCCAAGAGATACCAAATACTGCAACAAGAGCGATCATGCCTGATCTAAATATCTCGTTTTTACCGATCTTGCTAGCATCTGTTGGTGTAAAGATTAAAATGATAGCGCCAGTTAAAAGCATGAAAATTTGGATGACATGAACCATGCTTAAGCTCTTTGAAGATGCTTGTTTGTTGCTTATATTAATGTAAGCACCTTGGAATTCTTCTTTTGCGCCTTTTTCATTTATATATGTTACTGCACCATCAGCTGTGCGAGTAAGAGTTTGATTTGCATCTTTGCCGATGATTTTGACCGATTGAGCTTTTTGGTTAGCATTTAGCTTATCGTTTGCTACTTTTAGCTCAGCCGCCTCTGTTTGGATGCTAGCGTCTTTTATTTTTAAGGTTTTTAAGACTTTTTGCTCAGTTGGAAGGTTGGCTATTACTTGAACGACTGTTGCGTCTTTGTAAGTAGTCCAGCTTGGGCGAAGATCTTTAAAATATCCAAGAAGCGCAACTACAAGGATAGAGCCTAAAAATATCCACATCGCAGCCCATTGATAGCCAGGAAGCTTTTTACCTAAAAGTGTCGCACTATCGCCATAAACATATTTTTTAAACTCAGGATCTTGAAGCTTTGTTTGAAATACTTCGTCTTTATCAAGATCTTTGCCTCTAAACCAGCTAAAAATTCCTACCGCCAAAACGCCACAAAATGTTGATGGAATCGTAATCTTTAAAAGATCTAAATACCCATCAAAGCCAGCTAGGTGAGTTTTAGCATTAATAAGAAAGCTTGTAAGAGTTACAACAGCAACTGAAACTGGGCTAGCGATGATACCCATTTGTGAGGCTATCGAACTTGCTGCCATTGGTCGCTCTGGGCGGATACCATTTTTGATAGCAATATCATAAACGATAGGAAGCACGGTATAAACAACGTGTCCAGTACCGCATAAAATAGTAAGTGTACATGTTACAAAAGGAGCCAAGATACTTACATATTTTGGATTTTTTCTAAGTATAGTTTCTGCTATTTGAAGCATAACATCAAGACCACCACTAGCTTGAAGCGTAGCACTTGCCACAACGACAGCAAGGATAGTTAGCATAACATCAATAGCTGGCTTACCAGGCTCGATGTTAAATCCAAAAACGAGAACTATAAGACCGATACCACCTAGCATGCCAAGCGCGATACCGCCTTTTTTAGCTCCGTAGAACAAACATATAAGGACGATCAGAAGCTGGATAGCAAACTGCATGCCTTCACTTAAATTCATGAGAAAATCCATGAAACCTCCTAAGTTAATATAAATTTAACCAAGATTATATCTCTTATGGATTTAGATTAAACTTATATTTTAAGGATAACTTGATATAAATATAATATTTTGATTAAAAAGCTTATTTAGGATAAATTTTTACAAGATTGTCTTTTGCAAAAATTTTTTGATCTTGAAGATTTTATTTGTCTTAGAATATATAAGATAAAAATAGCATTGTTATATTTTAAATTTATTAATAATAAAAATTTATTTAAATTTTATAAATAATCTAGAAAAATATCATAAAAGCCTTATAAATACGAAGTTCAACAGAGATAAAAGAAAAAGGATTAATATTTAAGAAAAGTTTAAATGGTGGTTAGAGGCAGAATCGAACTGCCGACACGCAGATTTTCAGTCTGCTGCTCTACCGACTGAGCTATCCAACCACCCGTTAAAGAAATTCAGATTATACATGTTTAATATTTAAAGCAAGTTTAAAATACACACTTTTTTAAATAAAATAAGTTATGTTTTTCTATTTTGACTTGAGATATAAAAGAAATTCTAATAAATTACGAGCTTAAATAAGCTTGTAATTTATTTTAGTGTATATGAAATAGGAAAGCGCAGATAACGATCTTGTTTAGGCTTTGGAAACTCAGAACTTGCTCTTTGAATATTTTCTAAAGCACCATTATCAAGCGACTCGAAACCAGAACTTTTACTAACTTTAAGTTCATCTATACTACCGTCTTGCTTGAGTAAAAATCTAACCTCTACAACACCTTGATGCTTCATACGTCTAGCATTATTTGGGTAACTTTTATGTCTCTTAACTGCGATTATAACTTTCGTAAAATCTTCATCGCCTTGTGAATTTGATAAATTTAGCTCAGGTGTTATATTTTGAACTGGAGCTGCAGCGATAGACTTGTTATTGGCTGGTAAATTTGTATTTACACTAGCTGGCGGTACAATAGGCTGCACTGGCTGAGCAATTACCGGTTCAGGCTTAGGCTCTATTTTTTTCTCTTTTTTAGGCTCTACCTTTTTTATTTCACGCTTTGGTTTCTCCACCTTTTTAGGTTCAGGTTTTGGTTCTGGCTTTGGCTCAGGTTTTGGTGGCTCTGGTGGTGGCGGTGGAGCTGGTGGAGTTGGCTCTGGGATAAGCATTTGCTCCGCTATTTGAGGTGCTGAGACTTGTGGCACTGGAGTAAATGAATTAAGAGCTATTTTTATCGGTTTTTGCTCTCCTATTTTTATCTCATCAAAATTATGTGAAAGCAAAAAATATACTGCTGCTCCATGCACTATAAGCGAAACAGCTAAGCCGCTGTAATTTGAAATTTTATTCAGAGATTGTTTGGATTGCAAAATTTTCGTGGCCCTTCTCTTTTAATATATCAATTACTTTGACAAAGCTATCAAATTTCGAATTTTTATCGCTTTTTAGTTCGATCAATGTCTTTATATCAACCGCATTTAACTTATCTTTAAGTTCGTTCTCAGAAATTTCTACATCATCTATAAAAAATTTATTATCCTTATCAATTACTACGCTTACCTTTTTATCGTCCTCTTTACTTTGCTCGGCACTGTTTGCGCTTGGAAGATCAATAGCTATCTTACCTTGAGCAATAAAAGTCGAGATGCTAAGCACGATAGCAAGCAAAACAAGCATAATATCAATAAATGGGACAATATTTAACCCATCTTTTTTATTTAGACGCATTTTCAGCCTTGTATCTATTTAGCATTACATCTACTTTTCTGACAAAACCATTGTAAATCATCAAAGTTGGTATCGCCACAAGTAGTCCAAAAGCAGTTGCTTTTAGCGCAAGAGAGAGGCCGACCATTATGCTTTTAGTATCGATTCCGCCCGCCATACCCATATCATAAAATGTGATCATAATTCCAGCAACTGTACCAAGAAGTCCTACATATGGTGCATTTGAGTAGATAATGTAAAGTGTGGTTAAATTTTTGGTTAGTGCTTCTTCAAGCGATTCGATACTTTTGTAGCCTTTTATATCAACGCGTGAATAAAAAATAATACGCTCAATTGTATACCAAAGTACAAAAAAACTCATAATGCCTAAAATCGCAATAATTACATGATCAATGTGATGTTTAATTAGCTCCATAATACCTTCTTAGTAAAAATTTTTGCGTGATTATAGCTATATTGATAACCAATGTCAAATGTTTAGTAAAAATGTAATCAAATAAAAACTAAAATTTTTAATTATGTATGTATATATTTAATTATGTTTAGAATTTCAAAAATTTAATTTTTTTCTTAGCAGCTCTATTTCAGTGATGACTATTTTTGGCGTAAGCTCCTTCATACAGGCATGTGTTTTTATGGGACACACTCGCTTCATGCATGGCATACACTCTAAATTTAAATGCACTATCTTTGCGCTTTCATCTTGCCATGGGCTAGTCTCTTTAAATTTAGTCGGTCCAAAAAGAGCCACAAGTGGCACTTTATAGGCGGCTGCGATATGCATAGGACCACTATCGTTTGTCAAAAAGATGCCATTTTTTATAGAACCTATTAGTTCACAAAGCTCTTTTATGCTTGTTTTTCCGGCTAAATTTTCACATTTCATACCATTTTGTAAGAGCATTTGCTCGATTTCATTGCAGATCTCAAGCTCAGCTTTTGAGCCAGTGATCTTTACATCAAATTTATCTTTAAAGTGCAATGCAACCTCTGCAAAATAGTGTGGATACCACCTTTTAGCACTTCCGTAGCTAGCACCTGGATTTAGCACGAGGAGTTTTTGCTCGCTTTTTTTAGCTTCATAATAAATTTTTAGTTCGTTTGAAATTTCTTTTAAATTTAGGCTTTGCTTTATGAAATTTAGATATTTTTGCACCTGATGCAAGCTCTCGCTACTCTTTTTAAAGCAAAATTTTTGCGTTGCTTTTAGAAAAAATAGCAAGAATTTACTAGCAAATGAGCTTCTAAAACTAATAGCAATATCAAATTTTCCAAGCTTGCGAGCTGTTTTTATAAGACTTAAATATCTTGAGTTTTGCTTTTTACTATCGTCAATGACTACTTTTTCGCACTTTGGATGTAATTTGTAAAGCTCACAGGCCACGTAAGAGCCAAAAAATACAATATTTTTAGCATTTTTGCTTAAATTTTCTATCGCTGCACTCGCCATCACAGCATCACCAAGCCAAGTTGGAAGCTCTATAAACACTCTCACTTTTGCTCCAAATTTAGCACTTCGTTTATGATTTCAAGAGTTTTGCTTGCATTTTCTTCTATACTAAATTTTTGCGAAAGTAAAAATGACTTCTCTTGCAGCTCTCTCATCATATCATTATCATTAAGCACCTGCTCCACTAGCTCCAGTATACTTTCATCATTTGGTTCACGCATAACAAAACGATTTTCTAAAATTTCAGCTGCCCCATTTTGAGCCGTTGTAAAGACAATATTTTTAAAGCTAAGCGCCTCTAGAACGACATTTGAAAATGGCTCATAGTGTGTTGGAAATATAAAAATATCGCTTGCTTCATAAAATTTTGCAGTCATTTTTTGCTCACCCGTAAAAAATGCATTTATCTTTAGCTTTTTTGCTAGCTTCTTATATGAATTTAAATTTTTATCTTTGCCTACTATTAGCGCATTTACTGGCGTTTTTAGCTTTGAGACAAGAAGCAAAAAGTCCTTTGCTCCTTTTCTTTTAAAGCCATTTCCAACAAAAAGCACAATTGGTAAATTATAATCAAGTCCAAATTCTTCACATATGCTAAGTTTTGCTTCTCCTTTTTCTACCTTTTGTGGCAAATTTATACCGTTGTAAATGGTAACGATCTTTGACTCATCGACACCGTAAGCTGAAATGATTTGCTCTTTTATGTAGTTTGAATTTGCGATTATCTTTTTAGAATTTTTAAAGCAACGTTTTTCTAGATATGGATAGACAAAATTTAGAGGATTAACCCACCAAAATGGCTTTGTGGCACGATAAATTTTATGCACGCCGTCCCCTGCTCTATAAATATCTGCGCAGCTCACTCGCTCCAAGCTAAAATATACCTCATCGCTTTGTTTCTGGCGTTTTACCTGGGCATTAAATCTCAAAGCCTTTTTCCATGACGAGATCCTAGCCTCTCCTAGATATGAACGTATAGAAGTGTCTATACCTACGTCTTTTAGGGCTTTAGTAAGCCTTCTTAAATAGCGTTCGGCACCACCGACTGCGTTTGGATTGATACGTAAAAAAACTATTTTTTTCATGACCTCAAAGCTTTTTTGTTTTTGTGATTTTTTATTTGTAATGTCCGCCATAATATCAAAAATTTTTATAAATCAGCCTATTTTTTGCCTAAATTTCATAAAATTACACAAAGGATAAAAATGAAAACACTTACGATTATTGACACTTTTGGTTTCTTTTTTAGGCTCTACTACGCCATGAGCGGACTTAAAAACCGTGAAGGCAAGCCAAGCGGAATGATAAGTGGCTTTGCAAATTTTATAGCAAGCCTAAAGGATGAATACCAAAGCGACTATCTCATCTTCGCTCTTGATAGCAAAGGCAAAACCTTACGTCACGAAATTTTAGGTGATTACAAAGCAAACAGGAGCGAGCCACCAGCTCAGCTAAAAGAACAGCTTCCAGTTTGCATAGATATGATAGAAAAAATGGGACTCTACAGTCTTAGTCGCGAGGGCTACGAGGCCGATGACATCATCGCAAGTGTGGTTAAATTTTGCAAGGATAAAGATATATTTGTGCGAATAGTCACGCATGACAAGGACCTTTACCAGCTCATAGAGGACGGCAAAGTGAGCATCTACAGCCCACAAAGCAAGATCGACCACGATAGTGCTAGCTGCTTTGAAAAGTACGGAGTTTATCCGGCACAAGTAAGGGACTTTCTAGCGATCGCAGGCGATAGCTCAGACAACATTCCAGGCGTCAAAGGCATTGGCGCAGTGGGAGCTAAAAAGCTTTTGGCTGAGTACGGAAGCTTAGAGGGAATTTATGAAAATTTAGCTCTTCTTAGAAATGAGCGTACTAAAAATATGCTAGCAGCTGCAAAAGACGAAGCATTTTTGAGTAAAAAACTAGCCACTCTATTTGATGATGCAGTTAGCTCATTTGATCTTGAACAATCTAAATTTCCAGAGCAAAATCCTTTAATAAATATCTCAGAAATTTTAAAAGAGTACGATCTAAATAGACTTCTTAAGAGCTTGCAAAAAGAGGAAAATGCCGAATTTAAGCTTGGCTTTAGAGCAAATTTACTCCTTGATGAGGCTAGCATTGAAAAGCTCTTATCAGACATCACGCCAGAGACCATCGTCGCCTTTGACACCGAGACCACAGGCGTTGATAGCAAGAGTGCAAAGATCGTTGGTTTTAGCTTTTGCTTTAATGACGAAGACGCCTACTACGTGCCAGTGGTTCACAACTACCTTGGTGTGCCGCAGCAAGTCAGCCTAAAATTTGCCACTTGGGCGATAGGGCAAATTTACAAAGGTTGCGTAATAGGACAAAATTTAAAATATGACTTCGAGATCGTGAAAAACAATCTTGGTCTAAATCCCCCAGCAAATTTTAAAGACACGATGATACTTGCGTGGCTTAGCGATCCAAACTCGAGTGTTGGCATGGATGCACTGGCAAAGAGGCTCTATGACTACGACACGATAAAATTTGAAGACGTTGTCAAAAAGGGGCAGACCTTTGGCGATGTGCCTCTAGAAAATGCCGCCAAATACGCGAGCGAGGATGCTTGGATAACGCTTAAATTTTATAAAACTTTTCAAAACACGCTTGATAAAAATTTACTTGCCCTTGCCGATACGCACGAGTTTCCTTTTATCCTCACGCTCTTTGACATGGAGCAAAACGGCATCAAGATAAATGAAGCCAAAATGCAAAAGCTCATCCTTGAAAACGACACCAAACTAAAGGCACTAACAAGTGAAATTTACGAGCTAAGCGGCGAAAATTTCAACATAAATTCAGTCAAGCAGCTTGGCGTAATACTTTTTGAGCACTTAAAGCTTCCAACCAAAAAGAAGACAAAAACAGGATACAGCACTGATGAGAGCGTGCTTGCTGAGCTCATAGACGCCCATCCAGTGATTGAGAAAATTTTAGCCTATAGGGAGCTATATAAACTACAAAGCACCTACTGCGAGCCACTTTTAGCGCTTGCGAAAAAGGATGAGGGCTCACGAATTTACACGAGCTTTTTGCAAACTGGCACGAGCACTGGCAGGCTATCAAGTAAAAATCCAAATTTGCAAAATATCCCAGCTCGTGGCAGCCTCGCAAAGGATGTTAGAGAGTGTTTTGAAGCGCGCGAGGGATATAGTTTTGTGGGGCTTGACTACAGCCAGATCGAGCTTAGGCTGCTAGCTCACTTTAGCCGTGATCCTGCGCTGCTTGAGGCGTTTAAAAATGATGAGGATATCCACGCAAGGACGGCTATTAGCATATTTGGTAGCAGCGACGGGCAAAATAGAGCCGTGGCAAAAAGTATAAATTTTGGTCTCATTTACGGCATGGGCTCAAGCAAGCTGGCAAATCAAGTAAATATCAAAAGAGCCGAGGCAAAAGAGTATATAGAGCGCTACTTTAAGGCATTCGCGACGATAAAAGACTTTTTGGAGAGCATAAAAATTTCAGCCAAAAACGATGGCTTTGTGCAAACACTGCTTGGCAGAAAGCGCTACTTTGACTTTAAAAGTGCCACGCCTATGCAAATAGCCATGTTTGAGCGCGAAGCGGTAAATACGGTCTTTCAAGGCTCTGCAGCAGATCTTGTCAAGATGGCTATGGTAAAAGTTAGAGCAAATTTAGATGAAAACGCAAAAATGTTGCTTCAGATCCACGATGAGCTAATCTTTGAAGTAAAAGACGAATTTGCACAGGAATTTGGCAGGGCGACACAAAAGACGATGGAGGAAATTTACACGCTAAATGTGCCACTTAAAACATCGCTAAATATCGCCAAAAACTGGGGCGAGTTGAAATAAACGGATAAATTTTGCCGGAGCTTTTAAGATGATTAGCTCCTGTTTTATACTTAAAAAAACAAAGTTGTGATTTATCGCTACATCTTTGGACTTTTATACTTTTGCAAAAAGCAAATGGCATCAATCAAATAAGCCAGCAAGCAGCCCAACGCGTAACATACGATGTCACTAACATCAAATGTTCCGCCAAAGACTATACGTATTATTAAATTATGAATATCTAAAATTTCAAGCATTTTAAAGTATTGTAAAATTTCTATAAATAGCGAGAAAGCAAATATTTCAAATGCTAAAATTTTTGGTGCAATTTTAAACACGGCTCGTCCAAATGCGTAAAGCATCACCGTAACTAGCACATCACCCAAATAATGGCGCACGAAGCCACCTTTGACAAAAACTGCGATAAAAATTTCGATTGCCAAAATCACGATTGCTACGAGCAAAAAGAACAATCTAGCTCGCAAGCTATGTCTCATTTTCTCGTATTGAAAAGATTTGTATATTTTTCGTTTTACTTGCATTTTTTTATTTATTTGAAATTTTACTTTTTTATAAATTAGAAATGATATCCATACCATCTTTAAAGCCAGGATTATATTGGATATATTTCTCGCCCACAAATGTATTTACAACTTCTACCTTATGCTCGTTAAAAAGAGCATTTCATTAGGTTTTACTTGAAATGGCCAAAACCCGGCTACTTCATGAATTCTAATAGATAATAGCAATATTGCCAAATAAAAAATTTCTTATTTTTAAAATTATTTGACAAGAAATATTAATCAAAATAGCTTTTGAAAATATTTTTTAGACAATTAATAAATTTTGGTTTAGGGATAATTAAATTTATGGATTAAAATTTTTCTATAAAATCTTTAAAAATTTCATAAAGTTTATTTACTTCATCAACACTGACTCGTTCGTTTTTGGCATGTATACGATCGTTTATCACGCCAAATTCTATCACATCTACGCCAAAACTAGCAAAGTGCCTAGCATCGCTCGTGCCACCTTTTGTATTTAGAATCGGTGTAACGCCTGTGAACTTTGTGACAGAGGCCATTAAATTTTTTACGATTTTGCTATCTTTGTTTGTTAAAAATCTCTTTGAGCTTTGTTTTATACTAAGCTCGTAATCAAGCCCTTTTAAGACCTCTCTAAGATAGCTCTCAACGTCATTTACGTCAGTTAAATTTGAGTTTCTCACATTAAACATTATGCTAAGCTCGCTTGGCGTGACATTACAAACTTGCATGCCGCCTCTAATATCAGTTACCACGATCTTGCTTGGACTAAAAAACTCGCTCCCAGCGTCCATATCGTGATCAGCTATTTTATTTAGAAGTGGAGCTATTAAATTTACCGGATTTACACACTTTTCAGGATATGCCACGTGCCCTTGAATGCCCTTTATCACGATCTTGCCATTTATTGAGCCACGTCTACCGACCTTTATGCTATCGCCAAATTCTTTATCGCAAGTTGGCTCAGCCACTACGCAAAATTTTGGCAAATCATTTATTTCGCGTAAATATTCAAGTGCTAAAGGCGTGCCATATGTGCCATCGCCCTCTTCGTCGCTTGTTAAAATAAGACTTAGCTTACCATTAAATTTCGTATCTTTAGCAGCGCAAACAAAAGCAGCCACGCCACTTTTCATATCCTGTGCGCCTCTTGCGTAGATGTAGCCATCTTTTTCTAGTGGGGTAAATGGATCGCTATCCCAGCCCTCACCTGGAGGCACGACATCAACATGTCCTGCAAAAGCTAGATGCTCGCCATCACCATAAATTTTAGAAAGTATGAGATTTTTGGTGCCATTTTTTTCTATAAATTTAGCCTCAAAATCAGGCAAAAATCTAGCGATAAATTCTAAGCTTCCAGCATCATTAGGTGTGATAGAGCGAAAGCTTAAAAGCTCTTTTAAAAAGCTAATTACCACTAAGCACCTTATGAGCCGGCACGCTCTGGTGCACCAAAATAAAAGCCCTGGAACTCATCTACGCCGATCTCTTTACAGATTTCAAATATCTCTTTTGAATGCACATATTCAGCAATGGTTTTTATACCAAGGTCTTTTGCAAATGCCACGATCGCACTTGCGATAGAGTGTGAATCTTTATTTATGTCTATATCTTTTATAATAGAGCCATCGATCTTTACGTAGTCAGGCTTAATCTTTATGATGTAAGAAAAATTTGAATATCCTGAGCCAAAATCATCGATAGCGATCTTTGCACCCATGCTTTTTACACGCTCGATAAAATTTGAAACTCTCTCTAAATTTTTAAGCTCTTCATCTTCAACGATCTCAAATACTACTCTGCCGGCAACATTGTGCTTATTTAATAAATTTAAAACAAGCGAGCTAACATCACCATCGATCATATCTCTACTGCTTAAATTTATGGAAAGTACTAAATTCTTATCCTCTACAAGCTGCTTAAAACACTTTTTAATGAGTTGTTTCTCAAGATCAGCATAACGCTTAATACGCTTTGAGATATCTAAAAAGACATTTGGTGATATAACATCGCCTCTATCTAAAAGTCTTATTAAGCATTCGTATTTTACAGGTACCTTTTGGTCATTAACTATCGGCTGAAAATAAGGAACAATATTGTTGTTTATAGTGGCGTATTGTATCAGTTTAGAGCGTTCTATTTGAGTTGCGTATTCCTCTTTTTGATTTAGCCCTTTGAAATAGCAAACATAGTCTTTATCTTGCTCTTTTGCCGTTTTTAATGCTATTGTTGCTTTTCTTAGTGTTTGGTCACTATCAAGAGCAAAGCCTATTGTACTATGTATCTCGATACCTTCTATCTCTCTGCCATCTTCATCGACTATACTTAGCATACGACCTTTAAAAATTTCTATCAAATCTTCAACCATATCTTCATATCTATCGATAAAGCTATCGCTATCTTCTACCAGAGCAAACCTATCTGCTTCTATGCAGTAAGCTTTCATATTCTCATCTTTGGCAAATTCACTGATCAAATCAGCCATCTTGACCAAAATCTGATCACATGCAAATTTACCGTAAAAGTCATTCATCTTGCCAAAATCGTCAATATCTATAAGCACTACTTTAGGATTTTCATAGCTATTAATATCACGCACCAATGCTGTTTTATTTAAAAGTCCAGTCATTGGATCTATATAAAGCTTTTCTCCAAGCTCTTCTATCTGCTTTTTAGTATCCGTTTTTAATGCGTTATAGTTATTTTTTTCTTTTATGTACTTGACCGCATACCATATACAAGTAGACAAAGCAACTATTGCGCCAACGAGGCTTAAGATGAATGTTAAAGCCATATTATTTAAAAGCCACTCAAAAAAGTACTCATCATGCGTACCAGCAATACGTTGATCGACCTTTCCTTTAAAGCCTAATATATACTCTCCAACTGGCACAAACATACAAACTTGAGCAGCATTTTCTGGCAAAATTTTTGCCCAAAAATAATCTTTTTGGAAATTATGAGCAAAGATATTTCCACAGATTTTATCGTTAAATTCTTGATTTATTATTCTTTTATCTGAAGATGCTACGACCTTGTATCCATTTTTATTATCATCCTTTAATAAAAGGACATCACCCATAGCGCTATCGTTAATGTAAGATTGGAAATTTGCAACATCATATTTGCTGACATTTTTGAAATAATCAACATATTGATATGTCAAATAATCAACTTTCTTTCGAAGATTAAAACCATTTTCAGCAGAAGCATTATTAAATTTAAAATAAAAAACTGCCAGGTTTTCGACTAAAAAAATACTTCCCAAAACAAACACTAAACCTATAATCGTTTTAGTGATGTTTAGATTTTTACCCGTTTGCTCGTCCTTGTTACTCAAAAGTTACTTCCCTTATTTTGTGTACTTGCCCTGATTATATCAACCTTAAAATAAATTTTAACTTTTAGGAATAAGTTAAAGCCTGACTATTTTAGCTCCATATCCACCTTGATTTGCCGGTGCGTCAAAAAATTCTTTCACACTTGGATGCTCTTTTAAGAAATTTTTAACTGCAAAGGCAAGCTTGCCAGTGCCGATGCCGTGAAATACGCTAACCTCGTCAAATCCCATAACAAGACTATCTGAGATAAATTTATCCAGTTTTGCTATCGCCTCATCAGCTCTCATGCCATGCAAATCAAGCGAGAGTGAGGCTATCTTTGGTTTATCGACATTTAGGCTCACGCCACCTTTTTTAGGCAAGACTACTTCGTTGCCATTTTTTCTTAAAAGCTCGAGTGGCACGCGCAAATTTATGCCATTTGACTCGATCATCGCGTCATTTTTAGAGATGCTTAAAACCGTGCCTTTGATATTTTCATACTTCACTCTATCGCCTACTTTTAGGCTCTCACGCTCAGTTTTTTTAGGCTTAACGATGGCAGTTTTTTTCTCATTTGCCACATTTAGAGCTCTTTGCTTGTCTTTTATGTCCTTGAAATTTATAACAGCTTTTGCCGCATTTATCGCTTCATAATACTCTTTTTCTAGGCGCGAAATAGTCGCATTTAGCCTGATCTCATTTTTCTCTTTTAGCTCTTTTTGCTCCTCAAGCAAGCGCTCCAGCCGCTCCTCTTTTGCCGTGACCTCTTTTATCCCCTCATCAAGCTTGGTTTGTAAATTTAGCGTCTTTGTGATGATCTCGTTTAAATTCTCTTTATCTTCGCCGTAAATTTTCTTTGCCTGAGCCACTAAATTTTGAGATATGCCGTATCTTGCCGCCGTTTCAAAGGCATAAGACTTGCCGATCGTGCCTTTTAAAAACTCAAATTTAGGCCTTTGAGCTACCTCGTCGTAAAGTGCCGCCACTAGCTCAACCTCTGGATTTTTAGCTAGCAACATCGCAAGGCGCTTGTGGTGGGTTGTGATGATCATTTTGATATCTTGGGTAATGAGTCGCTCTATCATGACGCCATACAAGCTCGCAGCCTCTTCAAAATCGGTGCCAAGCTCGATCTCGTCGATGCCGATGATGATCGATTTTTTAGTAAAAAGCCTTGCAAAGTGCACCATCCTGCCAGCAAAGGTCGAGATGTCGTTCTTCACACTTTGCGGATCTTCTATGATCGCGTCAAATTCTTTAAAAGAGCCGATGCTTGAGCGGTTTGCGTCGATACGCATAGGTAGTAAATATTTTGCAAGTAACGTGGCTGAGATGATTGATTTTAAAAGCATCGACTTACCACCAGCATTTACACCGGTTATTAAAAGCACCTTTTTACTAAAATCCACGCTCACACTTTTTGGATTTTTTAGCGCTGGATGGGCAAATTTCTCAAGTTTTATGATGTGCGAGCTATTTGGCAAAACAAACTCATAATCACGTGATCTAGCCAAATTTACGCGCGCCTGATACGCGTCAAACTGATCAAAAGCGTTATTTATAAATTTCAAAAAGAGCAGACTCTTGCTCATCTGTAAGCTAAATTTCTTGCAGTGTTCAAAAATGATCTCTTCTTTTCTATCAAGTAGCTCACTTTGCTCCTTTTTTAGGCGCTCGGTACTTGCAGGTGCTACGTAGAAGTAGCCGCCTGAGCTTCTAGCGATCACGGTGCCTTTTAGGACGTGATTAAAACCTCCACGCACCAAAAGTGCCTCTTGTGAGTTTATGTAGTGCGTCTGGGTGTCGACTAGATAGGGCGTGATGTGCTTTGAGTAGATGAGCTTTTTAAGCTCGGCGTCGATCTGACGTTTTTTCTCGCTAAAAGCCTGCTTTATCGCGTGAAATCTCTCATCCACGCTGTCGCTAAACTCGCCGTTTTCATCAAAGCTGTTTGCCATCTGGCTCATCGCTTCAGGGATTTCAACCTTTGCGATCCACTCGCCAAGTCTGCCCTCAAATTTTTGCTTTTTTAGATATGAAAAATACTTAATAATCTTTGCAAACTCGTAAATTTCACTGATATGAAGCACTGCTTGCTTGCTAAGTCTCATAAGCGCGTCATCAAGTTCTTTTATCTCATCAGGCGCCTTAAAATCATACTTTGAAAGCTCGCTGATGTTTTCAAAGTGGATTTTGCTGTCGCCTTGTAAAAATAGCGGTTTTTGCCTTGCTAAAAAGGAGTTAAATTTCTCTAAATACTCGCCCAAATCGAGCTTTAAAAATATCTCTTCAGTCATTGCTCACAACTTTTTATAGGCACGATAACGCCTGAGAGATCACTAAATTCTCTTTTAGCTAAAAATGACGCTGTGCCAAATTCGTAGTTAAATTTCTCAGCGCTCACGTTGTATTCGCCGCATTTTAGTGTTTTGCCCTGCTTAAAATCGCTAACTAGCTTTGAGATGGCGTCCTCATTTTTTGATAAATTCTCTTCGTAAAAATAGACGCAAACAAGGATCGCTACAAGCACCGCGCTAACGAGCACTTTTATGCCTTTACTGATCTTTTCATCTTTTATCGCCCAGATCGCTCCAAAAAGTAGCATCACGCCGGCGATTATTATCAAATTTCTTACCATTTCACGCCTTTATATTTTGCGATAAGCTCTTTGTAAAGCTCAGCATGAGGCTCGATCTTGTCTAAAATCTCAGCCTTAACCTCACTTATATCTTGTTTTTCAACCAGCAAGCAAACAGCCATATACGGGGCATTTGGCAGCATATCTTTTATATGGACGCTATTTAGTTTTTGTGACCTTGCAAGCGCTATCAAGATATCTTTTTTGCCTAAATTTATAAGGCTTGAAATTTCATCCTCGCTTAGCTCTTTTTCTTTTATCTCTTTTAAAATTTCATTTTCATCTTGAGGCTTGAAAGTGCTTAGATCCATTAATATCCGCCTCTTAGCTGCACGCTGATATCACCCGCTCCAAAACCAACTACGATGCCGTCACTTAGGCGGTTTTTTACGCCAAATTCATCTGTAAATTCAATGCCGTCCTCGACTCGCTCGACCTTATCTGTAAAAATCGGGTTATACTCGCTAAATTCGCTCTTCATATCAACCTCGATCGGATTTTCTCCAGCTGCATAAACTGGCAAGATGACAAGCTCATCAACGCCTTTAAAGCACTCTTTAAAGCCAGGTAAATTTGTGCTAAGTCTTGTGTAGCGGTGTGGCTGAAATATCGCTGTGACGCTGTTTATACCTAAAATTTTGGCGTATTCAAAGACTGATTTTAGTGTCGCTTTTATCTCGGTTGGATGGTGTGCGTAGTCATCTATTAGAACGAAATTTTTATTTGCGCTAAGTATGTCAAAACGCTTTTTGATGCCTTTAAAATTTAGTAAATTTTCTCTTATATCTTTAAGCGGCGTCTCGTGCATCGCAGCAAGGATGGCTAAAGATGCGTCTATGGCGATGTGCTCGCCCATGCCAAAGGCTTCAAATTTGCCTAAATTTTTAAGATTAAAGCTGGTGTATGGCTGATAGTCTCTTACCACCATCGTAAGCTCGGTGATGTCGGTGCTTGGGTAAAGCCTGATCGCATCAAGCTTAAGCGTGCTTAAAAACTCGTCCTCAGCGTTTATCACTCTAACTTTTGCGCGCTCCAAAAAGCCCTTGTAGGCTGCGTAAAATTTAGCTAAATCGTAGTCGTAGTGTTCCATGTGCTCTGGCTCTGCGTTTGTGACGATGGCTAGATATGGGTTTGAGTTTAGAAAGCTCGAATCGCTCTCATCGGCCTCAAATACGACGTTGTCACTCTTTGCATAGCGCATATTTGAGCCAAACTGCTTTGAGATGGCGCCGATTATGACTGAGCCTTCGATTAGGCTTGCTAGCATCGCTGAAGTCGTGCTCTTGCCGTGCGCACCAGCTACTGCAAAAACACACTTATCCTCAAGCACGTAAGGCAAAATTTCTTTTCTTGAAAAGCACTTTATGCCCTTTCTCCTAGCCTCCACTAGCTCGATATTGTCCTCTTTTATCGCAGCTGAGTAGACCACAAAGTCTTGGTCTTTTATCGCCTCTTTGCAGTGCGGCGTGATGACTTCGATGCCTTCATCTTTTAGCTCTAGTGTCGTCTTACTCTCTTTGATGTCGCTGCCGCTTATCTTGTGGCCTTTTTCGTGTAAAAATCTAGCGATGGCTGAGATGCCGATACCACCGATGCCTATGAAATGGACTTTTTTGATTTCGTTGTTTAGCTCTTGCAAATTTTATCCTTAAGTTTTTCGTGATTTTAACAAAAACTACTAAATTTAAGGCTGAAAATGGCTTTTATTTGCTTAAAGTAAAGCTTTCATCTATCAGGTCAAAAACTGTTTTTCGTGAAATTTTGGAGTTTAAATTTACACTGATCCAGTGCTTTTTGTTCATATGATATGCCTTAAAAATTTGCATCTCATCAACTAGCACCATCGCTAGATCAGGGCTGCATTTTAGATTTAAAACTTCTATCATCTCGTCATTTTTAAGGCCTAGCTTACTAGCGCTTATCTCCATAAGCAGTGCAAACCACTTCTCATTTTTCTTATGGCGAAAGGCACTAAAATTTGGATATTTTTGGAAAATTTGCTCACCTAAAATGTCAAATTTCTCTTTTATATATCTCTCAACGTCACTTTGTTTCAAATTTCACTCCAAAATTCCTTTAAAGAGCGCTCATTATCATAGTTGTGATGGCACATTACTCAACTCACAATCGTGATAACTTTTACTAAATTTGCTCTTTTCTACCTAGGCACAGCGTTTTATCTTTTAAATTTCGCCTCTATCTGCATAAAACCCCAAGTGCTTCTAGCCTCGCTAAGCTCCTTTTTGCTAAGCTCATCTATCATCATCTCTTCATTTTTACCAAGCCTATTTTTAACTTCACCAAACGGATTAATAAGCATCGAATCGCCGTAAAAGCTCCACTGCGTATCATCACTTTTGTGGCTTCCTACGCGGTTTACGCGCAGCACGTAGACGTTATTTGTAAAGGCCCTAACCTTTAAAAGCTCCTCCCAGCGTGCCTGCGAGAAAAATGTACAAGCCGTTGGTACGAGTACGATATCAACCTTTTTAGCACTCATATACGCCCAGCACACATCAAAGTGCGCCTCATAGCCAAACATGACGCCGACCTTAAATTTCTCGTAGGTAAAAATAGGCAAATTTAGCTCATCGCTTGTGTTATTAAAGAATTTCGCCTCATTCCAGTGAGCGTAAGGCATGAGAATTTGCTGATCATATAGCTTGACTTGGGTTGGGGTAAATTTGGCTAGACTTTTAAAAATTTCCTTGCCTTTTAGATTTACAATGGGTGCAACGATATTTAGATCATACTTTTTTGCCATTGCAAAAAGAGCCTCTTTTTTGCGCTCGCTTTGCTCTTTTATAAGGCTTTTTGGCATACTAATGAGCTCTTTAAAAAAGCTATTTAGCACATATTCGCCCAGCACAACAAGTCTTGCATTTTCGTCCGCACAAATTTTTAGATAATAATCAAGCCTTGCCTCGCTTAGCGGCTGCGTTGGTAGCTGAAGGGCACAAATTCTACTCATCATCCACCTGCTTTATGCTAAGTTTTGCATTTTCTAAAATTTCTCTTGCTTCATTTAAGAGCTTTTTGCCCTGCTCGTGCAGCTTTATGCTATTTTCTAGGCTCACATCATCTTTGTTTAGATCGTTTAAAATTTTATCTGCTAGGGCTAATTTTTCTTCAAAGCTTTGCTCTTTTTGCTCCATTTTCTATCCTTTTAATATATTTTTTATATATCCATCAAATTTTTCTATCTCGACCAAAAATGCGTCGTGGCCGTAGTTGCTATCTATCTCTACAAAATTTGTCTTCGACTCTCGCCCCATCTCGCAAAGTGCGTCATAAATTTCTCTCATGCAGCTTGGCGGAAAGAGTAGATCGCCCTTAAATGCGATTAGATGCAAATTTGCTTTTATTGGCGCAAGGGCGTCTTTTAGGTTGTCATAGTGTCTTGTACAGTCAAAGATGTTCATCATTTTTACGATGTATAGATAGCTTAACGGGTCAAACCTCTTTGGGAAGTTATAGCCGTTATACTCCATGTAGCGGTCCACCTGAAAGCGCCCAGAAAGCTCGTAAAGACCGTCTGTCTCCACGTAGTTTCGTCCAAATTTCTCATCCATACTATCAGGGCTTAAAAAGCTGATGTGCCCAGCCATCCTGCCAAAAGCCATGCCTTTTAGCCCATTTTTTCTTATAAATTCTGCGTCGTACTCGCCATTTTTGAAATTCTCATCGTTTAAAATAGCTTCGATGGCGATTTTGTTAAAAGCTATCGCCCATGGCTTGGTCTGATAGGTACTTGCTAGCATTACGATATCCTGCGCAAATTCTGGAAACTCGATAGCGTAGCAAAGTGCCTGCATACCGCCAAGACTGCCACCTATCACGGCTCTTGCCCTTGTGATGCCAAGCTCGCTAAATAACCTCATTTGCGCCTTTACCACATCACTTATGGCAAGGACTGGGAAATTTAGCCTATACTCTTTGCCACTGCTTCTATCCACACTTAGTGGTGAGGTAGAGCCAAAGCACGAGCCTAGGATATTTACGCAGATAACGTAAAATTTATCGGTATCAACCGCCTTTTTACTGCCTATTAGCCCGTCCCACCAGCCAGCTTTCTCATCACCTGCGTAGGTGCCAGCTGCGTGGTGCGAGCCAGTTAAGGCGTGACAGATCACGATAACGTTGCTTTTATCGGCATTTAACGTGCCGTAAGTCTCATAAATAAGCTTGAAATTTGATAGCATACGGCCACTCTCAAGATAGAGTGGCTCGTTAAATTTAATAGTTCTAGTTTGCAGATTTAACACTAATTAACTTTGTAGTTTGGTGCCTCGTGAGTGATAACTACGTCGTGGACGTGGCTCTCTTTTAGTCCTGCGCTTGTTATCTCGACAAATTCGGCTCTTTCTTGAAGAGTTGGGATATCTTTTGCGCCGACATAACCCATAGCGCTTCTTAGGCCGCCTATTAGCTGATGGATCACATCTTTTATACTGCCAGCAAATGGCACACGGCCTTCGATGCCCTCAGGCACAAGCTTGTCTTGAGCGGTGCCCTCTTGGAAGTAGCGATCAGAGCTACCCTTTGTCATAGCGCCGATCGACCCCATGCCGCGATATACTTTGTACTGGCGACCTTGGAATGTTATAAGTTCGCCTGGGCTCTCCTCGCAACCTGCAAGTAAGCTACCAGCCATAACGCAAGCTGCACCTGCTGCCAGGGCTTTTGCCACGTCGCCTGAGTATTTTAAACCACCATCTGCGATAACTGGGATGCCATATTTCGCTGCCTCGCTTGCGCAGTCATCAATGGCAGAAATTTGAGGCACACCAACACCAGCAACGATCCTTGTGGTACATATTGATCCTGGTCCAATGCCTACTTTTATGCCGTCCGCTCCTGCTTCTGCTAGGTCTTTTACAGCCGCTGGGTTTGCGATATTGCCAGCTACGACATCGACTTTAAAATTTGCTTTTACCTCTTTTAAAGTATCAATAATACCCTTTGAGTGACCGTGAGCTGAGTCGATGACTATGACGTCTACGCCAGCATCAACTAGTGCTTTAGCACGGTCAATCTGACCAACACCAATAGCCGCTGCTACGCGAAGTCTGCCGTAGCTATCTTTGTTTGCGTTTGGATACTCTTTGCGTTTTTTTAGATCTTTTATAGTGATAAGCCCATCAAGTCTGCCATCTTTATCGACGATAGGTAGCTTCTCAACTCTATTTTGAGAGAAAATTTTCTCCGCATCATCAAGCGTGCAACCCTTTGGTGCGGTGATAAGCGGTGCTTTTGTCATGCGGTCTTTTACCAAAGTGCTCATATTTGTCTCAAATCTCAAATCGCGATTTGTTAAAATTCCTATTAATTTACGGTCCTTATCGATGACTGGAACGCCTGAAATATGAAGATCTGACATAAGGCTTAGAGCTTCAGCCACGGTTGCTTCTGGATTTATAAAGATAGGATCGATGATGACGCCACTTTCGCTTTTTTTGACGCGTTTGACCTCTTTTGCTTGGCTTTCGATGTCCATGTTTTTGTGGATGACGCCGATACCGCCGAGCCTCGCCATCATGATAGCAGTTCTATGCTCAGTCACCGTATCCATCGCAGCAGAGACGATCGGGATATTTAGCGTGACATTTTTGCTGATCCTAGTTTTCACATCAACTTGCTTTGGCAAAATTTCAGAGTACTGCGGCACAAGAAGCACATCCTCAAATGTTAAAGCTCTCTTTACTATCTTCATATTTTTATCCTTTTATTAAATTTTCTAAGCTCTTGGCACCGTTTATCAAGGTCTGTTCGTTCCACGCTTTTGCGATGAGCTGGGCGCTCACGTTTAAATTTTGATCATCTTTGCCAACTGGCACAGAGATAGCTGGTAGGCCTGCTAAATTTACGCTAATCGTATAGATGTCGCTTAGATAGGCCTGAAGCGGATCGCTGTGTGCTCCAAATTTATAAGCTGTGCTTGGAGCAACTGGCATGAAGATAAGATCGTTTTCTTCTAAAATTTTCTCGTACTGAGCTTTTATATGCGCTCTTGCTTTTTGCGCTTTGATGTAGTAAGCGTCGTAATATCCGCTACTTAGCACAAATGTACCAAGTAAAATTCTTCTTTTTACCTCTTCACCAAAACCCTCAGAGCGTGAGTTTATATATAGCTCTTTTAAATTTTTAGCATCCGCACGTCTACCGTATCTTACGCCATCATAGCGGCTTAAATTTGCGCTTGCCTCTGCGGTTGCTATTATGTAGTAGGTTGCTACATCATATTTTGAGTCTTCAAAATTTGTGTAAGTTACGCTGTGGCCGTGTGATTTTAGCTTTTCTATAGCTAAATTTAAAGCAGTTTTTGTCTGCTCGCTTGCGTTTTCGACGTAGTTTTTGATGACACAAATTTTTAGCTTTTTGTTGCCATCTATCTTGTCGCTAACGCTCACAAACGGTACATCTGCGCTCGTGCTATCTTTTGGGTCATGTCCAGCGATCGCGTCATATAAAATGGCTGCGTCTTCTACGTTTTGAGCGATCGGACCTATTTGATCAAGGCTGCTTGAATACGCGCCAAGGCCGTATCTACTCACTCTGCCGTAAGTTGGCTTAAGTCCTACACATCCGCAAAATGCCGCTGGCTGGCGGATCGAGCCACCAGTATCGCTACCAAGTGCTGCGACTGCAAGGCCAGCTACGACTGCTGCTGCTGAGCCACCACTACTGCCGCCTGGTACATGGGCATAATTTAGTGGGTTTAGAGTCTTGCCGTAAAATGAGCTCTCAGTCGTGCTTCCCATCGCAAATTCGTCCATATTTGTGCGGCCAAATGGAGCTAAATTTTTGCCAAGTAGCTTCTCGATAACAGTTGCATTATATGGTGCTACGTAGCCTTGTAAAATTTTAGAAGCGCTTGTTACGTTCCAGCCTTTTACTTGGATGTTGTCTTTTATAGCGATAGGCACGCCCTCGCCTAGTTTTGCGATCTCTAAATTTGCTAGCTGCTCGACATAAGCGCCAAGCTCTTTTTCTTTTATGATTTTTGCCTCAAGCTCGGCTCTTAAATTTTTTATCTCTTCAGCTGAAAATTTCAAAGCTTCTTTTAAAGTTACCACTATTTTTATCCTTTAAATTTATTAACCAAAAATATGCCAAATAAGCTAATAACGACCACCGCAGCGATCGTTGCTATTATGATAGTTGCGCTTACTGGCTCACTTAGCACTTATGACTTCTTCACATCTTGGGCATAGCGCATCTTCTTTGCTAGCGTTAAATTTCCAGCATCTTGGGCATTTGTGAAGGTTGCTTGCTATGATCTTAAATTTATCACCCTCAAGCTCGAACTCAGCTAGTGGCTCGCTATCATCGTAAGCTTTAACCGAGCTTACCATGTAAAGATCGGCCACTTCGCGCTCGTCGTAGCTTGTGATGCTATGACTTGTGGTCTCTAGGCTTAGCTCTAGAGTTGATTTTATCTTTTTGTCCTTCTTAAGAACGTCCACGATCTCGTTAAATTTCTCCCTGCCGGCAAAAAGCAGCTCATCTTCAAAGCTAAGATCAAAAATGATAGGCTCATAGACTAGATCAAACGCGTCTTTTGCCTCGCCTTTGATGATCTTTGGAGCGTAGTCCATCACCTCATCAACGGTGTAAGTAAGCGTTGGAGCGATGAGTGGCAAAAGTGCCTTTGTGATAATCGCCATTGCGCTTTGAGCTGATCTTCTTCTTGGAGCGTCTTTTGCGTCGCAGTAAAGCCTATCTTTGCAAACGTCAAGATATACGCCGCTAAGATCGGCTGATAAGAAATTTAAAAGGATATTAAAGCCCTTTGAAAAGTCATAATTTCTAAAGCAAGCGCTCGCCTCATCAAAGACCTTTTTAGCGCGTGCTAAGATCCACTTATCAAGGATGTTAAATTCTGTATTTAGGCTTTCTAGGTCATTTACGTTTGCTAGTAAAAAGCGGATTGTGTTGCGGATTTTGCGGTATTGCTCGCTGATTTGCTTTAATATATCTTCGCTTATTTTTAGGTCGCTTGAGTAATCACTCATGCCAACCCAAAGGCGTAAAATTTCTACGCCGTGAGTTTTGGCCACGTCTTGTGGAGCGATGACGTTGCCCTTGCTCTTGCTCATCTTCTCACCCTTAGCATCGACTGTAAAGCCGTGAGTTAGGATGCTCTCATAAGGTGCGTGAGAATTTATAGCTGTGCTTACTAGAAGCGAGCTTTGAAACCAGCCACGGTGCTGGTCTGAACCCTCTAGATACATGCTTGCAGGGTATTTGCCAGCATCGTAGTTGTCGCTTTGCAAGACCGCATGCCATGTCGAGCCGCTATCAAACCAAACGTCAAGGATATCCATCACTTTTTCTAAATTTTCAGCATTGTATTTTGAGCCCTTTGGTAAAAGCTCGTCTATACTTAGCGCCCACCACGCATCAGCGCCTTTTTCTTTAAAGATGCCTGCGATGTGGTCTAAAATTTCACTATCAAATATAACTTCTTTTGTCGCTTTATCTCTGAAAAACGCGATCGGCACGCCCCAGTCACGCTGACGAGAGATACACCAGTCTGGGCGATTTTCTATCATTGAGCCTATTCTTTTTATGCCAACACTTGGATAAAATTTAACCTTTTCAAGCTCTTTTAGCGCTGTTTGTCTAAGTGTTTTTCCGCCTAGTTTAGCCTCGTCCATAGCTATAAACCACTGCTTTGTAGCTCTATAAATAACAGGCTTGTGCGTTCTCCAGCAGAATGGATAAGAGTGTCTAAATTTAGAGACGCTAAGTA
This sequence comes from Campylobacter concisus, assembly GCF_003048905.1. NCBI lineage: Bacteria > Pseudomonadati > Campylobacterota > Epsilonproteobacteria > Campylobacterales > Campylobacteraceae > Campylobacter > Campylobacter concisus. The sequence goes on from NZ_PIRO01000001.1 coordinate 579,570, forward strand.
AATTTTTGCCAAGTAGCTCTAAAATTTTTTCATTTGCTTTAAAGATGTGCATACCGACAAACTCGTCTACCATGTCGCTTCTAAATAGTCCGTGATGTTTTAGGCTCTCATCATAGCAGCCACCATCATCAACTGGCATCAAAATTTCACTAAAACCATATTTCAAACATACGTAGTAGTCGTCCTCGCCGTGTCCTGGAGCTGTGTGAACAAGTCCAGTACCACCATCCATCATGACGTGATCGCCTAGTAAAAATCGTGACTTTCTGCCGTTTAGTGGATTTATCGCGTGAGTATTTTCAAGCAGGCTTGATTTAAACTCTTTTTTGATCTCGCCCTTACTTAGACCACTTTGCACAACGCTTTCAAGTAGTGGCTTTGCAAATATCAAATTTTCAGCCGTTAGCACATAAATTTCATCTGGTTTTAGGCTTATTGCTTGGTTTGCTGGAAGTGTCCAAGGCGTAGTTGTCCAGATGACAGCGCTTGCCTCTTTTACGCCAAGCTTTTCTAGCGCGTCGCCATCAAGCTCAAATGCTACGTAAATAGAGTAGTCCTCTTTCTCCTCATACTCGACTTCAGCTTCAGCTAGCGCCGATCTAGCCGCCCAGCTCCAATAAACTGGCTTACTTCTTTCTATCAAAAGCCCCTTTTTAGCGATCTCGCAAAGTGCTTTGTAGATGTCAGCCTCAAACTCAAATTTCATCGTCATATATGGATTTTCAAAGTCGCCGATGATGCCAAGGCTTTTAAACTCATTTCGCTGAATGTCTATAAATTCTCTCGCATGCTGCCTGCAAAGCTCTCTTATCTCGACCTTGCTAAGCTCTTTTTTCTTATCACCAAGCTTGACTTCTACTTGCTGCTCGATAGGCAAGCCGTGGCAGTCCCAGCCTGGCACATAGCGGACATTTTCGCCGTAAAAATAGTGCGTTTTTGTGATGATATCTTTTAAAATTTTATTTAACGCGTGGCCGATGTGTAGGTGTCCGTTTGCATACGGAGGGCCGTCGTGGATGTTGAAATTTTTAACCGCATTTTGGCGATTTTTCTTCATCTTTTCATAAACCTTGCGCTCTTCGTACCATGATTTTAGTCTTTGTGGTTCATTTTGTGGGAGATTTCCACGCATCGGGAAATTTGTCTCTGGGAGTAAAAGTGTCTCTTTGTAGTCCATTTTTTACCTTGATTTTAAAATTTGCTAATTTTACACCTGTGCTGGTTAAATCACACTGAAAAATAGTATAATGAGGCAAAAAAAGGAGCTTAAAAATGAGACAAAGTATCTTGATAATAGGCGAAGATCTTGAGATAAATAGAGAATTTCTAAACTACATTTTTCAAAGTTACGAGGATCATTTTGGCGAGCTTGGAGTGGTTAGTTTTGCTCCAAAAAATAGCAAAGAGCTACCTTTTATCATCGAAAATTTATCAAAAGATTACGACTTTGTAAGCATTTTTGGCTCGGATGAAAATTTTGCCATCGCTGCAAAGATCGTAGCGACGCTAACTGGGGGCTCGCTCGAGCTAAAAGATAGCACAACTCTTGCACTTAAAGATAGCTTAGACTACTCTAAAAATAGCTTTTTAACCAGCCTAAATAACGCTCAAATAAATCTCATAAAAGCTAATCCAAATGAAGAGATAGGCGAGTTTCTCACCGAGTATGAGCCTGATTTTAGCTACTTTCATCTAATAGACATCGACGCTGATAGCGCGAGGATCCTTATGCTGCCACTTGCTAAAACTTACGAGGTCGATATCACTCTTGCGCAGATCCTGCCAAATTTGATACTAGTAAGAGCAAAAAGTAATAAATTTGGCCAGATCGAGAGCTTTTTACAAGGGATAAAAACGCTATTTTCACAAAAATTTATCCCACAAAAAGATGTGATCGCCTTCGTGGCAAAGAGGCTCATGCAAAAGGGGCTTAAAATTTCATTTGCCGAGTCTTGCACGGCTGGGCTTGCGGCGGCTAAATTTGCAAGATATGGCGGCATCTCAGCTAGCTTTGATGGCTCGTTAGTAACTTATGCAAATCACATAAAGCACGAGTGGCTGGGCGTTGAGGATGAAATTTTAGAAACTTACGGAGCCGTGAGCGAGCCTTGCGTAAAGGCGATGGTAAAAGGCACACTAAGCACGACAAATGCGGACTTTGCGCTTGCTATTAGCGGTATAGCGGGACCAGGTGGTGGCACAGCTAGCAAGCCAGTTGGCACGGTCTACGTCGCAGCTGGCGATAAAAACGGCAACATCGAGGTTGAGAGGCTTCTTTTAAAAGGAGATCGCAACTACATAAGAGAGCAAAGCGTACTAAGCGCCTATCTGTGCTTGCTTCGTCTAAAAAGTGAGATATTTTTTGCTTAAAAATTTGTCTTTAAAATCTTGCGTAAAATTTAACTAGCCAAAAATTTTTATACCAAAAGATTAAAAAAGCCAAATTTAGGAAGCTAAAATGCTTAAAAATTTTTACTACTCACCATTATTGCGTTAATTACATTTGGCACTAAGATGTAGTCGAGCGATATAAAAGTAAGCAACTTGCCTTTTGACTACGCTAGCATTGGCACAGAGCAAATTTTAGCGGATATGCCGATAAAGAGAGTAAAGAAGTCATCACAAAAGATAGACAAGAGCTCATAAAATACGCGACTATGTCATCTATGTGGATGACCTCATAGACCTTAGCGAAGGCAATATCCCGCAAAATGGCAAGAGCTTGGGGTTGGATAAATTTATAAGCAAGATTAGCAGTGGCGAGTTTAGCTCTTATGCCAAATTTATGCAGGCTTACGGCGCTTCATGCCGTGCAAATTTAGACGGTTCGCAAGATCCAAAGTTAGCAGCGCTTCGCAAAAATTTAGCCAACGAGTACAAAAAGCTCATCGTAGTGCCGGTAGCTAGCAACACCACAATAATCGGCTTAGGCGAAAACTCAGGCATAAAAGGCGGCTCGCTTTTGTTAAAAAATGTCCAAAATATTGCGATCCGTAATATGAAGATCGAAGATGCTTTTGATCCATTTCCAGATATACAAAAAAATGACGGCTTTAATGCGCAATACGAGGGCGTTAGCATAGAATCAAGCAAAAACATCTGGATAGATCACTGCCATTTTAAGGACATGGTCGAGCTTGGTCATGTGCATTTAGCAGGCGGAGAGTTTACCAAATGGCAGACTTACGACGGACTATGCGACATCAAGGGAGACAGTGTGGCTATCACGATCTCGCACAACATCTTTGAAAACCATGACAAAACGATGTTAATTGGCTCAAGAGACTCTGACGGCAGCAGCGAAACAAGGACTATAACGGTCGCTCGTAACGTTTTTGACAACTGCGCGCAACGCCTACCTATGGCACGCAATGCAAAGGTGCACGTCTATAACAACTTTTATGACTCAAAAGATGGCTTCTATGACCAAAAATACGCCATTGGCGTGCGCTTTGGCTCGCTAATATACGCTCAAAACAACTACTTTACAAATGGCGTCAAAATAAGCTACAAATGTAACAAAGGCACCATTTTTGAAAGCGGCAACATAGACCTTTCTAAAAAGGGCAGCGTTTGCGAAAAGCTAGATAAACCGCCATTTGAGCCTCCATATAAATTTGAGCTCCTCAAAGCCTCAGACGTCCAAAAAGAGGTAAATCAAAACGCAGGCACAGGCAAACTAGCCGTTATAAAATAAAACCAAAGCCCCGAGCTAGCCAAAACGCTTGGGGCATGAAAACAAAGCTAAATTTTTATATTTTTACAAGATAAAACGCTAGCACATAGCCCATATATCAGCACGCAAAGGCTAACACTTAGCCCAAATACGCTAAGAGCCGCGGTCTGGCTAAAAGAGAGAGTAAAAAACGAGATAAAGCTTGTGATAAATGCACAAAATATCCCATAAATTCGCTCTTTTTCGCTAAGGCTCTCATTTAGTGCAAATATCATGTAGTCAATCCCAACAGCACTTGCAAGGATTAGCCCAAAGACGCCAAAAATGCTTAAATTTACGCCAAAAACGGCAAAGATAAAAAGTGTAAGAAGCGCACCAAAGATGATGACGCCCATCACAAGTGCCGATATAAACGCACTAAAGTAAAACCATAGCAGTAAAAATGCGACCACAAGTGCTGCTATTTTTAGTTTTAGCGCAAGCTCTTTTGCCTGTGTTAGACTCTCATTTAGCGAGTCAGCGAAATTTAGGCTAAAGGCGTTATGACGCTTTAGCATCTCATCACTTGCCGCCCCTTTTACAAAGCCGCTCACGTAAGATACACTCGTATTTTCATCAAGCATAAATTTCTTAAAATCCTTCATTGATTTTAGAGCCAAAATTTCACTCACGCCAAGCTCTTTTTCGCCCAAAACCTTTAAAATTTCACTTCGTATATCATCTTTACTGAAGCCAAATTTCTCATAAATCACATAAATTTGCTCATCATCAAGCGCCTTTTTAAAGGCCTCTTTTAACTCGCTCTGCTCGCTTTTACTTAAAAATATATCACTTAGTGAGCTCTCATCTTTTATCAAATTTCTCTTTTTTAGCTCATCTAAAAGGCTCTTTTCATCACCCAAAATGTCACCTCTTGATCTTGTCACTATCATCGTGTTTTGGTTGTTGCCAGTTAGGTTTAAGATATAAGAAGAGTTTGCTAGCAGGCTCTTTGGCATATTTGAGTAGTCTTTTACATTTTCGCTTTTTAATAAATTTTTAAGATCAAAACCAAGAAAAATAGCTAACAAAATAAGTGAGATAGCTAGAAATTTAACCCCTAAATGCCTTGAAAACGCGCCTGATAGATCACAAAATTTAGTTAAAAACCTATCAAAGAGCTTTGATCTATAAAATTTCACCCCTTCAAAGACTAAAGGCATAAAAAAGTAGCTAGCTAAAAAGGCAGCAACTAGCGCAAATGCCGAAAAGAGCGCCACTTCTTTAAGCAGCCTAAGATCAGAAAATGTAAAAGCCAGATAGCCACTAAGCGTGATAAGTAGGCCTAGCAAGAAAATTTTTAGCATATTTTTTATGCTGCTAGCCCTGATCACTTCGCCCTCGTTTTTGCTAAGCCAGTGCAAGACATAGTCAAACATGAGGCCAATGAGGCTTGTGCTTATTAAAATAGTAAGGATGTTTAGCTCGCCAAGGCAGAGCAAAGTGCCTGCAAATGCCACACTAAAGCCAAATGCAGCGATAAATATCACATAAAAAATGCGTAAATTTCTAAAAGCAAGCATCAAAAATATAGCAGTTAGGCTAAGCGAGACCACGCTCATATAAAGGCTCTCGCTCTCATTTTTTTGCTTTGAAAATGCCTGATATAGCGCACTTGAGTGCACAAAAAGCTCGTTTTGTCCGACTTTTAGCGCATTTAACTCGTTATAAAATTTTATTAGCCCCTCGCTCGAAGCTCCCTTTTTTAACTCGCCTTTTAGCAAGAAAAAGCTCTTTTTGCTGTCCTTTACCTCAAGCATGAGATCTGATAAATTTAAGCTTACGTTGCCATTTTTTGCGCTAAAGCCACTACTTAGCGAGAAAAAATCATCATTTACATTTAAAAGCCTAAAGCTAAAGCTGTTAAAAATTTCCTCTGCGCGCTTTTTGAAAAATGCGTTTTTATCGTTTTTTAAAAGCTCTAGATCAGCCCTGCTCAAAAGTGCGATCTTTGAGCGGTTGATGTCACTTTTTATATCATTTAAATTTACGTCAATGTTCGCCTCAAAGCTCTTAAAAAGCGAGCTTTTAAGAGCTAAATTTTGTACATTTTTGGCTAGATCTTTGGAATTTACCAGCACTAAAAAATTTGACGCCATCTCATCTTGCACCTCTTTTAGCACCTTTGCCTCTTTGGCGTCTTTGAAATTTATCAGTGAAAATATATCAGTTTGGACGTTTTTTAGGCTCACAATCGAATACCCAAGCGAGGCTAAAAAAACAAAGATAAAAGCCAAAATCGTGGCTAGTTTTTTCATTTTAGACTAAACTCATTTAGTGTTTCATCGCCGCTTACCTCGTCAAGCTCGATCTTTTTTACCGCTTCATCGCCACTTATCTTTATGCTTTTAAAAATTTGTTTAAAGAGCAAATTTTTAGGGCTTAGCTCTATACTCCACTCTTTTAGGCTACCGCTTGTTTTTATGTCAAATTCTTTTCTAAGCTCGTTTTCATCTAGGCTGATGATAGCAAGAAAAAGCTTTTCATCAAAATTTGCCGTTGTCTTTTCAAGCTTGCCATTTTCGTTTTTAAAAATGCCGTCTTTGTTTATAAAAACCTTTGAAACGACTGGCTCTAGCGTGTCCCAGTAAAGACCGCCCTTTTCTAGTCTAAATTCGCCCGAGCTTTTTATGCTTTTGTTAAAGCCGGCCAGGCTCTTGGTCTGTGTGAAATTTCCGCTTACACCATCTGTTTTTACTATATTTTTAAGCTCGCTTAGCTCATAGCCAAAGCAAGATATAAAAATGACTAAAAAAAGAGCTATTTTTTTCATATATTTTCCTTTTTTGTGTAAGCTTCGATCGCCTTTTTTAGCGCCTCTGGCATCTCAAAGCAAGTTTGTAAGCTCTTCATATCGATGACAGCTTGCGCGGTATTTGCCTCACTTAGTTTTTCGCTCTTTTCATTTTCTATAAGGTAGTGAAATTTCAAAAATATTTCGCACTCGCTAAGCGTCGTCGTGACCTTGATAGTGTCGTTAAAAAAGGCTGGGCGCACGTATTTTACGTCAAGCTTTACGATAGGAAAGGCGTAACCATCTTTTTTCATAGCGATGTAGTTGTACCCTAGCTTGTCAAGTAGTTCGCAGCGTGCCATTTCTAGGTACTTGACATAGTTGCCATGCCACATCACCTCCATGCTATCAACATCAAAAAATGCCACTTTAAATGTGCTAACGTGTGAAATTTTCAAATTTATCTCCAAAAGTCAAAAAAGTTAAACCACTGCGACGGACTCTTGCAAGCTTGCTCCTCAAGCTGTCTTACATAGCTTTGCACGTATGGCATGACGCTTGCCTTGCGGTCGCGACCTAGTTTTATCTCATCTGCGATGTCACTTAGCTCTATGCTAAATTTATCGCCATTTTTTACGCACCAAAGCGCACTCATTTTTACACCCAAAATGCCAGCTAGCAAGTATGGGCCGTAGTTAAATTTAGCCATCTTGCCAAGGAAGCTCACTTCGACAAATTTATCGCCATTTACAGGCGTCCTATCGCCCATTATGCCGATATTTACGCCGTTTTCTACCGCCTCTTTTAGCTCAAGCATAGCTGCTGCATCGAGATTTTCTACGCTTATTAGCTTGATCTGCCCCTTACTTATCTGCTCTAAAATTTTATAAAAATTTTCATTTCCCTTGCTATAAACCAAGATGATCATACGAAAACTTGGCGATCTAAGCGAAAGTGTCTTGCAAATTTCTACATTTCCTAGGTGGCTTGTTAGCAAAATTCTGCCACGCTTTGATGCCTCAAACTCTTCTTTTATCCACATAAGTTCGTCAATATCTAGCTCATTTTCGAGCATACCATTTTGCCAAATACGAAATTTATCGCAAATCGCAATACCAAATTCATAAAAATTTCTAAAAACACCAGTAGCTGGTTTTTTACCGCTAAATTTCTCTACATTTTGCAAAAATTCTCTTATATTTTTTCTCTCTATTTTTGAAAAAATATAATAAAAACAAACGACGATCATAACGATAGGTTTTATAAGAAAAATAGGCAAATTCTTGGTTAAAAATAAGCTCACCCTTAAGAAAAATTCATTTGATCTTTCGCCTTTTTGCCACCATACGTATTTTTGTCCCCTAAAGACTTTGCCCAGCAAAAATGGAACCAAACTAAAAAAATATTTAGCATGCATAAGGCTTATTAGCACGTTATCTTTTAGCATTTTAAAGTGCGAAACGCCGCCTTTTTCATATCTTACTTTTAGCGGTATCCATCTTAGTCCAATGCCTGCTCTTACGGCATTTACAAGGATTTCCATATCAAATTCCATCCTATTTGACTTGCTTTGAGATATCGCCCACTCAAGCTCTTTTAGGGGATAAATTCTAAAGCCACACATCGCATCTTTTATGTTGGTGTTTAAGGTGTTTACCTTGACCCAAAAATTTGTGATCTTTCTACCATAAAACCTCGATTTTGGCGCATCCTCGCCATAAATTGGATCAGCCATTATCATATCATGCGGATACTTTTTGCTAAGCTCCAAAAACTCAGCCACTTCACTTATGTCATGCTGAAAGTCAGCATCGATCTGAAATGCGTGCGTGTAACCATTTTGCATAGCGTGCCTAAAGCCATCTTTTAGTGCAGCTCCTTTACCGCCGTTTTGGGCTCTTGTAAAAATTTCTACGCCAAATTCGTTCAAATTTTGCAAAGCCTTTTTTGAAGCTTCGTTTGAGCCATCATCAACTATCAAAATAGGCAGATCATAGCTAGCAAGCGCCTCACAAAGGGTTTTGATCTTCTCTGGATGGTTGTAAAATGGTATGAGAAAGAGCGTCTTCATAAGCCCAGCTTTATCCTACCAGCAGCACTTCTAGCGCCATTGCAAAATATCTCAAAATAAACCTTCTCTTCTTTTTGCGAAATTTCTATGCAAAGCTCGTCATTTGGCCTTACAAACTTTAAAAATTTCAGATTCTCTACCACGCACTGATCGCCTATTTCTGCGCCAAGCTCTCTTGCAAATTTAAATACAAAATCAAGCTGCACAAAGCCAGGCAGTAGCGGTAAATTTGGAAAATGTTCAGTAAAGATACCAAGTGCTGGGCTAAGCTTTGTCTTAAATTTATAAATGCCATTTTCGCTACTTTTATCCCAGCTAGGCTCTTCGCTCTTTTCTAAAAGCTCTTTAAAATTTGCTTTTAAAAATTTCCCTTGTGCGTTTTTGCAAAGCGAGCTAACGATTTTAAAATACCTAACACTATTTTTAAACTCAGGCCTTAAAAGCTCATTTAATCTTGCTACAATGCCCTTTTTGCCGCTATCTCTAAAGAGCTTCACACCCTCTTCACTAAGCTCTAAAAGTGCGGCTAGGCGCTTAAATTTTGGATGCGTATCGCAGTAGCAGTCTTTTAAAAGACCGCTTTCAAGCATCTTATTTTCAATGCTTATTAGATTGACCCTTTTGTCATTTAGCTTAACGATCCTATCGATCCTGCCCTTTAGCGTGAGTCTGTTACCCTTTATCTGTGCCCAGTCGCTAGTCTGAAAAAACTCACACCAAGGCGAGCTCACGTTTAGTGCCTCGTCCTCGCTAAGACCTGCCTTTACCTTACTAAAAAGTAAAAGCTCATCGCCTAAATTTCTAGCCACTACACCAGTTTCAGTGCTACCATAGATGTCGATGATGCGCGCACTGCTTAGTTTTGCTATGCTAGCTCTTAGCTCACTCTTTAGGGCTGAGCCGGCACAGATGATGTTTTTTAGCCCTGAAATTTCAGCTGCTCTTGGGCTAGAAATTAGCGTTTGAAGCAAAACTGGGCTTGTTATGAAACTTAAATTTTCAAGATCTAGCTCAAAGATTGCCTCTGGGTAATTTAGCTCCTTGCTAACGGCCTTTGCACCAGAGATGATGGGCAAAAATACCTTAAAAGTAAGGCCAAACATATGCTGATGCGAAACGCTTGAAAAAAATGTATCACTTTCATTAACCCCAAGTTCTTCTTTTAAAAATAGCCCTTCTTCTATCATCGCACCAAGTCTTTTTGGGATATTTTTGCTATTTCCAGTCGAGCCTGAAGTTTGAAGAAAAAAAGTAGAATTTAGATTAAATTTTGGCTCTATATTTCTGACTGGAGCCAAAAAATTCTTGAAATTTTCATCATTGATATTAAATTTATCACTACTAAAAATAGGCTTTGCAAGAAAAATCGGTCTCACGCCGATCGCAAGTGCTCCAAAAAAAGCTACACAAAAGTCAAAAGTTTCACTTAGATAGATCTCTATCTCACTCACGCCATACTCTTTTAAATTTGCCCCAAAAATACCAACTTGTGAGTATAAATTTTTATCAATATCAACAAATTTAAACTCTTTTAGACTATTTTCAAACTCCATTTTTCCTCTTTAAAATAAAAATTTTACGATATAAAATTTCTCCAAAAAACAAAAATCCCATCAAAATATAAGAGACAAAAGAGCAGTAAATACTCCAATAAAATTTATTTTCAAAACACGATAAAACAAATGCAAAAATCGCATTAAATACAAAAAATAAGCACCAAATTTTTGTTAATCCTCTTGTGTAACTAACGACCTTTTCATCTATATTTTTCTCTTTTAATCTAGCAATTTTGGTTATAACAGCCTCACCCTTTAAGCTGTAAAAAAAGATCGCCAAAAAGCCAAGGCTTACGATACTTGGGTATAAAAGTGCTAAATTTACGCTTCTAAAAATAGAACAAATCGCAAAAAATATCCCGGCCGCTAAGCAAACCTGCCTTTTCTTGCCACTTTCAAAATAGGCTCTAAGCCCCCAAAGCACACATAAAACACCAAATATCAAAGTGGCATTTTCTTGCCAAAAAAATAGCACTAAAGGATAAGCAATGCTTACTAAAATTAGCACTAGGTTTACTATTTTATGCTTCAAATTTCTTTGCTACGGCTTTTACGATATCATCAAGCGTTTTTACGTTTTTAAAATCCTCTGGCATCAGCCTATGTCCGGTTTGACGTTTGATGTAATCAATCATATCAATAGCGTCGATGCTATCAATCTGCAAATCCTCATATATCCTAGTTTCTGGCTTTATCTTGCTCTCATCTATCTCAAAAAGATCGATCAAGGCTTTCTTTAAAATTTCAAAAATTTCTTTTTCACTCATAGTTATTTCCTATTTTCGTAAATGTATTTTGCAAGAGAAGATACGCTAAAAAATATCTCTTTTAGATTTGCGCTCTTTGAGTCAAGCACAAGACCATATTTTTTCTGCACCGCAAGTCCAAGCTCTAAAGCATCGACGCTATCAAGCCCAAGACCATCATTAAAAAGTGGCGCATTCTCATCAATATCACTTGGCTTCATATCCTCTAAATTTAAGCTTGTGATGATCAACTCTTTTATATCATTAACTAGCTCTTTCACCAAATTCCTCCTTATAAATTTTACTTATCTCATCATGCATTGCCCTGGCCCTCACGGGGCTTGGCCTATCTTTTAAAAACATATCAACATCAAAATTTTTCATCTCTTTAAAATGATATTTTATCTTTTCATCTGGTATTTTGTACCACGGTTCATTTTTTCTAAGGCTTCTTGGGTGCATATTGATGCCAATACATACAATATTTTTAGCGCCTTTTACACCTATGTAAGCTGCTGCCTTATGAAAAATAATTTCATCTTTCGTACGTGTGCCCTCTGGGAAAATTAATAAATTTTCACCGCTTTTTAAAACCTCCACGCTTTTTTGTAAAAATTCCTCATTATTTGTATTTGGTATATAGTTGCACGCCCTAATAGCCGCAAATAAAAATATATTTTTGCCAAGCTCGCCCTTTACGATGCAGTTTATTCTTTTAAATTTTGAAACTAAAAAGACCACATCAAGAAGCGAAGGGTGGTTTGCTATGACCAAATTTGATCCGCCATTTAGCTTGCTAAGCTCAAATTTATAGTCCAAACGCCCACAATTTTTAGCAACTTTTATAAAAAATCCCCAAGAAATTCTAACTAAATCACGGCATAAATTTTGTATAAATTTAAATTTATTTAGCCCCAAAAGCACCACTGGCACAAGCAGCAAATCTCCGCTTATGCAAATGATCGCAAAAAATAAAAAGAAAGATCCAGTTCTTAAAATTTTAAGGCTCATAGCTAAAATTCCAAGATGAAGAATAACTACAACTTTGCCAGCTTTTTGATATTTTTGGATCAAAATTTACAATAAAGCTTTTTAATAAATTCCCGAAAATTTCTTTTTCTCTTTTAGCTCTTTTTAGAGTTAAAACTCTCTCATTTTTTGCCCCTGAGACAACAAGAGTGAGCATAAATGATGGCTTTTTCTCATCAAAATAACTCTGCTTTATCGACTCATGATAAGCAAGTATTAGTACCTTTTCATATCCATCATTTAGTCTTAAAAATGCCGCTTGCAGCGCATCTTCGACTGGACTAAAAGAGGAAATGGCAAGAATTTCATTGTGATTTTTAGCTTCTATGCTAAGAAGTGACGAGATAGCGTTATGTACCGAAAGTGAAAACGAAGTAGGTGAAACTGGCTCAGCTTTTGCCAGTGCAGTCTCTAGCTCAAAGCAGCGATTTATCTCTCCTTCATATGAGCTAAAAATAACTGGCATATCAAGCTTATCAAAGCCACTAAGTAGGCTAAAAGCGCACTTTGCAGCACTACTTAGCCTTCTTCTTTGAATTGGTGGAATTTTTGCTAGATCAAATTCTTTTTTGTATCTAGCCAGATCCTCGCCGACATCGCCATAAGCTATCGCATCAAAAAAATCAATTTGAAATTTCATTATTTCGCGATATCGCCTTTTAGAGTAACGCCAGACATCAAAGCACCGCTTCCACACTGAAACTGAGTTTTTGAGTTAAATGGATGCTTTTTGTAGTAGCCAGTTAGATTTACAACCTTTGTGCCACCTTCTTTTAATGCTCTTTCTTGGAAAGTCTTTAATGCCGAAAGAAGTGCGATTTGGCATGCCTCTTCATCACTTTTATTAAAACCATTTGTCTTTTTATTTGATGTTAGATCTTTTACAATTACCTGTCCACTATATCCTGTGCCAAAGCTGATACTTACATTTGGTAGTAAGAAATTTTTAGCTTTTGGACCATTTAGGAAGTCAAGTGAGTGATATTTCACATCATCTCTTGCATTAAGACTTGTAGCAAATGCCAAAATGGCAACTAATGAAATTAATTTTTTCATATTTATCCTTTTTAAAAAATGTTTTTAACTCTTTTAAATATCAAAGATGTATTTACACCACCAAATGCAAAGTTATTGCTCATAACAAAGTCCGTTTTTATCGGAGCTGGCTCTTTTAAATAGTTTAGCTTTGCGCACTCAGGATCGATCACGTTTAAATTTATAGTTGGGAAAAACAGCTCTTCTCTCATCATCATAATAGAAGCGATCGCCTCCAGTCCGCCACAAGCGCCAAGCGTATGACCAAGATAGCTTTTAAGTGAGCTAATGGCGATATCCTCTCCAAAAAGCTCGTTTGTAGCGATACTCTCGGCTATGTCGCCATGTTTTGTCGCAGTCGCATGGGCATTTACGTAACCTATACTTTTTGGCTCTAGCTTTGCGTCACGAAGCGCTAAGCTCATCGCCGCTTTCATCGTAGCGCTTTGTGGTCTTGTGATGTGTGTGCCGTCACACGTCGAGCCAAAACCAACAACCTCAGCGTAAATTTTAGCTCCTCTTTTTAAGGCACTCTCTTCACTTTCAAGCACTAAAAACCCAGCTCCCTCGCCAAGCACCAAGCCATCTCTATCTTTTTCAAACGGCGTTGGGCTCAAATCTGGCGTGCTGTTTTTTACACTAGTCGCGTAAAGCTTATCAAAGACGTATGCCTCGCTCACGCAAAGCTCTTCAGCCCCACCAGCTAACATCATATCTATGCTGCCATTTTTTATGCTCTCATATGCGTATCCAATGGCATGCGAACCGCTCGTGCAGGCCGATGACGTCGGGATTATACGTCCTTTTAGCGAGTAAAATAGCGCAATATTTGCCGCTGTGGTGTGAGGCATCATCTTTATATAGGTATTTGCGTTAAAACCGCTATCCATGTCCAAAACTAGCTTTGCCATATCAAGGATAGAGTCGGTACTGCCAGTACTTGAGCCGCTTGCCACACCCATTCTGCCATCTTGCACACTTGGGTCTAAATTTGACTCATTTAACTCATCACCTTTTAATAATCCAGCATCTTTTAAAGCAAGTCCAGCCGCATGTACGCTATAACACGACACCTTGCCAAGGCTTCTTAGCTGTTTCCTATCCCACTCTTGCGGATATTTGTAGTCTATGATAGGTGCTGCTAGGCGAGTGTTTAGATCTTTACAACTCTCCCACTCGCTCATATATCTCACGGCGTTTTTGCCTTCAAGAAATTTAGCCCTCATCTCCTCCCAGCTGTTGCCAAAAGCACTGACTGCGCCGATACCTGTGACAAATACACGCATTAGCAAAGTCCTCCATTTACACCGATAACCTGCCTTGTGATGTAGCTAGCCTCGTCGCTTAGTAAAAATTTAACCAGCCCTGCCACTTCATCTGCCTCTCCAGCTCTTTTTGCAGGTATGGCCTTTAGTACTTCGCCCAAGAAATCGCTATTTAAAATTTCTTCGCTCATATCTGTCTTTATAAGCCCAGGTGCTACACAGTTTACTGTTATGCCTCTACTTGCAAGCTCGACTGCAAGGGCTTTGCTGGCTCCTATAATGCCAGCTTTGCTAGCTGAGTAGTTCACCTGACCTCTGTTGCCAATGACGCCTGAAACAGAGCTTAGTGTTACTATTCTAGCTGGCTTTCTAGCCCTTATCATGGGCATTAGCGCTGGTCTTAGGACATTGTAAAAGCCATTTAAATTTACATCTATCACATCAAACCACTCTTCATCGCTCAGCCCCACAAAGGTGTTATCCCTTGTTATGCCAGCATTTAGCACAACACCGTAGTATACGCCATTTGCTTCCATGTCAGCCTCTATGGCCTCTTTTGCTGCGGCCGTATCAGCCACGTCAAATGTCATAAATTTAGCCCCAAGCTCACTAGCCATCTTTAAAAGCTCATCGCTCTTACTTCTTGCATGAAGCACCACTTCGTACTCGTTAGCTAAGCGTTTAGCGATACTAGCTCCTATGCCTCTACTTGATCCAGTTATCAATACTCTCTTACTCACTAAGTGCCTTTTTTACAAATTCTTCATCAGGGCTCATCACGTTTAAAACAGCCCTTGCGCCAAGCTCGCCATTTACAAAAAGCTCACTGTCATAAACGCCAAATCCACTCTCATCTTGGATCGAGCACTTTGAGATGATCACTATCTCATCGCCCACTTTAAAATATGGCCTAAAAATTTCAAATTTTCTACTGCCTAGCAAAAAGCCAAATATCGCCTTTTCGCCCCTTAGCTCACGCATCTTTGAGTCATAAATTCCAAGGCTTTGAGCCATCATCTCAATCGCCTTTTGCATCTGAAATTTCCCATCTTCTAAAAATGGATTTTGCTCATTTATCACACTTCTTACTTTGATACTCTCACAAGGCGTAAATTCTAAAATTTCATCGATCAGGGTTATGGCGCTGCTGTGCGGCAAATAGTCACTTATCATCATCTCACTCTTTTAAATATTATTACGGCGTTGTCTCCGCCAAAGGCAAAAGATAGCGACATCGCTGTTTTTACGTCAAATTTCGTGCCACTTTTTACTAAATTTATAGCTTCCAAACTCTCATCATACTCGCCGTCATAAACATGTGGCGGCAAGGTGCTATTTTCTTGCATGCAAAGCATCACGCAAATGGCGCTCTCGATGGCTCCAGCAGCTCCAAGTGTGTGTCCAATCTGTGGCTTTAGTGAGCTAGCATATGCGGAGCCAAGCGTTAAATTTACTGCTTTTGCCTCCATTTTGTCATTTGCTTGCGTACCGGTGCCATGCAAATTTACATAGTCCACGCCGTCTATGCCAGCTTTTTTTAAAGCTTCTTTTATACAAGAAATTGCCATTTTGGCATTAAAATCAGGCTGAGTCATATGAAAAGCGTCGCAGTTTGAGGCCGAGCCAGCGACCGCAACGTTTGAAATTTCATCACGGCTCAGCAAAAATAGCCCAGCTCCCTCGCCTATGTTTATACCCTCTCTGTTTTTAGAAAATGGCTGGCTTGGTTTTTGACTTAAAATGCTAAGTGAGTTAAAGCCATTTATGGTTAATGTGTTTAAACTATCGACACCACCACATATAACCGCATCGCAAATATCGCTTTTTATTAGTCTTTGTGCCTCAATAATCGCCTTAACACCAGAAGTACAGGCAGTTGAAACACAAAAACTTGGACCTTCTAATCCATAAAATTCGCTCACAAATTCGGTCACATTTGCAAGACAGTTTCTGTCTATGCCAAACTTGCTTTTATCAAAAATTTCAGTTTTTATATACTCTTTAAAAGTCCAAAAATTTTCTTCAATTCCACTCGTTGTAGTGCCTAAAATAACACCTACACGGCTCTTACCAAATTTTTTGATAGCCTTTTTTATCTCATCGTCAAGCTCAAGAAGCGTGTTTAGAAGCAAAGCATTGGTTCTTGTTTTGAAGTGTTCTTTTGTGTTCTTGGCAAACTCTGGCAGTGCCTTATCAAATTTCGCTACTAAAAATTTATTCTCAGGATGAAACTCACTGCTAAGGCCTAGAAATCTCTTTCCACTTAAAAGCGAGCTCAAATTCTCATCACTACTGCTCCCTGCTGCACTAATAATGGCTGGTTTGCTAACGTAGATCAACACTTTCTACCTTATAATATTGATCATCTATCATAAATTTTTGCTCATTTTTTTCATCTTTTATCATCTCTAGCACTTTTATAAAAAGTTCATTGTAGGCACTATTTGGTGGCAAAAAACCTAAATTTTTAAAGCTACCATCTTTTAAAACTCGCCTAGCTTCTGGCGCGCCAAGTGCGTTTACAAGGCTAAATTTATACTCATTCTTGCTATTTTGCACGTAAAGCAAAAGTAGACCTTTTGATGAGCTTACCTTAAATGTTTTTAAGTCAAAATCTGCCATCTGTGGCGTATCAAATTTCTTTGCACATCCAAGAGCAAAAAGCGAAATAGCAAGGATCATGACTATTTTTTTTATAAGCAATCTTTACCTTTTAATGTTAAAAATTACAAAAGTTTAATAATTATATCTTTGCATTGCTTAAATGCAAGGCAAATAATAAATGAATTATTAATAATTAAGTATTTTTTTGCCATTTCATCGTAGCTGGTAGTACCAAGATCGCTAAACGATAAATTTTTAAGCTTTAAAACCGCTTCTTTTGCAGTATAAATTTCATAAAATTTTTGCATTTTATCTTTTGCATTTGCCAAATTTTTGCTCTCATCTTTTGTAAAGCAAAAGCTAGCTACCGCGTCAAAATTTCTCTGCTTTAGCTCTTCTACATCGACTCCGATCTTTTCTTTTGAAATGGCTAAAACTGCGATATTTTCTTTATGCGAAAGACAGATTTTACCTCGCATCTTTGCTTTAAATTTTAAGTAGCGAGATATTTTAAATGAGTTTTGTTTTATTAAATTTGGATATTTTTTTACTCTTCTGCGATCTTTTTTATCTAGCATTTTTGGGCTAAATTTCTCACCGCAAAAGCTGATAAAAAGATAAATTTCACCCCTTTTTATAGGCATTTAATCTCTTTTTATAATTTTCATCACACTCTAAGGCTTTTTCAAACTCAGCAGTAAATGCTCTAAGGCAATCATTTTTTTGCTGGTTTTCATCGCCAAATGATCTAATGCGTGGCGTAAAAGTAATCTTATCTTTTCTAAAATCAGCCTCTTTTAGATCAAAGTTTAAATTGCTCATTTTGCTATTTAAGATATGCAAGGCACATTTTCTTGGCCCAAAGATAAAATTTTGCCCGTTTAAGGGCTTTAGGCCTCTTACTAAAACGCCGCCATAAAGCGATGGCTCGCTTTTAAAAGATATGTCAAAACCAAAGTTGTGAAAGTAAATCTCTCCTGCCTCACACTGCCTTTTGTAGGTATTTGCGTCAAAACAAGTATAAATTTCAAGCTCACTAAATTTATACTCTTTGCCAGAAACAATTAAAACTTTACTCTGCATAAGCTCGCATAAAAAGCTCTGAAATTTCTCGTCAAAAAACTCTTTAAAACCAGCAGTTTTAACTATCTCTTGTTTTATATTTTTATCTAAAATTTTAAAGTTATTTTGTTTGAGCAGATCAAATTTTTCTTTATCAAAATGACTTTGCTCTAAAAATTTACTAAGCACCGCCACTAGATCAAATTTAGCAAAATGGCTTTTAAGCAGCTCGCCAGCTAGCATCTTTGCTCCTAAGTTTTTATATATTTTAAAGGATTTGAGCTTTACAAGCTAATCTTTGATGAAATTTTACCAACTGCCACTTGCTCCGCCTCCGCCAAAACCGCCTCCGCCGCCACTAAAGCCACCACCTCTTGAACTACTTGAATGGCCGCTACCACTGCTATTTGAGTCTGATCTATCGCGCCCGAAATCACTGTGTGTATTTTTGCTTTGAGTATTTTTTTTAAAGGCATTTTTTAAAATAATAAAAAATATTACAAACACAATAGCAAAGACAATGAAGTAATTTTGCACGCCAAAAAATTGCTCAAATACCGTAGATATAAGCCCTGCAAAACACGCACTAAAGCCAACTCGCATAAAAAATTTACCTAAAAAGACAGAGATAAAACACGAGATCATGCCAGCAAAAAAGGCAAATATTCCAAACGGTATCTCTTTATCTTCACTCACGCTTTCAAATTCTTCGCCACTAGCCACTTTTATGATGGCTCTTATGCCCTCTATCACGCCACCACCCATATCGCCTTGCTTAAATTTAGGCACTATCACATCATTTATGATCTGGCTTGATATAGCGTCAGTTAGCATGCCTTCAAGTCCATAACCAACTTCTATACGTATTTTTCTCTCGTTTGGAGCGATTATTAAAAGCACTCCATTACTACTTTGTTTTTGTCCCAGCTTGTAGCCTCTAGCTATCTCAAGAGAGAT
Organism: Campylobacter concisus; assembly: GCF_003048905.1. NCBI lineage: Bacteria > Pseudomonadati > Campylobacterota > Epsilonproteobacteria > Campylobacterales > Campylobacteraceae > Campylobacter > Campylobacter concisus. Next base: position 598,344 of record NZ_PIRO01000001.1, read on the forward strand.
CTCTTCTATGCTTTTATTTTCTAGTGATTTAAGAGTCACGATAGCAATTTGCGTCGTACTATTTTGCTCGTAATTTTGCACCAAGCTTAAAAGCTCAGCTTTCTCATTTTTAGAGAAAATTTGAGCCTCGTCATTTATCTGCTCGTTAAAATTTATGGCAAAACAAAAGCAAAATGTAAAAAATAAAAGAGCAAAAATTTTCTTCATCATTTCTCAAATGAAACTTTTGGATTTATCTTCTCTTCGTTACTTATTTCAAGATTTTGTTTTGGCTTTAGCTCAGGATAAAAAGCACTTGCTATAAATTTATTAGGAAAGCTTCTAAGGGCTACGTTATACTCTTTTACAGCTTCGATATAATCATGCATTGCTACGCTTATGCGGTTTTCTGTGCCCTCAAGCTGACTCTGAAGAGATAAGAAATTTTGATTTGCTTTTAGCTCTGGATAGTTCTCGCTAACTGCCATAAGCCTACCAAGCGCCAAGCCAAATGAGCTTTGTGCTGTCATAAATTCTTTCATCTTAGCTTCATCGCTAAGACCACTTGCATCAACGCTTACTTGCATGCTCTTACTTCTAGCATTTGCCACATCTTCAAAAATTTTTTGCTCATGAGCTGCGTAGCCTTTTACAGTTTCAACCAAATTTGGCACAAGCTCGGCTCTTCTTTTATATTGATTTAACACCTGTGACCACTTTGCATTTACATTTTCATCAAGTGCAACAAATGAATTTATATACTTAAAAGCACCAAAAGCAAGTGCAGCAATAACTATAATAACGGCTATTAAATTTTTCATATTTTCTCCTTTAAGGAGCAAATATTAGTAAAACAAGACTTAAAAAATAATGTGAGTTTGAGTTTGAAATGAGTGCGAATTTACGCACTCATTTTTGGGATTAAAGATCGGTGTGGATTTTGTCGTCTATTTGGATATGGATAGTTTTTCCATTTATTTGATCTATGCTTGAGTAGCCTTTAAAGCCACTAGCGTCGTAGTTAGAGTCACGATCCCATTTGTGATCTAGATCAACTTTTGTGATTTTATTGCCATTAGCATCAACATCACCACCTTTTATCTTAAGCACCGTATCAGGGTTATCAGTGATATCAAGGATATTTTGTACATTAAATTTGATCTCTGTCTTTCCTTTAAGCTCAAGATTTTCAAAGCTTTCCACTTTTGAATCAAGATTAGCAATGCCTCTAAGATCAACTATTTGCTTATCAAATACCAAAGTATCATGACCTTCACCACCTTTCATATCTTTGCTTGCGTCAAATTTAACCGTATAGTTTTCAACGCCTATATGAAGTGGTTTATAAGGCTCGTAAGACTTGGACTCTAAGCCATCTGAAGTTTTAAGTGAGGCTTTAACATTTAGATCATAGGCTGATCTTGCATTGATATCAAGCTCTTGGTCAAATGTGCCCTTTGCTATATCTGCAGCTGATAGAGTATATGTTGCGGTCTTAGTTAATGCATGGTTGTCTGGATCAGTGTATTTAAACTCTACCGTATCTCCATTTCTGGCATCTTCATTAAGATAAACTTTAACCGTAGTAGATCTCTCACCACTTTCTGAGGTTTTTATATCTTTATTAAACATGATGCCTCTTATAGCATCGATTTCAGCATGTGCCGTATCGCTTACTGTTTTGCTCTCACCAAATGTGTCAGTTAGAGTAACTTCAGCTTTTGTTTCTTTATCAACTGCGATAGTAGCATCAAGATCAAGTGGAGTATCTCTGCCAAGCGTTTGTTGAGAATTATCATCTAAATTTTTAAGTATAATTTTTCCATTTACATCTTTTCCCATAACTTCATAATGTTTAGTTAAGATAGATCCATTAGGATTTGTTATCTTAACATCTATCTTATCGCCTGCTATAACGCTTCCCGGGATAGAAACATGAACCTTTGAAATTTTACTACCTGACTCATCTCTTGAGATAATGCCATTATCATTTTTATCAGCAACTATGCTTACACTTAATCCCGCTTCACTTAAAGGTGCAAGTTTAGCTTTTGCTTCGCTGCTAGTTGTAGTCTCAGCACCATTTGTTATAGTAGCTACTGCACTAGTTTCACGACCTGGAAGCATAGCAACGCCAGGAATTTTTATAGTATTGTTTGCTAACTGTGTAGTAACATGAGTAGTATCATCTGTAAGTGAAATTTTACCATTGGCAGTTTTTGAAACTGTGTAATTTATAATCCTAGCAGCCGTAGTACCATTAGTTTGAGGTTCTTTTATTGTTACTGCTACCTTATCGCCATTTGTGACATTATGTGGCACCTGAACGCTTATAATTGTCTTTTTTATATCATTGTCCAAAATAGCTTCATCTCTGTCTATTACATTGTCTCTACTTGCATTATCTTCAACAAATTCAATCTTTAAATTTTTAGTATCTACTGACTCCAATGTAGCTTTAGCTATCTTTGTTACTCCATTTATAGTAGCTTCAACCACTGCTGGATGATCTTTATCTATATGAACATTAGAAATTTTTAGTTTATTTCCTGGCTCAAGTGCAACAATGCTGCCACCCGCATCTTTTATAGTAACGTTTGTACCATCATTTGAAGCAACGGTATAAGTTTTCTCTGCCCCACCATTTACCTTAACTTTTATAGTATCGCCACTATTTACAGTGGTTGGGATTTGAAGTATTGCCGAAGTGGTATTTAAATTTCCATCCTTCATGGCTTCATCTCTACTTAGAACTCCGTTTCTATCTTTATCCTCATCAATAAATAGCCTAAAGCCTGTTCCAGAACCGCTACCTTGAGCATCAAGCGTAATATCGCTATTTGTCTCAACCTTATCAGCGCCAGTATTATCAGTAACCTTGGCATTAATGATAGTCTTATGATCTTCTGTTAAGCCAAGTGTATATTTGACCACTTTATTGCTATCAGCATCATCGGTAATATCAAGCTCTTCACTGCCATTTTTGGCTATCAATTTGCCGTTATTGTCTTTTACTATCTCATATGTCTTGGTCGTTTTATTGTTTGGCGTGTCTTCGTTGTGTGACTCTACTATTAATTTATCACCTAAAACAAAATTTGAAGGAAGCTTGATAGTTGCTATAGTAGTCGCTCCAGTTGCCTCTGAACTACCCAAAATACCATCATTATTGATATCTTTTTCAAAAGTTATCTCCATGTCTTCATGAAGCTTTTCAAGAGTATTATGATTTTGAGCTTCGGCTTTCTTGCCGCCACTTGCATCGGTGGTCTCAGTAGTTACATTGATGGTCTTGCCAGCAATGATCTCTACGCCAGGAATTTCTATCTCATTTTTATCACTTGCAGTTATAGAAGCATGAGTAGAAGTATCTTCTAGCATGATTTTACCGCTTGGGTCTCTACCTGTAACCTTATAAGTTTTAGGTGAAGTGCCATTATCTATTTTTACAGTTACCACATCGCCAGCTATAACGTTATTTGGCACTTTTACTACTACTGTCGTTTTATGTAGGTCGCCATCCGCGTCCTTGCTCTCCGCTCTCGTTAAGGATACGTTACGGTCAGCATCCTCTTTGAAATATACCGCCATATCGTTTATATTTGAGATAGTAACTGTGCTTGTATCTTCTGAATGCTGAATACCATCTTTATCTTTTATCTCGGCTGTTACTTTAGTTTCTAGACCAGTTGCTGTTTTAATGCCAGAAATTTTAAAGCTTCTACCATCTGTTTCTGTATCTATTTTATCGCCATCGCTATCTTTTACAAAGAACTTACCATTATTATCTTTTCCAATAGTATATTTTATTTCTCTAGCAGTAGCTTCATTTGGCTCTTTTATAGTTACAGTTAGTTTATCTCCACTTACTGCATTTTTAGGAAGCTTTATAGTGACTGTTGTGCTATTAAGATCATGATCACTCATAGCTTGCTCCCTACTCATACTCCTAGTGCCATTAGCCTCTCCAAAGATAACTTCAGGTTTTTTTACATACTCTAAACTAGCCGATACTTCTGGCTCACTTATAGATGTATGCCTGTCTGGATTTGAATGTGTGATTTTAGCCTTAATTTTCGTATCTTCTCCATGCTTTAGCTGTATACCAGAAACATCAATGGTATATTGATTGTCACCTGATTTTATCGGTGTTAAAACATTAGAAGTTCCGTTTTCTGTTACACTAGTCACAGCACCTTTACTATCCATATGTATAGTAAATTCTCTTGTATAAGTTTTAGATGGATTATTTACAGGATCATCAGGATCAGGTCCAGTAATAGTTAGCGTAAGCTTATCGCCATTGTCAATTTTATTTGGCAGAGTAATCCTTGCTGTGGTTTTATTTACTTCATTGTCTTCAGCACTTTCTTGTCTTGAAATTTCATGAAGAGTCTTTTCTTCTGGTAGTGTCATATACAAATTTCTACCAATAGGCTCTACACTATCTTGATCTGACTCTTCACTTTTTCGAACATTGTTTTTATCTACCACATGAACACTAGCTGATGTTCTTACATCTGGAAATATCGGAAGAGAGGTATTTACTTTTTGATTATCAATCATCTCTTGTGTAAGAGAAATTTCTTTTGTTGTATCTTGCTTAGTTAGTGGATCAGTATAAGTTATAACAATCTTATCACCAATAACTACATCTTTTGGTAGAGTTATTTCTACCGTCGTGCTTCTAAAGTCGTTATCTTGCTTATTTTCATTATCATATAGATAGATATTATCATCTGTATCTTCAGTAAATTTCAAAGTCGGTTTTACATCAAGAGTAGTAGAGTCGCTTGCAGTTGCACTTCTCATCGTGTTTGTGCTATCTGCTACGTAAGCTTCTACTTTTGAAGGCTTGCCATGTTCAACTGGCATATTGTCTATCTTATATCCATTATCTATTATATTTTGGTCTATAGGCACATTCCTAACCTCAGTTGTACCATCAGGCTTTGTCAAAGTCACGTGAAGCACATCTCCAACAATCACATCTTTTACAGTTATAAGTACTGGAGTTTCATTTAGATTGCCGTCTTTAGCATTTTCAGTATATGTTAATAGATTATTATCAGGACTGTTATCCTCTGTAAATTTAACCTCTGGAGCACTAAAGCCACTTGAAGTTACGCTATCTTCACTTCTACCACTAACATTTCCTTGAAAATTTGTAATAGTTGCATCAACTTTTGAAATTTTGCCAGTCTGTATTGGTGCATCAAACTGATAACCATTGCTTATGATAGTTGGAGTGATAGGAATTGTTTTATTTTCAGTATTACCATCTGGCTTAGTTATAGTGATATTTAGTATATCTCCAGCCCTTACTGTGCCATCATTTGGAATTGTAATAAGAACTTTTGATGTATTTAAATTTGTATCACGTGCATGCTCAACCCTGCTTAAAGTACCATCGTTATTAAGATCGCTTATAAAAGTTACAAGAGGATTGCTTGGGATTATAGTATCATCTCCACCATTGTATCCGCTTATTGGGCTATCGTATGATGCAAAAGCTCTGTTTGTATCACTTAAATTTCTATATGTTGCATTAATGTTTGAGTAGTGGCCACCCTCAGCAAATTTAGCGTCACTTAGGCTAACGCCATCTCCACCACCAGCAGCAGTGTTTCCACCAGCAGCAGTCTCTTCAAGTTTTGTTAGATCTCCACCATTTAAAATAGCATTTTGCAAATCGCTAACATCTGCCAAACCTTCCGCGCCTATAGTACTTTGATTTAAAGCAAGTGTATCATTGCCTACAATTGTAATCTCTTTTCCATTATTTGAAACAATTGTTATTTTATCAGCGGCATCACTTGTCTTGATGCTCTCTCCCATATAAAGGATGTCACCTACTTTTAGCTCTCTCTCATTTCCATTTTGATCGATAGCGACCGCCTTGCCACTAATAAATTTTACTACTCCAGCTTCTTTAGCCAAGATTACTCCTTATTATTATTTTTTGTATTATTTAAATTTTTGCGTGATTATATACTATCTTTATAGGATATAACTTTATGTGAGAAATTTTATCTTTTAAGAAAAAAATATATTAATTAAATATATAAATTCCAAATGTCAATAGTTTGTAAAAAGCGAATTATAAGCTTTTATCAAAAAATAGCTTTTTGATTATCAATATAATTAATTAAGCAAAATATAATATTTTTTATAATAAAAACTTAATTTAAGATATTTTTAATTAGTTTGAAACAACAATATAACCAAAAAAATTATATTTTTTAAAAAATGTGTGATCACTATAAAATTTTTACTTATAA